>CAVXIN010000003.1:0-568908 GCA_963761885.1 uncultured Gemmatimonadales bacterium
CCTCGCGCATGTCAGGCCAGCGACGGCCGCTACGCGCCGCGCACCGTCGCGCGTTCTCCTCTGTCCGTCCTCCCGGTTCCGTGCGTCCGCTCCGAGATTCAGTTCGGCCCGAGAACAGCCGTGGGCGTCAAGCGCAGGGTTCTGCCCCCGACGCCCAGTTGACCATATCGGTTTAGCCCCCAACAGTAGGCGTCCGCGGAACTCGTCCGGCCGCAGGTATGTACACCCCCGACCAGCACGTCCTGGAAGGAGAGCCCCCCGGCTACGGCTACGGGAGCCTTATGCCAGCTGCTGCCGGCGTCACCCGTCCTCGTGCCATCGCCTACTTGTCCGTAGAAGTTCCAGCCCCAGCAATAGGCCTGGTTGGTCGTGGTCACGCCACAAGTGTGGGCCCCACCCGCGTTCACCCGTCGAAAGCTGAGGTTCCCGGCTACCGGGGACGGCCTCATGTGACTCTCATCCAGGCCATCACCGAGTACGCCCGTTGAACCGTTTCCCCAGCAGTAAGCCCTGTTGCTGGTCGTCACGCCACAGGCTTTGTAGTCCCCCATGCTGACGACGGAAGCGGAGGCCGCCCTCTACCCGGCGGGGCGTCTTCCGGTTGGTGGTCGTACCGTCGCCGAGTTGACCGTCCGAATTGAGTCCCCAGCAGTAGGCCACGTCCGTCGTTGTCACGCCGCAGGCGGAGAAATATCCCGACATTCACCTCGCGGAGAGGAGCGTACCCGCCACCGGCACCGGCGTGCCGCGGGAGATGGTAGTCCCGTCGCCGAGCTGGCCGTAGTAGTTGCTTCCCCAACAGTAGGCCCGGTCCTCCGTGGTCACGCCACAGTGGTTCCCTCCCTGATAGCGGTTCACGCTGACATGTCGGAACCGCAGTGCCGCGAAAAGAGGTACCGGCGTGTTGCCTACGAGGTCCCCCCAGCAATAGAGCCGGTTGGTGTTCGTCACGCCGCAGGTGCTCAGGACGGTTGCCATCACCTGGCGGAATCGGTGCCCGCCCGCTACCGGGACCGGCCTCACGCGCTCGGTGATAGTACCGTCGCCCAACTGGCCGAAGTCGTTGATCCCCCAGCAGTAGGCCCGGTCGTCCGTCGTCACACCGCAGGTGTGGGCATCTCCGGCGCTCACCTGCCGGAACGCCAATGCGGCGCTCGTCGCGAGGGCGAACGCGCTCTCGGAAGCTGGAGCGGAGCCTCGACCACCTCGCCGCACGCCAAGGCTGCCACTAAGGCGGGGGTAAGCACCGCAAGGTAGTTCCGGAGCCTCTGCATGTAGACCAAGGCATCGCCGAGCCGGAGCGAGCTTCACGATACTGCATAGATCTACCCTCGCCTGAGAGGAGCAAGCTGGGCTTGGCCTGAGGAATGCCTGGCCGAGCACTGTTGGCCAGACCCTAGTCGCTCCCAGTCAAGTAGCTGTCAAGTGAAAGGGGGCCGGAGGGGGGTAGTCGCCTTTGATGTGGACTGGCACATCCTCTGACACAGAACGCGGGCCTAGATTGTCACGACGGCAACGACGAGAGCCCCGCAACACTCTGCGGGGCTCTCCTCTTGAGTCGGATGGGCGATGAGGGGCTCGAACCCCCGACCTCGCGCATGTGAGGCGCGCGCTCTAACCAGCTGAGCTAATCGCCCGACGGTTCGGGAGCGGGAACCTATATCTGGGGTCTGTCGGCGGCAAGCAGGCGGAACTCGATCCGGCCGCCGCCCTCGACAGCCACGCAGCACGCCGACGACGCGTTCCCCTGCAGGGTCTGCAGGCTCCAGCGCGGATCCACGGCCCAGTCCCCCGACGCGGACTCGAAAACCATTGCGTGGGCCGGCAGCGTCGCGACGTCGAGGCGATTCAAAGGGGCGCCGAGGCCGCGGCCGCCTGCCTTGACGTAGGCCTCTTTGCGAGTCCACAGCCGAGCGAACTCGGCCTGCTGCCGCGACCTGTCCATCCTACGGATGGCCTCCAGCTCCCCCTCCGAGCAGACCTGGGCGGACACGGCATCTACCGTGTCCAGGGAGGGAAACCGCTCTATGTCCACCCCCAGCCGGCGACCCCATGCGACCGCGATGACCAGCCGCTCACCCGAATGCGAGACGTTGAACTGCATCGCGGATCGCAGCGGCAGCAGATAGGGCTTGCCGCCGCTGGCATATGCGAGCCGCAATGAGGAGGGGGCCGCGCCGACGTACCGCCCCGAGGATCTCCCGGAGCAAGCCTCGGCCTGCCACGAACCGGTCCCGGTCGCGCGCGAGACGGAATCGAGCCGCACGGGCCAGCTCGTCCTGATGAAGCGCTCCGGCCAGCGCCTCCAGTCGTCGGGCATCGACGTCCAGGCACGCATGCCATACATGTACCTCGCCCTCGGCTATCTCGACCTGTGCGAGGCGGGTGCCGGAAGGACCTGATGCTGACTGTAACGGGAGGGCGCTCGCGAGCATTCAACCACGTTTCGATCGACGGGTCGGGGAAAACGGTGAACTGGAACCACAGGTCCGGGGAGGCGGACCGCGGGGCGGCTGGGAACAGTGGGCCCTGTTGGATTCGAACCAACGACCTACGGATTATGAGGTCGGAGCTCCTCTATCCAACTGAGCCAGAGGGCTGGTAAGGCACATTTAGTAACGACTTACTGCTCGCCTCACGACCAATCAGATCTATTGAAATCCTCGCCAACCTGCGGAGCCTAGGTACCAAATCCAGGTACCACAAAGCCCACTTGCACCCCCCTCAAGGAGGCTAGGCTTCGCCTCGAATTCTTGGACGACTTCTTGGAGGAACTGGGATGGGGCCAGGAGGTTGTCCCAGTATTCCACGAATTGGCTGATCGATCGGATTTCCATCGGTGGCGAGCTCCGCAGCCCGACAGATGGCCTCCCTGATGTGCCGGGCCGGATTTTGGGGCGTTGTTGTCGGTGGTCCCTGCCAAGAGGGATATACCGCGAGTTTCGATGTGGCGTTGGATCTCACATAAAGGGAGATCGGGATGACCGCGAACCTCTCAGTCGCCGGCACCAGGCGGGGCACCCGCCGCTTCTACGTGGGGGTGGCCATCGCCGTCCTCATCACCGTGTTCCTCGGGTTCTCGCGAAGCTACTTCCTCAAGGCCTACTACGGCACGCCGGAACTGAGCTTGCACGTGCACATCCATGGCTTGGTGTTCACCTCCTGGGTGCTGCTCTTCCTGGCCCAGACGACCTTGGTCGCCACTGATCGCACCGATCTGCATCGCAAGCTCGGGGTGGGCGGCGCCGTGCTGGCCGCGTTGCTGCTGATCATGGGAACCACCACAGCCATCCTGCGGGTCAAGGGCGGCGGCTCGTCCCCGATTCCCGGAGTGCCGCCGCTCTCGTTCCTGGCTGTGCCACTCTTCGATATGGTAGTGTTCGCGATGCTGATCGGCGCAGGCCTGGTGCTTCGGAACCGGGCGGACACGCACAAGCGGTGATGACGCTCGGGACCATCGCGCTCACGAGCGCGCCGATCGCGCGGCTTCCCTTCGTGCGTCCAGTGGGGCCCCCGGCATTCTTCGGACTCACCGACCTGTTCATCGTGGCGATGCTGGTCTACGATCTCGCGACCAGAAGGAAGGTTCATCCCGCCACGATCTGGGGCGGGCTGGTGATCCTGGCCTCGCAGCCGCTGCGCCTCATGATCTCGGGCACGCCCTTATGGTTGGCCTTCGCCGGTTGGCTTACGAGCTAGTGGTCGGCTTGCCAGTTAGGGTCGGTTCGCCAGCGAAATAACGGCCTCAACGATCAGCTCCGGACGAGTCGCAGCAACAGAAGCTAAGTCCAATGGGCCCTGTTGGATTCGAACCAACGACCGACGGATTATGAGTTCCCGCGAATAGTAGTTCGGCGTTGCTTAGAGTGTTGATAGGTGAACATCTTAGATCATGCATTATCTAACCCGCGGCGTAGAAGGCCGAGCACCCCTTCGTCGTGCGGGACGTTCACGAGGGGTTCGCGACCAAGGTCCTGGAGTGTTCGAGGCGGACCTGCGCCGAGGCGACCTTCGCGGCGTACAAGTATCTGGACCAAGAGGTGCAGCGGCTGAGTGCACTGCCGAGACGGCGAGGCTCATGATGGAGGCGTTCAAGGACGACGCGCCTAAGATCCAGTTGACGCCCTGCACCACCATGACCGAGCGGGACGAGCAGAAGTCCTACCGATTCCTGTTCGCGGGGGTGGCCGTGGGCTTCCCAACTCGCGGCCATGAGGCGGTGGCGGAGACTTGAGAGCAGCCTGAGCCACGCGGCTTCGCGAACATGCTATTGCGGCGACTGGACCGCGCGGAGGGGGAATCGACGGAAGGCGGAGGACAGCTTGGCTTCGAGATAGCGTCTCGATTCCAGCTGAAGGCCTGGCCGAGCACATGAACTTTCTGCTTGGCCCTCGGCCTCCGGCCCGACTTCGGCTTCGGACCACCGGCACACCCAGGTCAACCGCCCATTTGGCTCTCAAGCCTATAGGGTACGCCGCGCGTCTCACGCCTTTTCGAATCGCTGCTGGTCAATCCTCTCGGCTCTGCCCCAAGCACGCGCTCGAAACCTCCAAATAGCAACCCGGCATCAACGGGAACGACCCATCCAGAATTCCTTGAGCGATGGCGGTGAAGCTCCTCTTCCTTCACGTCGTGCCTAGCGTTGCCATACAGGGTTCCTTCTGGGGATGGGCCACCAGCCGAATGAGGCGAGACCCGCAGGTACTCTTAGAGGTACTTCAGGATACGACGCCCGCACCTGAAGCTCTAATGGGCCCTCTGGGATTCGAACCCAGGACCTACGGATTATGAGTCCGCTGCTCTAACCAACTGAGCTAAGGGCCCGCAGTGGGCGAAAAATGGGACGGGGCAAGCGGATGGACAAGGCGCAATGATACCGCGCACCGGGCGCGCTCCCCCCGGAAGGTGTGTCGATGTCGAAAACGGAAGCGGCCGTTCGACACATGGGTGGAAGCTCGAATGTGGACACCAAGCGAGAGGCTCTCATGAGAAAGCTCATTGTTTCCGAGTTCGTGACGCTGGACGGCGTGATGCAGGCGCCGGGCGGCAAGGACGAGGATCGCGACGGAGGGTTCGAGCACGGCGGCTGGACGCATGCCCTACTGGCACGACGACATCGGCGAGAGCCTTCGGCGCGCTGATGCAGGAGTGCCGACGCGTTCCTGCTCGGCCGGCGCACCTACGTGACCCACGCCGAGGCGTTCGAGCCGATGCCGGCCGGCGACCCGTTCGGCGACATGATGAACGCGCCGAAGAAGTACGTCGTGTCGAAGACGCTCGAGAAGCCGATCTGGCGCAACACGACGATCATCCGCGACAACGTCGATCGAGGCGGTGCGCGCGCTGAAGGCGCAGCCGGGCAAGAACATCCTGACCGACGGCAGCAGCCAGCTCGTCCACGCGCTGCTCGCAGCACGACCTGGTCGACGAGCTGCACCTGCTCGTGTATCCGCTGACGCTGGGCAGCGGCAAGCGGGTGCTGCCCGAACGGCGTGCACTCGACGTTCCGCCTGCGGTCCGCGACGCCGTATCCGACCGGCGTGGTGGGCCTCCACTACGAGCGTGACCGATAGCGGGAGCGAGGTGGGCTTGCGGCGGAATCAGTGATTCGCTCGTCATTCGCGGAGCCGCACGTGCGTCATCTCATCCACCGCCGCCATCACGGCCCGGAACCCCTGCACGCTCCGAGCGCTCAGTCGGGACCGGAGATCCCGCTCCAGCGCCTCCAGGACAGCGGTTAAGCCGATTGGTGAGCTCGATGCCGGCCGGCGTGATGTGGATCAGAAAGGAGCGACGGTCGTCGGGATTCACCGTGCGTCGCACCAGCCCGCCCGCTCCAGCCGGTCGAGCAGGCTGGTGAAGGTGGACTGCTTGATGCCGAACACCCGCACCAGCTCGCCGATCGGCGCGGGGGCGTAGCGGCGGAGATAGGTGAGGACGTGACCCTCGGACGGGCTCACGCCCAGGTCGCGCGTCTGCGATTCCAGGTAGACCGAGAGCTGGCGGGACGCCTTGTGCAGCGGGCTCAGGAAGTCGAGGGCCATGGCGGACTCGGAGTCGGGGGAGGGGACGAAGATGTGCTACGACTTCGGTAATATACGACGTCCGACCGGCAGCCGTCGATGCCCCTTGACGGCGCCCGGTCGCGGCCGGCGAATATTGCGGGGAAATAGTACGGTTTCGTACCATTGTCGGCGGCGCCGTCGCCGCGCGACACTGACCTAGGAGACCAGCATGACCAGAACAGCGACCGTGTCGGCCGAGATCGACCAGTGGCGCCAGCAGGCTCGCATGGTCTCGCGACGTGACCGGAATCAATATGCGCGGCCTGACGCACGCGGACAGCCTGGTGCAGCCCCAGCCCGGCGGCAACTGCCTCAACTGGGTGCTGGGCCACCTGCTGTCCGTCTACGACGGCTTCCTTCCGATGCTGGGGCAGGAGCCGGTGCTGGGCACCACCACGCTGGAGCACTACGCACGGGGGGCCAAGCCCATCACCGACCCCAACGAGGCGCTCGACTTCAGCAAGCTGCTGGCGGCGTGGGGCCAGGCCAACGAGCGGGTGGAGGCGGGTCTGGCGGCGCTCTCGCCCGAGTCGCTGGACCAGCCGGCCAGTAGTCCGACCGGCAACCCCAACGAGACGGTGCGCACGCTGATCACGACCGTGATGTTCCACCAGGCCTATCACGCCGGGCAGACCGCGCTGCTCCGCCGGCTGACCGGGCACGAAGGCGCGATCAAATAGCGGATTCGAGGTCCGGTTCCGACCAGCGGGTCGGGGCGGAGCCGGATATCATGGCGGTGGGTTTCGTCCTGCGGCGGCCGGTCGCCATATCAGCCGGTCGACATCGAGTCGATGAGCGCGGCCCGTTCGTCGGCCCGCGGGGCGAGGCCCGGTCCTCCTACTTCCGTTCGGAGCGGATCCGCTCGTAGAGCTGGATGTGCTTTTCGGCCATGGCGCCCTGGGTGAAGTGGCTGGCGACTCGCTTGCGCCCGGCCTCGCCCATGGTCTTCCGCAGCGCCGGATCGTGTGACAGCCGATCGAGGGCCTGGGCCAGCGCGCCCACGTCGCGGAGCGGCACCTCCAGCCCGGTCTCGCCCGGCACGTTCACCTCCCGCACCGCGCTCGGCAGGGCGGTCGTAATCACCGGCCGCCCTGCCGCCATCGCCTCCAGCGCCACCAGCCCGAACATCTCTTCCACGGTCACCGACGGAAGCACCAGGAAATCCGCGTCCGCCATGCGGCGCGGCAGATCCTCGTCGGGATACTCTCCATACCAGCGGACCCGGTCGGTGATCGCGAGCGCCTGCGCCAGCGTCCGGAGTCGCGGACCTTCGGGTCCCGACCCGACGATATCGAGTCGCAGCTCGGGCACCCGCTCCAGCGCGCGCAGCAGGATGTCGAGCCCCTTGTAGCCGACCAGCCGCCCGATGAAGATTGCCCGCGGCGCGGCCCCCGGAGGCGGCGGCGGCACCATCTCCCACCTCGCCTGATCGATCCCGAAGGGGATTACCTCTACCTTGGACTCGAACCCGATCAGCTCGTTGGAGAGCGCGAGGTGCGCGCGGCTCGGCACCACGACCGCGGCCGCGCGCCGCAGCACCAGGCGGGTGACCGGCCGGTAGGCCGACCGCCGCGAATCGGCATGCTGGGTGACGACGATGGGAGTGCGGCGCGCCCGCAGGAGGCAGGCGACGTCGGCGAGCGGGTGGGGGTGGTGCACGTGGATGATGTCGGCGCGCTTCCACGCCGCGGCGATGTACCCCGGCGCGATCTCCTGGGTGCCGAGCGCGGCCAGCGAAAACGCCCGAGTGACCGACGAGCGCTGGCGGCCCGAGCTTCCGGCGCGGCCGACCGTTTCCACCGCGACGACCTCGACCTGGTGTCCCAGGCTCGCGGCCCCCTCGGCGAGGCTCTGCACCACGCGCTCCATGCCACCGGACCGCGGCCAGTAGTACTTCGCGAGATGAAGAATACGCATCGGAGTTTTGCCAAGTTCACTATGGACGGCGACCGGTGTCAACGCCGCCCCTTGGTCGGGACGGCCGCCCGCGACAGATTACGGCACCCAGGTCCTCTCGCGGCTACCCTGACCCCCAACCCATGCCCCGCACCCAGATCGCGCTCTGCTACGGCACGCGCCCGCAGGTCATCAAGGCGGCCCTGCTGCGCGCGCGGCTCGAGGCGGGCTACGCGGTCGTGGCGGTGGATACGGGGCAGCACTACGACTACGAGCTCAATGCCCTGCTCTACGAGCAGCTCGGCGTCCGCGCCCCGGACGCGATTCTCGACGTCGGGTCGGCCGGACACGCGGACCAGACCGCGGCGGTGCTGGTGCGCGCGGAGAAGTGTCTGCAGGAGCACCGCCCCCAGGTGGTCGTCGTCATCGGCGACACCAACTCGACCCTGGGCTGCGCCCTCGCCGCGACCAAGCTCCGTATTCCCGTGGTCCACGTGGAAGCCGGGCTCCGCGCCGATGACGCCCTCATGCCCGAGGAGATCAACCGCCGCGTGGTCGACGCGATCTCCCACGTGCTGTGCACCCCATCCGCCCGCGCGACCCGGCGGGTGGAGCGCGAGCGCCAGGACGCCGTGATCGCCGAGACCGGCGACGTCGCCTACGACTCGCTCCTCGCCCGGCGCGGCCATCTGCCGGAGCCGCCTCGCCCCGGGGGCACGACCGGGGCCTTCTGCTTCGCCACCGTGCATCGGGCCGAGCTGACCGACCGCCCCGACGTGCTCCGAGGCGCGCTGGAGGCGCTGGACTCCCTCGACCGGCCGGTCCTGCTGGCGCTCCACCCCAGGACCCGCGCCGCCCTCGACGCAGCGGGAATCGCGCCGCGATTCAGCGGTGGGCTGTCCGTGGTCCCTCCGGTCGGGTATCTGGAGAGCCTCGCCCTCGCCAAGGAGGCGGAAATGGTATTCACCGACTCCGGGGGCCTCCAGCGGGAGGCGTACTGGATGGGGACACCGTGCGTCACTCTGCGACGCGAGACCGAATGGATCGAGACGGTCGAGCAGGGTGCCAACATCCCGATCGACCCGGCCGATCCGGCGGCGCTCACCCGCGCGATCGGGGAGCACCGGCGGCGCTGGAGCGGCGGCGGCACCTGGGACCGCACCGCCTACGGCTCGGGCGACGCGGCCGATCGCATCGTGTCGGCCCTGGCCCCGCTGGTGCGCTGAGGTGCGGGCCATCGTCGTCTCCCGCACCTACGCCGACCCGGCGACCCGCGGCAAGCTCAAGGCGCTGGCGGGCCTGGGGGTCTCGGTGGCGGCGGCGGTACCCGATCGCTGGTCACCCGTCGGCCTCGGGGCCGAGCAGCAGACGGTCTGGGGAGACGAGGGCGGGGTGCGCACCGTCCCCATCGCCATCAAGGGCGACACGGCCCCCGGTGCCGACCCCGCCTGGAACCGCGGCGCGCTCCGGCAGCTCTTTACCGACTTCCGGCCCGAGCTGATTCAGATCGAGGAGGAGCCATGGACCCGGGCCGCGGCGATGACCGCGGCCCTGGCCCGCCGTCTGCGAGTGCCCTACGTCGTGCTGACGCGTGAGAGCATCGCGGAGGGCCACGGTACGCTGGGTCGGCTGCGCCGCAAGCGGGTGCTGGGCGGCGCCAGGGGAATCCTGGCCGTCAACGAGCTGGCCGAGAAGCTGGCGGTCCGGCAGCATCCCAGGCTCCCGCATCAGGTGATCCCGCAACTCGGGGTGGGGCTGCCGCTCCAGACCGCCCAGCGTGAGCCGGCCGGCCTCACCATCGGGTTCCTCGGCCGGCTCATGCCCGAGAAGGGGCTCGACCTCCTCTTCCGCTCCTGTGTGAAGCTGGTAGGGCGCTGGACGATCACGGTGGTCGGCACCGGTCCCGCGCAGGAGGAGCTCGAGGGCCTGGCCGAACGGCTCGGCATCGCGGGCCGGGTGACCTGGCTCGGCGCCCTGCCCCGGCAAGCGCGTGGACGAGGTGTGGCCGCGGCTGGACTGCCTGGTGCTGCCGTCGCGTACGGCGCCACGGTGGGTCGAGGCGGTGCCTCGGGCCGCGATGGAGGCGATGGCGAACGGCGTGCCTGTCATCGCCAGCGCGGCGGGCGCGCTTCCCGAGGTGGTCGGGCGCGCGGGCATCATCGTGCCAGAGGAGGACGTGGGGGCGATCGCCGAGGCACTGCAGCGCCTCCACGACGAGCCGTCCGAGCGGCAGCGGCTCGCGGCCGAGGGTCGGAGACGCGTGATGAGCGACTTCACCGACGCCGCGATCGCGGGAAAGACCCTCGAATTCTGGCGGTCCTCGGTTAACGCAACCGGTTGACTTCCTGTAACTTACGAGCGATCTTCAGGCCCCATGCCCATCAGCGCCTCGCGACTCCTTCGCGCCCTCGTGTCCGGTTGCACGCTGGCGTTCCTCCTCCCGATCGCATCAGCAGCAGCGCCGCGCAGGTGCCGGTCCAGGTCCGGCCGGGCCAGCAGCTCCCCAACGCCGATCAGGCCAGAGACCTTCTGCAGAACCAGCCCGACCTGGTCCGCCAGCTGCGCGACAAGCTGGCGCAGTCCGGTCTGTCGCAGGACCAGGTGCGCGCCCGGCTCCGCGCCGCGGGCTATCCCGAGAACTTCCTCGACGACTACCTCTCGGGCGCCGACACCTCGCTCCGGTTCGTCCCGGCCCCCGCACGCATCGACGCCGTGACCGCGCTCGGCATCCTGTCGCCGCAGGAGGCCGACTCGCTCCAGACGTCCGACTCGCTGTTCGCCATGTCGGACTCGGTCCGCGCAGCTGCTCGACTCGCTGCGGTACCGCCATCTCGACTCGCTCCGGGCCGACTCGCTGGCGGACTCGCTCGAGGCGATCCAGCCGGCCGGGCCTCAAGGTCTTCGGCCTGGAGACCTTCCGGCGGCTCTCGACCCAGTTCGAGCCGATGGATGCCGGACCCGGTGGACGAGAACTATCAGCTCGGCCCCGGCGATGTCCTCGTCCTGATCCTCACCGGCGACGTCGAGCAGGCGCACATGCTCGAAGTCACCCGCGAAGGCTTCGTGGTCATTCCCCAGGTCGGCCAGCTTCACGTCGCCAACCTGACGATGCGCCAGATGGAGGACCAGCTCTACGCCCGGCTGGGTCGAGGTGTACTCCGGCGTGCGCCGCGGAGCCGAACGCCCGGACCCAGTTCCAGCTCTCGCTCGCCAAGCTCAGGAAGCTGCAGATCTACGTGGCGGGCGACGTGGTGCGGCCCGGGTCCTACCAGGTCTCGGCCGCGGGCACGGTGCTCAACGCGCTCTATGCCGCGGGCGGTCCCACGGCGAACGGCAGCTTCCGTCGGATCGACATCCGCCGCGGCGGCAAGCTGGTGGACAGCGTGGACGTCTACGACTACCTGACCCAGGGGATCAACCCGACCGCGCTCCGGCTCCAGATCCGGCGACGTGGTGTTCGTCCCGGTGCACGGCGGCTTCGCCAAGGTCGCGGGCAAGGTGCAGCGGCCCGCGATCTACGAGCTCCGGCCGAACGAGACGCTGCGCGACCTGGTTCGGTACGCGGGCGGCTTCGACCCCACGGCGTATCAGGCGCGCGTCACCATCCACCGGGTGCTGCCTCCCGCGTCGCGCGGGTCGGGCGGCCGGGCGCGCGTCGTAATCGCCGTGGGCGCGGATCAGTTCGACGCCGGCGACGCGCCCGCCCTGCCCATGGCCCCGGGCGACTCGGTGACGGTGTATGGCGTCGCCGATCGGATTCGCGAGCTTCGTGACGGTGAAGGGGAACGTCTGGGTGGAAGGCGAGGTCGGCCACACGCCCGGGATGAAGCTGAGCGACGCGATCCGGCTCGCCGGCGGACCCAAGCCCGACGTATACCTCGACCGCATCCTGGTCACCCGGGTGCGCGACGACTCGAGCATGATCCAGCTCCGGTCGTCCTTCCGCGACTCCACCGGCGCCGTCACCGACGACATCGTGCTGGACGAGGAGGACGAGATCCGGGTCTTCTCCCGGTCCACGTTCCGGGCCGAGCGCTACGTCGCGGTCGTGGGCGCGGTGCGGAAGCCGGGTCGGGTCCCCTACCGCGAAGGCATGACGGTCCGCGACGCGGTGCTGCTGGCCGACGGCCTGACGCCGGACGCGTGGCTGCGGCGAGGCGGAGATCGCGCGGCTCGCCCGAGGACTCCACGCCGGGCGCGCTGGCCGCGCACCATCCGGGTGCCGCTCGATTCGACCTATGTCTTCGGCCGCCGCCCGGGCGACACGTACGCCGGCCCGCCGGGCCTGCCCGCTCCGGCCTCCGGAGCGCCGGACACCGAGCTCCAGCCCTACGACAACCTGCTGGTCATGCGGCAGCCGGGGTGGGAGCTGCAGCGCAGCGTGGCCATCACCGGCCAGGTGCGGTTCCCGGGCCGCTATTCGCTGCTATCGAAGACCGACCGGGTGAGCGACCTCCTCGGCGCGGGCGGGAGGGCTCACGACCGGAGGCGTACGCCGAGGGCGTGCAGTTCTACCGCTCGTTACACCGGGGGCCGGCCCACCGGCGGGGATCCGCTCTCGCCGGTGCCGGCCGGGCCGCGACCCTACCCGACGGCGGCGGACGCGACTCCGTGCGGCGGAGCGTGCCCGAGCGGGTCGGCATCGACCTGCCGAAGGTGCTCGACGACCCCGGCTTCCGCGACAACGTCGTGCTCGCGGGCGGCGACTCGATCCACATCCCGGAGTTCGATCCGGTGATCATGGTGCGCGGCTCGGTCAACTCACCGGGACCGGTGGCCTACGAGCCGGGCAAGAACCTCGACTGGTACGTGGATCGGGCGGGCGGGTACACCCAGACGGGCGACCAGGGCCACGCGTACGTGACGCAGCCGAACGGCGAGCGGGAAGGGGTGAAGCGGAAGCCGCTGCTGGCCGACCGGGTGCCCCGGCCCGAAGCCGGGCGCGGTGGTCTACGTGCCGCGCCAAGATCATTCAGGAAGCCCCGAGCACCCTGCCGGGCGTCCTGGCGACGGTGGCGCAGGTGCTGGGCGTGCTGACGACGATCGTGGTGGTCGCGACTCGCTGAGTCGCGACCACGGTCAGACCGGCGCCACCTCGACGTCCACCTCGAGCTCGAGGTCGCTGGCGCCGGAACTCGGGCACCAGCCGGACCAGCAGGGCGCGGAGCTGCTCGTCGGTCCAGCCGTGCCGCGCGCCGTCCACCAGCAGGTCCACCACCGTGCTGAGCCCGAGCGGCAGCACGCCGTTCTTGGCCCGGAGCACCTTCGGGTGGTCGGTGGGTAGCGCGCTCTCCGAATCGAAGAACAGCTCCTCGTAGAGCTTCTCGCCCGGCCGGGTGCCGGTGAACCGGATCTCGATGTCGGAGCCGACCTCGAGGCCCGACAGCCGGATGAGGTCGGTGGCGAGATCGAGGATCTTGACCGGCTCGCCCATGTCGAGCACGAACACTTCCCCGCCCTTCCCGATCGCGCCCGCCTGCAGCACCAGCTGCACCGCCTCCGGGATCGTCATGAAGTAGCGGCGCATCTCCGGGTGGGTCACGGTGACCGGGCCGCCCGTCTGGATCTGGCGGAGGAACGTCGGCACCACGCTGCCCCGGCTGCCCAGCACGTTGCCGAAGCGCACCGCGACGAAGTTCCGGCCGGTGCGTCTCCGCGATCTCCTGCACGATCTGCTCGGCGACCCGCTTGGTCGCGCCCATGACGTTGGTGGGGCGGACCGCCTTGTCGGTCGAGATCAGCACGAAGTGCTCGACGCCGTACTCGGCGCGACAGCTCCGCCACGTTCCGGGTGCCGAGCACGTTGTTGGTGATCGCCTCGGCGACGTTCTCTTCCATCAGCGGCACGTGCTTGTGCGCCGCCGCGTGGAAGACCGCGTAGGGCCGGTAGCGCTCGAAGATCAGCCGCATCCGCTCCCGGTCGCGCACGTCGCCGATGATCGGGACCGCCGTCGAGGTTGGGATAGCGCTCGGTCAGCTCCGCCATCACGTCGAAGATCGAGTTCTCGCCGTGGCCCATCACCAGCACCTGGGCCGGCTCCAGCCGCGCGAGCTGGCGGCAGAGCTCGCTGCCGATGGAGCCGCCGGCGCCGGTCACCAGCACCGTCTCGCCCGTGGCGAGGACGCGCACCTGCTCCAGGTCGGTCTGGATCGGCTCGCGGCGGAGCAGGTCCTGGATCTCGACCTCGCGGAGCGAGGCCACGGCCACCCGGCCCGAGATGATGTCGAAGATCCCCGGCACCGTGCGAGTCTGGACTCCCGCCTCCATCGCGGCCTTCACCACCTGGCGCACCACGGCGCCGGTAGCGCGGGGCATCGCGATGATCACTTCCTCCACGTCGTACCGCAGCACCAGGTCCTTGATCGACGCCAGGCGAGCCGAGCACCGGCAGGTCGCACGAGCCGGTGGCCGTGCTTGCTCCGGTCGTCGTCCACGAAGCCGATCGGATTGAGGCCGAGCGTGCGGATGGCTGAGCAGCTCCTTCACGATGATCTCGCCGGCGGCGCCGGCGCCCACGATCAGCACCCGGCGCGCCGCCTCGAGCTTGCCGCCACTGGGTCCGGCGGCCGAGCAGCCGGATGAAGAGCCGCGGCAGCGCTACCGCACCCGCGCTGAGGCAGGCGTCGATGAAGAGCACCGAGAGGGGCACCCGATAGGGCGTGATCCCGAGGCCGGGCAGCAGCGCGGCGCCCACCAGGCTGGAGATGGATGCCGAAATGGCCGTCGCCACCAGGATGTGCTCCAGCTCCGCGACGCCGGCGAACCGCCAAAGGCGCCGGTACAGGCCGACGTAGAGCAGCACGCCCAGCTTGAGGGGGACGGTGACGACGATGTAGGCCAGCGCGGTGTAGCAGATGGGCCGCGCCCCAATCGAAGCCTTCGAAGCGCACCAGGTAGGCCACCAGGGTACAGAGGCCGAGCAGGACGCGTCGAGCATGAACAGGTGGCGGTTCCGCAGGTGGCGCGGGAGGTGGAGGCTCATGGTGAGGTCAAGGAATAGCGGTGCCGAAACTAGTAGGTCAAGCTATTGCCAGAGAGAGAGTTAGTTGACATTTCAAGACTCATGCGGTCGTCCCGGGCTGAAGGCTCGGTCGCGTCGTTCCGCGACAGGGGTGTCATCCGGCGCCAGCGAGTGCTCGGCCGCCGAGGCCGTGCAAATCTTGGTAGTTCGGTCCTGGTGGCGCTGTGACGGGCGTCGGGATCGCGAAACGCGTATCTCACGGACCCACATCAGCGCTGCCAGCGTCACCACGGCGCGCCCCGCTCGGCCCCGACCCCGGCCGCGAACTGACCGAAAATCAGGCTCCGGCGCGAACAGACCGGAGGGCTTTGAAATGGCGTAAGTGCAACCTCCGTGCCCGGATGGGACCGGTCGGGGGAGGAGATGCGGGGCGGACGTGCGGAAGGTACGGACGGTGGACGGGGGAGCGGCGCGGACGGGCGGACGGGCGGGTGCTCCCGGGTAGGTGTCCGGTCTACCCCCGGCCGAACCCGAGGAGCCGCCAGGGGCGGCGGATGTCGCGGGCGGTGGCCCGCCGGAGCTGGCGGAACTCGTCGAGCTCGTCGGCCGTGTCGGTCCGGCTGGCCCGAACGAAGGCCAGGACGAACGCGATGCAGGGATCCCAGGAGCGCCCCTCCGACCAGGGCCAGCATCCCCTTCAACAGCAGCATTCGCGGGTCCGGCAGCGCCGGGGCCACCGGCTCCTCGACCACCGTGATGACCGGGATGTCCCGCACTTCGTCGATCCGTGCCTGCTCGAAGTTCTGGGCCAGCGCGCTCACGACTGCTTGCCGGATACTGACTTCGCGCTCCAGCCGCTCCTGGCGGAAGCGGAGCAGTGGCGAGGTGCCCACGATCCCGGTTGACCTCGAGAAACGCCTGGAGCCGGTTCTCGGTCTCCAGCAGCTCCTGCTTGGCCTCGGCCAGCCGGACCTCGGTGAAGCGGCGCTCGGCCGAGGCCTGGGACTGCCGGGTCTCGAGATTGAAGCGGTTGAGCAGGTCGAGCAGCCGCTTGGCGATCTGGGCCGAGAGCTGCGGGTTGTCGGTCTCGACCTCGAAGGTGACCACGCCGCTCGGCCGGTCCAGGTCCGCGGTGATCAGTCCCCGGAACCGGCGCAGAGCCATTTCCTCCCGCTCCGCCTCGGTCTCCCCCTCGATCTCGAAGATGTCCACCAGGGTCCCGCTGACCTGCCCCGTGTCGCTTGGAAACGTGTAGCGCGTCTTGATCGTCTCGCCGAGGATACGCTTGGACTCGAGCAGCTCGACGTAGAAATCCGGGCTGGCGCCGGCGTCGGCGGACGGCAGCGGGACGCCGAACTGGGCGGCGATGCCGGCCAGGTTGGAGGCGAGACGCTCGGACTGCGGGGTGAAGGAGGACGTGACCGTATAGGTGCGCGGCAGGAGCAGGGTGACGACCACGACCACCAGGAAGAGCAGCATCGCGCAGGCGACCACCAGGGTCCGGTGGGCCAGCACGATGTTGAGGAGCCGGATCAGGGAGATCTCGGAGCCGCTGGCGTCGGAGCGGGCGGGGCTGGGCTCCCGTCATCGGGCGTCATCGGCGAGCGCGTTCCTGGCCTGCAGCGGCATGAGGGTGCCTTGCGGCGGTGGTCATGGGAGGCGCGGACCGGACGCGCCGGAGAACATCGGACGGCGCCGCTCGATGGCAAGGTAGAGTACCGCGAGCACGACGATCCCCGCAAGCACGGCCGCGGTCCGTGAGACCGCGCCCGACCGTCGCCAGCGCGGCGAGCGCGGCGAGCGCCAGGTTCACGAGAACGATGCCGGTCGGTCACCGCCGCGTGACTGCGGCCGCCCTGCACCAGCCGCTGGTAGGCGTGGGTGCGATGCGCCTCGTACCACCGCTCGCCGCGCGCCACGCGCCGGATGAGGGTGACCGTCGCATCGAACACGAAGACGCCGGCCATCAGGAGCCAGAGATCGAGCGGCACGGCACCGGAATGAGCGGACAGCAGAGCGAGCGCGCCGAAGCAGTAGCCGAGGAACCCCGACCCGACATCGCCCATGAAGATCCTGGCGGGCGGCCAGTTCCAGACCAGGAATCCGCCGGCCGCGGCGGCCAGGATCAGCGCCGGCGCCGCGAGATCGGCGCGAGCCGGCCCCGAGCAACAGAGCCCCGCCTCCCGCGCCGACGCAGACCGCCTCCGCACCCGCGAGCCCGTCGATGCCGTCCATGAAGTTGTAGAGGTTGATCGCCCAGATGATCACGACGCCGCCGACCACCGCGGTGAGGGACAGACCACCCCAGATCCAGTACACCGCCCACGCCGCGGCGCAGGCATGCACCGCCGCGCGAAGCGGACGCGCGCACGCCGCTCCGGTCGTCGATCCACCCCACGGCCGCGACCAGCGCACCGCCGCCGAGGAGCGTGTACCCGGCCTCCCGCGTGACCATGCCCCATGCGGCCGCCACCGCGATCCCCGCCAGCGCCACCAGGGCAATCGCGGCGCCGCCACCGCGAGGGGTCGGCGCCCGATGGAGGCTCCGATCGTTGGGGACGTCGAGCAGGCGTGAGCGAAGGGCGTAGCGCCGGATGACGCCGGTGAGGAGCCATGACAGGAGGGCAGCCGAGGCGAGGGCGATTACGGCGACGCTCACGCCGACGCCTTTCGCCTGGGGCCGAGATACCAGGCGGCCGTCGTCGCCAGGCCGGCTTCGACCGACCAGGGCGGCTGATACCCGGTGGCACGCGCGAGCTTGGCGCTGCTCACCGTCAGCGAGCCCAACAGGCGATCGGCGATTTCCTCAGGGAGCACGAGCCTGAGCCATTTCGGCGGGACCGCCACGAGACGCGCCGGCTTTCCCAGCGCCGTCCCGATCATGGTCAGCAGCTCCGGCAGCGAGAGGTCGCGCCCATCCGCCACGAAGTACGTGTCCGAGCCGGGCGAGGGGCGCTCGAGCATCCTTCGCACGGCCGCGACGAGGTTCTCGACGAACAGCATGCTCCGGCGGTTGGTGACAGCAGCCGAACGGGAGCGGCCATCGACGGTGCACGAGCGCAAAGAGCCGAAGCATGTTCCCCTGCATCCCGGGCCCGTAGACCAGCGGCAGCCGGAGGATGGTGACGCCGTCGCGGAAACGTGAGGCCATGGAATCGAGCGCACGCTCCGCCTCGCGCTTACTGATGCCGTAGGGATCGGTCGGCGCGGGAGGTACCTCCTCCGTCCACGGCACCGAGTTTTCCTCTCCGACTGCTTTCACCGAGCTGGCCAGCATCATGGTGCGCACCCCCGCCGCGGCCGCTTCCGAGGCCAGCAGCTCGGTGGCGTCCGCGTTGGCCAGCCGGAATTCCGCCAGCGGATCAGCCGCCGTCTCGCTCATCACATGCACCCTCGCCGCCAGATGGACGACGGCGTCCGCGCCCGCGGCGGCGGCACGCACGGCCTCGCGATCGAGCGGGTCGGCGATCTGTATCCGTTGCACGCCTGGGACGGGATGGGTACCGCCCATTCGTGAAGCGCCCCGCACCACGGCACCGGCCTCGAGCAAGGGCCCGGCAGAGAGGCCGTCCGATGAAGCCAGTGCTGCCGGTGACGAGAACGGTTCGACCGGTCAGCGCGACCGGCTCGGCGTCACGCAATCTTCCATCCATGGGTCCGGAAGAATCGGAGACCCGACGCCAGGAAGAGCCGGACGTGGGGCCCTCCCTTCTTGGCCGCGTCGCCGCCATGGTGGACGATCCGCACCCGGCTCACGTAGGCGATGTCGCTGCTGCGCCGAATGCGCATGCTCAGGTCGTAATCCTCGAAGTACAGGAAGTACGCCGGCGAGAAGCCGCCGATCGCCGAGAGCGCTGCCCGCCGGGCGAACATGAAACATCCGCTCGCGATAGGCACATCGCGCACGATCTCGGCGTCCATGCGGTCGCGCAGCTCGTACCGCTCCAGCAGCCCGCTGAACCGTCGCTTGACCCACCCCGGCGCGAATCCGCGGAGGAGCAGCACCAGCACGCTGGGATAGCGACGACAGAGGTACTGGCGCTCGCCGGCGCTGCCGTGCACATCGGGGGCAAGCAACCCCACGTCGGCGTTCGCCTCCAGGAACCGGATGGCCTCGCTCAGTGCCGTCGGATCGAGGATAGCGTCCGGATTGAGGATCAGGTGATACGTCATCGTCGGACGGCGCGATGGCGAGATTGTGACCCCGCCCGTAGCCCACGTTGCCGTGGCCGCGGCGTGTGGTGAGCGTGATGTCCCCACCGGAGCCCAGTGCCGCGCTGACCGCCCGGTCGAGCGCGGCCGGGTCGGCCGAGCCGTTGTCTACCATGGTGACGGAAACGTCGCCGAGCACCCCGATCTCACGCGCCTGGGCGATGGCCGCGCCCAGCGAGGCGAGCGTCGCCGTGAGGATCGAGAGGTCGGAGTGATAGACGACGATCCCCACCGACAGGCTGGCTGCGTCCCGGCGACTCATTCTATGGTCAATCGAGCGTCCGGACCCGGACCCGGTCTGGCTCGCATCGGAGCCGCCGGCAGCGCCGTATTGGCGGCGCACCCATTCCCGGTAGCTGCCGTCCATGACGCCACGCCACCACGCCTCCTGCTGCAGGTACCACGCGACCGTCTTTCCCAGTCCACTCTCGAAGCTCTCCGGTCGGCATGAAGCCGAGCTCGCGCTCGAGCTTGCCGCTGTCCACCGCATAGCGGCGATCGTGTCCCGGCCGGTCCTTCACGAAGGTGACCAGACCCGCAGTGGCCTGACCTCGCGCCGCCGGAGCGTTCGGGAAACCGGCGAGCCAGGTCGGGGTCGGCGGCGAACGACTGGTCGACCAATTTGCACAGGAGGGTGACCACATCCACATTCCGCCACTCGTTGCGGCCACCCACGTTGTAGGTCTCGCCGACCCGTCCGTGCAGTCAACACCCGCTCGATCGCCCGACAGTGGTCGGTGACGTAGAGCCAGTCCCGCACGTTTCCACCGTCGCCGTAGACCGGCAGCGGCTTCCCCTCCAGCGCGTTCACCAGCATCAGCGGGATCAGCTTCTCGGGGAACTGATAGGGGCCGTAATTGTTGGAGCAGTTGCTCGTGGTGACCGGGATGCCGTACGTGTGGTGGTAGGCTCGCACCAGGTGATCCGACGCCGCCTTGCTCGCCGCGTAGGGCGAATTGGGCGCGTGCGGCGTGCGCTCGGTGAACGCCGCCTCCGCCGGCCCCAGCGAGCCGTACACTTCGTCGGTCGAGATGTGGTGGAAGCGATGCCTGGCGGGCGAGAGTCCCTCGGCCGTCCAGGCCGCTCGCGCCGCCTGCAGCAGGGCGTGGGTGCCGAGGACGTTGGTGCGGAGGAACTCGCCGGGATCCACGATGGACCGGTCTACATGGGACTCGGCCGCGAAGTGGACGATGGTGGTGATTCCGCGCTCACGGATCAGCGCCTCCACGGTCGACCGTATCGCAGATGTCGCCGTGGACGAACTCGAATCCCTGGCGCGCTTCGACCGGCTGCAGGCTCGCGCGGTTGCCCGCGTACGTCAGGGCGTCCAGCACGATGACCCGGTCGTCGGGATGGGCGTCGAGCCAGTAAGCCGACGAAGTTGACGCCGATGAAGCCGGCGCCGCCGGTGACGAGCAACGTCGCCACTCACGCCTCCACCGGGCGGGGGACGCGCGCGAGACGCCAGCCGGGCGCGAGAGTCACCAGGATCGTGCACACGAGATAGTAGAAATGGAAGTCATAGAGCCGGAAGGGCAAGATCGTCTCGTCGAAAAACGCGCGCAGCAGCAGCGCCGCCAGCACGCAGAAGAGGACCCAGTCGCTCACCAGCGCACGGAGCAGCGCGCGAGAAGCCGCGATCAGGTAGAGCGGAATGGCCATCGCGCCCATGGACTTGTGCCACAGGATGTAGGAGCTGTGCATGTTGGTGTAGCCGCCGAAGGCCTCCTCGCGCCCGTGACCCACCAGCGACGCGAGCACCGGTCGCGAGGCTCGGCCATACTCGCCCCAGATCTTGTCGCGCCCCTCCGAGCCCAGGCCGAAGGCGGAGAACCGCTCGAACACGAACGAGATGAGGTCGAGCCGCGGCAGGAGCACCACGATGGCGGCGATCGCCAGGGTCGAGTAGGCCACGACCTTGACCGCCAGCAGCTCGACGGTTACGCTCCTGTGCCAGGTCGTACACCGCGACACCACTCAGCAGCAGCGCCGAGGCAGCCATGCCGGAGCGTCCCAGGGTCAGCGAGCTCACGATGAGGCAGAGCGACCGCCGGAAACAGGCGGATACGCGCGCCCTGAGCGTGACTCACGGCGTAGTGAAGCCCGCAAAGGATGATCATCAGCTCGGAGATGCCGTTGGCGCTGCCGGAGACGAGGATCTGGTGAATCGCCCCCGGGCTCCCCACCGTCGACCAGCCGGTACAGGAAGTAGGCCGCGGTCGTGAAGAATATGACCTTGGTGGTCTGCCGGCTGACGTGACCGCGGCACAGCGCGAGCGCGACACCGATGTTGCCGGGCACGTAGACGCTCTCCTGGACCCACTGCCCGAACAGCATTCCGTTGAGCGTGATCCCGAGCAGGACCCAGGTGCCGATGAGGTAGAGGAAGTACTGCTCGTACTTCATGGAGCGGAAGCCGAGCGCCTCGTATCCCAGCAGCACCACGCCCACCAGGACGAGCAGGCGCCGAGGCACCGAGGTCATGGTCAGCGAATTGACGACGGCCAGCAGCGATGTACACGACGACCATGACGTGGGCCGGCGTGCCCCGGTCGATCCGGGACGAGCGCCGAGGCGGAGAACCGACTACCCACGCGCCAGCTCCACCAGCACCTCGCGCAGCTCCGTTCGCCAATGGGCCGGCGTGCGGCCGAGTTGCGCCTGGGAGAGCGAGCAGTCGAGCACGCTGTATCGGGGACGCCGGGCGGCCGCGGCGTACTGGTCCGTCGGTCACCGGCACGATCCGGCAGGAGCCGCTCACCAGCCCCAGGGTCGCTCGCCTCCTGCTGAATGGCGAGGGCGAACTCGAACCAGGTCGTGCTGCCGCCGTCGGTCCAGTGCATGACGCCGTGCAACCCCGGGCGCTGGGCGATCGCCCACGCCGCACGCGCGGCCGAGGCCGCCGACGTCGGAGCCCCGGTCTGATCCGAGACCACGGTCACCTGCTCGCGCTCGTTCAGCAGCCGTATCATGGTCCGAAGAAAGTTATGTCCCCAGGGCGCGTAGACCCATGAGGTGCGGAGCACCAGGGCGCGCTCGTCCAGGGTCTCCAGAACGGCCCGCTCGCCGGCCAGCTTGGTGACGCCGTAGACGTTGAGCGGGAGCGGGCGCGTCGTCGGGGCGGTAGGCGCGGCTGCCGGCCCCATCGAAGACGTAGTCGGTGGAGAAATGCAGCATCCGGCCGCCGTGTTCGCGAAGCGCGGCGGCCAGGTGGCGGGGTCCGTCGGCGTTCGCGGCCGCGGCGCCGGACGGGTCAGCGCTCCGCGCGATCCACCGCGGTGTACCCCGCGGCATTCATCACCAGGCCCGGCCGGACGTCACGCACCGCCCGGTCCACCGACGGCCGGCTGGTCAGGTCCAGCTCGTCGCGGCCCATGGCGACCACTTCGGCGCCGGACGGGGCGGTCGCCCGGAGCGCCAGCCCGATCTGCCCCCGGCGCCGGCGATCAGAACGCGCATCGGGCAGCCGGTCACGGAAAGGTCGGAATGCGTCTGCAGGTCGAGGCCCGCGGAATCCTTGGCGGAGACGAGGGGGGCCCCGGGCCCGATTGGCCACGAGATCCCCAGCGCCGGATCGTCCCATCGCAGCGTGCGCTCGTGCTCCGCCGCGTAGAGGTCGGTGCACTTGTACACCACCTCCGCCCGCTCCGACGGTCACGCAGAAGCCGTGGGCGAAGCCGGGCGGAACCCAGACCTGCAGCCGATTGGCCGCCGAGAGCGTGGCGGCGACCCACCGCCCGAAAGTCGGTGACGAGCGCCGCAGGTCCACCGCGACGTCGTAGATCTCGCCGGTCACCACACGGACCAGCTTTCCCTGCGGCCGCTCGATCTGATAGTGCAGGCCCCGGATGCGTGCCGCGCACCGAGCCGCTGTGATTGTCCTGCACGAACTGGAGGTCGAGCCCGTGTCGCCGGAAGGTCCCCGCGTGCCAGGTCTCCATGAAGAAGCCCCGGTCGTCGCCGTGGACGACCGGCTCGACCAGCAGCACATCGGGGATCGCCGTCGGAGTGAATTTCACAGCGGCGCATCCTCCCGGAGCATGCGCAGGAGGTAGTCGCCGTACGCGCTCTTCCTGAGCGGCTCCGCCAGGCGCTCCACGTCGGCCGCCCCGAGGTACCCCATGCGATACGCGATCTCCTCCGGGCAGGCGATCTTGAGCCCCTGCCGCTGCTCGATGGTCTGCACGAACAGGCTGGCCTGCAGCAAGCGCGTCGTGGGTGCCCGTGTCGAGCCACGCGGTGCCCCGCCCGAGCAGCTCGACGTCGAGCTGTCCGCGGCGCAGGTACCAGGAGTTCACGTCGGTGATCTCGAGCTCGCCCCGGGGCGAAGGCTTGAGCTCGCGGGCCACGTCCACCACGCGGTTGTCGTAGAAGTAGAGTCCCGGTCACCGCATAGTTGGAGCGGGGCGACCGCGGGCTTCTCCTCGATGCTGACCGCACGGCCCCGCTCATCGAACTCGACCACCCCGTAGGCGTTCGGGTTCTGCACGTGATAGCCGAAGATCACGGCGCCCGATTCCCGGGACGCCGCGCTCTGCAGCGTCGCGCTCAGGTCGTGGCCGTAGAACAGATTGTCACCGAGAACCAGGGCGCAGGGGTCGCTGCCGATGAACTCGCGTCCGATGATGAACGCCTGGGCCAGGCCGTCGGGAGACGGCTGCACGGCGTAGCTGAACTGCAGCCCCCACTGGGTGCCGTCACCCAGCAGGTGCTCGAACGCGGGACGGTCGTGCGGAGTCGTGATGATCAGGAAGTCGCGAATCCCGCTCAGCATCAGTGTGGAGAGCGGGTAGTAGATCATCGGCTTGTCGAACACCGGGACCAGCTGCTTGCTGAGGGCCCGCGTCACCGGGTACAGGCGAGTGCCCGAACCACCGGCCAGCACGATCCCTTTTCGACGCCCGGCGGAGACGGTCATCAGGACGACCTCGAGGTCAGGCCGCCGATCGGGGCGGCGCGCGGCGCTTCGATCGGGCGATGGCTTCAGGCACCAGGCGATGGTAGATCGCGAGCATGCGCTCGGCGATCGGCCGCGCGGCGAACTGCCGGCGATAGCGGTGGCGCGCGCCGTCCCCCAGCCGCGCACGGAGCGCCGGGTCGTCGGCCAGTCGCACGATCGCCGCGGCGAGTGCCGGCGGATCGCGGTCCGGCACGATGAGACCGGTCTCACCGTCCACCACGACGTCCTCGATCCGATGCCGGAGCGCCACCACGGAGGGGATCCCCCGCGCGCCCGCCTCGAAGACGCTGCGTCCCGGGCCGTCGAGATGGCTGGGGAACACGAGGACATCGGTCGCCGCCAGGGCCGACGCGGCATCCACCCGGCCCAGCAGCCGGACGGTTGACTCCAGCCCCTCCGCCGCAACCCTCCGGCGGACGGCGGACTCGACATCCGGAGCCAGACCGACGAGGTGCAGCAGTCGGCCCGGCAGCGAGCGGTGAAACGCCGGCGGGCGACTGTTGGACCCCGCCACCTGAAACACGATGTCCGGGCGCCCGCGCAGCAGGGCCGCGCACTCCAGCAGGTCGTAGATGCCTTTGTACGCCTGCAGCCCCGTCAGGAAGGTCACTCGGATCCCGGAGGTGGGCTTCGCCGCATCGCGAGCGTCGGCGGGAGTCACGTCGAGCGCGCGCTCATCCAGAGGGTTGTAGACGACCTCGACGTCGGGGATCCCCTCCAGCGACCTCCGCACGCTCTCGTCGATCGCCACGACCCGGGTCACGTCGCGGCGGATCGCGGCAAACGAGCGGCGGCGCACCCAGCCCTCGCGCCGCTCGGCCACGCTTCGCGCGTGCAGCACCACGGGGATGCCGGACTGCCGAGCGATTCGCGCGGCCTGCAACATGCCTCTCTCGTTGAGGTGTACGAGGTGAGGCCGGGTCTCCCGGATCGCTGCCCGGATCGCGCCCGCGTGACGTCGCATCCAGACCGTCCGAGCCAGCTCGAGCAGACGGAATCCCCTGAGCGGTACGCCTTCGATGCTGTGAAACATCGAGACCCCGGGTATCAGTCGCACCGTCGCGACCCGGCGAAGCCGGGGCACGACATCCCCATCGGGACACAGCACCGTGGGAAGCACCTCGTCCGGGGTGAGATGCTCCAGGAGCAGGCACAGGCTCTCGGCCGAGCCTGCCGGGCTGCCGCTGTGCATGACGTAGAGCACCCGCAACGGTTGAGGCGCCATATGGCCGTGCAGTGTAAACGCTCGACTTGGGGAAGCGTAGCTCACACCTGACCGGTCAGGAGACGCGTCATGGCCGCGGGTGCCCTGGGCGCCGCGGCGGCGATCGGGACACGTCCCCGCAGCACGACCCGACGAACCGCGTCGAGAATCTCCGCAGCCGTGGTCGCCACCAGGAGCATGCCGCCCTCGAGCTCGGCGCGGTAGAAGTCCCGCGCCTCGGCCCCGCACGCCACCGACGCAACGCCATGCGAGGCCGCCTCGGTGACGACCGTCGAGAGGCTCACCGACAGGTGGGCGTCCATCCGCCGGAGCAGGGCGTGCAGCGGCACTTCGGTCGCGAAGGCGAGAAGATCCAGATCGACATTGGGCACCGACGCCAGAAGTCGCTTCGCTTCCACCTGCCGCGTCGCCTGGTTGACCGGGTGCAGCCGGAACCAGTAGCGCCATGCCGGTGGCGAGGTTCGCACCGCCTCCAGGACGGTCGCGGGAATCACGTCGCCCTGGGAGCTCAGCGTCACCAGGATGTGTCGCTCGCCGCCCGACGCACGCTTGCGCTCCTCGACGAGCCGGTCGATTCGCCGGCCCAGGTCGCTGTCCTCGCTCCACAGCTCCCGCCATGGGTCGCCGCCGACGATCGCGACATGGCGACCCGGCGCGCAGGCCGCCCACCGATTGATGGCCGCGGCGCTCTCTTCGTCCCAGCTCCAGAAGACACGGGCCCTCGTCTCCCATCCTTCCACCGGGATCGTGAACCACGAGCCGTAGCTCGGATGAAGGTCACCCTGGACGCCATGCTGGACTTCGACCGAGGTGATGCCGAGCTCACGGCAAGCCAGACAGAACGCCTGCTCCGGGAGCCCGGTATTCGCCACGAAGCCGAGTCGGGGCCGAGCCTGACGCAGCCAGCTCGCGAACCGGTCGGCCAGCCGCCGGAGGAACAGCGCGTCGCGGCGGATGCGCATGACGTCGGCATGGGCGAACGACAACCCGGCCTCGCGTCACGCGCGTCAGAAACTCGTCGAAGCGCGGCAGGGCGGCGCCGTCGTCTCCCAAGGGGAGCACCTGGCACAGCGCCCGAAGTCGGATGAGCGTCGGCTGCAGGAAGAATGAGGGGTCATGGCGGGGGATGTTGTAGTCGCCGAAGGGACTCATCTCCCAGACGGCCGCGCGCGCCCCCTGGGCCTCGAGCAAGGCGACGAAGGGACCGGACCTGATGTCGTACCGACTGCCGTCCACCAGAGGGCGTCGTCCCAGGGAGCTGGCGAGAAACACCGCGTCCGCGGGGGCGCCGGGTGCGCGGTTGGCCCGTGCGTCCCCCGCCCAGGCGCGCGCCCAGGCCTCCAGACCGCGAGCCACGTTCCCACCGAGCCGCCGCCACCCCGCACCGAGGGAGTGGGCCGGCGAGCCGGACTGAAACGTCGACGAGTAGAGCGAGAGACGAACCAGGGGCCAGACGTGGATGCCGCGCACCTTCCACTCCGCGACCGGCAGCTCGGCCTCGATCCGGCGGATCCAGTCGACGAATTCCCGACGGATCACGCCGGGCGATCCTCCGTGATCACGAGACCATCGAGCGACAGGTCCTCCAGCGAACCTTTGACGAGGATGACGTTTCCGCTCCCCTCGATCTCCAGAACGCCGAGCTTCCCGCGGGAGAGTACGGGATACCGATGGCGGTGCGCGGGGCGAAACCCTTCAGGCAGCGTGAACAGGAGGGCCGGGAGCTTCGGCTTCGGCGCCCCGTCGGCGGTGACTCGGGTGAGTCGCCCTCGAAGGCGGACGGTGCCGTCCGCGTCGCGCTTGTACCCGGCGGGGGTGGAGTCGCCGCCGGCGTTGATCCACGATGCACCGAGCACGGGCGCCTCCCAACGGGTGGCCCGTGTCGGCATGCCGTCGTGATCGGGGATCGGCCGTGAGACACCGACGTCATGGCAGGCCAGCCGCTGCGTCCGGAGGCCGCGGTCGGAGATCCGCCTGGCGGCGATGCCCAGCAGCTTCATGTCGCGCACGCCTTCCTCGATAGAGAGATCGGCGAAACGGCCACCCAGAATCCGGGTGAAGTCGGCGCCGCCGTGGAAACGGCTCAACCCCTTCACCGCGGACAAGGCGATGAACTGGTTCTGCGGGCCTCGGCACTCGATGTGCACCCGGTTGTTCTCCAGAAACACGCCGTCCACCACGTTTCCGCTCGCCACCTCGCTGATCTGGAGCCCGACGCCCTCACGGCAGTCCTCGAACGTGCCACCGCGAATCAGGTTGTTGTGCGCGCGGTCGAGATGCACGCCGACCTGGCCGCACCCCTCCACGATGCAGTTGACGAAGGTGGAGTCCACCGTGCCGTAGCCCTCACGCGGTGCCGGCAGCGAGGACAGCGAGATGCCGGTGCCCGGCAACACGCCGACGACCGGCTCGTTCGCCGTCACTCCCCAGCTCTCGCAGTAGTTGGCGATGAAGAACTCGGTGCGGAAGCCCTCGCCGTCGGGTGCGCCCCCCGTCACCCGAAGTCTGACGAAGCGGCCGTGATGCACTGATCGAAACAGGAAGCCGGCTGTCGTTCGTGCGTTGCCCTCCAGCGCCAGGTTCTCGATCCGCATGTTCCACACTTTGCGGCCGGGGCGCCGGAGCCACCCATCGACCAGAAAGCCGACTCCCGCCCCGGTGTGACGCAGGACGGCTCTCCCCTGCCCCACGATCTCGAGGTCGTCCCGCGCGAAGTTCGGAGATTCGGCGTAGCTGTAGGTACCAGGAGGAAACAGCAGGGTGCCGCGTGCCATGCCGGCTGCGTCGAGGGCTCGGCGGATGGCGGGGCCGTCGTCGCCGCCGTCTCGGCGCGCGCCGAAGTCCAGCACGTTGAAGACCGCGTTGTTCGCCAGATAGGCCGTCGCGCTCCGGGTGACGCGTCCCCCCGCCGGAGGTGCCACCTGTTCCAGGCGTCCGACCCCGCCATCCCATGCAGTGCCGGCGGCGAATCCCAGGAATCCTCGTCTATCCATGGCTCACCTTGAGTGTCGAGTCAGCGAATCGGTCCGGCTTCCGCCGGCGGCACCTTCCGGCCGCGGAGGACGCGTGTGAGACCGGCCAGCTCCGCGCGGCCGAGCGTCCCCAGCGCGATCAGTCCGAGCGGGAAGGCCACCCAGAGAACCACGCGGCCGGCGATCTGAATGGCGGAGCTGGGGAACGGAAGGAAGCGGCCGGCCAGAAAGAGAGCCAGGGCCAGGCCACCCATCAACCCCAGTCGGCGGTACTCATAGGGGAACGGATGCAGCCGCTCCGCGGCCCACCATGTGAGGAACAGCAGGAGCGCGTACGCGGCCAGCGTGGACCACGCCGCGGCGATCATACCGTAGCGCGGCACCAGCCAGAGATTGAGGCCGATGTTGGCCGCACCGGCGGCGAGCGTCACCAGCGGCACCACACCCGTTCGCCGCTGCCAGAAGAGCAGGTTCGTGGGGATCAAGTAGAGCCCACCGAATACATACCCGCCCACCACCCAGGGCGTGATCAGGTGCGCCGATCGATAGGCCGGTCCGGCGACCAGCGGGATGGCATGCTCCACCAGCAGCGCCCAGCCCAGCCCCACGAAGCAGAGCGCGAAGGCGTAGTAGGTGACGACGCGAGCCAGCTTCGCGTGGGCGTGCGCGCCCTCGTCCTTCAGAGTGCCGAACAGGAACGGCACCCAGGCCCCGTTGAACGCCATGGTGAGCAACCCCATGGCTGCCCCCAGCTGATATCCCAGTGAATAGACGCCGACGTCGCGGAGCGGGACCAGCCGGGTGAGGATGGCCCGGTCCGACATCTCCAGGGCCCACCCCGCCAAGGCGTGCGGTACCAGCGGCAGGCTGAACGCCAGCGCGGGCCCGAGCACGCTCATGCGCACGACCGGCCGGATCTCGCGCAGGGTGATGACCAGGTAGGGAATGGCCGCCAGGGCCGCGCCGATCAGGGCGCCGAGGACGTAGCCACGCGCCCCGCCACCAGTCACGACCAGCCATACGGTCACGGCGGTCGTCGTGATCGCGGTCCAGACCGTGAGCGCGACGTAGGCCGCCGCGCGCTCCTGCGCCTGCAGCAGGACCAGCGGCGTGAGGCCGAGCACGCCGAGGAACGCGGTCCAGATGGCGAAGCGGAGATAGGGATCGAAGGGGATGTCGGGCAGCAGCGATCGAGCCGGGCCGGCACCGAAGCGGTCGAGCAGGACCGCCATGAGTGCCGCCGAACCGAGCATGGCGATCCACAGCGTGCCGGCGCGCTCTCGCCGGTCCTCCACGGTGCCTTCGGCGTACCACGTCCGCGAGATGGCACCCCGGAGCCCGAGCGGGAACAGCAGGCCGAGCACCACGGTACAAGTCGCCGTGAGCGCGACGATGCCGTACTCGGCGGGGGTGAGATAGCGGGTATAGAGGGGCAGCAGCAGGAAGGCGAGGCCCCGTACCAGCACGCTGCCGAGCCCATAGACCGCGGAGGCGCCGACGAGCTTGCGGACCGCGCTCCCCACGCCCGAGGAATTCACCGCCTACAGCACTCCGCGCGCCCGCCGCAGCTCGTCGTGACGGCCGATGTCCAGCCACTCGGCCTCGAGCAGGTGAGCGCCCACCGGCTCCCCCCGGGCCAGGAGGTGCTCGAACAGCGCGGTGATCGGATACTCCGTCCCGGCCGGCACGGCCGCGATGGCCTCGGGTGAGAGGACGTAGATCCCGGCGTTGATCAGCGTCCGCTCCGTCGGTTTCTCCCGCAGCGCCAGCAGGCGCTCGCCGTCGACCTCGGCCACGCCGAACGGAACCTCGACCGCGTAGGGGCGGATCCCGAGGGTAGCGGCGTAGCGCCCGCGCTCGTGTACGTCGAGCAGGTCGCCCACGTCGCACTGGGTGACGAGATCGCCGTTCAGCACCACGACGGGAAGGTCCTGCCGCGGCAGCAGCGACAGCGGCCCTCCAGTGCCAAGCGGCTCGCTCTCCCGCAGGTAGTCGATCTCGCAGCCGAGCTGCGTACCGTCGCCGAAGTGCTGCTCGATGACGTGCCCCAGATAATTGACTGAGATGCTGAAGCGGCGGAGCCCACAGCTCATGAGATGGAGGATGAGCCGCTCGAGGATCGGTCGGCCGGCCACCGTCACCATCGGCTTGGGTACCTGCTCGGTGAGCGGGTAGAGCCGGGTACCCTTCCCTCCCGCGAGGATCACCACCCGGTTGGGACGCTCGGCGTTGGAGACGAGCTGGCGGATGGTATGCAACCCGGAGAGTCGACCGTCGGCACCCACCACGGGGATGCGCTCGATCTGACGCGCCCGCATCAGATCGAGTACTTCCGCCCGGCCATCGGCGGGAGTCGCCGCCGTGAAGTCGCGCCGCATGACCTGGGGCAGCACCCGGTCCTCCAGCGAGGCGCCTCGCAGGATCGCCCGGCGGATGTCGCCGTCGGTCAGGCAGCCCACGACGCGTTGGTCGGGATCGACCACGAACGTGATCGCCTCGCCGCCCGCCTCGATCGCCTTGAGCGCCTCCAGGATGGTCGACTCGGCCGGAACGGTCAGCCGCCCGAGGTCGGGTGTGCGTACCCGTGCGCTCATCGTGCCGGTACCCCCATGACTCGCGCCTCCGCCGCCACGTTGCGGACCACCACCGCCCCCATCCCCACAGTCGCGCCCGGGCCCACGCTCACGTGGTCGCGGACCACGGCACCGAGCCCGATGTAGGCCGCGGGTCCGACCTCCACACCCCCGCCGAGGATGACTCCCGGCGCGAGCTGGGCATGCTCGCCCAGTACCACGTCGTGCTCCACGATGGCGCCGGTGTTCACCACGCAGTGGGCGCCGATGCGCGCCCCGGTCTGGACGATCGCGCCCGCCAGGATCACCGCGCCCTCCCCCACGGTCGCGGTCGGCGACACCCACGCCGTGGGGTGCAGGACGGTGGCCCATCCGACCAGCTGCGGCGCCAGCCTGCCAACCGCCTCCACCCTACGCTGCCTCGTCTCCAATGCGGCGAACCCCAGGATGCCGCGGAGGCCGGGATACTGCTCGAGCACGTCCTCACCGCCGAGCCGCTCTACGCCGAGGCGCGTGCGGGTCTCGTCACAGGACTCGGGGTCCACGAAACCAGCGGGCTCCCGGTCACCGAACGCCGAGCGGAGCGCCTCGATTACGACCCGAGCGTGCTCGCCGCCGCCGATCACCACGATGCGCCCGCTCATCCGCGATCCCGAAACCGCTTGCGCGGGGGCCGAGGGATCTCCCATCGGCGCAACGCCTCCACGATGCGCGGCGCGGCCGGAGGCGCCGGATACCCCCCGAGATCCTGCGCGGCAGGAATACCGACCGGACGGTCCGGACTGCCACCGCCGGCGCCCGAATTGGGGCGCCCGCTCGCCAGCACGGTTCGCAGCGCTTCGGCGATCGCCACTCCGCTCACGGCGACGTCGGTCACCGGCCCGTAGCGAAGCCGGCCGAGCTGACGGTCTCCGACGTTGACCACCGGCACCCCGAGCACCGGCGCCTCGATGATCCCGCTGGAGGAGTTTCCGAGCACCGCGTCCGCCAGGCGCAGCATGGCCCAGTACCGGCGGTCACCGAGCGCCTCCACCAGCGCGACGCGCGCGCGGCCCTTGGCCCAGCTCCGCCAGAACGCGGCGATCTCGGCGCCGCCTGCATCCGCGTTGGGAGCGGTGACGACGTAGGTGGCCGGCACCCGCTCCATCGCGGCGGCGACCGCCGCGACCTCGTCAACCGCTGTGCCCCCGAGGGTCGCCGGGTGGACCGTCACCACGACCACCGGAGAGTCGAGTGACACGCCGAGATCCTTCGCCAGCTCGCTCGACGAAGGGAGATCGTCGCGGTACGCGTTGTCCATCGCCGGCGCGCCGACCAGGACGACGGTGGACGGGTCCTCCCCCATCTGGCGCACGCGCTCGGCGTGCACCGGGTGGCTCACGAGATGAAGGTGGCTCAGCTTGGTCAGGGCGTGGCGGCAGGCGTTGTCGATCGCTCCCTCCGACTCCTCTCCCCCGTGCAGGTGGACGACCGGTACACCCGCGAGCGTCGCCGCCAGTCCGGCGGCCAGCGCCTCGGCGCGATCGCCCACGATCACGATTGCATCCGGCGCCGCCTCGGCCAGCGCGACACCGATCTGCTCGAGGGCGGTAGCGGTGTCGACCACCGGGCTCGGCGGCTCCTCCAGGAAGGGCAGCTCCCGCGCCACCGGGACGCCGTCCGCGCGAAAGGCGGCGAGCGGCTCTCCGAACCGCGGTCGCAGGTGCATCCCGCCGGCCCACACCTCGACCTCGAAGTCCGGCGACCGGCGCAAGAGCATGATGGTGCTGCGCAGGATGCCGTAGTCCTGCCGGCCGGTCGTGAGAATCACGAGCTTCCGGGGGTCAGTCAACGTGGCGCTCGTCCAGCATCTCTCCGCGCGCCACCGCGGACCGGAGCCGGCGGCCCACCAGGCGATCGCGTTGCGACGGCGGCAGGCCGGTGCCGGGCCGCAGCGCCACCATGTCGCCAACGGTCAGCACGTGGCCGGCCGGCAGCGCCCCGGTGGCGTGCAGGCTGCGGCGGACGATCGGCAGGTTAGCCAGCTCGGACGCGGCGGGGCGCTTCACGCCGTCACCCATGGCGGCCTGCACGTCGCGCACGCCGCGCACCAGCGCCGCCAGCTCGCCGGGCTCGAGCGACGCGCCGTGATCCGGCCCCGGCATGCCGCGGTCGAGGGTGACGTGCTTCTCCAGCAGGTCGGCGCCCGCCGCGACGGCGGCGAGGCTCACCTCGATGCCGTCGGTGTGGTCGCTCCATCCCACCGGGACCCCGAACGTCGCGCGCATCGCGCGAATCGCGCGGAGATTGCAGTCGGCCGGCGCCGCGGGGTAGTTGGTGACGCAGTGAAGCAGCGCCAGCGGTGTCGTGCCCTGCGCGCGCACCACCTGCACCGCCGCGGCGACTTCGGCCATGGTGCTCATGCCGGTGGAGAGAAGCACCGGCTTCCCCTTGGCCGCGACGTGCGCGACCAGCGGATGGTTGGTGACCTCGCCGGACGGCACCTTGAACGCGGGCATGCCGAGTCCGTCGAGCAGGTCGGCGCTGGCCTCGTCGAACGGGGTGGAGAGAAAGAAGAGCCCGCGCTCGGCGGCATGGCGCGAGAGCGGCTCGAGCGCCTCGCGCGGGAGCGCCAGCCTGCGGAGCATGTCGAGCTGGTTCTCGGCCGCGCCGGTGGCGGCCGCCTGATAGGCCGCCTTTCGCGCGGCCGGTGACACGAGAAGCTCCGGGTCGAATGTCTGGAACTTGACCGCGTCCGCCCCGGCGTCGGCGGCCACATCCACCAGCCGGTGGGCCAGTGCCGGGTCGCCGTTGTGATTGACGCCGGCTTCCGCGATGACGAAGCAGGGCTGCCCGTGGCCCACCGGACGATCACCCACGGCGATGGTGACGCCGCTGCGGGTTTCGAGATATGCCTCCGCGAAGGCCAGGTCTTCCGGCGTGTCCACATCCACGGAACGCTCCGCCGGGATGGCGAGGCCGCGGGTCACGCCGGGCACGATGAACCGACGCTCCCGGGCGAGCAGCTCCCGCGCGATCACGTAGACCGCCCCCGAAGGCCAGTACGCCGGCAGAGAGTCCTGCCGGCGCGCGGGCGGTTCGCTCCCGGCGAGCCATCGCACGGCGCCGCCTTCGTCCATCCGAAGCGTGATCTCCGGCGCGTGCCCGGTCGGGACCAGCGAGACCACGGAGGGCGCGCTCGCGCGGTCGTAGCGGCGCCAGCAGGCGAGGATGTCCATCGGCGTTCCGCAGGGGGCTGGTGGGCTGCAGCAGGATCACGTCGTCGACGTCTCGGCCCGCACCCGCGAGCCGCTCGAGCGTCGCGACGCTGCTCACTGCGGTCGGTGTGGCGTCACCCGCCAGCTCGGCGGGCCGGAGAAAGGGCACCTCCGCGCCCCAGAGCCGTCCCTCCGCCGCGATCGCTCTCCGAGTCGGTGTCCACCACCACCAGCAGATCGCGCAGGCCCGCGAGCACGCCGAACTCGCGCGCCCCCATCACCGCCCGGCCCACGAGACTGACGCCACCTACCAGCTGCAGATTCTTGTCGGGAAGACCCTTCGATCCGCCACGAGCGGGAATGAGGCAGACCGGTCCGCTCATCGAGTCGCCGATGACGCGCGTGCGGCTCGGGCCTCAGCGGACCGGCCTAGCGCGGTCCCGACGCCGCTCGGAAGGTTGATCAGCCGGCGCTCGATGCTCTCCGCCGTGGACAGGTCCATCCGCGGCGCGGCCGCGAACATGGGCAGCCTGTGCATCAGCGTCCACGCGGGACGGGTGGTCACCCCGGCGCCGTTGGTCGCCTCGAGCAGCGCTTCGCGCTGGCCCTCGACCTCGGGGTCGAGCAGCAGCACGTTCAGCCAGTAGTTGCTGCGGCAGTCCGCCGGCTCGGTGAACACCCGCACACCCGGAACATCACGAAAGGTCTCGACGTACCGCGCCGCCAGCGCGCGCTTGGCCTGGAGAAAGCCGGGCAGCTGCTCCAGCTGGGCACAGCCGAGCGCCGCGTTGATGTTCGGCATCCGGTAATTGTACCCCACCATGTCGTGGTGAAAAGACCAGCGGTGCGGCAGCTTGGCGGTGGTGGTCAGGTGCTTGGCCAGCGCGCCCAGCTCCTCGTCGTTGGTGAGGATGGCGCCGCCGCCGCCGGTCGTCACCGTCTTGTTGCCGTTGAAGCTGACCGCCGCGAGCCGCCCCACGTTTCCGGTGTGGCGGCCGCGATAGTAGGAGCCGAGCGACTCGGCGGCGTCCTCGATGAGGACGAGTCCGTAGCGCTCGCACACGGCCGCGAGCGCGTCGATGCGCGCGGGATGGCCGTAGGTGTGCATCACGACCAGAGCACGCACCCGGCGGCTCGGTCAGCCGATTGCGCGGCCCTTCACTGCCGGCGACGAGAGTCGTCGCCAGATAGTCGTCCAGCTTCTCCGGATCCACACCGAGCGTCGCCCGCTCGCTGTCCACGAAATGCGGAATCGCGCCGGCATAGGCGATGGGGTTTACCGTACCCACGAAGGTGAGCGCGGGGACCAGGACTTCGTCGCCGGCCTCGACACCGGCCAGCCGAAGGCACGCATGCAGGGCGACGGTGCCGTTGGCCACCGCGACCGCGCGCGCCGATCCGGTGAACGCGGCGAGATCGCGCTCGAAGCGGTCCACGAACTGGCCGGCCGACGACACCCACCCGGTCTCGATGCATTCGCCCAGGTAGGCGATCTCATTGCCTTCGAAGAGGGGATCGTGCAGCGGTTGCGGCAGGTCGGGATCGGCGGCGGCGGCGCGGGCAGCGCGGATCACGCGGTCGGCGAGGGTATCACCCGTCATACCGCATAGGTCTCCGGCCGGTAGCGCTCCAGGTTCGCGCCGAGCCACCGTGCGGTGTGGCCGAGGCCCTCCTCGAGCGATACGACGGCCTCCCACCCGAGCCGCGCCTTGGCCCGCGAGGGGTCGGACTGGAGGACCATGACCTCGCTGCGCGCCGGTCGCACCCGCCGCGGATCGGCCTCGACGGTCGCCTTGACGCCGGTCACGGTGCATGCGGCGCGAAAGACTTCCTCCACCGACTCAGCGCGACCGGTGCCCAGATGGATGGTGTCGCCCTCGAGTCCGGGACAGAGCCCCGCCGCGAGAAAGCCCGTCACCGTGTCGCCGACGTAGGTCAGGTCACGCCGCGGCGCGAGGTTGCCGAGCTGAATCGTGGTGCGCCCGGCGAGGAGCTGAGTGAGGATCGTCGGGATGACCGCACGGGCTGACTGCCGCGGGCCGTAGGTATTGAACGGGCGGAGCACCACCACCGGCACGTCGAAGCTGCCGTGATACGCCTCGCAGAGCTTGTCCGCCGCGATCTTGCTCGCACTGTACGGCGATTGGCCCTTGAGCGCGTGGCGCTCCGTGATCGGGGTCGTGTCCGGTGTGCCGTAGACCTCGCTCGTGCTGGTGTGGACCAGCCTGGCGCACTTCTGCCGCCGGACCGCCTCCAGCACGTTGAGCGTCCCGCGGATGTTGGTGTCCACCACCGACTCGGGAGCGACGTAGCTGTACGGGATGCCCACCAGGGCCGCCAGGTGGAACACGATCTCCGCGCCCTCGCACGCCGCCTCGACCGCCCTCGCGTCACGCACGTCACCGAGCACCACCTCGGGCGCGGATGGGCCGTCGGCGGGGAGCTGGTCCAGCCATCCACGCGAGCCGATGGAGTTGTAAAAGCAGAACGCGCGGACGTCGGCGCCGGCACGGAGAAGTGCCTCGGTGAGGTGGCTGCCGATGAAGCCGTCCGCCCCCGTCACGAGGACGCGACGGCCGCGGTAGGCGCTGGCTCTCGCTCCGACTCCCCGCCGCCGCCATCTAGTATTCCAGCGGCAGGGCCACTCGCCGGCCGTCGCGGGCGGAGAGGTACGTCGCGATCAGGATCTCGAGCGACCGCAGCCCTTCGCGGCCGTCGGTGTCGGGCGACGCTTCGCCCCGCAGCGACTGGATCACGTTGTCGTAGTAGAGCGGGTGGCCGAAGCCGTAGACCGACGTGGTCTCGTAGCTCGCCTTCTCGACCAGGTCGTCGTCCGGATCGCGGTCGGCGAACTCCCAGTGCTCGATCTTGTTCACCGCCACCCCGCCGATCCGGACCGTGCCCGTCTCGCCGATGATGGTGATGGATCCCTCGAGGTTCTTGGGATAGGTCAGCATGGTCACGTTCATGGAGCCCAGCGCGCCGGTCCGCCAGCGGATGCTGACCACGCCGGTGTCTTCGACCTGGATGTTGCGGGCCAGGGTGGCGGTGTAGGCCTGCACGCTCTCGACCGGCCCGATCAGCCAGTCCAGCAGGTCGACGTAGTGGCTCGCCTGGTTCATGAACGCGCCGCCGTCGAACTCCCAGGTCCCTCGCCAGCGGGCGCTGTCGTAGTAGGACTGCGGCCGGCTCCAGAAGACGTTGATGTTGACCATGTAGATCCGGCCGAAGCGGCGCTTCTCGACCGCGCGCTTCACCAGCTGGAGGGTGGCGTTCCGCCGGTTCTGCTTGACGACGAAGAGGTGCACGCCCGCGACATCGCAGGCATGCACCATCCGCTTGCCGTCCTGCCAGCGTCGTCGCCATCGGCTTTTCGGTCATCACGTGCCGGCCGGCCGCGGCCACCTGGACCGCCTGCTCGGCATGGATTCCGCTGGGGGTGGACAGGATGACGACGTCGGCCTCGGTGCCGGCCAGCAGCGTGTCCAGCGACCCGAACCCGCGTGCCCCGGTCCGCTCCACCGCCCGATCGAGGGCGGCCGGGTCCACGTCGCAGACCCCGACCAGCTCGGCCCGCTCGGCATGGGTGGTCAGGGCATCGAAATGGTTGGCCGAGATCCGCCCGCATCCCGCCAGGGCGAACCGGATCTTCCGGTCCTTGATGAACGGCTTGGTGATGAACATAGGTCGGTGAATCTATATGCGGGAAGCCCGTTTAGGATATGGACGGGGGGCCTCGGCGGGCCCGGAGCGTGGGCTCTGGCGGATCCGGGGCCGTTCGCTATCTTGTGAATAGTTTCACAAACTAGAGGAGAGGACTCATGGCGACTGCGACCCGACCGGTGTCCCCGAATGCTGCCTACCCCGCCGATGCCGTGAGCCGGCTGTTCGCGCCGCCCGAGGCTGAGGTCCCGGCCCTGCAAGCTCCGCCGGCTGCTGCACGAGGCCCGCGACAAGAAGACCTACCTCCACACCGCGGGCGCCTACGACGCCTTCACGTCCGCCATCATGACCAAGCTGGGGTTCAAGGCGCTCTACGGCAGCGGCTGGCAGCTCGCGGCGACCAAGAGCATGTATCCCGGACATCGGCATCTACCAGTCGCACCAGATGGTCGAGCTGGTGCTGGAGATGCGGAAGGGTATCGAGGGCGCCCGGAACACGTCCTGGTACGACAGCGAGGGCAAGGACCTGGTCGAGGCGCCGCCCGCCTTCGTGGACATGGAGGCCGGCTTCGGCGGTCCGACCCAGACCTTCACCCTCGCCACCGAGCTCATCCGGGTCGGGCGCGGCCGGGGTGCACCTGGAGAACCAGGATCCCTCCAACCGCACCTGCGGCCACATCGTGAACGTGGGCAAGCAGAAGCGGAACAAGGTGCTGGTGCCGCGCAAGGACTGGCTGGCCAAGCTCAAGGCGATCAAGGCCGCGGCCGAGGCCACCGGGGTGGACGTCGTGATCATCGCCCGCACCGACTCGATCGACGGCGCGCTGCCGGACCAGGAGCCGGGCGGCGTGAAGATGGCGATCGACGACGCGCTGGGAAGCGGCGGAGCTGGGCGTGGACGTGATCTGGCCCGAGTTCAACAACACCGAGCTCGACCAGCCGCAGGAATTCGCCGAAGGCGTCCGGAAGTACTACCCGAACCAGATGCTGGGCTTCAACCTCTCGCCCTCGCTCTACTTCGGGAAGGCCAAGAAGGCCGGCACGCTGATCACCAACCAGCAGCTCGCCGACCTCGGCTTCATCCTCCAGTTCTCGACGCTCTTCAACTTCCGCACGGCGGGCATGGCGCTGGAGAAGGGCCTGCGGAAGTTCCTCAACAGCGGGATCGAGGCGCTGGCCGATCTGCAGATCGAGGAGGACGGGCAGGAGCAGCCGCCGATCACCAAGATGCACCAGAAGTTCGCCGGCATGAACCGCTGGCTGATTCTGGAGCAGGTGCTGAGCGGGAAGTAGGCGGAAGGCGGAAGGCGGAGGCGGAGGGCGGAAGGGCGGAAGGGCGGAAGGGCGGAACAGGGCGGAGCGAAGGTAGCCTGTCCGCCCGACCGCAAATGAGGGATCTTGTCGGCAAGCAATCGTGCTTGCGGAAAAGATCCCTCGCTTCGTTCGGGATGACACCTCTTCGCACGGATGACACCTCGCACCACGCGCCGTCCGTCCGCCCTACACCTTCCGCCCTTCGCCTTCCGTCCGTCCGCCCTTTCCCCTATCCCGCCCGCCTCCCCATCTCCCCCCCAGGCATCGCCTCGACCACCTCCACCCCGTCGGCCCGCAGCCGGTCCACCTGCCAGCGGTCGAGCCGCACCACGACGTCGAGCGCACCGGCGTCCTCCTGCCGGGCGAGCACCTCGCCGTCGCGGTAGAGCGCGGCCAGCCGCGCGCCATCGGCCAGTGGCAGCCGGACGCGGACCGTGGGCCGGCCGGCCCGCTCCAGCTCCCGCAGCCTGGCCTTGAGCGGGGCCAGGCCGTCGGTGCGCATCGTGGTCACCGTGAGCGCGCCGGGATAGAGCTCGCCGCACTCGCGCGGTGAACGCCGATGGGTCGGTCACGAGCGTCCATCTTGTTGAACACCGGGACCAGCGGCCGGTCGGCCAGGTCGAGCTCGGCGAGCACCCGCTCCACCACCCGCATCTGGCCCTCCCAGTCGGGATGGCTGGCGTCCACCACGTGGAGCAGCAGGTCGGCCGCGCGCGCCTCCTCCAGCGTGGCCCGGAAGCTGGCGACCAGATGGTGCGGCAGCTTGCGGATGAAGCCCACCGTGTCGGTGACCCGGGCGCGCTGGCCCTCGCCCAGGTCCACCTCGCGCGTCAGCGTGTCGAGCGTGGCGAACAGCCGGTCCTCGACGAAGATCTCGTGCTGGCCCGAGAGCGCGCGCAGGATGCTCGACTTGCCGGCGTTGGTGTAGCCCACCAGCGCGACGCTCAGCATCGGGTCGCGCCCGGCGCGCAGGTTCTCCCGGTGCCGCTCGACGTCCTTGAGCTTGGCCTTGAGTCCCTGGATCCGCTGGCGGATGATCCGGCGGTCGGTCTCGAGCTGGGTTTCGCCCGGCCCCCGGAGACCGATGCCGCCGCGGATGCGGGAGAGGTGGGTCCACATCCGGGTGAGCCGCGGCAGCAGATACTCGAGCTGCGCCAGCTCGACCTGGAGCTTGGCCTCGTGGCTCCGGGCGCGGGTGGAGAAGATGTCGAGGATGACCTCGGGCCGGTCCATCACCCGGACCTTGAGCTCGCGCTCGAGGTTGGCGCCCTGCACCGGGCCAGCTCCTCGTCGAAGATGACCAGCGTGGCGCCCGCCTCGGCGACCGCGCGCGCCGACCTCCTCGACCTTGCCCTCGCCGATGAGCGTGGCCGGATTGGGGGACGCGATCTGCTGGGAGATGCGGCCGACGACTTCGGCGCCGGCGGTGTCCACCAGCCGGGTGAGCTCTTCGAGATGCTCGGTCACGTGGCGGGCGTCGTTCGATCCCTTGCGCGGCGCCGCCACCAGCACCGCGCGCTCGATCGGATCGCGGACCTCGATCGGTGCTCTACTGATGGATCGTGCTTCCTCGCCGTTCAGCGGCCGCGTCGGGACCGACAGCACGCCGCCCAGACTGGAGAGCGGCGCGCGGCCCTCCCGGGTGAACGGGACGTCTGTGCGCGCCCCACGGCGTCTGCAGCTCGAGCTGGCCCTTCATCGTGTACGGGAGCTCGCCCGAGCCCAGCGCCGCGCGGACGCGCGCTGCCGACGCCCGCCCAGTCGAACCGCAGCGGCAGGGTCGAGCGTCGGTCGTCCCGCCCTTCTGCACGCTGAAATCGTCGTCGTAGTCGCAGGTCGCCCGACGTGCGACCCCTCGACATCGAAGCCCACCTGGAGCCCGGTGCCGCGCAGGTCGAACTGGTTGGGATTGTCCAGCTCCACGATCAGATCGAGGGTGCCGCCCCGGAGGCCGACCTCCTGCACGACGACCCGGTCGAGCTGGAGCTCGGGCTCCTTGAACGCGTTGCCCAGCCCGGCACAGCGCGCCGAGCGCCAGGGGGAGCAGCACGAGAGCCGATGCCCAGGGCAAGATAAGCGCTGGTACGGCCGGCCGGAGTCCCGAAGCGCCGGATCCGGCCAGGGTAATGATCACGGGACCCTCCGGGCCCGACCCTCCGGCGTCGCCCGATCCGTCCCCATCTCCCTCGGCCGCCTCCTGCTTCTTCCTCTCCCACCACGCCATCCGCTCGGCCACCTTCTTCTCGTAGCCGAACGGCGCCCGGCGTGTAGAACGCGGTGCCGCGGAGCTGCGTCGGGCAGGTACTCCTGCGGCAGATAGGCGTCGGGCGAGTCGTGGGCGTAGCGGTATCCCTTGCCGTAGCCCAGCTCCTTCATCAGCCCGGTCGGCGCGTTGCGGATGTGCAGCGGCACCGGCGCGGCCGGCGTCTCCTGCGCCGCGGCCAGCGCCGCGCCCAGCGCCACCTTGGCGCTGTTCGACTTGGGCGCGGTGGCCAGGTAGATCGTCATCTCGGCCAGCGGCAGGTAGCCCTCCGGGCGGGCCCAGCATGTGAAACGCGTCGCGCGCGGCGACCGCCATCATGAGCGCGTTGGGATCGGCCAATCCGATGTCCTCCGCCGCCATGGCGATGGCCCGGCGGAACAGCGTCATCGGGTCCTCGCCGCCGTCGAGCATCCGCGCCATCCAGTAGAGCGCCCCCTGCGGGTCGCTGCCCCGGAGCGACTTGTGGTAGGCGGAGAGCAGGTTGAAGTGCTCCTCGCCCGCCTTGTCGTAGCGGGCGAACCGCTTCTGCATCGCCTCGCGCGCCACCTCGACCGTCGATGCCGCCCGCCCTCGCCCACGTGCGCCGCCGCCGCCTCGAGCACGGTCAGCGCGCGGCGGGCGTCGCCGTCGGCCTCGACCGCGATCGAGCGCAGCGCGTCCGGCGTCCACCGTCGAGATCGCATCTGGCCCAGCCCGCGCTCCCGTCGTCGCAGCGCCCGGCGCGAGCAGCCGGCTCGATGTGCTCCGGCGGCGAGCGGCTGCAGCACGAAGACCCGCGTGCGCGAGAGCAGCGCCCCGTTGATCTCGAAGCTGGGGTTCTCGGTGGTGGCGCCGATGAGGGTGATGGTGCCGTCCTCCGACGGCGGCAGCAGGCTGTCCTGCTGCGCCTTGTTGAGCCGGTGGATCTCGTCGATGAAGAGGATGGTCTGCGCGCCGCCCGACTCGAGCCGCGCGCGCGCCTCCGCCACGATCTCCCGGATCCGGGGCACGCCTTCGGTGACCGCGCTGAACGGCACGAAGACACGCGCGCGTGGTGCTGGCCACCAGGTGGGCCAGCGTGGTCTTGCCGCTGCCCGGGCGGGCCCCAGAAGATCATCGAGCCCGGCACCCCGCGCTCGATCGCCTCGCGCAGCGGCTTGCCCGGCGCCAGCAGGTGCTCCTGGCCCACGAACTCGTCCAGCGTCCCCGGCCGCATGCGCGCCGCGAGCGGCTGTCCCTCGCGGGTCGCCCGCGAACAGCGACTCGCCCTGCGCCGCCGACTCCGTTTCTTCACGCATCGCCGTGCTCCGCCCCTACCGCATCCACGACGCGAGCAGGCGCTCGGTCACGAAGAATGCCAGCGCGCCGCCGAAGAACGCGAGTGCGGTCAGCCAGCCGCGCTTGGCCTGGAACTCCGGCACCAGGTTGGACGCCGCGACGTAGAGGGTGACTCCGGCCGAGAGCGCCAGCCCGTGGCGGGCGAGCGGCGCCACCTGCTCGGTCAGCAGCACGCCCAGCATCGTCGCGACGCCGAGGACCGCCGCGCCGCCGACCGCGCGGCCGCGGCTCTGGCCGCCGGCCACCATGACGCTGGCGATGGTCACGCCCTCGGGCAGCTTGTGCAGCAGCACCGCCAGGAAGAGCAGGATGCCGAGCCGGCCGGAGACCAGGAACCCGCTCGCGATGGCGACGCCGTCGAAGAAGGTGTGCAAGCGTGAGCCCGAGCAGCGCCGAGATGCCGGCCGACGGGCTGACGCGGTGGGTCTCCTCGCCGAAGTGGAAATGGGGCGTGAGCACGTGCTGCGCCAGATGCACCGCGAGATAGCCCGCGAGGACGTACAGGGCGCCGTCGGAGCCGTCGCGCAGCACCTCGGGCAGCACGCCCAGCACGGCCACGGCGAGCATGAACCCGGCGCCGAACGCGAGGCAGGCGTCGATCAGCCGCAGCTCCCGGCGCGAGTGCCGCACCACCGCCAGCGCACCGACCACGATTGCCCAGCGCCGCCGCGACCGCGAATCCGAGCGGGCTCACGGGAGCTCTCGGGCCAGCGCGAGCAGCGTCTCGCGCGTGTTGGCGGCTGGATCGTCGAGCACCCGTTCGAGCAGCGCGGCGAGCAGTCGTCGCCGATGTCCGCGGGCCGCTGTACGCCGAGCGCCTGCAGATCGCTGCCGGTGACGGCCAGGTCGCCCCGCGTGAGCGGGTCGCCCGCGCTCCCGAATGCCCGCGCCGCCTCGAGCCACGGCGGCGTCCTCACCATGCCGGAGCCGATGCAGCGCCGAGCAGGTCGTCCGCCGCGCGGGCCCACCGCCGCCAGCCAGCGGCGCACGCCAATCACGCCGCTCTCCTGCCGGCCGCGGCCGGCCCCGCCTCGATCGCCTGGGCGCGACCGATCTCGGCATTGGAGGCCCGGAGGCGGCGGAGCAGCGTCGCTGGATCGTCAATGAGCGCGACCGTGAGCAGCACGGGGTCCCGCGGCGGCGGGGACGACCGCCACCGAGGGGATGGTGTCCGCGCCCGGACTTCGCAGTCCCGGGAGCCAGGCCGCGGCTGCGCCCGACTCGTGCCAGAGGCGGCACAGCGTCTCGAGGTCCCGGGCCGTCCGAAGGCCCTTGAACCACTCGTCGCGCACCCGCTCCGCCGAGAGCTGCGTCAGTCCCGCGCTGGCCTCGCGCGCGGCCTGCCAGGTCCCGGTTCGATGGCGAAGCCGAACCGCGCGGCGAAGCGGATGGCCCGCAGGATCCGGAGGTAGTCCTCCCGGAACCGCGCCGCGGGATCGCCGACCGCGCGCACCAGGCCGGCGCGAGGTCGTGCTCGCCGCCGAACGGATCGCGCCACTCCTCCCGCAGCGGATGGTAGGCGATCGCATTGATGGTGAAGTCGCGGCGGGCGAGGTCTTCCTCCAGCGACGCGCCGAACGCCACCACGGCGTGCCGGCCGTCGGTCTGCACATCCCGGCGAAACGTGGTCACCTCGTGCATGACCCGGTTGCGGTCGATCACGCCGACCGTGCCGTGATCCACGCCGATGGGGGCGGTGCGGCGAAAGAGCCGCTGGACGTCCTCCGGACGCGCCGAAGTGGCGAGATCGAAATCCGCGTGGGGTCCCCGAGCAGCGCGTCGCGCAGCGCGCCGCCCACGCACCAGGCCTCGAATCCGGCCTCCTCGAGTGTGCGTGCGATCTCGAGCACCTCGGTTGGGACGGACACGCGCTCGGTGGGGCTCATGCCGATCCGTACGCCACGCCCGCCGAGAGCGCGACCGTGAGCTCCATCCGCGCCTGCGAGGGCGTGCGCGGTCCTGCCGGAATCGCTCCCATGGCGGTGGTGCGTGCCCCGCCGCCCTCGAAGGCGTAGACCGGCGTCACCTGGCCCCACCAGCACCGGCTGGCCAGCACGACGGGCTTCCCCGCGTCGAGCCAGCGACCGATCGCCGGGACCGCGCCCGGCGGCACGTTGCCGCTGCCGTACGCCTCGACCACCACACCGTCGTGGCCCGGCCGGAGGAGATCGAGCAGGGTGCCGTCGTCGCCCACCACCATCGGCGCGTGCGCCACCCGGGCGCGGAGCGCGGCCGGCAGGATCGGGGCGGGCGGCGATGACGGCGTCGCGGAATAGGAAACCGCTACCCCCCCGCTCACCGTCCCGATCGGACCGTCGTGCGGCGCCGAGAACGCGTCGACATCGGTCGCATGGCGCTTGACGGCGGTCCGGCCGGCGAAGACCCGGCCGGCAAACACCACCATCACGCCCCGGCCCGCGCTCACCGGACTCGCCGCGACCGCGACCGCATCCCGAAGGTTCGATGGCCCGTCCCACCCCTCGTCGCTGGATGTCAGCATCGCGCCGGTGATCGCTATCGGCACCCGGCGCTCCAGCGTGCGGTCGAGCAGGTATGCGGTCTCTTCCAGGATGTCGGTCCCGTGGGTGATCACGATGCCGCTGACCTCGCCCGAGGCCGCGAGCTCGCGCACCCGCTCCCGCAGGGCCCAGAGCCGCGCCTGATCGAAGTGGCAGGCCGGCATGCGCGCCCAGTCCTCGATCCGGAGTGGCGCGAGACGCTCGATCCCCGGCGCCAGGCGAAGCAGCGCCTCGCCGCCGTGCGCCGGCACGTTGCCGCCCGCCGACGCGTCGCGCTGCATGGAGATGGTGCCGCCGGTGAACAGGAGGTGGATCATCGGCTCAGCCGCACAGCACGCTTCCCCCGTTGACGTTGAGCACCTCGCCCGTGATGTGGCGCGCGAGGTCGCTGCAGAGAAAGACGATGGGCCCGGCGATGTCCTCCGCCGTCGGGATGCGGCGGAGCGGAATCGTCGCGGCGATGCGCGCCTTCTCGCCGCCGCCGAACGCCGGGGCCGACATGTCGGTATCCACCCAGCCGGGCGCGACGCAGTTGACCAGGATATCGGGGGCGTATTCGACGGCGAGCGACTTGGTGAGCGCGATGAGCGCGCCCTTCGTCGCGGCATAGTCGGCGTGCCCCGCCTCGCCCCGCTGGCCCGCCGTGCTGGAGACCAGCACGACCCGCCCGCCGCTGCTCATCAGGCCGAGCGCGGCGCGGGTGCTGTAGTAGACGGCGTCGAGATTGGCGGCCATGGTCCCGCGCCAGCGGTCCGGCGGGAGGCGGCCGAGGGGAAGATCCTCCGCCGGCCAGAGCCCGGCATTGGCGACGAAGAGGTCCAGCCGACCGAACGCCGCGGCCACCTCGGCCGTCACCCGCTCCACCGCGGTCGGGTCGGCGAGATCGCCGCCCACCGCCACGGCTCTGCGCCCCAGCGCGCGGACCTCCGCGGCGACCGCCTCGGCGTCCGCGGCCCTGGTCTGGTAGCCGATCGCCACGTCGGCGCCGGCCCGCGCGAGCATCACCGCGACGGCTCGTCCGATCCCCCGGCTCGCGCCGGTCACGAAGGCCGTCCTGCCGGGAAGGGCGATCATGCGCCGCGGGCGAGCTCCTCCTCCACCAACTCGACGATCAGATGCTCGAGAGCCAGGTGAATCACCTGAATGCGGCCGGTATCGTCGGAGGGGACGATCACCGCCTCATCCACCAGTGCGGCCAGCGCTCCGCCGCCGCGGCCGAGGAACGCCGACCGTCTCCACCTCGCGCTCACGCGCGGCGCGGGCGGCCGCCAGCAGATTCGGGCTCTCGCCGCTGGTGCTGTGCAGGACCAGCAGATCCTCCGGGCGGCAGAGCGCCTCGACCTGCCGGGCGAAGACCTGCTCGAACATCAGGTCGTTCGCGGCCGCCGTGAGCAGCGAGGAATCCGTCGTGAGGGCGATGGCGGCGAGCGGCGCGGCGGGTCGCGGAGTAGCGCACCACGTATTCCGTGGCGATGTGCTGCGCGTCGGCCGCACTGCCGCCGTTGCCGCAGAAGATAGAGCCGCCCGCCCCGCCGGAAGGTCTCCACGTAGCGCCGCGCGACAGCGGCCACCCGGTCGCTCAGCTCCAGGCTGTCGAGCACCGTCCGCGACAGCGCCTCGAGACCGGCACGCACGCCTGACGCGCGTCATTCGCTCCCCTCCAGCAGTTGCCGGAGCTTCTGCATCCAGGTCCGCCGGATCTCGACCGGTGGCACGGCGGTCAGCGGCTGCGTCGTTCAGGATCGCCTGCGGGTTGACCACGGTGAGCAGCTCGGCCTGCGAGGCCCCTCCTGGGCCTCGACGAACCGGCGGCCGGTCGCGATGCTGCGGTCGTCGCCATGGTTGTCGGCCGCCAGGATGTCGGCCAGACCGGCGGAGACGAGCGCCCGCGCCCGCTGGCCGCGCGACTGGGTGGAAAGGAGCGTCGTCGCATCCACCTGCATGCACTGCGCCGAGCTCGCGCCACCGTGCGACCGCCTCGGGCGTGCAGCAGGTGTAGCGCTCCGGATGGGCGAGGAGCGGCACGCAGGCCGAGCTCGAGGACGCGGCCGAGCGCGATGGTGACGGTGTCGAACGCCACCATTCGGGGGAACTCCACCAGCATGTACCGCGTGCCGGCGATGGTGCAGCGCCGGGCGGCCTCGCCGCGTCACGGTGAGGGGCCGGTCGAGCATCACCTCCGCGCCTCGATGCAGCGGGGCAGCGTGGGCGCGGCGGCCGTGAGCGCGGCGAATGCCGCGTCGTGGCGCTGCCGGCGGCGCACCCGCCAGCTGCCCGGCGCGCAGGTGCGGAGTGAGGCAGACGTCGGTGACCCCGCCTGCCGCGAGCGCCTGCATCACTTTCACCGACTGTGCGACGGACTTGGATCCGTCGTCGACCGCGGGCAGCAGGTGCGAGTGGAGGTCGATCACGCGCGGGGCGACACGTCGCGCAGCAGCCGCGGCGGCAAAGGCGCCGAGCCGCTCGGGCGACGACTGAGCCTGGGCGAGCAGCGCCAGCGTGACCAGCGCGTCGGCGGCGAGGAGATCGAGGGCGACCGAGCGGTCGCCCGCCCGCGTGAGCACCCGCTGCAGAGCGCCTGACGCCCGCGCCGGCCAGCGCATCGGGTGTTGCCTCGGCGCCGGCGAGGTGGTCGCGCACCCGGGTCCGGAGCGCCTCGGGCGCGCGCGCAGTTTCCCGATCGAGCCACCGGCCGGCGGCCGTCAGGCGCCGTTCCCTTCGGAGCGACCGCCGAGCCAGTGGGACACGAGGTCGCGGGTCGCCGCGCGTGCCGCCGGGAGCTTCGCCGGGATCGCCCGCGCCGGCCGACGCGAAGTGGGGCCGGCCACCACCCTTGCCGCCGCTCAGCGCCGGCGATCCGGTTGACCAGGTCGCTCGCGTTGCGCCCCGCGCGGACCAGGTCGTCGGTCAGGGTGACATGGATCCCGCCGCGCCCGCCGGTGCTGAACAGGACGAGCACGCCGTTGCTGCGCGCCCTCGCGGAACTGATCGGACATCCGCCCGACCTCGGCCCGATCGTCGCTCGCGGTGTCGGCGATGGTGAGGTCCACACCGTCGACAGTGGCCTTGTCGCCAGTCATCGGCGCCGGCCCGCCGCTCTCGGAGCGCCTCCGCGAGCCGCGCCTCGAGACGCTGCCGCTCCTCGAGCAGTTGCTCGAGCCGCCGCAGCCACGTGCTCGGGCTGCGACTTCAGCGTCTCCGCCACCTGCGCCAGCCGCCGCTCCTGCTCGCGGAGCGCGCGCCACGCGCCGGCGCCCGTGGCGGCCTCGACCCGGCGCACGCCGGCCGCCACGCCGCTCTGCGCGCTGAAGCGGAACGGGCCGACCTGACCCGTCGTGCGCACGTGGGTGCCTCCGCAGAGCTCGATGGAGGGACCCATCTGCACCACCCGCACCACATCGCCGTACTTCTCGGAGAAGAAGGCCATGGCGCCGAGCGCGAGGGCGTCGGGATAGGGCATCTCGCGCGTGGTGACCACGTCATTGGCCAGCACCAGATCGTTGATCTCGTCCTCGATCGCGTGCAGGGTGGCAGGCTCGATCGGGCCGTGATGGGAGAAGTCGAACCGCAGCCGTTCGGGCTGCACCAGTGATCCCTGCTGACGGACGTGCCCCCCGAGCCGTTTCCTGAGCACGTAGTGCGCGAGGTGGGTCGCGCTGTGGTTGCGCTCGATGTCGCGGCGGCGGGGCGCGTCCACCGAGGCCTGCACGGCGGTCGGCTCGAAGGGCTCCGCGAAATCGCCGCCTACCACGGTGCCTTTCGGGTCCTTGCGAACCGAGTCCACTGCCATGGACCAGCCCTCGCCCCGCAGCGACGCCGACGTCGCTCACCTGCCCGCCCGATTCCGCGTAGAAGGGATTCTCCTTGAGCACCACCTCGAGGCGCGAGCCCTCCTGGCGGAACGCGAGCACCTGGGTGTCGGCCTCGGTGGAATCGTAGCCCACGAATTTCTGCTTGCCGCGCTTGAGGGGACGCCAGGCGCCACGTGCTCTTCCCATCCACCCGCGCCGCGGGCGTGCCCGCACCGGCGCGCGCCGACCGTGAGCGCGCCCGCTGTTCCTCGAGCGCCCGCTCGAATCCCGTCAGGTCCACGGAGACGCCGCGCTCGCCGGCGATGATCTGCGTGAGATCGATGGGGAACCCGAAGGTGTCGTAGAGCCGAAACGCGTCATCGCCCGGGATTGTCGTGGCGCCGGAGGTCGAAGATCTCGTCCAGCCGCCGGAGGCCGCCCTCGATCGTCTCCAGGAACCGGCGCTCCTCGGTCTCGGTCACCTCGTGGATGAACCCGGCCTTGGCGGTGAGAGCGGGATACACCTCACCCATCTGCCGCACCACCACGTCGGTGAGCTCGGCCAGCGTCGGCTCGCGGCGCCCCAGCAGCCAGGCATGGCGGACGGCGCGGCGGAGGATTCGACGCAGCACGTATCCCCGGCCGTCGTTGCTGGGGTAGACGCCGTCGGCCAGCAGGAAGGCAACGGCACGCGCGTGATCCGCCAGCACACGGTAGGATGCGCGGTTGACGGCGTCGCGATCGTACGGGGTTCCGACCAGCGCTCCGACCCGCTCGATCAGCGGGCCGAAGACGTCGGTGTGGAAGTTGTCGTCCTCACCCTGCAGCACCGCCGCGATTCGCTCGAGCCCCGCGCCGGTGTCCACGGACGGCTTCGGCAGCGGGGTGAGGGTCCCATCCGCCGACCGGTCGAACTGCATGAACACGAGGTTCCAGATCTCGAGGAAGCGGCCGTCCTCGGCGAGACGCTCGAATTCCGCCTGGGGAATGACGGGGTCGGCGGACGGGGGGACGGCCGGAGGCGGAAGGCATGCCCGCGCCGGAGGAGGACGGTGTACGAGCAGAATCTTCCGCCCGTCCGCCCGTCCGCCCGTCCGCCCACTCCAGATCGACATAGATCTCTGTACACGGCCCGCAGGGCCCGGTGTCCCCCATTTGCCAGAAGTTGTCCTTGTCGCCGAGCCCGTAGATCCGGTGATCGGGAAGGCCGGAGACCTCCCGCCAGAACCGGCGGGCTTCGTCATCGGTGTGATGGACGGTGACCCGAAGCCGCTCGGCGGGGATGCCGAGGTAGGCGGGATCGGTGACGAACTCCCAGGCGTAGGCGATCGCGTCGCGCTTGAAGTAGTCGCCGAAGGAGAAATTGCCCAACATCTCGAAGAAGGTGTGATGACGCCGGGTGTGCCCCACCTGTTCGAGATCGTTGTGTTTGCCGCCGGCGCGGACGCACTTCTGGCACGTCGTGGCCCGGCGGTAGTCGCGTTGCTCCTGCCCCAGGAACGTCCGCTTGAACTGCACCATGCCGGCGTTGGTGAAGAGCAGCGTGGGATCGTCCGCGGGCACCAACGACGAAGAAGGCACCTCGCGGTGCCCTTTGGCGACGAAGAAATCGAGGAAGAGACGACGGATCCGTGACGACTGCATGGGGAGACAATATAAGGGGAGGAAGCCCCTCGCTAGGCGAGCAGCTTCCCCACCATCTCCGACACCTCCCGGCCGCTGAACCCGCGGCGGGCCAGGAACGCGAGCACCCGCCGGCGGCGCACCTGCCGCGGCAGATCACGCAGTTGGGTGGCCCGCTTGGTGGCGAGCGCCAGGGACATGTCGGGCTGACCCTCGAGCGCGCCCGCGTGTCGGGACACGGCGCGGTCGATCACGCTTCGCTCCACCCCCATCGCGGCGAGGTCGCGTGCGAGACGGGCCGGCCCGCGCCCCCTGGCCGATCGGGTCTCGACGAAGTTGGCCGCGAACGCGGCGTCGTCGAGCAGACCCTGCTCCGCCGCCCGCGCCAGCGCCGCCTCGATCGCCTCGGCGGTGTGTCCCTTCCGGCGGAGCCGACGGCCGAGATCGGCGCGGGCGAACGAGCGACGCTCGATGGCGCGGAGCGCCGTGCGGTAGGCCGCTTCGGCATCGGCATCCACGGTCAATTGCTCGCGAACGCCGCCATCCAGCTCCTGGCCGACCCTGAGACCGTGCCGCCGAATGACCTCCGGCGCGACCGAGGCGAAGCGCTCGCCGTCGAGCTCGATGCGGACCGAGCCCGGCCCCTGCGGCTCCGGGACCAGGGCGGTTATCCGGCTCACTCCTCGCTCGCTGCCGCGCCGACCGGCCGCACGCCCAGGAGCTCCTTGACCTTGACCTCGATCTCGGCCATGAGCGGCGGGTTGTCGCGCAGGAACAGCTTGGCGTTCTCACGCCCCTGCCCGATGCGCTGATCGTTGTAGGAGTACCAGGCGCCCGACTTCTGGATGATGTTGGCCTCGGAGGCGAGATCCACCAGGAGCGACGTGTGGCTGATACCCTCGTCGAACATGATGTCGAACTCGGCCTGCCGGAACGGCGGCGCGACCTTGTTCTTGACCACCTTGACCCGGACGTGGTTGCCGATCACCGTCTCGCGCTCCTTGACGGGGCCGATGCGCCGGATGTCGAGCCGGAGCGAGGCGTAGAACTTGAGCGCCTTGCCGCCGGTGGTGGTCTCCGGGTTGCCGAACATCACGCCGATCTTCTCGCGAAGCTGGTTGATGAAGACCACCGACGTGTTGGAGCGATTGATGGCGCCGGCGAGCTTGCGGAGCGCCTGACTCATGAGCCGGGCCTGGACGCCCATGCTCGATTCTCCCATCTCGCCCTCGATCTCCGCCTTGGGCACCAGCGCCGCGACCGAGTCGATGACCACCAGGTCGACCGCACCCGAGCGCACCAGAATGTCCACGATCTCCAGCGCCTGCTCGCCGGTATCGGGCTGAGAGACCAGGAGGTCCTCGACGTTGACGCCCAGCTTCTTGGCATACTCGATGTCGAGCGCGTGCTCGGCGTCCACGTAGGCGGCGACGCCGCCCATGCGCTGAACGTTGGCGGCCAGGTGCAGCGTGAGGGTGGTCTTGCCCGAGGATTCGGGGCCGTAGATCTCGGTGATCCGGCCGCGCGGCACACCGCCGATGCCGGTGGCCGCGTCGAGGTTGATGGCGCCGGTGGGAATGGCCGGCACCTTTACCCGGGCGGATTCGGCACCCATACGCATGATGGACCCCTTGCCGAGCTGCTTCTCGATCTGGGAGATGGCCAGTCCAAGGGCCTTTCGGCGGTCGGCCTCCAGGCGGGTTTCTTCAGCGGGCATGCGTACCTCAGGGTGGGGAGTGACCGATTTTGCTACACAACTAATCGCTGGGTCAACCTAATACCGAACATCCGCCGAATCAAGGGTCACAATGTGGATGATTTTGAGTCACTTCAGCCACTGACCACTTCGCTGGCAATCCGGGCGGCTCAGCACGGGCTCCAGCCCAGCCGCCAGGCGTCCTCCACATGCTCGATGTCGTAGCGCCCCCCACCCAGGTCCCGGATGGCGAGGAGATCGAACCGGTAGGTATCTCCCGCTCGACCGTGCCGGAGACGCCAGACCGTGGCCACCCGCCCCAGGACATGCCGCTTGAGCGCGCTCACCGATTCGATCGCCGCACCGCACGCGCTGGAGCGTCGGGTCTTCACTTCCACGAATGCCACCACGCCATCGCGGCGCGCCACCAGATCGAGATCGTGACGACCCATGCGGAAGCGGTGGGCCTCGACGTTCCATCCGCACGACGTCAGGTAGGCGATGGCGGCTCGCTCGCCGGCGAGACCTCGGCGGTGGCGCCGGTCTCCCCATTCGCTGAGCGGAACGAACCCCCGACGCGTGCGCATGGCCGAGGATAGACGCCGCGCTCGAAAGTCCGCCACCGATTCTGCGCGACCGCGGACGAAATCGTGGGTGACCGGAGACTGCGGGCCGGGCCCAGCCGTGCTACAATCTTGCAACCCCTTTGCCGAGGCTGCGATTCTCCTCTCCGACCTGGCGGGCGCCCTCGCCCTGCCCCTGCACGGCCGGGACGTCGAAGTGGGCGGGATAGCCGTGGACTCCCGCCAGGTGGCCGCCGGCGACCTGTTCGTGGCCCAGCAGGGGGCCCAGGCCGATGGGCTGGCCTTCATCCCCGAGGCGCGCTCGCGCGGCGCCGTGGCGGCCTGCGCGCCCGCCCCCATTCCCGGCTTCCCGACCGTCGTTGCCTCCGATCCCCGCGGGGCGGTGCCCCGCCTGGCCGCCGCGCTCTACCGGCATCCCGCCCGCGAGCTCGCGCTGATCGGCATCACCGGCACGCTCGGCAAGACCTCCACCGCCCTGTTGGTGCAATCCGCCCTCGCGGCCAGCGATGTGAGCGTGGGCGTCATCGGCTCGCTCGGCGTCCGGATCGGGGGCCGGGTCGCCGAGACCGGAATGACGACGCCCGACGCCCCGGCGATCCACCGCGCATTGCGGCGGATGGTGGACGTCGGCGTTCGGACCGCGGCGCTCGAGGTGACGTCGCACGGGATCGCGCTGCGTCGGGTGGCGGGTCTCACCTTTCAGCTCGGCGCCGTCACCAATCTCGTGCCGGACGAGCACCTGGACTTTCACGGAACCGCCGAGCACTACCTGCGAACCAAATCGCGCTTCTTCGACATGCTGGCGGACGGAGCGCCCCTGGTCGTCAACCACGACGACGCACGGGTCCGGAGCCTCGTGGCCGAAGCGGGGGTAGCGGCCCGCCGACGGGTGATCGGCGTCTCCGCCGCCGGCGACCGGGAGGCGGCCGCGGTGGTGACGGGCCTCAGAATCGACGCCGGCGGGTGCGGCGTTCGCGCTGGAGATCCGGGAGCCGTTGCCCCGATTGGACGGCGGGATGCTGCCGGCCGGTTCGGTTCCCCTCGTGCTCCCGGTCCTCGGCGTGCACCAGGTGGCCAATGCCGCGCTCGCGGCCGTGGTGGCGCTGCTCGCGGGGGCCAGCTCCCGGGGCGTCACCGAATCCGTGGCCGAGCAGCCGCAGATGAGGAGGCGGATGGAGATCGTGCGACCGGCCTCACCCGTGGTGTTGGACGACACGGTCGGGAACCCGCGCGCATTGGACGCGGTGTTCGAAAGCATCCGGCCGATCGCGCACGATGGCCTTCGCATCGTGTTCGGCATCCGCGGCTCCCGCGGGCCGGGTATCAACCGCCGCCTGGCCGCGGCGCTGGCTCGTGCGGCGCGGGATTCGCCCCGACCGGTGCGGCTCGTGGTGACGGCGAGCGACGATGCGGCCGGGCCGCGCGATCGAGTCGGGAACGATGAACGGGATGCGGTGCTGGCGGTCCTGCGGGAGGCCGGCGTGGAGTTCCGCTATGAGGCCGCGCTGGTGGATGCGGTGCGGCTGGCGGTGGCCGGCAGCTCGCCGGACGACCTGATCCTGCTGCTGGGCGCGCAGGGCATGGACCGCGCCGCGGAGCTCGTGGCAGAGCTGTTAGGCCGACCCTAGCGGACCAGCCGGTATCAGCGAGAGCCGGTTCGCAGTCCGCGCTTCCCCGAGGTCCACGCGTCGTAGACGTTGAACGCCTTCATCTGATCGCCCAGATCGGTGTTGCGAACCATCGAGTCCACCTGCTCCGGCGATTGGCGGGGCAGCGCCAGGTCCAGCGTGGCGAACCCCCACGTCACAGCAGCCGCGATGGCCGCGTTGTGGCGAAGCTGCTGCAGATCCGCCTGACCGAACTCGTCGGAGCGTGCGTGGTAGTTGGGTCCGTAGTTCGCCGACTCCTGATTGGCCACGAGGTTCGCGACGCCCTGCATCATGAAATCGTAGTTGTCGGTGCCGACGATCGGCACGTTCACTTGGGTGAAGGGCCCGAGGCCGGCCACCGGCGCGAGCGCGCGCTCGATCACGGGGAGCAGGTCGGCGCGCCCGCCGGTGAAGAAGCCGGTGATCCGGCCCGTCCCGATATCGTAGGACGACGCCATGACGTGGCGGTCCATCTCCGCGGCATGGCTCAGCGTGTACCCGTAGGATCCATTGAGGTTCTGCTCCTCTCCGTTCCAGAGGGCAAACCGGATCGTCCGCGCCGGTCGGAGCCCGAGCCGTCGGATCTGCCGGGCGATGTCGATCACCATCGCCGCATTCGCGCCGTTGTCGAGCGCGCCGGTGCCGAGGTCCCACGAGTCGAGGTGGGCCCCGATGACGACGATCTCCTCGGGCCGCGTGCTCCCGCGGATCTCGGCGATGACGTTGTGGGTCTGGTATGGCGGCCCCACCTGGACATCGAGCACCGCGTTGAGCGTGAGCGGCCCGGCCCGACCGCAGCAACCGCAGGGCCCGGGCGGCCGCATCCCGCTCCATCATCATCATCGGGTGGCGGTTCGACCAACCCGAGCGCGGCGTTGTGCCTTGCGAGCGTGTTGTGGGGACGGGACGACATGTAGACCAGCCCTGCCGCCCCCGCGGCGATGGCCCGCCGCTCGATGTGGCCCGCCTCGTTGTATTCCCGGAACAGGCCGTCGAGATCCGTCAGCTCTTCGGTCTCGATCAGCACGAACGCGCCCTTGGCCCAGGCCCGCAGCGCCTTGAAATCGGCCTCGGTACCCTTGCCTCCGTCCACCAGGGGGGCGGTGAGGCCGTTGGCGGGCGTACCCGTGGAGAACGGCAGCGCCGCGACCCGCGCGGTGAACTGCACGCTCTTGCCCTTCACCACCGCCTCGGCGGAGCGCTCCAGCCAGAGACCCGGCATCTGGAACGGCTCTTTTCTCGCCTCGACACCCGCGTCCCGGAAGCGCTCGAGCGCCCACTCGAAGGCGCGCAGGTTCGCGGGGGAGCCGGTCGGGCGACCGCCGATCTGGTCGGTGAGAGTCTGCAGATCGCTGACCATCGGGGTGTCGCCCATCAGGGCGCCGGCGAGCCGGGAGGCGCCGTCGGACTGGGCCGACAGGGAGTGGGCGAACCAGCCGGCAAGGGCCGCCGCAACAGCAGCTGAGCGAACTAGAGTGCCGCGCACACCACCTCCACGTTCGTCATCCCGCCGCCTCACCCGAGGCATTACTTGCTGTATTCGTCGAGCTGATCGAATCCCACCAGGACCTCGCGCGGCTTGCTGCCGTCGGGCGGCCCGAGAATGCCGGCGTAGTGGAGCTGGTCGATGATGCGAGCGGCGCGTCCGTAGCCGATTCGGAGGCGGCGCTGGAGCAGGGACGTCGAGCCGCCCTGGTTCTGAATGCACGCCTCGGCGGCATCACGGAACAGGGCATCGCGCTCGCCGGCCTCGTCCTCGCCGGGCCCTCCCTCGCCCTCGGTCTCCTGCGAGCGGACCATCTCGAGGATGTCGGCCTCGGCGACCGCCTGCACCGCCGCCCGTCGCGCCTCTCGGCGGCTGACGTACCACTCCATCACCTTCTCGCTGTCTTCCGTACCGATATAGGCACCCTGCAGGCGCATCGGCTCGCTCTTGCCCGGTGGCAGGAACAGCATGTCGCCATTTCCCAGCAGCGCCTCGGCCCCGTTCTGGTCGAGAATCGTGCGGCTGTCCACCTTGGACGCCACGCGGAACGCGATCCGGCTCGGGAAGTTGGCCTTGATGAGCCCGGTGATGACGTTCACCGACGGGCGCTGGGTCGCCAGGATGAGGTGGATCCCGATCGCCCGGGCCTTCTGCGCCAGCATGGCGAGCGGCGTCTCCACCTCCGCCTGCACCGTCATCATCAGATCGGCGAGCTCGTCGATCACGATCACGATCATCGGCAGCACGCCCTCCGTGTACGTCTCTTCCGCGGGCGGCTCGGGCGGAGTATCCGGCGCTTCGGCACTGACCGTGACCAGCGTGATCTTGGGACGAGGCGGATTCCTGAGCGGCTGCTTCCCCGCCTCGACCTTCTGGTTGAAGTCGGCCAGGTTGCGGGCGCCGTTCGCCTGCAGGAGCTCGTAGCGGCGGTTCATCTCGAAGACCGCCCACTTGAGCACGGTGGCGGCGTCGTGGTTGTTGGTCACCACCTTGTGCCGCAGGTGCGGCAGCGCGTTGTACATCGACAGCTCGACCATCTTCGGGTCCACCATCAGGAGCCGCAGCTCGCGCGGCGTGTGGCGGTACACGAGGCTGGTGATGATCGTGTTGATGGTGACCGACTTGCCGGTGCCGGTGGCGCCGGCGATCAGCAGGTGAGGCATCTTCGCGAGGTCGGCGACGATCGGCTTGCCCTCGAGATCACGCCCGAGCGCGATGGGTAGCGCGGCGCGGCCGCGGCCCCACTCGGCGGACTCGATCATCTCGCGCAGCGTGACCATGCGCGCGATCGGGTTGGGCACTTCCACTCCGACGGCTCCCTTACCAGGAATGGGAGCCACTCGGATCGACGGGGCGCGCATGGACATGGCGAGGTCGTCCGCCAGCGCCACGATCCGGCCGGCCTTCACCCCGGCGCCCGGCACGACCTCGAACTGCGTCACCACCGGCCCGGTGGTGCGCCCGGAGATCTGACCCTCCACCTTGAAAGTCCGCAGCGTCTCCAGCAGCGACTGCCCCAGCCGGTCGAGCTGCGCCTCGCCCGCGTCGATGTCCTCGCTCGCGGGCGGCGTCAGCAGGTCGATGGGCGGAGTGTCCGACTCCTCGGCCACCGGCACGGCCGCCGGGTCCGGCTTCTTCTCCTTCTTCTTGACCTTCGCCACCGCGTTCTCCGCCGGAACGGCGGGGCGGCGGAACGGCGACACGCTCGCCAGCACGCCGACGGGCTCCTCGGCCGCGGCGTCCTCGCGACCCTTGCGGCGGCGTTCGGGCTTCACGGCCTCGCCTTCAGCGGCCCCGCGCTCCCGCCCCTCCGGCGCCCTGGTCTGACGAAACGGCGAGGGCGTCGGCTCCCCCCGCCCGGCCTCCAGCCGCTGCAACGGGTGCCACGCGAAGGTGGCCAGCGTGAGCGCGGAGAGGGCGAGGAAACCCACCAGGACCGCGCCCGCCACCCCGATCTTGCCGGCGATCGTCTCCGCCAGAAAGCCCGGAACCAGACCCACCGAGCGGGCCGCGAGAGTGCGCTGCCCGACGTCCATGTCCAGATCGGCGGGTGTCACCTGCGTGAGCACGCCGACCACATACGGCACCAGCACGCTGAGCCCGACGATGAGGACGGCCGACCGCTTCATGTCCAGGCCACCCAACCGGTCGAACCCCGCGAGCGCGAGGCCGATGCCAAGCAGCGGGATGCCGAGGGCGCCGGCACCGAGCAGCTGCCAGAGCGCGTGGCCGATGTAGCCGCCCACCGGACCGGTGATGCCCACGGGCAGCAGGGTCAGCCCGAGGAAGAGACCGGCCACCAGGGCGGTGATGGCGCCGAGGCGCCGCCGACGGCCGGTGTCGGGGGCCGCGGTGCTCGGCGTCGTCATGCGGCCACCGTCGCTAGCGTCACGCGCCGATCCTGGAAGAGGGGAAGCACCGGGTAGGCATCCGGCCTTGCCGCGTCGCGCACGTCGGTGCCGAAGCCCAGTCGAATGAGCTCGCGGCCGGCTCGGCTGCGGCGCAGCGGGCGCACCCAGCGCTCGCCGTACCGGCGCACGAGATCCAGCGAAGCCAGCGCCGAATCGCCGAATCCGCGGCGGGCGGACGGCCCGCCCAGCGCCGCCGACACCAGCCGTCCCGCAGCGTAGGCGTCATCGAGCGAGAAGGCGCCCTCCCGCCCGGCGCAGACCACCAGTACGGGCTCGTCCCGCTCGAGGGCTTCGCGCGCCCGCTCGGCAGCGAGCGACAGATTGCCGGCGCACGCGGTGTAGACGGCCGCCGCGCCCTGGCAGGCGAGCATTGCCCTGGTGCCGTTCGTCGTGGTCAGAATCAGCGTCTTGCCTCGCACCGCGGCAGGAGTCATTTCCAGCGGACTGTTGCCCAGATGAAACCCGTCGATCCGGGTGCAGTTCCGCTCACCGGCGAGGAGCACGTCCTCGCTTCCGATGGTCTGGGCGAGCTTCAGCGCTTCGCCGGCCTCCGCCACCGGGATCACGGCCTTGGCGCCGTTAGCCAGCGCCGCACACATCGTCGTGGTCGCCCGCAGAATGTCGATCACGAACACCGTCCGGCCCTGGACCTCCGCGAGCGTCAGGCCGGCCGGCGTGAAGTAGACATCCAGGGTCATGCTTCAGGACGGAGGAGGTGCGACTCCCGCTCGAGGAACCGGGTATCCACCTTTCCCGCGACAAAGTCCGGATGACGGATCACGCGCGCCAGGAACGGAATCGTCGTGGTGACGCCCTCCAGGATGAAGCTGTCGAGGGCCTGCCCCATGCGAGTCAGCGCCTCGGTGCGATCGTTGCCGTGCACGATGACCTTGGCCAGCAGCGAATCGTAGTAGGGGGGCACGGTGTAGCCGGCGTACACGTGGGTGTCGACCCGGACACCGGGGCCACCGGGGGGGTGATAGGCCGTGATGTGACCCGGACAGGGCTGGAAACCCCGGTAGGGGTCCTCGGCGTTGATCCGGCACTCGATGGCGTGTCCGCGGAGCCGGCTCCCGTCGCCCTGGAAGCTGATGCCTTCGCCGGCGGCCACCCGGATCTGCTCCTTGACCAGGTCGAAGCTGGTGACCATCTCGGTCACCGGATGCTCCACCTGGATCCGGGTGTTCATCTCCATGAAGTAGAAGTTCCCGTCGGTGTCGAGCAGGAACTCCAGGGTGCCGGCGCCGATGTACCCGATGTTGGAGGCGAGGGCCACCGCCGACGCGCCCATGCGTGCCCGCAGCTCGGCGTCGAGTGCCGGGCTGGGGCTCTCCTCGATCAGCTTCTGATGGCGGCGCTGCACCGAGCAGTCGCGCTCGCCCAGGTGCACCACCCGCCCGGCGCAGTCGCCGATCACCTGGATCTCGACGTGACGCGGCTGCTGCAGATACTTCTCGACGTACACCGATCCGTTCCCGAACGCCGCCAGGGCCTCGTTCTGGGCCAGCCCGAACGACTGCGCGAACTGTTCGGCGTCTTCCGCGATCCGCATGCCCTTGCCGCCACCGCCCGCGGTGGCCTTGATGATCACCGGGAAGCCGATGCTCTCCGCGAAGGCGAGCGCCTCCTCGGGATCCTCGATCGTCCCCGGCGATCCCGGCACCGTCGGCACCCCGGCCTCCTGGGCCAGCCGGCGCGCGGTCGCCTTGTCGCCCATCTGCCGGATCTGGTCGCCGGTGGGGCCGATGAAGGTGATGTTGGATGCCCGGCAGGTGTCGGCGAACTCGGCGTTCTCCGCCAGAAAGCCGTAGCCGGGGTGAATCGCGTCGGCCCCGGTGATCTCCGCGGCGGCGATGATGTTGGGAATGCGGAGGTAGGACTGGCGGCTCGGCGGCGGGCCGATGCACACGTCGTCATCGGCGAAGCGCACGTGCAGCGACTCGCGATCCGCCTCGCTGTAGACCGCCACCGTCTGCAGGCCGAGCTCGCGGCACGCCCGGATGACTCGCAGGGCGATCTCGCCGCGGTTGGCGATGAGGACCTTCTTGAACATCAGGGCGTCAGGTCCAGCGACCGCGCGGCCCCGGCGTCCCCCGTGATCTCCGAGAACTTCCGGTCCGACGCCGAGTCGACGCCGGAGACCCGGAGCGCGAACTCGTTCGGATTCGACGAGTAGAACAGCGCGCTCTCGTAGGAGATCATCCCTTCCTTGAACCACTTCATCAGCGACTGGTCGAAGGACTGCATCCCATAGGAGACGGTGCCCTCGGCGATGAGGTCGGGGATGTTGAGCGCCCGCTCGATGTCTCGGATGTTGTCCGCGACGGCCGCCGTGTTGATCAGCACCTCGCAGCCCGGCACCCGACCACGTCCGTCCGCCCGGGGGACGAGGCGCAGCGAGATCACGCCCTGCAGCGCGGTGGCGAGCAGCATCCGGATCTCCTGATGCTGGTACGGCGGATAGAAGGAGATGATCCGGTTGAGCGTCTGGGTCGCATCGGTGGTGTGCAGAGTCGAGAAGACGAGGTGCCCGGTATCGGCGGCCTTGAGCGCGGTGTCGAGCGTCTCCAGGTCCCGGATCTCGCCGATGAGAATTACGTCCGGATCCTGGCGCAGCACGTGGCGCAGCGCGGAGGGGAACGACAGTGTGTCGCTGCCGACCTCACGCTGCGAGATATTCGACATCACGTCGCGGTGCAGGAACTCGATCGGGTCCTCGATCGTGATCACGTTGACCCGGCGGTTCTGGTTGACGTGGTTGACCATCGCCGCGAGCGCGGTGGACTTGCCCGAGCCGGTGATCCCCGTGACCAGCACCAGCCCGCGCGGCTTGAGCGCGATCTCCTCGAGCACCACCGGGAGATAGAGCTCCCGGATGGTCTTGACCTCGTAGGGGATCGCCCGGAACGCGAAGGCGAGCGTGCCCCGCTGCTGGTAGATGTTGGTCCGGAAGCGGCCGACCCCCGGCACGCCGATGGCGAAGTCCGCCTCCTTCTTTTCGGCGAACTCCTTCACCTGCCGCGGCGTCATCACCTGCTCGGCGAGCGCCTTCAGGTCTTCGGGCTTGACCGGCGGCACGTCGAGTGTCAGGAGCTCGCCGTTGACCCGCACGGTGGGCGGACGGCCGACCTTGAGCAGCAGGTCCGAGGCATTCCGCTGCACCATCTGCCCGATGGTGTTCTTGAAGTTGAACGTGGACGCCGGGGTGGCGCCGGAGGTGGGCTGTTCAGCCATTGGGATCGACCCGGAAGAGGACCTGGCCGAACTCGACCGGCTGCGCGTCCTCCACGCAGACCTCCCGGATCACGCCGGTGATTTCGGCCTCGATCTCGTTCATGATCTTCATCGCCTCGATGATGCACACCGTCTGGCCCGACGTCACCCGGCTCCCGACCTTCACGTACGGGTCGGCGCCCGGCTCGGGGGCCTTGTACCAGGTCCCCACCATCGGCGACTTGATTTCCTTGAGGGCCGGAGCAGCCGGCGGTCGCGGCGCTTCGCGGGCCTCGGACTCGGCATGCGCAGCGGGGAGGAGCGGAGCCGCCGGGGCGGCCGGCAGGTAGGTCGGGGTGGTGGCGGTCCGCGTGATGACGACGCCGGTTCCGAGCCAGCCCTTGATCTCGATCGACCCGATCTCCGGCGAGTCGCGCAACAGCTGCGCGAGTCCCTTCACGTCCTTGAGCTCGATCGACCGGATCCCCGGCACGGTCTGGAGCAGCTCGGCGAGCTGCTTCATGTCCTGTGGCGTCATACCTCCGTCGGCCTTGCGGCGTCGCGGCGCGCGGTCCGGATCACGTGAGCCTCCTCGATTGGCCGGCGTCATGGCACCCCTTTCGGCGGCATCGCGGTCGCTGCCGCACGGATGGGGCGGGGCCCGGAGGGCCCGGAAAGCACATTCGGTGATGGCATCGTGAAGTTCGAGGGCTTCCCCGGACTAGACCAACTCGACCAGCTCGGTCCGCCCGTTCGAGAGCAACTCCGGCCCCTCCCCACCCAGGTACACATCGTCCTCCAGCCGGACGCCACCCCACCCCGGAAAATAGACGCCCGGCTCCACCGTCACCACCGCGCCGGACGGAACCGGCGCCTCGGACGTCGGCGCCAGCCTGGGCGCCTCGTGGACCTCGAGGCCGAGTCCGTGACCGAGCGAGTGCCCGAACGCATCACCGAACCCGCGGGCCGCGATGACGTCCCGGGCGAGGGCGTCGCCTTCCCGGCCCGTCATGCCCGGCCGGAGATGCTCCAGCGCCCGGGCCTGCGCGCACCGCACCAGGTCGTACATCGCGCGCTGGCGCTCGTCGGCGCGCGCGCCCACCACCACGGTGCGCGTGAGATCCGCACAGTAGCCGTCCACCTGGGCGCCGAAGTCGAGCAACAGCCAGTCGCCCGGCCGTGACCGCGCGGCGGCTGGTGCGCGCGTGCGGCAGCGCGGAACGCGGACCCGAGGCGACGATCGTCGGAAACGGATGCCACTCGCTGCCTCGGCGGCGCAGCGCCGACTCGAGCGCGGCCGCGACCTCCAGCTCGGTCTGCCCGGGGCGAACCGTCGGGAGCACCTCGGCGAGCGCCTCCTGCGCCAGATCGGCGGCGGCGCGAATGGCCGCCACCTCCTCGGCCGACTTCACCGTCCGGAGCCGCTCCACCATGTCCGCGACCGGCACCACGCGGCTGCGCGTCACCCCACCGATCCGCTCGGCGTCCTTCACCGTCACCGCGTGCGACTCGATGCCGATCACCGCCGATGGCATCGCGGAGAGCATGCGGCCCAGACGGTCCCACACGCTCTTCTGGTCCACCTCGACGTCGGCCGCGTTCCCCGCCTCCGCCGGTGCCTGGACCGCGTACCGGAAGTCGGTCACCAGCGTCGTGCCCCGCGCGTGCACCAGCAGGAGCGCGGCCGAGCCGGTGAAGCCGGTCAGGTATCGGACGTTGGGGAGATGGGTGACCAGCAGGGCGTCGAGCCCCTCCGCCGCCATCGCCGCCCGCAGCGCCGCCTGCCGCTCGGGGCGCCGATCAGCCGGCACGAATGCGACCCACCAGCGCCTGCAGCGCCAGCAGGTAGCTCTGCGCGCCGAAGCCCGTCACCAGTCCCACCGCGAGGTCCGCGATCACCGAGTGCCGCCGCTCGGGCTCGCGGGCGAAGATGTTGGAGAGGTGGAGCTCGACGAAGGGGACCTTGACCGCGAGCATCGCATCGCGGAGCGCCAGGCTGGAGTGGGTGAACGCCGCCGCGTTCACCAGCGCGCCATCCACCCGCCCGCGCAGCCCCTGCACCGCGTCCACCAGCGCGCCCTCATGGTTGGTCTGGAACCACTCGATCTCGGCGCCGAGCGGCCGAGCGGCCTCCCGAACCATGGTCTCGATCTCGCCCAGCGTGGTCCGCCCGTAGACTTCCGGCTCCCGCTGCCCCAGCAGGTTCAGATTGGGGCCGTTGAGCACCGCGATCAGCATTCAGCGCTTCAGATTCTGAAGCCAGGCGTGGAACTGGTCGAGGTCGTCGCTCTTGGGGTCGGAGGCGCGCGGCGCGCGCGTAGAGGGGGCGGCCGGAGACGAGCCGAAGAAGTCGTCGAACGAGACGGCGCCCGCCACCGCACCTGAGGCAGGCACGGCCGGGGGCGTGTCCGAGCCTTCGTCACCGAAGACCGAGCTCAGCGACAGCGTGTCCGCCGCCGGGCGCGTCGGTGCACCGGCGCCGCTGCCGGGATGCGCTTGCCGCACGGCCGGCGCCGGTGCCTGCATCGGGGGGCGGGCGGAGAGGATGCCCTGGAACAACTGGGCCACCGAAGGCCCGCCCGTCTCACCCGCCGCATACGCGCGCTTCGGAACCGGCGGCGCTGAGGATGGCGTCCGCTCCTCGTTCCGGCGCGGGTGCCGGAAGTCGGGCTCCGATTGGTCGGGCAGCGAGGGAGCAGCCTCGGCGGTACGTCACCTGGTCTCCACCGGGCGTCGCGGGCGCCGTGTCCCAGGGCGCGGCCATCGCGCCGGCCGAGAAATCGCCTCCATGCGATTCGACCGGCACCTGGCCCGATGTCGCTGGCTCCGCGAGTCCGAGCTCGGACGCCGCGGCGTCGGTCGGCACCGGCTCCGGAAAACCGGACGCAGACGGCTCGGATACGACGGCGGACTCCGGCGACACGACCGGCTCGGACGACGGACCGGCTCGACGGGCTCGGATGGGGCCGACTGGGCCGACGGCTGCTCGACCGCCGCGAAAGGTTCGGCGGCGGGAGTGCCGGGCGCGGCACGGGAACCGACCGGCGAGTCCTCCTCGAACGGACCCCGCCGACCCCGCGACCCAGTGGCGAACAGCTCCTGGGAGGCGTCCGGCACCTGGAACTCGCTCCCGCCGGAGCTGTTCAGGACGATGTCCTCGCTGGTCTCGACCTTGAACTCGTCGAGCTCGTCGCCGGGCGTGTCCACTTCGCGGCCGACCAGGCCGTCCACCGGCTCGATCGCGGCGTCATACAGCTCCGGCTCGTCGTACCCGGCAGGCCGGTCGAACCCCATGTCCACAGGCTCGAGCGGCAGGTCCCGCAGGGTCGAAGACTCGAGGTCGTCGAGACTCATCGAGTTCGGATCGTCCACCGGACCGGCGTGCGATACCCATCCGACCGAAGGCTCCGCCACGGGGGGCTCGAAGACCGGGGCTCGAAGACGGGAGGCTCGAACGGCGAAGGCGGCGGCGTGAGCGAAGGTGGGGGCGTGATCTCCGGTGCGCCCGGGGTCGGCTCAACGGTGAGGGCGGCCTCGGCGGAGGATTGGCCGGCATCGGCAACGGCCGACGGCTCGACCGAGGAGGCCACCTCCGCCTGCCGGCGGGCGATCTCGACCCGCTGGAGCTGCTCCCGCGCGTCGTCGTTGCTGCGATCCAGGGTGAGCAGCGTGTTGAGATATCGCTCCGCGTCGTCGAACTTGAGCAGCCGCTCGCCGATGTCGCCCAGCGCCTTGAGGGCGATCACGTTCTCCCCATCCAGCGAGAGGACGTGAAGAAACGCGGTTTCGGCCGCGTGCACGTCGCCAAGATCCATGTGGCAGCGGCCGAGGACGATGCTCGCGGGGATGTAGTCGGGGTGCAGCTGAAGCCCGGGGCCGAGCAGGTCGAGTGCGCGCTTCACTTCGCCGTTCTTGCGATGTACCTCGGCGAGCGGGGCGAATGTGAGGCCCTGAGGGTTCTCGGCGTATCGGCGCTCCAGCTTCTCGATCTCGCTAAGTGCCATCCGGGTCCCGGTTTGTGAAGGTGTGAAGCGGGTCGGGAGACGACGTCTATGTACCGTTGTGGGGAGTCTGGTGACAGTAGCGATCCGCCTCCCCGCTGTCAACTGCTAAGCCGCGCCGTGCCTTGAGCTTCACTGGCCCCGGGCTTAGACTTCCTGCTCTTTTCCAGCCCCCCAGGTCCGGAGCACAGAGCGTCGCCCTATGATGCAAGCATTCCGTAACAGCGCGAAGGTGGCCGGCGCCATCTTTGCCCTCCTCATGCTGATCTTCGTCCTCACCAGCGTGGATTGGTCGGGACTCACGTACCTCCACCACGGTCGGCAAGATCAACGGCACGAGCATCGACGCCCGCACCTACCAGGGCTTCGTCCAGCAGAGCATCGACAGCCGGCAGCGCAGCGCGCCGACGTCGCTCACGCTGGAGGAGCGCAACCAGATCGAGGACCAGGTCTGGGAGCAGATGGTCGAGAACCAGATGCTGGAATCGGAGTACGGGCGCCGCGGCATCACCGCGACCTCGGATGAGATCGTCCAGGCGATGCGGACCACGCCGCCGGCCGAGTTCCGGACCATTCCGGAGTTCCAGACCGACAGCCAGTTCGACATCGCCAAGTATCAGCGGTGGCTGACCTCGAGCGTCGGCGCCCAGTACCTGCCCGCGCTGGAAGCCCAGTACCGCGACCAGCTCCGCCGGTCGAAGCTCCTGCGCGTCGTCGCGGCCGACATCTTCCTCTCCGACGCGGCGCTATGGGAGCAGTTCCGGGACGAGAACGAGAAGGTCAAGGTCGCCCTCACCGCGATCATCCCGCGCAACGTCATCGCCGATTCCGCGGTCAAGCTCACCGACGGCGAGGTCACCGCGTACTACCGCTCCCACCAGGACGACTTCAAGCGCGCCCAGACGGCGTACCTCAGCTTCGTGGCGCTGCCCCGCTTCGCCGATGCGTCCGATACCGCGGCAGCGCGGGCCCGCGCCGACTCCGCCCGGGCGGCGATCGCCGGGGGCGAGTCCTTCGCCGACGTGGCGCGGCGTGAGTCCGACGACAGCGCCTCAGCGGCCAACGGTGGTGACCTCGGTGAGTGGACCAAGGGCGCGATGGACCCGGCCTTCGACTCGGCGGCCTTCGCGCTGCCGCTCAAAAAGGTCTCCGCGCCGGTGCTGTCACAGTTCGGGTTCCACGTCATCGAGATCACCAGCCGCAAGGGCGACAAGATCAAGGGCCGCCACATCCTGATCCCGATCGAGATCGCCGGCGCGCACCGCGACCGCCTCGACGCCCAGGCCGACACGCTCGAGCGCCTGGGCGCCGAGCGCGACGACCCGGCGGCCCTCGACACGGTCTCTCGGGCGCTCTCGCTTCCGATCGGCCGATCCGGGCCGGTGCAGCAGGGTACCCGGGTGCAGCTCGGAAACCTCGTCGTGCCCGATGCGGGAGCGTGGGCGTTCCAGGGCACCAAGCCAGGCAGCACCAGCCCGGTGATCGAGGCCTCGATTGCGTACTACGTCTTCCGTCTCGACAGCCTGCAGCCGGCGGGTGTCCCGCCCCTGGCCCAGGTGCGGCCGGCGGTAGAGGCCTCGCTGCGCGCGGACAAGAAGAAGGGTCTGGCCAAGCCCAAGGCGGAGGAATTCCTGAAGCGGGTGACGGCGGGCGAGTCGGACGAAGCGGCCGCAAAGGCGCTCAACCTGGCGCACCGGGAGTTCGGGCCCTTCTCCCGGGTCAATCCGCCGATCACCGACCCGACCGTCGTAGGCACGGCGTTCGGCCTCGACGTCGGTCAGCGCAGTGGTCTGCTGGACGTGCCCGAGGGGATGTACGTGGTGAAGGTCCTGGAGCACACCAAGGCGGACTCGACCCAGTTCCTCAAGGAACTGGACGCGTTCCGGTCGAAGATGATCGACCTCGCTCGGCAGGATCGGATTCGGGGATATATGGGGGCGCTGCGGGAATCGGCGAAGATCGTCGACAACCGGGCCAAGCTGCAGCAGCGCCAGCAGGAAGCCGCACAGACCCAGCAGCCGCCGGTCATCTGACCGGCGGCGGGTACCGCGCTACTGAGACAGCCGCTTCGGCTCGCCGGATGACGACGGGCGGGGCTGCGTTTCTTCGGGCTGCCGCGGCGGCAGGTTGTTCCGCTGGTCGTCGTTCCCCATGATCGCGTCCTGCGTCTCGGTCAGGCTCTTCTTGAACTCCCGAATGCCCTTCCCGATGGAAGCCCCCATCTCCGGCAGCCGCTTGGCGCCGAAAAGCAGCAGCACCACGAGCAGGATGACCATGATCTCGGTGAAGCCGAGGTTTCCCACGGGGACCCCCTAGAAAAGCGAGCGCGCGATCAGGTAGGCCAGGATGACGGCGATCAGGCTCAGGACCGACACGTGCAGCCCGATCGGGCCCAGGGTGAAGCTTATCACCAATAAGTCGGCGGAGACAGGCCCGAACTGGGCGGTCCAGCTGGTGGTGAAGAAAGTCCGCGCCGCGCTGTCGGGCAGCGTCTGCCGGAGAAGGGCCGTCATCGCGCCGCCCGCGATGAACCCCGCGACCAGGACGCCGAGGTAGAAGCCGGGGCGATGCGGTCCGCTGGCCATCAGCGCCGACGATCCACGACGTAGCCGATACTGGCACGGAGGGCGTCCCGCGCCGGCGATGGCGCCAGCCGGTCGAGCTCGGCATCGGCCTGCTCCGCCAGCCGCAGCGCGCGCTCCCGCGCGTAATCGAGGCCGCCCGCATCAGCGACCGACTCGACGACCGCGTGGATCTGCTCGTCGGTGGGCTCGGGCGCCTTGAGCAGCTCCGCCACCCGACGCCGATCGCTGTCGCCCATGCGGGGCAGCGCGGCGATCAGCGGCAGCGTGACCTTGTGCTCCCGCAGGTCCGACCCGGTCGGCTTGCCGGTGACGTTGGCGTCACCCACGTAGTCGAGCAGGTCGTCCACGATCTGGAACGCCATCCCGACCGCCTCGCCGAATCGGCGCAGGGCCATACGCTCGTCGGGGCTCGCGTGCAGGGCTCCCACCTCGCAGGCACCCGAGACCAGCGACGCCGTCTTCGATTGGATCAGCAGGTCGTAGTCCTCCTCGGAGTACTGCAGCGGATCGTGCGCCAGCAGCTGGCGCATCTCACCCACGGTCATCTCATTGGTGACCCGGCTCAGCACCCGAAGCGGCTCGAGGTCGCCGACCCCGACCAGCTCGATCACGGCGCGGGAGTAGAGGTAGTCGCCCATGATCACCGAGATCTGGTGACTGAACATGGCATTGATCGTGGGCATGCCCCGCCGCAGCACGGAGTGGTCCACCGAATCGTCGTGAACCAGCGTGGCGAGGTGGATCAGCTCGACCACGGCGGCGAGCGTGGTCGCCCGCGGATCGGGCTCGCCGGTGGCTTCGTCGGCCAGCAGCAGGAGCGTGGGGCGGAAGAGCTTGCCCTGCATCCGGAAGAGATGGCTGTTGACCTCGGTGATGAGTCCGAAGTCGGCTTCGACCACGCGGCGTAGCTCCTGCTGAACCCGCTCCAGCCGGGCGCGCAGGGGCCGCTGGATGTCGGCCAGCGACACGGGAGCGATCTGAGGATTCATTTTTGCCGATCCGCCGCGAGACGGTGCATGCGGTCACTCAGATCCATGAACCGGATGTCCACCGCGAGCGCCCGCTCGTAGCTGGTGATTGCGTCCATCTCCTTGCCCTGCGCCTCCGCCGCGCGCCCCAGCCAGTACAGCAGGCCGATCTTCGCCTCGTCTCCACCGTCCACCGTCTCCACCGCCCGGCGCAGGACCGTTTCCGAGATGCCGTACTGACCCTTGTCGTAGAAACAGATGCCGAGCGCCTCGGAGGTCCGGAGCCGGCCATCCGGCGACCGGAGCGCCTTCTGGAATTCGGCGATCGCCTCGTCCAGCAGACCCATTTCCTTGAACGCGACGCCGAGATCGTAGTGGGCCTCGTAATCTTCGGAATCGAGGTTCTGCTCGATCCCGCGCTTGAACTGCTCCAGGATCTCCTGGAACTCCCGCTGCTCGTCCTTGCCCTTCGGGTCCGCCCGGTCGACCCGCATGCGGGTGTCCCGCACCCCGCCTTCGTCCAGGATCATCGAGCCGAGATCGACGAAGGAATCCGACTCCCCCCGGCGCGGGGGAGACGCTGCCTGAGATCGGGGCGCTTCAACGGAGGGCCCGGGCGGTTGGGGGGCAGAGGCCTCGGGCGCGGCCGGAGACGGCGTTGCAGGCGCTGCGGGCGGTGCCAGGCCGGCGCGCGACTCGGGCTCCACCTCCCCTGCGGGCTGAGTCTCACCGCGGAGGGCGGCCAGCGCGGACAGGGCATGGGCATTTCCCGGATCGTGCTCCTGTACCCGGCCGAAGACGGCTAGCGCCTTGTCGGTGGCGCCGGAGCGAGCGAGCGAATCGCCGAGCGCGAGATAGGCCGCGAGGAGCGGCGCCCGTTCTCCCGAGCGAAAGGCGAGCTCGACCCGCTTCTGGTGGTGCCGCACCGTGTCCGGGGCCAGGATGGTGAGCCGCTCCGCCAGCTCGGAGGCACGCTGCCCGTCACCACGGCGCTCGTACCCGGCCAGCGCCAGCTCGAGCTCCTCGAGCCCGCGGACCTCTTCCCCGCCGTCCACCAGCCGGTCGGCGAGCCGCAGATGCAGATCGGGGTTGTCCGGATCGTCCAGAATCAGACTCTCCAGCTCGACCACGCTGGGCGTACCGGCGGGCTCGACCGGAAGAAGCGGCAGGTCGCCCAAGGCCGCGGCGGCGTCCACCGACTCCGCGTCGACCGGCTCGGCGCCCGCCAGCTCGGCGTCCGTCAACTCGGCGTCCGTCAGTTCCGTATCCGTCGGCTCCGCGTCCGACAGCTGCGCGCCTGCCGACTCCGCGCCGAATGATTCGGCGGTTACCGGCTCGTCCTCCAGCTCCGGCCCCGGCTCCAGCAGGTCGAGGTCCACCTCGGCGCTGCCTTCCGCGACGTCGCCCTCGCGCCGGCAATGACGAGATGATCAGGTCGTCATCGGTGGTGTCGAGCAGCGCCTCGCCGAGGATATCGTCCGCCGGCTCGTCCATGGTTTCGAGCGGCTCCCCGATGAACTCGAGGTCGGTGGTCTCGACCCGCTCCAGGCCGAGATCCACGTCCATTCCGTCGGATTCCAGCTCGATCTCGGTGGTTTGCTCGAGTCCCGGAACGACGGCCATGCGTTCCTCATCCGTCAGCTGCCCGGCGGCCTCGGGATCGATCGGCATGGAAAGGATCAGTCCGGCGGCCGGTTCGACGCCGGACGCCGCAGCGGGCTCCGCGGCGTCCGGTGCCACCGAGCCGAGATCCACCCCGGTGTCGAGGAAGACCAGCCCCGCGGGCGGGCGTTTGAGGCGCGGTGCGTCTTCTGCCTGACTTGGACGAATGCTCCGGCTGCGGCCGGGGCGCGGGCCGGTCGCCCCGACCCTCGATCTCGCCCGCGAGCTTCTCGAGCTGCTCGCTGGCCTCTTCCTCCCGGGACGCGGCGCGCAGCAGCTCGATCAGCATCAGCCGGATATCCTGGCTCCCGGAGAACTGGTCGGCGAACTCCCGCACCGACCCGAACGCCAGGTCGAGCTGTCCCAGGGCGTTCATCCGCTCCATGAACTCGATGAGATTCCGCTTGGCCTCGATGACGACGTTCTTGCGCGCGTGGAGCTGGGCGAGTTTGAGGTAGGTCTGGGTCCGTCCGGGATTCACCCGAAGGATCTTGCCGCACAGGGCGATCGCGTTGTTGAAGAAGCCCTGGTCGGCGTAGAGGTCCACCGCCCGCTCGTAGGAGCGAACCGCCGCGGGCGTGTCGTTGGTCTTGAGGTAGAGGTCGCCGACCCGATTGTAGAGGGACAGGTCGGGAGAGGTTTCCTGCCCCGACTCGATCTGCTGGATGGCCTTGAGATAGACCTCGATGGCCCGCCGCCAGTCCTCCTTCTGCTCGAACTTCCGCGCCGTGTCTTTGAGCTTCTCGAGGTTCATGCGACTCGGGCGGCGAAGGGATGACTCAGGGCATAAGGGGTTTGAGGATCAAAAGATACCGGGGCGGGTACGGAGGGGGCAAGAATCACGCAGCGGCGCCCGAGCTCACTCGCCCGGGTCCAGCTCCCCGGTCGCCACCGCGCGCGCCAGGCGCTCCAGATCGGGAGCCGGCGGACGATCCGCCGTCGAGCGGGGCCACCGCCGGCGTGAGACCTCGCAGGCGGCGATAGAGATCCTCGACCCCGGCCCCCGGGCGCAGCGGCTTCAGGTATTCGAGACCCTGCGCCGCGCAGAGCAGCTCCGCGGCCACCACGCGCTGGGCGTTGGCGAGAATCCGCCCCGCCTTGTACGCCGCCCCCATTCCCATCGGCACGAAGTCCTCCTGGTTCGCGTCGGTCGGGAATCGAGCCGATGCTGGCGGGCATGGCGAGGGTGCGCGACTCGGCCACCAGCGACGCGGCGGAGATCTGCACCATCATGAATCCCGACGAGAGCCCCGGGTCCGCGGTGAGAAAGGCCGGCAGGCCCTGCGACAGATCGGGATTCACCAGCCGCTCGACCCGTCGCTCGGCGATCGCCTGCAGCGTGGTGAGCGCGGTGGCGAGGAAATCGAGCGCCTGTGCCACCGGCTGGCCGTGGAAGTTGCCGCCCGAGATGACCTCGCCGTTGTCGAAGACCAGCGGGTTGTCGGTGGACGCGTTGAGCTCGACGGTCACGGTGTCGCGGGCGAACCGGATCGCGTCGCCGACGGCGCCCAGCACCTGCGGGGCGCAGCGGAGCGAATAGGCGTCCTGCACCCGCGGGTCGTCTTCCCGGTGCGACTCCCGGATCTCGCTCTCGGCGAGGAGCCGACGCATCAGCGCCGCGGCCTCGAGCTGGCCCCGGTGCGGGCGCGCCTCGTGGATACGGACATCCAGCGGAGCCGGCGTGCCTCGCAGCGCCTCGAGGCTCATCGCCGCGGCGCCCATCGCAGTCCGCCAGAGCACCTCGGCATCGTGCACCAGCAGCGCGAGCAAGGCGGTCTGCGCCTGGGTGCCGTTGATGAAGGCCAGGCCCTCCTTGGGCGCGAAGCGGAACGGCGCCAGGCCCGCGGCCGCGAGCGACGGGGCGGCGGGCGCCGCGCCTCGCTCGCCGAGCACTTCGCCTTCGCCGATCAGGGCCAGCGCGATGTGGCTCAGAGGTGCCAGGTCGCCGCTCGCCCCGACGCTGCCCTGCTCCGGGACCAGCGGGCACCACACCCGCGTTGAACATCGCGACCAGCGCCTCGACCAGCTCCGGTCGGACGCCGCTGGTGGGTCGGAGCAGCACGTTGGCGCGGAGCAGCATGACCGCCCGGACCACCGCGGCCGGCAGCGGCGTTCCCACGCCGGCCGCGTGACTGCGAATCAGATTGACCTGGAGCGTCTCGAGCTTGTCGGGCGCGATGCGGACGTTGGCGAGCTTGCCGAAGCCGGTGTTGATCCCGTAGATCGTCTGACCCGATGCGATGGCCTGCTCGACCAGCTGCCGGCTCGCGATCGAGCGCACGCCGGGCGCCGGGGTCGAGTCGGACCGCGGTCCCGGGCTCGCGGGCGATGCGGACCACCTGGGCGATGGCGAGCGACCGGCCGTCCAGCGTGATCGAAGGAGGTGGGCATCGCCCGAAGTTGGCGACGCCCCGAACGCGAGGCAAGCGACGCTAGCGCTTACCGCCCCACACCAGCAGCTCCGGATTCCCCGGATCCGTCTGGAACGCCCAGTCCAGGATCAGGAACGTGGTACCCACGTGCTGGACCCGAACCGCGCCGTACCGCACGAACCCGTCGCCGCCATCGGTCTCGAACACGTAGCCGAACCCGGGCAGCGCCTGGATCCCGGTGGTGCGGTAGGTCAGGTCGGCGGCGAAGTCGATGCTGGTCAGGTCCTCGACCGGGTCGTTCTCGTCGTAGAACTCGACCCCGGTGCCGGCGCGGACCGGCGTGAGGAACAGGTCGCCGTTGCCGTCGCGGTCCACGAAGAAATCGATGTCGGGCGCGTTGGCGCTCCGCACGATGCCGAGCTCGCCCGACTGAGTCGAGCCGTCGTCGTTGAGGTCGTCCCAGAAGCGGAACCCCGAGCCGTTCGGCGTGCTCGGCGCGGCGGCGAGCGCCACGTTCCGCGAGTCGGGGCGCGGCGTGTCTCCCCGAGACGGCGACCGGTCGCTCTCCAGCCCGTCCACGCTCACGGCCGTCACGGAATAGCAGCGCGGCACCCCGTTGGCCAGCGCGCCGACCAGGAACTCGGGCGCCACCGTTGTGCCCTCGACGGTCCACTGGTCGCCGCACTGGTCCGCGTCGATGTCGTACGACGGTACTGTACACGCGGTAGTTGCCGAAGATGTCCGGGTCGGCCTGGAACGGGTTGTCGGACCAGACCAGGGCGATGGCGCCGTCGAGCGAGGTGCTCGAGAGGGTGGCCGGCGCCTCAGGCGTGATGCCGGGACCGGTATTGTCGTCGTCGTTGCTGCAGGCCGCGAGGAGGACCAGCGCGGGGATCCACCAGGATCGCATGGGACGGCTCCGATAAGGGATGGGACTGGCTGAGGCAGGAGATGTGCCACGGACGGACTGCAACCGATTGAGCGCCAAGCATCGCCATTGCCCTCGTACGGCCGCCCGAGGGCGCACCTGCTGTCCGCGGGCGGGGACAGCTCATTCCTCGAATGTCGTCTGGTCGTAGTCGAACTTCAGGTCCGGCAGGTCGGTCAGGTAGATCGAGAAGTAGATCGCGAATGTCCCCGATGGGTTCTTCACGAAGTTGAAGCCGGCGCGCCACTCGTGGAGATCGCGCTCCAGGCGAATGACCTGGCCCTCGAAGCTGCCGTTGGTGATGTCGTACTGGGTGGACCAGCTCAGCGACCAGAACGGGGTCGGCGAGAAGCTCATGTTGAGACCGAGGTTCTGGTCTTCATCGGGCTCCTCGCCGGGGTTCGGGCGGGTCCGTGCCAGGGAGTAATTGAAGCTCGCCGTGAAGCCCCGCCCGCCGCCCGGACGGAGCGGCGCCTGCGACGAATTGTAGAACGAGCCCGGCCGGGCCCGCCGCCCCGACTGGGCCACATAGGTGGGGATGTCCTCGTCGCGCCGGCGGCTCGCCTGCGTCGTCCTTCTTTCCGCCCAGCCCGACGATCGAACCGATCGCCCGCAGCGTGTTCTCGGAGATCGCGAAGCTCGCGTCCACCCGCTGCAGGAACGGGTCGAAGCGCGCGGTATCGACGCCCACCTGCCCTTCCCAGAGATCGTGGCTGAGGCTGAGGCTGAAGCCGGGCACCAGGTCGCTCAGGAACGAGTTGGTGATGGCGTCGGTGACCCACCCGGTGCGGCCGGGTTTCTTGGCCTGCTCGAAGTCGTAGACGATCGGGCTGGTGCTGATGCTCAGGATCCGGAGCTTGGTCGCGTTGGCCGACGACGTGTCGCTGCCGGTCGGACGCCGCTTCCCCTCGAAGGTCTGACTCAGGCCCACCGAGACCTGCTGGCGGGCGTCGCTCCGGAGCAGCACCTCCTGCCCCGGCTCGGCGATCGCGCGCGCGTACTCCTCGGGGACGTCGGCGGCGGGCTCGAAGGCGTAGCTGATCACGGGCGAGACGCTGTGGCGGATCCGCGGAGAGCGGCCCGAGCCCGGGATAGAACGCGAAGAGGGTCGGCGTGGAGCTGACGCCGAGCCGGAATCGCTTGCCCTGCTGCACCCACGCGCCGCCCGTATTGCGGTTCCGGAGCGCGAAGGGGCCGCTCGTGGTGTTCGAGATGCCGAGCGAAGGCTGGAACTTCCACGAGCCGCGGAAGAGGATCGGGAGGTTGATGCCGGTGTTCCAGTCGAGCGTGCTCTGGAAGTCGCCCGCGAAGACGCGGTTCACGAGCGAGCGAGTCGTTGGGGTCGGGCGTGGACGGGTCGTCCACCCGGAACGTCACCGAGTCGCGGCCGTCGCTCGTCTGGTCGGTCACCTGGATCGAGTTCTGCCAGTTGAACGATCCGAAGCGCACCGGCGTATCGAAGTTGAGCGCGGTCACCCGGGTGCCCGCGTCCACCGCGATGGTGTCGATCGCGCCACCCGGCAGGATCTGGAACAGCGAGTCGCGCGAGGGGTCGGAGGTGGTGTTGTTGGTGAAGCTGAGGCCCGGCGACCAGGTGATGTCCGAGCCGAGCGCGAGCGGCACCGGCGACACGGTGAGCGCGGGCAGCAGCTGCGGTGACGCCGCCGTCGGTGATGTCCTGCCGCCGGTTGCCGCCCAGGGTCAGCGTGCCCCAGCCGTAGCGCTTGGAGAAGTTGAGCGAGCTGGTGATCTGCTGGGTGTTCTGCAGCGGATCGATCGCGTTCTGCCGGACCACGCGCGTGTTGCTGGCGTAGTTGAAGTCCAGGTTGAGGCTGGTCGAGAGGTCGAAGGTCTGGCGGTGGTCCCACCGCAGCGCCAGCCCCGAGCCGCCGCCCACCTGCCGCTGCTGGTTGAACCCCAGCGTCCCCGCGACGAACCGGTTGAGCCAGCGGTACTGGCCGGTGACGCCGTACTGGACGTAGCGGTTGGCGAACCAGTCGAGCCGGCCGGTGAAGTCGAGGTAGTCGTTGGGGGCCCAGTAGTAGCCGACGTTGGTCACCTGCCGGTTGTAGCCCCGGGTGGGCCGCACCAGGTCGTTGATGCCGAACTGCGGCACCAGGATGCCGGAGTGGCGGCCCGGGCGCATGTCCTGGAAGATGAACGGCAGCCAGAGGATCGGGACGTCGCGCACGTACAGGGTCACCGGCCGGGCCACCAGCACCGAGCGGGACACCCACTTCATCTGCGCGGGACGCGAAGTGGTAGTGCGGGCGTCGGCAGGTCGCAGCTGGTGATGTCGCTCGACCCGGCGTAGATCCGGCTGGAGCTGGAGTCCTGGGCCACGTTGCCGCGCAGGAACCAGACGGTGCTGCCCTCGCTGAAGTTGGTGAGGGCGTCGTTGATCATCCCCCGCCGCCGGCAGGTGTCGTAGCTGATCCCCTCGCCCACCAGCACCTGTCCCGCGTCGAACAGGTGCGGATTCCCCGACGCGTCCAGGATGCAGCTGTCCCGGCGATAGGTGATCGAGTCGGCCTCCAGCAGCGCGCCCTGCCGCTCGGTCAGCGCCTCGCCCTGGAGCCGGACTTCCTGGTCCTCGACGAACACCGTCGCCGAGTCGGCGCGGTACCGGGTCGGCCGATAGCCGCGGCGGTTGAGCAGCTCCGTGACCACCGAGTCGGGCGGCGCGAAGCTCCGGCTCGGCGCCGTCGGGAGGCCGAGCCGCCGGGCGGTGGCGCTGTCGAGCGACTGGCCCGGCCGGGATGCGGCATCGCCTTCGATCCTCGAAGTCCCGCTCGTCTCCGGCATTCCGCAGCGAATCCGACGGTGGGCGCCTGATCACCGGCTCCTGCGCGCTCGCCGACGCCCCGCCGAGCCCCAGGCCGAGGAGCACCAGGGCCGCCACGGCCGCCGCCTTGCGCCGCCGGTGCACGACGGCCGAGCCCGCCACGCCCGACCTCGTAGAGGAAGAGCAGCGGCACCGTCATCATCAGCATGGAGAGGAGGTCGGCGCCCGGCGACAGGACCGCGCCCGCGATGAAGGCGCACACCACGGCGTAGCGGCGGAACCGGTGCAGCTCCCCCGGCCCGATCACGCCCAGCCACGACAGGATGATCATCACCAGCGGCAGCTCGAACGAGATGCCGAGCGCCAGGACGATCTGGAGCACGAAGCCGAACCAGGCGTCGTAGGTGATGAACGGGGAGATGGCCTCGCTCTGAAAGCTGAAGAGCACCCGGAGCGCCTGGGGCACCACGAACAGATAGGCGAGGACGGCTCCGGTGAGGAACAGCACCAGGCCCGACGAACAGCGCCGGCACCAGGGCCCGCTTCTCGCGCTCGTAGAGCGCGGGCGCGAGAAAGGCCCAGAGCTGCCAGAGGATGACCGGCGAGGCGAGCACCAGCCCGACGATGAACCCGAGCTTGAGGACGATCATCACCGGCTCGGTCGGGCTGGTGACGATGAGCTTGCCGCCGAGCAGGTAGGGCGCGATCGGCGCCTTCAGCACGGTCACCAGCTGGAACTGCTGGACCGCCCAGAGCCCGACGCCGAAGCCGACCACCACCGCGGCCAGCGATCGCAGAATCCGGGACCGCAGCTCCTCGAGATGATCGAGGAACGGCATCTCTCCCGCGGCGCCGGTCATGGAGCTGGGCGGCCGCCCGGGCTCAGCGCCCGAGCGCCTTCAGTCGATCACGGGCCAGCGCGGCTTCGTCGGACTGCGGGTACTTCTCCGACACCCGCTGATACGCTTCCCGCGCCCGCGCCGTGTCCTTCCGCCGCTCGGCCAGGAGGCCGAGGTTGTAGAGCGCCGACGCGGCGCGCGGGGACGCCGCGTGCTGCTCCACGACCTGGCCGTAGTAGGCCGCCGCCGAGTCGGGGTTCTCCGACGCGAAGCTCTGCCCGATGAAGTACAGCGCGTCGGGCGCCCGCTCGCTGGTGGGGTAGAGCCGGATCATCTCCCGGAGGCCCAGCCGGGCGGTGGACAGACTGCCCCGGCGAAGCTGGGCCAGCGAGGCCTCGTACATCTGGTCGGCCGACGCGCTGGCGCCGCCACCGCTGGGGTCCGGGCGCGCACTGTCGCCCGGCGTGGCCGGCGGCGCCGACTCGATCTGCGCGCCGCGCGCCTCCAGCCGGGTGCGGAGCTCGGTGAGCCGCTGCTGGCTCTGTCCGGTGAGCTCCTGCAGCTGGACCAGCTGCTGCTGGATGTTGTACAGGTCGGAGGAGAGGTCGCCCTTGAGCTGGGCGACGGCGCGCCGGTTGGCCGTCGAGCGAATCCATGACCTGCCGCTGCAGCCGGATGACCTCGCCCAGCTCGGCGGCGCGGGCGGAGTCGCGCCGCGCCATCTCCGCCTTGAGCAGGGCGACCTCGCCCTGCACCATCTGCACGTCGCCCTTCGAGGCGCATCCGCCCAGCCCCGCCCCCGCCACCAGCGCGGGGACGAGGAGGCCCGTCAGGACTCCGGCGCCCGATCTCACTGCGGCGCGACGAGGTTGTCGCCGCCCGCGGTCACCTCGAACTCGTCGCGGCGGTTCTGGGCGTAGGCGGACTCGTCGGCGCCCGGGTTGAGCGGCCGCTCCTCGCCGTAGGAGACCACTTCCATCCGCGACGCGTCGACGCCCTTGTTCTCGAGATAGCGCTTCGCGGCGGCGGCGCGGCGGTTGCCGAGCGCGAGGTTGTACTCGTCGGAGCCGCGGTCGTCGGCGTGGCCGCTGATCCGGAGCCGGACGGCCGAGTTGGCGCCCAGGATGGCGGCCTTGCGGTCGAGCGTGCCCTGGTCGGCCTGACGGATCTCGGCCCGGTCGAACTCGAAGTTGATCATGGTGCCGACTTCGGCAGCCAGCGCCTTGGCGCGCTCGGCGGCCTCACGGGCCATGCGCTCCTTCTCCATGCGCTCCCGCTCGGCGCTGTCATCGACGGGGGCCGGCGCCGGCGCGGGCGCCGGAGCCGGGGCGGGCTCGGGAGCCGGCTCCTCGGGAGGAGTGCCCCCGCCGCACGCGGCGAGTACGGCGGAAGCCAGGAGCATCAGGGAAGAAGCGCGCATCATCACTCCGTGTTCATGGGTTGGAGGCGACCGCGGTCCGGCCCAGCCGGCGGGACCACGAAGGAAGCCGGGCGGCTCCTGGCGTCTGGAGCTGCCGTACCCGGCCGGTTTCGGTGTCGATGATCCAGATCTGACGCCGCCCGCTGCGATCAGAGATGAAGGCGATGTGGCGGCCGTCGGGAGCCCACGTCGGATCTTCGTTGCGACCGGACGACGTGAGCTGGGTGACGCGCCGGCCGGCGACGTCCACCAGGAAGATTTGCGGGCTCCGGGAGACGTCGCGGTGGAATACGACCTTGGCCCCGTCGGGCGACCACTCGGGAGCGTTCGACGCGCCCGTGGCCCCGTAGTCGAAGGGGGCCAGCAGTTCCTGGTCGGTGCCGTCCGCGGCCATCACGTAGATCTGGGGCGGTCCCGAGCGCGTGGACACGAACGCGATGCGGCGCCCATCTGGAGAAAATGTTGGTGACAAGTTGTCAGCGTAGCGTCCCACGGTCAAGCGTTGCGCGCAGCAGCGATCGACCACGTTCGACGTGAAGATGTCGGTGCCGGCTCTCGTCGGAGTGCGCGAAGGCGAGCGTCCGGCCGTCGGGCGCGAACGCCGGCGTGATGTTGAGCGCGGTCTGCGCGCCGGCCGCCACCTGGGTCGCGCCGGTCGCGAGCGTCTGCACGATCACGCCTCCACGACCGCCCTCGAGCCGGGTGTACGCGATGCGCTGCCCGTCGGGCGACCACACCGGCGACAGCGACGTCACGCCGTCCTGGGTGATCGGCGTCGAGGCTTCGCCGTCGCTGTCGATGCGGTGGACCCGCCCGCTCGAGACGAAGAGGAAGCGGCGTCGCCGCGATGCCGGGCGTGCCGCTGGCCCAGCGGGCGATCTCGTCGGCGACCCGGTGCACCTCGAGGCGATAGCCCGGATCGGTTTCGGGCGGCAGCGTGAAAGTCTGCTGGTTGCGGACCTTCTGCAGGGTGATGTCGTGGAGCCGCGCGGTCACTCCGCCCGGCGCTGCCACCACCTCGACCCCGAGCGCCGCGCCCATCGTCTTGTAGATCCCGTAGCTCACCGTGCCGGCCGGCTCCGTGGTGCCCGACGAGCCGGGGGACGAGAAATCACCGCCCACCATCTCGAAGCGGTCGGTGTAATCGAGGTCGCGCCGTACGATCGCGCGCGCGGAATCCACGCCGGTGCCGGGGAGGACCACGAGGCCGGGCCGCACGCCCGAGTACTCGAGGCCGACGCGCACACCCTCGCGCACGGGCGGGGTGCTGTCCTGGGCGGAGAGCGGGGTCGCGCCGAGCGCGATCAGGAGTGGAGCGAGATATCGTTTCATTGCGTCGCCGGCTTGAAGTAGAAGCTCACGGGCAGCACGTCGGCCTCCCATCCATCGGGCAACGGGCCGAACGCGAGCGAATTGCCCGCCGCCTCGATGGCCCCCTGCGCGCCGAGGTCGAAGGCGAAGCTGCCGGATCGGGTGACGAACCGGATGTCGTGCACCGTGCCGTCGCGCCGAATGAGGAAGCTGATCTCCGCGAAGCTCTCTCGCCGGGCGTCGTCCCGATCCCAGCGCTGGTACACCTGGTTCACGATGTTCCGGAGATACTCCGGAAAGGGGAAATCGAGCCCCGGCGTCTTGATCGTGACGGCGTCCGTCCCGGTACTGGGCGTCTCGCCCTCGGCCGGCGTCACCGGCGCCGCGGTCGGCGGCGGTGGCTCCTTGTCGGGCTCGGCCGGGGCCGGAGGCTTCGGCTCGGGTTTGGGCACCGTCTTCGGCGGCGGCGTGGGTTTCGGCGTGACCGGCGCCGGCTTCTCCTGCGGCGGCGTGGGCACCGCTTCCCTCGCGACCCGCTTGCGCGCCGTCGGGGCCGGGGCCGCCACCAGGTTCACGGCGTAGACCGGCGGGGTCGCCGTGGATGTCCGCACCTGACTGAACAGAAACCCGATCGCCGCCGCGTGGACCAGGACGCTTCCGATCGTTCCCGCCACCTTGCTGCGAGGGTCCCCGCGGTCGGGCGGCCGCACGTTCACGACGGATCTTCCTCCTGCGCCACGAGACCGACGTTCTGGACACCGGCGCCGCGGATCACCGCCAGCACCTGCACCACCTGGCCGTAGGGCACCCGGGCATCGGCCTGCAGGTACACGCCCGACGGCTTCCGCGTCGCCACCAGCGAGCGGAAGGTCACCCTGAAGTCGCGAAGTGACACCTGTGTCTGATCCACGAAGATGCGGCCGTCCCGATTCACGGACACGACCATGCCTTCCTTGGGGGTGAGAGGCCGCGCTTCGGCCCTCGGGAGCTCGACATCCACCCCGCCTTGCATCATCGGTGCCGTGATCATGAAGACGATGAGAAGCACCAGCATCACGTCCACCAGGGAGGTGACGTTGACGTCGGCGTTGAGCTGCATCTCGCCGCGCTGGCTCCCGAGTCCGCCGCCCAGTCCCGCCATCTCAGACCAGTCCTTCCCGGGCCATCGTGCCGACCAGCTCGTTGGCGAAACCCTCCAGCTCGCCGGCGAAGAGGCGGACCCGATTCACGTACAGGTTGTAGGCGATGACGGCCGGAATGGCCGAGGCCAGGCCGGCGAAGGTCGCGACCAGCGCTTCGGCCACGCCGGGGGCCACGGCGGCCAGGTTGCCCGATCCCTTGGTGGCGATGCCGATGAAGGCGTTGATGATGCCGACCGTGGTGCCCAGGAGGCCCAGGAGAGGACTCACCGAGCCGATCGTGGCCAGCCAGGGGATGTAGTGGCCATAGAGGTCGCGCTCCGCGGCGACCTCCTTCCCCAGCACCATCTTGAGCGCCTCGAGCTGGGTCATGGAGATGCGCGCTCCGGTCGGCGCCGCGCTCCTCCCTGAGCGAGCCGGGACGCAGCTCGGAATAGAAGGTGATGGCTTCGCGGAAGAGCCGGTTGTAGGGCGACGGCGGCTGCTTCATGACCGCGTGATACGCATCCTGCAGCCGGGTGGTGCGCTCCATCTCGGCGAAGAAGCGGTCGGCCTGCTTGTTCAGCCGCCGGAACTGCCACCACTTGAGAATGATGATGAACCAGGAGACCAGGGAGAAGATCACCGTGATCGCGAGGACGATCTTGGTCTCGAGACTGGCGGTGAGGACCAGCTCGATCGGGGTACGGGGGATCGCGCCCCCGGTCTGCAGGATCACCGACCCTCCTTTCGAAACCAGTCGATCAGCTGCGGCAGGCCCGCGTCGAACCCGACCTCCGGCTGCCACCCCAGAACCCGGCGGGCCTTGCCGATGTCGAGCGAGCTCCGGAAGAGCTCACCCGCTCGGGCATCGGCGAGCTCCACCACCGGCTTCTGCCCCATGGCCTTCCCCACCAGCTCGGCGAGCTCCAGAACGTTGGTCTGCTTGCCGGTGGCGATGTTGAAGGCGGTGGCGTCGATGTCGGCGCCGGCGGGGACCTGGGCCGTGCTCGCGAGGACATTGGCCCGGGCGACGTCGCGCACGAAGACGTAGTCCCGGGTCTGGAGGCCGTTGCCGAACACCGTGAGCGGGCGGTTCTCCAGCAGGCGCGAGACGAAGATCGAGACCACGCCCGCCTCAGACTTCGGGTCCTGGCGGGGGCCGAAGACGTTGGCGTAGCGCATCGCGATGGCCTCGAAGCCGCGGAGGGCGGCCAGTGCGCGCATGTAGTACTCACCCGCGAGCTTGCTGACGCCGTAGGGCGAAATCGGCGCCTTGGGCGCCGTCTCGGGGGTGGGCACCACCTCCGGATCGCCGTAGACCACGCCGCCGCTGCTCGCGAACACGACCCGCTTCACCCCACCCGCGCCCGCCCCGTCCAGCAAGTTGACCAGACCAACCACGTTGATGGAGGCATCGAGCGCCGGCTCATCCACCGAGACCCGGACGTCGATCTGGGCCGCGTGATGATTCAGCACCGTGAAGCCGCCGTCGGCGAGGAGCTTCCGAGCCTCGGGCGAACGCACGTCGGCGCGGACGAACCGGGCACCCGACGGCACGTTGCGCTCGTGACCGCGGGAGAGGTCGTCGAGTATCACGACCTCCCACCCCGCCGCGAGGTAGGCTTCCGCGATGTGAGAGCCGATGAATCCTGCGCCGCCGGTGACCAGAACCCGGCCGCTCATTCGCTGCGCCTCGTCATGGAATCTCCAAGGAAGTTTCGATGGCCGCGGAGAACGCGGAACAGCCAGCAATGTAGGGAGGTGTAGCGGCTTGAGGGTAGGGCGCGCGGTCGCGAAGACTCCGGTGGCCGCCATGTCGCTGCTGACAAGGAAGCATACGGCAGAGCCGAAAGACCAAGGGCTCACCCCATTGCCGTGGTGAGCCCTTGGCTGTGCCGTAATGACTTGTGCTACGACCACCGAGGAGCAGCTCCGCTCCCCGTCCCGGTGCCTTACGGCAACTTCGCCACCTGGCGCGCCTCGGTACCAGGCGCGATGTCGGGTGAGATCACGTTGAGCAGCCGAGCGGTGGACGACCGCTCCCCGACGTGCACGATCTGCATAGTGGCCATCACATCGTCCACCCGCACGCTTCCATCGCTCAGGGTCTCGGGACGGCGACGCATCTCGAACAGATCGCCCGGGGCGACGCCATCCTTGCGGCCCTTGTCGAGGAACAGCACCATCTGCGGCGCCTTCAGGTCCTGACGACCCGACCCGCCCAGCAGGCGCGCCCGTACGCCGTTGCTGATCGGCGCCGCCTTGTTCGGGCCCGGCTCGCCGAACTTCTCGAGGGGCAGCACCCGCTGGCCCCCGCGGATCGGCGCGTAAACCGCGATCACGTTCGCGAGGTACTTGCCGTCGGCGGTATCGGTGACCTGCGCCATTCCGCTCGGTATCACCACCTCGCCGTAGCCTTCCACTTCACGGCCGATCTGCACGACCAGCAGAGTGTCGCCCACCTGATAGCGGGCGCCCTTCGGGGCGGAGACCGCGATCAGCGAATAGGGCATGGCGTTGGTGTTCCGCGACAGCGCCCGGATCTGCGGCGGGGCGATTGGCCCGTAGACCTTGCCGAACGGCAGCTTCTGCTTCTCGGTCAGGAAGCCGGACGAGTAGAACTCGCTGCGACGCAGCGCCCGGTAGGGCTGGTTCATGTACGACTTCAGCATTTCGGTCGGGGCGCCACTGCGGCGGCCGAAGAGATCCTCCGACTGGTCCGCAGCAGAGTCCGGCGTGGTGAGCGAAGCCAGGCTCGCCGGCATCGGCTCCTCGGCCTCGGTGCCGGCCGCGGGCGACTCGGCAACGGCATCACCCATTGGAGCGGGCTCAGCCGCAGGTGCCTCGGCCACCGCGGGGGCCGCGGCAGGCGCGGACATGGCGGAATCGGCCGCGGTCGAATCGCCCGCGGACGGCGTCGGGGTGTCCTGCGCGGGAACCGCGGCGACTCCCTCAGTGGCAGATAGACGAAGAGTCTCGCCGGGGTAGATCCAGTGCGGATCTTCCACGACGCTGGTGTTCATGCGGAAGATGTCCGGCCACAGGAACGGGTCGCCGCGATAGGTGCGGGCGAGGTCCCACAGCGTATCGCCCTCGCGGACGGTATGGCTGGGGGTCGAAGAATCCTGGGCGGCGGCCACGGTTGGGACGGCGGCCAGCACGATCGCGCCCAGCCAAGACCAGCGGTACATGCGCTGCATTCGGGATCTCCCGGAAGGGACGGACTTCCTGACGGTTCAGGGCGATCCCGAGCAAATCCAACGCCAGGGGTGGACGGGGGTTCCCGTGTGCGGCTAAGCCGTTGCCATTCGTTAGCTTACGGATGTGCTACGGAGGGCGGTCGGACCCCCTTCCAGCTCCCTTCCACCGCGCAGCGCCAGACCGGATGGCAAGTCCCCAGGCGTTTGGGGGCTTCCCTGCCATGGCGCGGCCGCGCCGCCGGCTCAAGCCGGCGGCGGGGAGCCGGCAAGTTCAGAAGGGCAGGTCGTCGTCTTCCGAGTCGAGTGCTTCGGGGAAGTCCTCGAACGACTGGTCCTTGCCCTTGGGAGCGGCCGCCGCGGCCGCCACCTTGGGCGATGGGGTGTAGGACTCCGACCCATCTCCCTTGCCGCTGAGCAGGATCACCTCACGGGCCGTGATCTCGGTCGTGTACCGGGTTTGGCCTTCGCGATCCTGCCACGACCGGTACTCGATGCTTCCCTCGACGTACAGCTTGTCGCCCTTCTTGCAGTACCGCTCGGCGAGATCGGCCAGGCTCGACCCCTTGTTGTTCCACAGGATCACCCGGTGCCATTCGGTCTTTTCCTGCTGCTCACCCGACTGGTTCTTCCACCGCCGGCTCGTGGCCAGCGAGAGCGTGGCCACTCGCGACCCGTTCGAAGTGCTGCGGACTTCGGGGTCCGCACCCAGGTTTCCGATCAATGTGACTTTGTTCAAGCTCCGGCTCACATGCACCTCCAGGCTGCTGTCGATGGGCCCGCTGCGGACCCGGATAAAATGCAGTTCAGGTCAGGTCTTGCCAACCACGATCCCGCCGCCGGGCGCGCCCTCATGCGCTCTGGGGCAAAGGCAGTCGCAACACCAGCGCGTCTTCCTTGGGGTTCCGATAGTACGACGCGCGCTGGCCCACCGCCCGGAATCCTCGCGCGAGGTAGAGCGACTGCGCCGAACGGTTCGACTCGCGTACTTCGAGATATACCTCCGTCGCCCGCCGGCGCCGAAAGGCGGCCAGCCCGGCCTCGAGCAGCGCGCCGCCGACGCCTCGTCTCCTGAACTCCGGCGCGACGGCCAGGTTGAGCACCTCGCCGCTCCCGGCCGCCTCGCGTCCGATCAGGTAGCCGCCGACCCCGCGAGCAGTCTCCGCGACCAGACCGAAGGTCCACTCCGAGCCCAGCGCCTCTCGAAAACTCGGCTCGGTCCAGGGATCGCTGAAACAGCGGCGCTCGATCGCGACGAGCGCGGCCGCGTCAGCGATCGCTGCCGATCGGATCCGGAAGGGGGCGTCCATGAGCCGTCTCCCACCGTGCCTGCGCTTCCGCGGGCCTGCCGTACACCGGTTCCCACGCCTGTGGATCCTCCACCGCCCGCGCACCTCCTTCAACCCCGACGAGACCGAGCAGACGCGACGCGCGGGGCGCGGCCGCCGGAAGTCCGGCCAGCGCGCGCCCGGACCACTGCTCCAGAACGACGGCGGCAGCGGCGGGCACTTCGCCCACCAGAATGTCGGGCCGGAGCGCGCCTTCGGCCAGCCGCTCCGGCCTCCACACCCCCGGCTCGAGCTCGGTCACGATGCGGGCGCCCAGGAAGCGGTACGCCGCCGCGTACACGTCACCCCGGAGCGCATCGGCCACCGCGAGCACCAGGGCGCCGGGCACGGCCACCCCGGCGGCCCGAACCATGAGCGAAGGCGCGGTATGCATCACCAGACCCCGACTCCGGACCAGCGCCTTGGCGGCGGTCGCACCGACCCGGAGGCCCGTGAAACTCCCGGGGCCGTCGCTCACGACGACACCGCTCAGCCGGTCGAGCGTGACACCCCGCCGCTGCAGCGCGCGGTCCACCATCGGCAGCAGCGCGGCCGCATGACGCCGGGCACCGTCCAGGCTCTCCTCGACGGCGTCCTCGGTGCCGTCCCCGACGGCAACGGACGCGCGATCGGTGGCGGTCTCCAGCGCCAGCCACATCAGAGCGACTCCAGGCCGCGTCGGTCCGGATCGGCGACGTGGTACAGCCGAAAGCGCTGCGTGGGTGACGGCAGCCAGGCGCCGGCCCGCTCCGGCCACTCGACCAGCACGGTGTCTCCTTCGCGGAGCAGCCCCTCCCAGTCGAGGTCGGCCGCCTCGTCCGCGGTGCGCAGCCGATAGCAGTCGAGATGAAAGACCGGCCCCCGCGCGGCGCGATAGCGATGCACCAGCGCGTAGGTGGGGCTGCTCGCGGCGCCGGCCACGCCCAGCCCCCGCGCGATCGCCTTGATGAACGTGGTCTTCCCCGCCCCGAGGTCGCCCTCGAAGGTGAGCAGCGCCCCCGGCGGCAGAGAGCCGCCGAGGGCCACGCCTTCGGCCTCGAGCTGGTCCTGGGTGAGCGTACGGATCACGCGTGGCGCCTGAGCTTGCCGGAGGGCGAGCGGTTCACGTCGGGTGCCGTCGCGGCGCGCAGCTCGTTCACCTGGTCGCGCAGCATCGCGGCCAGCTCGAACTCCAGGTTGGCGGCCGCCTGCCGCATCTTCCGCTCCAGGGCCTGGATCGCCGCCGCCCGCTTGGCGGGGTCGCGCAGGTCCACTCGCTCCTCGATCGCGATCCGGGGCTCCGGCTTCTCGGTCCGGGCATCGGCCACGTGGGTCGAGAGCCGCACCTCGTCCATGGACTTGATGATGGAGCGCGGGGTGATGTTGTGCTCCTCGTTGTAGCGCCGCTGGATCTCGCGCCGACGGTCCATCTCCTCCAGCGCCCGCTGCATCGAGCCGGTGATGCGGTCGGCATAGAGGATCGCCCGGCCGTTGATGTTGCGCGCGGCGCGGCCGATGGTCTGCACCAGACTCCGATCCGAGCGCAGGAATCCCTCCTGATCGGCGTCCAGAATCGCCACCAGGGAGACCTCCGGAAGGTCGAGCCCCTCGCGCAGCAGGTTGATCCCCACCAGCACGTCGAAGTCGCCGAGCCGGAGCCCGCGGAGGATGTCCATCCGCTCGATGGCATCGATGTCCGAGTGGAGATAGCGCACCCGGACGCCGGTCTGCTGCAGATAGTCGGTGAGGTCCTCCGACATCCGTTTGGTCAGCGTCGTCACCAGCACCCGCTCGCCCCGCGCCTCGCGGAGCCGGATCTCGTTCAGCAGGTCGTCCACCTGTCCGCGCACCGGGCGAACGTCCACCTCGGGATCCACCAGCCCCGTCGGCCGGATGATCTGCTCCACCACGACCCCACCCGAGAGTCCCAGCTCGTACTCGCCCGGCGTGGCCGAGACGCTGATCATCTGGGGGGTGAGCGACAGGAACTCCTCGAACTGGAGCGGCCGGTTGTCCAGCGCCGACGGCAGTCGGAACCCGTACTCGACCAGCGTCGTCTTCCGCGCGCGATCGCCGTTGAACATGCCGCCGATCTGGGGCAGGCTCACGTGCGATTCGTCCACCACCACCAGGAAGTCGGCAGGGAAGTAGTCGAACAGGCAGGCGGGGCGCTCTCCCGGCCGGCGCCCGCTGAGCGGTCGCGAGTAGTTCTCGATGCCGGCACAGGTGCCCACCTCGAGCAGCATCTCGATGTCGAACTGGGTCCGCGACTCGAGCCGTTGCGCCTCCAGCAGCTTCCCCGCCCCCTTCAGCTCGGCCAGCCGGTCGGCGAGCTCGGTCCGGATCAGCCCGACGGCCCGCTCGATCTTCGAGCGCTCGGTCACGAAGTGCTTGGCCGGGTACACGGCGCACTGGTCGATCTGGGCGATGGTGTCGCCGGTGAGTGGATTGATCTTGCTGATCCGCTCCACCTCGTCGCCCCAGAACTCGATCCGGATCGCCTGCTCGGCGTAGGCGGGGAAGATCTCGACCGAGTCGCCCCGCACCCGGAAGGTGCCCTGCTCGAACGACACGTCGTTGCGCGAGTACTGGATCCGCACCAGCTCAGCGAGCACCTCGTCACGGCCGCGGTGCTCACCCTGGCGCACCGTCACCATCAGCTTGCGGTACTCCACCGGGTCGCCGAGACCGTAGATCGCGCTCACGGTAGCGACGATGACGACGTCGTCGCGCTCCATCAGGCTGGTCGTGGCCCGGAGCCGCAGGCTCTCGATATCCGCATTGATCGACGCGTCCTTCTCGATGTACACATCGGTCGACGGGACGTACGCCTCCGGCTGGTAGTAGTCGTAATAGCTGACGAAGTACTCCACGGCGTTGCGTGGCAGGAACTGCCGCAGCTCGCCGTAGAGCTGCGCGGCGAGCGTCTTGTTGTGCGAAAGGACCAGAGTGGGCTTACCGTAGTTGGCGATGGTATGCGCCAAGGTCATCGTCTTGCCCGAGCCGGTGACGCCCAGCAGGGTCTGATACCGGTCGCCCCGGTGGAGACCGGCGGTCAACTCGGTGATGGCCTTGGGCTGGTCGCCGGCGGGCTGGAACGGCGCCTGGACTTCAAAACGGCTACTGGGCATAGTCGGTAAATATAGCACCTATGCCGGAGTTTATTCGGGTGACCCGACCAGGCCGATGACTTTCCCTCCGATCGAGCAGGCCTGCTACTGGCTGGCGCGGCGGCGTCCTCGAACCGTGGAGCCCCTCGAGGGAACCGTGGTGGCGGACGTGGTCGTGGTGGGGGCCGGGCTCACCGGTCTGTGGTCGGCACTGTTCCTGAAGGCGCTGGACCCCGCCGCCGAGGTGGTGATCCTGGAGCAGGAGATCGCAGCGTACGGCGCCAGCGGACGCAACGCCGGCATGCTGGCCGAGACGGTGGATCACAGCCACGGCCTCGCCATCCAGCATTTCGGCGAGGACGAGGCCCGGACCCTGGCCCGGCTCGGGGAGGCGAACGTCGCCGAGATGACGGCGTTCCTGGCGGAGCGAAAGATCCACTGCGATTACGAGCCGACCGGCAGACTCATCGCGGCGTTGACTGAAGCGCAATTGGCGGAGTCGCATCGGAGCGTCGAGGTCGCCCGGGCGCTCGGAGTCCACACCTACCGTTCCTTGAACCGCGAGGAGTTTCGCGCCCAGATCGATTCTCCACTGTACCTCGGAGGTGTGCAGGTCACCGGCGGCGGCATCCTCGACCCGGTGATGCTGGTGGACGGGCTGCGCGCCGAGGCCGAGCGTCACGGTGTACGGGTGCACGAGCAGTCCCGGGTCGAGGCCGTGCGCCGGCACGGCGCGGGAGTGGAGGTCCGCACCACTCGCGGCCGGGTGACCGCGCGGCGCGCCGTGCTGGCCACCAACGCGTACACCCATCGGCTCCGCCCGTCGCTGTCCCACCGGTTCATACCGCTCTACGACTACATCCTGGTGAGCGATCCGCTCAGCTCGGCTCAGCGAGAGGCCATCCGCTGGCACGGCCGCCAGGGGGTTACCGATGGGCGCAGCTTCTTCAACTACTATCGCCTGACCGCCGACAACCGGATCCTCTGGGGGACCAGCGAGGCGGCCTACTGGGGGCGGAACCGGGTGGACTCGGCGTGCGACCACTCGCCGGCCCACTATGCCGCTCTGCGGTCAGAGTTTTCGTCGCCACTTCCCGGCGCTCGGGCCGCTGGAGTTCCCCTACGCCTGGGGCGGGCCGATCTGTTCGACCACGCGGCTGACGCCCTTCTTCGGGCGGGCCATGGGTGGCCGTCTGCTCTATGGACTCGGGTACACCGGTCACGGACTGGGCAGCACGAGGCTGGCCGGTCGCATCCTGGCGCACATGGCGCTCGATCGCCCCGGCGAGCTGCTCGAGTTGGCCCTGGTGCGGCACCCGCCATTCCCCTTCCCGCCAGAGCCCATTCGGTCCTGGTCCGTCGCCCGGGTCACGCGCGCGCTCCGACATGTAGACGAGGGGGCTCGGCCGAGCCTCCTGCTCCGCTTGCTGGACCGGATGGGAATAGGGTTTTCGAGCTGAAGGTTAGCGGGCGGCCATGCTGAGGAGGCGCTTCCAGAGCTCGGGCTCGACCGGCACGACCGAGAGTCGGGACAGTCGGACCAGGCCGAGGTCGCGGAAGGCGGGGTCCGCCTTGATCTCCGCGAGCGAGACCTGCCGGGCCAGTGGGGTGCCGGCCTCGATGTCGACAACGACTAGACGGGGATCGTCCTGCCCGGGATCGGCATACGGGGCGCTCGCGATCCGCGCCGACCCGATGAGCGACTTCTCGTTGCCGGTATGGTAGATCAACGCATCGTCGCCCTCACGCATCGAACGAATATGCTTGAGGGCGACGGCGTTGCTGACACCCTCCCAGCGCGTCCGCCGCTCACGAACCAGATCGGCGAACGCGTAGGTGGTGGGTTCGGTCTTCAGAATCCAGTGGGCCATGAAAGCTGGTGGCGGCCCGCCTACTTCTTCACGGCGAAGTTCTTGGAATCCACGGAGTCGCCGTTGCTGTAGATCGTCACGCTGTACGTTCCGACCGGCCACCCCTTCGGATTCGAGATGTGAAACTCGGTGTTCTCCGGGCCCGTGGGCTTGATGGTCTGGGTCGAGGAGTCCACCGTCTGTCCGGTCTGGAACCGCCACTTGGCGGTGAGGTCGGCGCTCGCTGGGGCACCCGTGGTGGAGACCGAGGCGTAGATCGTATCCGCCGGAGCGAACTGGAATGTGGGCTCGGTGATGAGTTTGTTGTCGCCGATCCGCTTGCCGATCATCACGCCGGCCACCGAGAGCTCCTTGGAGACCGCGGTATCGGCCGGTGCGGCCGTCGAGGCGCCCGTCTCGGTGCCCGGCCGCGACGCGTCCTTGCCTTTACAGCCGATCAGCGCCACCACCGCCACTGCGGCGAGGGTCCGTGCAACGTGCGTCATATTGGCGTCCTCCGAAAAAGTGTGCTCAGGCCTCGGGCAGCTTCAGCACCTGGCCGGGATAGATGAGGTCGGGGTTGTCGATGATGTCCCGATTGGCCTCGTGAATTTTGCGCCACTGCTTCGCGTCGCCATACACCGACTTGGCGATCTTCGACAGACTATCGCCTTTCTTGACCGTGTAGGTCTTGGCGGCGGGCTCGACGTTCGACGGAGCAGTCGACGATCCCCCGCTCTGTACGCCCGAGAAGTCGGGGAGCGGCTCGTTCGGCTTCGGCATTGCAGCCTCCAAAAGTTGTCATGGATCCCCGCAACCTAGCGTGGGCACCCGCTCCGGACGGTGACGAGGGTCACGACCCGAGCGCCCGGGGCCTCGCTCGCGGAGCAGCCGGGTGGACCCTATTATGGGGTAAATCTCACCTTCCGCCAGGGAGCACGTCATGCGCTGGAGCCCAGGTCACCGCAGTGAGAACGTCGAAGACCGCCGGGGAAGCGGAAGCCGTTTCGTCCGGGGGGCGGGAGGAATGGGCGCCGGCACCCTGGTCGATCCTCCTCGTCCTCAGCCTGATCTTCAAGCGCGATTTCTTCTCGCTGGTGGGAGCGGGCGGGGTCGCTCCGGGAGCCGAGACGGCGTCGGGTCCACCCGCGCAGACTACGCCGGAGGAGGAGAAGCTGGTCTCCTTCGTCTCCTACGTCCTCGACGATGCGCAGACGGTCTGGCAGAGCAAGTTTTCCCAGTCGGGCGCCTATCGGCCGGCCAAGCTGGTGCTGTTCCGCGACGCGGTTCAGTCGGCCTGCGGATTCGCCGAAGCCGCCACCGGGCCGTTCTACTGCCCGGGCGACGAAAAGGTCTACATCGACCTCGGGTTCTACGACGAGTTGCAGCAGCGCTTTGGCGCTCCCGGCGATTTCGCCCAGGCCTACGTGCTGGCACACGAGATCGGTCATCACGTGCAGAACCTGCTCGGCACCGAGGCCCAGGTGCGCCAGCAGCGGACGGCCCGCCCCGACGTCGCGAACGACCTGTCGGTTCGGCTCGAGCTCCAGGCCGACTGCTATGCCGGTGTCTGGGCCAACAGCACGGCCCAGCGACAGAAGTTGGAGCAGGGAGATGTGGAGGAGGGTCTGGGCGCCGCGGCGGCGGTGGGCGACGACCGGCTTCAGCGCATGGGCGGCGGGCGGGTAGTGCCCGAATCCTTCACCCACGGCTCATCGGAACAGCGGCAGCAATGGTTCCAGCGCGGCTTCCAGAGCGGCCAGCCGGAGGCCTGCGACACGTTCAAGTGACGCGTCGGGCTCCGCGCACGCGGCGTGGCGGGGGCGTCGGATTGCGCTGACGCGCCTCCTCGACGATGAAGCTCTGCACGATGCCGAGCTGGAGATAGCGGTTCTGGGCGATCACCGGCAGGTGGTGGAAGTCGAGGATCACCCGGCGGCAGAACGGCTCTCCGCAGCGGCATTCCATGGTCCAGTGGTCCTCGCTCATCGTGGTCGAGTAGTCGAACCGGATCTCTTCCCCGGCTCGATCGGTCTGAGTGCGGTGAGCACCCGGTCGTCCACGATGCCGGCGTTGGGGTCGCAGGAGTGGTTGGTGTAGCGACCCGGCTCCATGGTGTCGAGATAGCGGTCCGGACCGATCTGCAGGGCGTAGGCCTGATCGTCCCCCAGCTCCAGTACCTGCGCGTGATCCAGCAACGGACCCGCGAACATCAGGATCGCCTGCCCGGGCTGGAATGCCTGGGCGGCAAAGAGTCCACGTCCGAAGGCGCATGGTCCCACGCGTACCGGAAGGTGCGGCATCGCGGTACCCTCAGGCGAAACGGGTCAGGAGCACCAGGGCCCCGACCGCCATGGCGAGTCCGAGCAGCTCGGACGCCCGCAGGGTCTCCCGAAACCCCACGATACCGAGCAGCGTGAGCATGACCACGAAGCACACGGCGTAGATCCCGCCCGACGTGGCCAGCTTCAGGTGGCGAAACACGAACACGGTGCCGAAGGCAGTCGAGGCGTAGATCACGAAGCCGACCAGGAACCAGCCGGTCCGGAACGGCGCCTCCGCGCTGCTCGCGCGCTTCAGGAAGTAGTCCCCGATCACGGCGACGAGACTCAATCCCGCCGTGATCAGGATGGCGATCGTGCGCGGGCTCAGGACCTTGTCCATCAGACGGCGTCCTTGGGTGACGGGGTGACCGCCGCGCACCCACTGCGCAGGCTGGCGTCGAATTCCTCGACCGGCATCGGCTTGCCGAACAGGTAGCCCTGCATCCGCTGGTAACCCTGGCGCCGCAGCACCTCACACTGGGCCTCGCTCTCCACCCCCTCCGCCAGCGCCTCGACCTGGAGCCCCTTCGCCATGGCGGCGATGGCGGCCGTGATCGCGGCGCTGGCCGCGTCGTGGTCCACGCCGCGCACCAGCGAGCGATCGATCTTCAGCGTGTTGACCGGGAATCGCCGGAGGTAGCTGAGGGACGAGTAGCCCGTCCCGAAGTCGTCGATCGAGATCAGGAGCCCGAGCCCGCGCAGGCGGGAGAGCGTTTCGAACGCTTCCTGCGGATTCTGGAGGAAGGCATTCTCGGTGATCTCGAGCTCCAGGCGCCGGGGATCGGCGCCGGACTCCTCGAGCGCGCGGCCGACGGTCTGGATGAGGCCTGTCCCGCGCACCTGGAGGCACGAGATGTTCACCGCAACCCTGAGATCATGGCCGGCGGCCAGCCAAGCCTGCTGCCGGTGACAGGCCTGCTTGAGCACCCATTCGCCGATCGGCACGACCAGCCCGGTCTCCTCGGCGAGCGGAATGAACTCATCGGGGTGCACCAGCCCCATCTCGGGGTGGAACCAGCGGATCAGGCCTTCCGCGGCCGTGGTGATGCCGGTCCGCGCGTCCACGATGGGCTGCCAGTGAAGCACGAACTCTTCCCGCTCCAGGGCGCGGCGGAGGCTGGTCTCCATCGAGAGCCGCTGGAAGGCGCGGAAGCTCAGCGACGGATCGTAGAAGTGGTAGTTGTTCCGGCCCGAGGCCTTCGCCTGGTACATCGCGGCGTCGGCGTGCTTGAGCAGTGTCTCCGGATCGTCGCCGTCCTGCGGATACAGGCTGATGCCGATGCTGGCCGTCGTGAACACTTCCGGTCCATTGAGCTGTATCGGCGCCTCCAGCCCGGCCAGGATGCGGCCGGCCACCCGCGCGGCGTCCGCCGCCGACGTGATGCCCGAGAGACAGACGATGAACTCGTCCCCGCCGTGCCGCGCCAGGACCGATTCCTCCGCGCCCGATCCCCGGGTGAGCGGATCGGTGTCGCGCACCGCCTGATTGAGACGGGTCGCCACCTCGCCGAGGAGCACGTCGCCGGCGCCGTGGCCCAGCGTGTCGTTCACCTGCTTGAAGTGGTCGAGGTCCATGAAGAGCAGGGCGACCAGCTTGCGCGAGCGCCTCGCGTCCGCGATGGCCTGCTGCACCCGCTCCTGGAAGAGCACGCGGTTGGGCAGCGAGGTCTGCGCGTCGAAATAGGCGAGCCGCCGGATCCGCTCCTCCGCCCGCCGCCGTTCGGTGACGTCCTGCACCGTCCCGGCGAGGCCGATGGCCCGGCCGTCGGCCCCACGCACCACCTCACCCTGGGCGTGCACGATCAGCTCTTCCGGAAGCGCGCGGACCCGGAACTCGATGTTGAACCCCGCGCGGGTGCGCAGTCCTTCGTCGAACGCGCCCCGGACGATGGTGCGGTCGTCGCTATGCACGCAGGCAAGGAACTCCTCGTGCGTGGGCGCCGCCTCCCGAACCACACCGAGCAGCCGGCTGGTCTGCTCCGACCAGTGGTGGCGCCCACTGGATGCGTCCCACTGCCAGTCTCCGATCTTGCCGATCCGCTGCGCCGCCGCCAGCCGCGATTCGCTGGCCCGGAGCGCGTCCAGCGTCGCCTTGGCGCGGAGGAGGTAGTGGATGCGCTGTCCCAGCACGATCCACTTCACCGACTTGAGCTCGAAGTCGGTGGCGCCGACCTCGTAGGCGCGCACGATCGCCGGCAGATCATCGCTGCCCGTCAGCATGACGATGGGGACGCTCGCGCCGCCGGGCATGGCCCGAAGTGCCGCACAGGTGGCGAACCCGTCCAGGCCCGGCATGGCGACGTCGAGCAACACCAGCTCGGGCCGGTGCTCGGCGAACTGGCGGATCGCCTCCTCGCCGCCGGAGGCCTCGATCACGGTCAGCCCGGCTCCCTCCAGCGAGGCGCGCAGGAAGCCCCTGGTGGTGACGTCGTCATCCACCGTGAGGATCAGCGGGGAGCGGCCCTCGAAGAGATCAGACATTGGACTGGCTCGGCAGCAGCTCGCTGAGGGCTTGGTGGACCTTCTGATACTCGGCCTCGATCTTCTCCATGATCCGGGTCAGCTCCGCGGACGCTCCTGCCCGTCCGGCCGCTTCCGCCTCGCTCAACAGGCTGGCCAGCCCGGCGGCGCCCAGCATGCCGGTGCTCGACTTGATCGTGTGCGAGATCCGCTGCGCTTCGGTACAGCCACCCGCATCCACTGCCTCGCGCAGGTTCCGGATCGCGATGGGAGTGTGTTCGAGATAGATGCCCACCAGCCGGGCCAGGGTATCGCCGGGACGCTTGGAAGGCATGGCGCGGATGGCGTCGATGACGCTGGAGTCGAGCACGCCGTTGGTCCCATGCTCCGGGCCGCTCGCGGGCGCCGGCGCCGGGACCGGCGCCGCGACGGCGAAGGTCACAACTGCCTCGCCGAGCTCGGGGGCGCTGGGGGCGGTCACCCACCGGCGCACCGCGTCGTTGAGCTCGGTGTGCCGGACGGGCTTGGAGAGGTAGTCGTCCATGCCCGCCGCCAGGCATCGCTCGCGCTCGCCCTTCAGGGCCGACGCCGTGAGCGCCACGATCGGTACGCGGCGCCGACCGCCCAGGCGCTCGAGCCGGCGGATCTCGCCAGTGGCCTCGAAGCCGTCGAGAATGGGCATCTGGCAGTCCATGAAGACCAGGTCGAACGACCCGGCTCCGAGCGCGGCGACGGCGTCTCGGCCGTTGGCAGCTTCCGCCGTGACGCAGTCGAACGACTCTAGCATTCCCACGATGACGGCGCGATTCACGACGTTGTCGTCCACGATCAGGATGCGAGCACCTGACGAGCGCGGATCCTCCGCCGCAGCCGCGGCTCCTCCGCCGACGGCGGCCGCGTCGTCGCGGCTCAGCATGGCCACGAGACAATCCATCAGCTGCTGCTGGCGGATTGGCTTGGTGAGGTAGGCGTCGACGCCGGCCCGTCGGGCCTCCGCGGGTTCGCCCTGGCCGCCGACCGAGGTCAGCAGCAGCAGGCCCATGGGAGGCAGCTCGGGCGACCCGCGAATGGCCCGGGTCAACTGCAGGCCGTCCATCCCCGGCATCATCATGTCGAGCACGCCGAGCTCATAGGGAGTTCCGCGCTCCGCCGCCTCGAGCGCCAAACGCAGCGCCGACGCGCCGTCGGCGGCGCAGGTGACCGCCATGCCGCACGACTGGAGCGACCGGGCCAGGACCTCGCGGTTGGTGGCGTTGTCGTCCACCACGAGCGTGCGGCGGCCGAGCAGCTCGGCGCGGCGCGCCACTCGTCGGCCGACCGTGCCGACGGCGCCGGCCCTCCGGGTGAACCGCGCCGTGAAGCGGAAGAGGGAGCCCGTGCCGGGCGTGCTGGTCGCGCCGATCTCGCCGCCCATGAGGCCGACGATCTGGCGGGAGATCGCGAGGCCGAGACCGGTGCCGCCGTACTTTCGGGTAGTGGACCCGTCGGCCTGCACGAAGGCGTGGAAGAGACGGGGGAGCGCGTCCGCCGGAATCCCGATGCCGGTATCCCGCACCTCGAACTTCAGGAACGCGACGTCGTCCAGCTCTTCGACGAGGTCCACCCGGACGGTCACCTCACCCGATTCGGTGAACTTCACCGCGTTTCCGACCAGGTTCATCAGCACCTGCCGCAGCCGGCCCGAGTCGCCGACCAGCGCGTCGGGCACTCGCTCGTCCACCACGGTCACAAGCTCCAGGCCCTTGTCGTGGGCCCGCTGCGCCAGGATGTCACAGACGCTCTCGACCGACTCGCGCAGGTCGAAGTCGAGTTCCTCGAGCTCGAGGCGGCCCGCCTCGACCTTGGAGAAATCGAGGATGTCGTTGATGACGTTGAGGAGCGATTCCGCGGAGACCCGCACCGTCTCGGCGTACCGCTGCTGTTGCGGCGACAGGTTGGTCCGGAGCAGGAGCTGAGTCATGCCGACGACACCGTTCATCGGCGTTCGGATCTCGTGGCTCATGTTCGCGAGGAACTGGGACTTGGCCCGGCTCGCCTCCTCGGCCTGCCGGGCGAGCTCGCGCGCCTCGCGGGTGGTTTCCGCGAGCTGGCTGGTCCGCTCCTCGACCTTCCGCTCCAGTCCCCGCTGGTATTCCTCGACCTCGCCGCGATAGGCGCGGAGTCGCTCGACCATCGCCCGGAAGCTACGGCCCAGGCCGCCGATCTCGTCCGCGCCACCGGCCTCGATCTCGACGTCCAGCTGACCTCGCGCCACGGCCTGGGTGGCGCCGACCAGTTTCGCGATCGGCGCGGAGATCCTCCGGACCAGCACGTTGGCGAGGAGCACGCCAACCAGGCTCACTACCAGGGAGGCCAGCGCGGCCTCCCGAAGGAAACTCTGGAGCTCGCGCCGCGTCTGCGCCTCGCTGAGCCCGAGCTGCACCCATCCGGCGGTCTGCGGCGCGCTGCTCTGGCCCATCACGTCGTCGGAGAGCAGCCCGCCCGTTGCCGCCCCGCCGACGGCCACCATCACGTCCACCATGCGCGCCCCGTCCGGCCGCGAAACCACCCGGGGAGCGGCGAGCTCGCCGTGCGCCGGCGCGTGGGTGGCGGGCGTGGGCGGTAGCTCGGAGTCGGCGAGCAGCGTCTCGGCGAAGAGCTGGGCACCGTCCGCGCCGAGGAATCGCACGTAGGCCACGTCCGAGTCGGCCCGGAGTCCGTGGGCGATCTGCTTGAGCGCGTCCGCGTTCTGGGTGTAGAGGGCGAATTCGCTGTTCTGCGCCACCATGTGGGCCAGCGTCTCGCCCTTGTGGGCGAGCCGGTCGAACCGGTCGCTGATCGTGCGGTAGGTCGCCGCGCCCAGGACGAAGAGCGTGGTGAGCAGGACGGAGCCCGTCGTGAGCAGCCGCAGCTTGGCGGCGAGACTGAGTCGGCCGATCGGCATGCGCTACTCCACGACTTCCGCAGCGTCACGGAACACCCGCTCCGGCAGGTCCAGCTTCATCTGCTCGGCGGTCTTCCGGTTCAGCGTGTAGCGGATCTTGCGAGGGGGCACGGGCGGCAGGGCGCTGGGGGCGCGGCCGGCCAGGATCTTCTCCGCCATCTCGGCGCATTGCGCGCCGATGTCACCGTAGTCGCGGTCGAGCGCGTAGAGCGCGCCGGCCTTGACCCACGGCGTCGAGTGTCCGATCAACGGGATCTGATGGCGGAACGAGAAGATGAGAAGCGACTTCGCGGTCTCGGGATTGAAGACGACCGGATCGGTCACGCCCCAGAGAACGTCCGCACGGTCGGCGAGATTCTCGAGCGCGTCGGGCAGCTCCTGGGGGCCATCGATGTGGTAGCTCTGGATCGTCAGGTTGGACTCGGCGGCGATCCGCTCGGCGCGCACCACCCGCACCTTGGTCTCGTCCGAGTGGTAGATCACGCCCACGCGCCGGAGCGATGGGAGCAGGCGCGCCAGCCATTCGAGCTCGGTCTGGATGGGGAACTGGAGGAAGACCCCGGTGGCGTTGGGGGAACCTGCCAGCTCGTCCGCCGAGAGGATCATCCCGGCCACCAGCGGCGTGGAGGGATAGCGCTTGAGCGACTCGCGGGTGGCCAGCGTGCCAAGCGCCAAGACCAGATTGGCCTGCGTGCTCGCGGGGATGACCCGTGCGACGTGCGCCGCGTTTCCATCGAGCTGAATGACACGCAGCTCGACCGGGCCCGCCTGACGCTCCATCGCCCTTCTGAAGCTCACCAGCGCGTCGCGGTATGCCTGGCCCTCCTGGCTCACCACGGCCAGCACGGTGGTGGCCGATGGGGCCGGAGCCGGAGGTGGCGACGGAAGCGCCAGGCCGAAGAGCGCGGCGATAGTCGGGAGCTTGGAGATCAGCGGCACGAGGGGCTCAGAACTGATAGCGCAAGCCGACGCGGACCACGCGCTGGTCCTGCATCACGATGTCCTGCGCCAGCTCCTCACCACCCGGATCGCCGTAACTGTGATCGAACAGGTTGTAGATGCTCGCGGACACCTCGGGCCCGGACGAGATCGGCCGTGCCAGCAGCGTCAGGTTGACCAGGCCGTAGGCGGGCACCTCGCCGCCGGTCACCGTCCGCCGGGCACCCAGGAAGCGAATCTCGCTACTCACCCGGGCCCGCTCGCGCAGGAGACCCACGGAAACGCCTAGCCGGCCCACGTGGGCGGGAGAGTTGACCGGCGCCTCGTCGGCATCGGCGTCCCGCACCCGCTGGAAGGCGTAGCTCGCCCGAGCAGAGACGGCGCCCACGGAGGCCTCGGTCTCGACCTCGACCCCGGTGGAGCGCACCCGGCCCAGGTTCCCGAACATCAACAGACCGTCGGTGCTGTCGGCGAAGATGCTGATCAGGCGCGCGGCCGTGAAGTGGTAAACGGAGACGGTGCTTCGAAGTCCGCCGCGTAAGAAGCCGCTCCGCCACGAACTCGTAGCTCGCGATCGTCTCCGGCTGCAGGCGCTCGCTCGGCTTCTGACTGATGCCGCCATCCTGGGCGTACAGCTCGTACAGGTTGGGGGCCCGGAACGCCCGGCCGTAGAGTCCCTTGAGGGTGGTGACATCATCGAGCGAATAGATGAGTGCGGCACGGGGATTGGTCGTGCCGCCGAAGGTCTGGTAGTCGTCGTGCCGAAGGCCGGCGTTCAGCAGCAGTTTCGGGGTGATCCGGAACTCGTCCTGAATGAACGCCGCCCACACGTGGGAGCTGCGCTGGTCGTCGAGGTAGCTCTGGAACGGGTCCTCGTCGTACAGGGCCTGATCCTGCCGGATGTTGTATCGGTATTCGGCGCCGACGACGACCTTGTGGCGCTGCCCGATCGGCCGCACGTACTGGGCTTCGACCGTGGTCCAGTCGCCGCTCTGGAAATCCCGCTGCAGTACCCCGTCGTACGGGTAGGTGCCCTGGTAGCGGTGACGGTCGTAGGCGACGGAGACGTTGATCCGGGAGAGGTCGGCGAACGGATGGTCGTACCGGGCCACCGCGAAGCCGTGGCCGTCGCGGGTGGTGAGCCGCGGATCGTCGAACGTGGTGCCGAACGAGGCGGTGGGCACTTCCTTCCGCCTGCCCTGCAGGCCGGCCTCGAGACTCCAACCCTGATAGGCGATCTTGGCGAAACCGTCGGCCGTGCGATCGCCGTCGAGACCGCTCGCGACCCCGTTGTTGGTCTCGGGGGCGTCGAACTCGGGGAAGTAGAGGTCGGGTCCGCTGGTCCGGTAGTAGCCGCCGGCCACGAGCCATTCGACTCCACTCCGCGCCTTCCGCCCGTACACGCCACGAGCCCGGTAGGCGCCGTAGGTGCCCGCGTCGGCCTGCACCTGCCCGCCCTGGAGCGCGCGACCGCTCAGCGTGATGACGTTCACGACCGCGTAGAACGCGTTCGTCCCGTAGAGCGACGAGGCGGCGCCGCGAATGATCTCCACCCGATCCACGGTGCTCATGTCGAGCGCCGACTCGGTGCCTACGTAGGCGGCATCGGCCACGTTGTCATTCAGCCGGTGGCCATCGACCAGCAGCAGGATGCGAGTGTTGTAGTCGCCCGGAAGGGTGAAGCCGCGGACGGCGACGTAGGTGTAGTTGCGGTCGTAGCTGGTGAAGAACCCGCGGACGCTGTTGAGGGCTTCTGCCAGCGTGCGGTACCCGTAGCGGTCGATGTCGTCGCGGGTGATGACGGTGATCGAGGCCGGCGCTTCGCGGGGGTCCTGCTCGTATTTCGAGGCGGCGGTCACACTGGGCACTTCCTGGAAAAGCGCCGCCTCTCCCAGAACCTCGGGGTCCTCCGGGGTCTGCTGAGCTGGAAGGAGGCCAACCGTTGCGGAGGTGATCACCCACACCACCATCACCCGCAATAGCTTTGCAATCTCTCGCATAACGCAGCACCGCCGTGACCTGAGGAGGATGCAAGTGCAGTAGTAGAGGCCGGTTAGGTTGTTGGTGCAGCGGGATTTTGCAGTTTGTATGCCAATGCGGAGTGCAACGTGCGCGGAAGGGTCAGGAGGCCCAGTAATGCGAGGTTATGCCGGAGGCGCCTCCCTTCGTTCGATCTCGGTCACACCCTTCACCTTCCGGACCGCCTTCAGCACCTTGGCCAGGTGCGGCAGGTTGTCCACCTCGACGAAGATGGTCCCGAAGACGGTGCCGTCCCGGGTCCGGATATCCGCCGCACGGATGTTGGTGCCGGTCTGACTGATCGCCTCCATCATATCGGCGTAGAGGCCGCGCCGATCCTCACCGGTCACCGCCAGACGCACCGCGAACGACTCGCCCTGACTTTCCTGCCAGTCGATCTCGACCCGACGCTCCTCGGCGGAGAGGGTCAGCAGATTGGGGCAGTCGCTGCGATGGATGGAGATGCCCCTGCCCTGGGTCACGTACCCCACGACCGTGTCGCCGGGCACCGGCTGACAGCATTGCGCGTAGCGCACCATCAGGCCGTCCACACCCTGGATCTTGATCCCGCGCCCGAGCCGGATCCGCTCGATCACCCGCCCGAACACCGTGGGCTTGGGCTCCTGCAGCTCGTCGTTCGGCAGCTCGGGATACAGCGCGCGAATCACCTGCCCGATGGCGACGTCGCCGCGCCCCACCGCGATCTCGAGACCCCGCCCGTCGGCCAGCGACAGCGCCATCGCCGCGCGCGCGAGCCGGGCGTCATCCGGCGCGTCCAGCCGGCGGCGGCGCACCTCGCGCGCGAGGATGTCCCTGCCCAGCGTGAGGCTGACCTTCTCCTCTTCGTGATTGATCCACTGCTTGATCTTGTGCCGCGCCCGCGCGGTGCGGACGTGGCTCAGCCAGTCGCGGCTCGGCTTGGCGGATGGGCTGGTGAGGATCTCGACCGTGTCCCCGCTCTTGAGCTCGCGGTGCAGCGGCGCGATGCGTCCGTTGATCTTGGCGCCCTGGCAGCGGAGGCCGACCTCGGTGTGCACGTGGAACGCGAAGTCGATCGGCGTCGAGCCTTTCGGCAGCCGCTTCACGTCGCCCTGCGGCGTGAAGATGAAGATCTCGTCCTGGTACAGGTCCACCTTGAGGAACTCGAGGAATTCCTCGGGGCTGTGGGTGTCCTGCTGCAGCTCGAGCAGCTGGCGGAACCAGCCGAGATGCTGGTCCAGCTCGTCGGACTTGGCGTCGCGCTTGTAGAGCCAGTGGGCCGCGATGCCGAACTCCGCCGTGCGGTGCATCTCCTGGGTGCGGATCTGCACCTCGAAGAGCTGGCCTCCGGGGCCGAAGATCGTGGTGTGGAGCGACTGGTAGGCGTTCGACTTCGGACTCGCGATGTAGTCCTTGATCCGCTCCTGGATCGGGGTCCAGTTGTGATGGATCACGCCCAGCACGTGGTAGCACTCCGGCACCGTCCGCACGATCGCGCGGATCGCCATCAGATCGTAGATCTCGTCGAAGCCCTTGTTGCGCTTCCGCATCTTCTGAAAGATCGACCAGAGGTTCTTGGGCCGTCCGGTCACCTCGAACCACTCGATGCCGGCGCGCTTGAGCTCGTGTTCGAGCGGCGTCCGGAGCTTGAGGATCGTCTGTTCCCGCGCGGCCTTCTTCGAGGCCACCTGGCTCACCAGGTCGCGGTAGTCGTCGGGCTCCAGGAACTTGAAGGCGAGGTCCTCCAGCTCGGCCTTGATGCCGGCCATGCCGAACCGGTGCGCCAGCGGCGCGTAGATCTCCCGCGTCTCCATGGCGATGCGGTGCCGCCGCTCGGGCTGCAGGTGCTCGAGCGTCCGCATGTTGTGCAGCCGGTCCCCGAGCTTGATGATGATGACCCGGGCATCCTTCGCGATCGAAAGCAGGAGCTTGCGGTAGTTCTCCACCTGCTCTTCGGCGGTGCTGCGGAAGGTGAGGCTGGAGATCTTGGTGAGACCGTCCACGATGCCCGCGATCTCGCTGCCGAATTCGCGGGCGATGTCCTCGGTGCGGACGTCGGAGTCCTCCACCACGTCGTGCAGCAGCGCGGCCGAGATGGTGGCGCTGTCGAGCAGCTGCTCGGCGAGGATCAGCGCGACGGCGATGCTGTGGGAGACGAAATCCTCTCCCGACATCCGCTTCTGGCCCCGGTGGGCGGACGCGCTGAAGCGGAGGGCCCGATCGATCAGATCGAGGTCCAGCCGGTCGGCGTGCTTGTCCAGCACGGCCGACAGCGCGGGAGCCAGCTCGGGGAGGGTGGAGGTCACGGACCCTTCTGCGCGAGACGGAGACGATTCCACGAACGGACACGTGCCGACGCCGGAGCCACAGAGTGGTTCCGCCGCGAAAAGCAGTGTGTCCGCCGACGGGGAAATGCGGGTGCCGGCACCCAGATACAGCGCGGGCCCTGACTTAGGATGGCGAGAAGTGCTTCCGACGTCAACGAGTGGCCATGCATCCCCCGCTGACCCCGCGGGGAGCGTCCCCCTGGTTCCGATCCTTATCTATCTATCGGTTCTGGTCTTACCGCTATCGGAGTCGGGGCCGTCCGGAAGCTGGCCGGCGACCCCGACGAGAGCGATATTGGGCCACTCTCCACAGCAGGAACACCCGACACAACGGAGCGTGACCGCGTGCCCGAGCCGTTGGGGCGCCTGACGACTGCCCTCGCCGACCGTTACCGCGTCGAGCGGGAGCTTGGCGCGGGCGGTATGGCCACGGTCTACCTCGCTCAGGACTTGAAACACGATCGTAAGGTGGCGATCAAGGTGCTGCGGCCGGAATTGGGTGCTTCGCTCGGTGCGGAGCGCTTCCTCCAGGAGATCCAGGTCGCCGCGAAGCTGCAGCATCCCCACATCATCGGTCTCATTGACTCGGGCGTGATCAACGACGGGGCCGGCCCGGAGGTGCTCTCCTACTACGTGATGCCATTCGTGGAGGGCGAGACGCTTCGCGAGCGGCTGGCCCGGGCCGGACGGCTGACAATCCCCGAGGTGATCCGCTTGACGGGAGAAATCGCCGACGCGCTCTCCAAGGCCCACAAGGCCGGCATCGTCCACCGCGACATCAAGCCGGAGAACATCCTCCTCGCCGATGGCCATGCACTGGTGATGGACTTCGGCGTTGCCAAGGCGGTGAGTGACGCCACCGGCCGTCAGGGGTTGACCAGTGCCGGCCTGTCGCTCGGTACGCCGGCTTACATGGCCCCGGAACAGGTGGTGGCCGATCCGCGCATCGATCATCGGGCCGATCTCTACGCCCTGGGCCTGGTGGCGTACGAGATGCTTGTCGGTGGGTCGCCCTACCCGGCCACCACTCCCCAGCAGCAGATGGCGGCGCACGTTACCCAGGAGCCGGCGCCGATCCATCTCAAGCGCCCGGAATGCCCGCCGGCGCTGGCCGCGCTGATCATGCGGTGCCTCTCCAAGAACCCTGACGAGCGCTGGCAGTCGGCGGAGGACCTCATCACTCGGCTCGGCGCCGTCGAGACGATGGCTCCCCAACCGGTCTCGTGGTGGAGTCGCCGGCGGATCGCCGGACTCGTCGGGGCGGTCGTGATACTGGTCGCGGTGGCGCTCGGGATCCGGCGTCTGACCGGCCCGGCGGGAGACACCGGCTCGGCCAACGTTCTCGCCGTGCTGCCGTTCACCGTGCGCGGCAGTCCGGATTTCGATTACCTGGGCGAGGGTCTCGTCGCGCTGCTCAGTGCCAGTCTCGACGGCGCCGCCGGCCTCCGGAGCGTCAACCCGCACGCCCTCCTCGGCTTCGTGAGCCGGGAACGGCCGGCCGTCACCCTCGAGCGCGCCCGAGGAGTGGCGGAGCACTTTCAGGCGGGGCTGTTTGTGGTCGGGGACGTACTGGAAGTGCAAGGAAAGCTCCGGCTCAGCGCCTCACTGTTCGACCGCAAGCAGGGCGACACCCCGTTGGCTGAAGCGACGGTGGACGGGGAACCGGGCGACGTTCTCGCCCTGGTGGACTTGCTGGCCACACGCCTCGCGGCGGACCGGTCCGCTGAAGGTGGCGCGCGCCTCACGCGCACGGCCGCCGTGACGACTTCCTCACTCCCGGCGCTCAAGGCCTACCTGGCAGGGGAGCAGGCCTATCGCGCGGGTCAGTACGTCACCGCGGTGGGCCGCTTCCAGGAAGCTGTCGCGGCAGACACGACATTCGCCCTCGCCTTTTACCGCCTGAGCACCGCCCAGGAACGCCTCGCGTGGGCCGAAGCGTCGCGCCGCTCCGTCGAGCTCGCGTTCCGTCACAGCGGCCGGCTCTCGGTGCACGACCGGCGCTTGCTCGAGGCGGTGCTGGCCATGCGCCGGGGGCGGTCGGGAGACGCCGAGCAGCAGCTCCGTGCGATCGTCCAGGCCTACCCGGACGATGCGGAGGCGTGGTTTCAGTTAGGCGAGGTCCTGTTTCATGGGAACCCGCTCCGTGGCGTCTCGATGACTGCCGCCCGGGAGCCGTTCTTCCGGGCGCTCTTTTTCGACCCCGGCGATCTCGGAGCCCTCTATCACCTGGTCCGCATCGCCGCACGCGAGGGGAACCGAAGTGAGCTGGACTCTCTGGCGGCCCGGTTCTACAAGCTGAGCCCGGCCGGCGACAGGACGCTCGAGCTCCGCGCGCTTCAGGCGTACACCACGGACGACTCTGCCGGCGTGGATTCGGTCATTGCCGAGTTCGGCAGGGCGCCGGACGGGATCCTCCCCATCGCCGTGTGGTCGATCGCCGTCTTCGCACAGAACATTCGGGGCGCTGCACGTATCGCCGGTCTTCTGACCGAGCCGGGTCGGCCGCGAGACGTGCGGGCTCAGGGGCACGTCCTGCTGGCGCACCTCGAGCTGGCTCGCGGGCGGAGGAGCGCGGCGTGGAAGGAGCTTGCGGCAGCCGGACAGCTGAGCAGCGCCGAGCGTCCGCTGGTCGATGCCTGGTTTCGAGCCCTGCCGTTCGTACCCCAGTCCCCGAAGGAGCTCGATTGCGGCCCGATCCCAACTCACGCGGTGGGACGCAGGTGAATCCGTCACCCGGAGTGATCAACCAAGCGCTTTCTACAGCGCTCACAACGGTGTGCACCAGGTCCTGAAGACCTACCTCCTCGGCATGCTCGATGCCCGCCTGGGTGACACTGCCGGCGCGACGCGGCGTGCGATGGAGCTGGATTCCGCCGGTCCCACCTCCGACGGATCCCTTGTCCGCGAGCTGTCCCAGGGTCTCAGGGCCCGGATTGCGCTCGCGAACGGTCGGCCCGACAGCGCCCTCGCCGAGCTCGAGGCGTTGCGCATCGAGGGGTGGTACGAGCTGACTTTCGTCTCCCCGTTCTACGCAGGAGCGACGGAGCGGTTCACTCGCGCCGAGCTGCTCCGGGAGAAGGGACGTGGCGAAGAGGCGCTCGGATGGTATCGCGGCATTGGCGACAACACGACGCAGGAGCTGGTCTTCCTCGGACCGGCGACACTGGCGCGAGCGCGGATCCAGCGGGCACTCGGGCGCCCGCGCGAAGCCGCCGCACTGTATGACCAGTTCTTCGCCCTCTGGCGGGAGGCCGACCCGGAATTGAAGCCCTTGCTGGACGAGGCGGCGGTGGAGCGCGCCTCACTCTCCGAGCGGGCCCAATGAGCCAGGTCTTGACCGCCTAGCGCGATCTCGCCCCGCGATCGCCGCGACGGGCTCGTCGCGGGTGAACGAGCTACCCTCCCACCCCGTCCTTGCACCCCCCAGCGGGGATGGCAACCAGGCTGTCGGGGAACCCAATCCGTCGGAGCAGGCAGAGGAACCGGGGATCCTGGCGCACCGGATCGTAGCGGGGATCGACGGCGAGAAACACCAATCCGCCATCGTGGTCCCGCACGGCACGGTCCAGTGTGGTGAGGGCTGCGTCGGTGTCGCCGAGGCCCAGTCGGACCGTCGCGATATCCAGCGAGGAGACATAGCCCGACTTCGATCGAGTCTCGAGATCCTCCAGAATCTGAAGCGCCTCCCTCCGCCTTCCGCTCGTCGCGTAGACATGACCCAGAGCGGCGAGGTAGGCGGAGGTGGGACCCCCATGCTGGATGGTCGCCTTGAACTCCCGGATCGCCTCGTCCGATCTCCCGAGCTGCTCCTCCGCCATGCCGACCCAGAATCGGGCCCGGGCATACGTGGAATCCAGGTCCAGGGCGACCTTGGCCTGGTCGACCGCCTCCTGGTACCGCCGGGCGTTGTAGTACGAGCGCGCGGATGCGGACTGGACCATGAGCGACAACGGGTCGAGCTGCTGGGCCCGCTCGACCGAGGCGATCGCCTCGCCGCTCCGATTCATCGCCGTCAGGTACATGCCGCGCAGCCAGTGCGAGTAGGCTTCGGTGGAATCGAGCGCGACGGCGCGCGCATACGCCCGATCCGCCTCGGCGAAGTTCCACTCGCCGAACAACAGCTGATACGCCGAGGCACGGTGCGCCTTCGCCAGGGTGGAGTCCAGCGCCAGCGCCTTGCTCGCCGCCGCCCGGGCCTGGGGGAAGGCGATCTCGGGAGCCAGCGCGCCGAAGTAGCCGAGACTGGCATAGCATTCCGCCATGCCGGCATAAGCCGCGGCGAAGGTCGGATCGGCGTCGATGGCTTTCGCGAAGTGGCCGATCGCGATCTGAAAGTTCGCTTCGGTCCCCTTGTCCTGAAAGTACGTCCCGCGCACATAGGACTCGTACGCCGCCGGCGTGACCTGAGGCCGGCTCCCCGCGATCCTGGAGCGGTCGCCGGGGGTGAGCGACACGCGGATGCGCTCCGCCACGGCTCGAGCCACGTCCGCCTGGAGCTGGAGAATGGTCGCGAGATCCCCGTCGAAGCTCCGGGCCCAGAGCGCCTGCCCGGTCTCCGTTGATTTGAGTCGAGCACTAATGCGAATGTTGCTGCCCGGCTCGCTGCAGCGAGCCGGAAAGAATCGCCTCCAGGCGCAGCCGCCTTGCGGCCTCGATCGCGGCCGGGTTCCCTCCGGCTTCTGGGAGACCGATCACCCGAAGCGAGCCGATCTGGGCCAGCTCGGTCTCGAGCTGATCGGTAATCCCTTTCGCCAGGTAGACCTGCCCCGAGTCGCCCGTGAGATTCTCGAAGGGCTCCACCGCCAAAGACTCGATGAGCCCTTCCCCGACGGTGCGGCCGAATCGAGGAAGTGGAAAGCCGGCGAGTGCACCGACCGCTATCCCCAGCCCCAGCGCGACCGCCAGCAGTCCGGCCGCGAGCCGACGACGGGTTAGGCGAGGACGAGCGACGCCCGGCTCACGCATCGCGCGCTCGAGCGCGGCCTTGAACTCCGCTGCGGAGGCGAACCGGTCCGCCGGGACCTTCGCCAGCGCCTTGCCGACCGCCGCCTCCAGCGCCGGGCTCACCGTCGCCCGCACGGTGCGAAGCGGCGGCACCGGATCCATCGCGTGCCGGGCCATGATGGCCTGGGCCGTCGGTCCACTGAAGGGTGGCTCGCCCGCGAGCATCTCGTAGACCACGCAGCCCAGTGCGTACAGGTCGCTCCGGGCGTCGAGCACCCGTGAGCCCGCTGCCTGTTCCGGGCTCATGTAGTGCGGGGTACCGAGGGCCAGCCCGGTCTCGGTCAGCCGGTCGGCGCCCACCGCGTCGAGCGCCCGCGCAATGCCGAAATCGGCCACGACGGCGTGCCCGCCGGTGAGCAGGATGTTCTCGGGCTTGATGTCCCGATGCAGCACGCCGGCGGCGTGGGCGCAGGCCAAGCGCATCCGCCACGTCGCCCGCGATGCCGACCGCCGTCGCGGCGTCGAGCTGTACCTCGCGGGTGAGCCGCGAGCGGAGCGACTCCCCCTCGACGTAGGGCATGGCGTAGTAGAGCAGCCCGGCGGCTTCGCCCGAGTCATGGAGCGTGAGGATGTGGGGGTGCTGCAGGCGGGAGGCGGTCTCGATCTCGCGCTGGAAGCGCTCGGCGCCGAGGGCGGGGCTGAGCTCGGGCCGGAGGACCTTCAGCGCGACCCGCCGGCCGTGCTTGAGGTCTTCGGCGAGGTAGACCGTGGCCATCCCGCCCCGGCCGAGCTCGCGCTCGATCCGGTAGCGCTCGGCCAGGGCAGTCTGGAGGTGCTCGAGCAGGTCCAAGACCTACCCCTCCTCCCCAGGGCATCCCTCGGGAGGGCTGACCGTCAGACTGTCCGGAAACCCGATCCGTCGGAGCAGGCACTGGAATCGGGGATCCCGATGCAGCGGCTCGTAGCGGGGGTCGACCGCGAGAAAATGCAGGCCGCCATCGTGCGCCTGCACAGCGCGGCTCAGCAGTGCGAGGGCGGAATCCGTGTCGCCCAGACCCAGCCGGACCGTCGCGATATCCAGCGGCGAGACGTAGCGCGTCTTGGATCGAGTCTCGAGATCGTCCAGGAGGCGGAGCGCCTCGCGCCGTCTGGCCACTGGTGGCGTAGACGTGACCGAGGGCGGCGAGGTAGGCGGAGGTCGGACCCCCTTGCTGGATGGTCGCTCTCAGCTCCCGGATCGCCTCGTCCGATCTCCCGAGCTGCTCCTCCGCCATCCCGATCCAGAACCGGGCCCGGGCATGCGTGGAATCCAGGTCCAGGGCGACCTTGGCCTGGTCGATCGCCTCCTGGTACCGGCGGGCGTTGTAGTACGAGCGCGCGGATGCGGACTGGATTATGAGCGACAACGGGTCGAGCCGCTGGGCCCGCTCGACCGAGGCGATCGCCTCGCCGCTCCGATTCATCGCCGTCAAGTACATGCCGCGCATCCAGTGCGACCGGGCGTTGGTGGAATCGAGCGCGACCGCGCGCGCATACGCCCGATCCGCCTCGGCGAAGTTCCACTCGCCGAGCAACAGTTGAGACCCCATGGCACGGTGCGCATTCGCCAGGGTGGAATCCAGCGCCAGCGCCTTGCTCGCCGCCGCCCTGGCTTGGGGAAGGCGATCTCGGGAGCCAGGCCGCCGAAGTAGCCGAGATTGGCATAGGATTCCGCCATACCGGCATAGGCCGCGGCGAAGGTCGGATCGGCGTCGATGGCTTTCGCGAAGTGGCCGATGGCGATCTTGAAAGTTCGCTTCGGTCCCCTTGTCCAGAAAGTACGCCCCGCGCACATAGGACTCGTACGCCGCCGGCGAGACCTGGGGCCGGCTCCCCGCGATCCTGGAGCGCTCGCCGGGGGTGAGCGACACCCTGATGCGCTCCGCCACGGCTCGAGCGACGTCCGCCTGGAGCTGGAGAATGGTCGTGAGCTCCCCGTCGAAGCTCCGGGCCCAGAGCGCCTGCCCGGTCTCCGTTGATTTGAGTCGAGCGCTGATTCGGATGGCGCTCCCGGACCGCTGCAGCGAGCCGGAGAGCACCGCCTCCAGGCCCAGCCCTTTCGCGGCTTCGACCGCGGCGGTCCCCCCACGGACTTCGTCGAGTCCGACGACGCGAAGGGAGCCGATCTGGGCCAGCTCGGTCTCGAGCTGATCGGTGATTCCTTTCGCCAGGTAGACCTGACCCGAGTCGCCCGTGAGGTTCTCGAACGACTGTACCGCCAGCGAACGGATCGAGTCCTCGCCGCTGCCTGCACCGAAAAGCGAGCCTGCCCGGCCAGCCAGCACTCCGGCCGCCACTCCACCACCGAGGACCACCGCCGCCAGCCCGATCGCCAGCCGCCGGCGAGACGACTTCGGTTGGGCGGCCACGGGCGCCAGGCTGGCGCGATCCAACGCCTCCTTGAACTCCAGGGCGGTGCCGAATCGGTCGGCCGGCACCTTCGCCAGGGCTTTGCCGACCACCGCTTCGAGCGCGGGACTGATCGTGGACCGGATGGTCCGGAGGGGCGGCACCGGATCGACCGCGTGGCGCGCCATGATGGCCTGTGCGGACGGCCCGTTGAAGGGCGGCTCCCCGGCGAGCATCTCGTACAGCACGCACCCGAGGGCGTATAGGTCGCTGCGGGCGTCCAGCACCCGGCTGCCCGAGGCCTGCTCGGGGCTCATGTAGTGCGGCGTGCCAAGAGCCAGCCCGGTCTCGGTGAGGCGCTCGCTGCCCGCGGCGTCGATGGCCCGGGCAATGCCGAAATCGGCGACCAGCGCGTGTCCCGAGGTGAGGAGGATGTTCTCCGGCTTGATGTCCCGGTGCAGAACTCCGGCTGCATGGGCGCAGGCCAGGGCCTCCGCCACCTCGCCGACGATGCGGACGGCCTCGTCCGCCGTGAGCTGCACTTCGCGGGCGAGCCGCGCCCGGAGCGACTCGCCCTCTACGTACGGCATCGCGTAGTAGAGGACGCCCAGTGCCTCGCCGGAGTCGTGAATGCTGAGGATGTGCGGGTGTTGCAGGCCGGAGGCGATGCGGATCTCGCGATGGAACCGCTCGGCGCCCAGGGTGGGGATCAGCTCCGGGCGGAGCACCTTCAGCGCGACCCGGCCGGTCGTGCTTCAGGTCCTCGGCGAGGTAGACCGTGGCCATCCCGCCCCGGCCGAGCTCGCGCTCGATCCGGTAGCGATCGGCCAAGGCAGAACGGAGACGAGTGAGGAGGTCCAAGACTCAGGCTCCGAACGCCATGCTCAAGAGGGCCCTGAAACAACGTTGGCGGGCAGGCCGATTATTCGCAGGAGCTCGGTGAACCGAGGGTCATTGCGAATCGGGTCGAAGCGGGGATCGACCCCCAGAAAAACCACGAGCGGATCACGCGCCTCGACGGCATAATGCAGCCATTCGAGCGCCTCGTCCTTTTCACCCAACGCTGCGTGCACTGCCGCGATCTCGACCCGTGACACCGGCCGGGTCTTGGCTTCTTCCACGAGACCTCGCATTACGGCTCGCGCCTTGCCCCGCTCTCCCATCAGGGCGAGCGCGTATCCAGTTGCGGCCCGGTAGACGGGCGTCGGACCGAACCGAAGCGCCAACTCGAACTCTCTCAGCGCCTCCCTCGCCCGGCCGGTTTGGGCATAGGCCATTGCGGCCCAGTAATGCGCTCGCGGGTACGTGGAATCGAGCTCGAGCGTCTTCATTGACTGGGCGATGGCCTCCTCGTAGCGCCGGCCATTGAAGGAGGGTCGCGCGGCCGCGGCAGAGATGGTGAGCGACAGTGGGTCGAGATGCTGAGCCTCCGACATCTTCTCTGCCGCTTCATTGAATCGGCCGACTGCGGTCAAATACATCCCATACTGAAAATGGATCTCGGCATGCTTCGGGCTCATCTGGAGCCCACGCCGGACGCTCGACTCGGCCTCGTCGAAATTCCAATCGTGGTGTAGCTGAACGTGAGCGAGGGTGGAGTACGCCTGACCCAGCGAGGAGTCGAGCTCCAGGGCCTTCATCGCGTATGCCCGGGTCAGGCCATAGGCCTTCGCGGGCGGCTCCAGGGCGTAGTAGCCGAGTGACAGATAACACCATGCGAGTCCATCGTAGGCCGGTGCGTAAGCCGGGTCCAGCTCGATCGCCCGCCGAAAGTGATCGATGGCCTTACGGAGATCCACTTCGGCGGTTTTGCCCTTGAAGTACTGACCGCGGGCGTACGCCTCATAGGCCGCCGGGTTCACCGGTTGACGGCTGGCATCGAGCCGGGCCCGCTCCTGGGGTGCCAGCGACACCTGGATCCGGTCAGCCACTGAGCGCGCGACTCGGTCCTTGAGGGCCAGAATGCCGCTGACATCGCCGTCCTGCTTCGCGGCCCAGAGCGACTGCCCCGTGACGACGGAACTGAGCGTCGTCGTGATACGAAGCGCGTCTCCGGTCCGCTGGAGCGCGCCTCCGAGAATCGCATCCGCTCCCGTCCCCTTGGCCAGGTCGGCGATCGTCTGATCCTGTCGCCGCTCCCGAAGGCTGATGACACGAAGCGAGCTGATCTGTGTAAGGGCCGCAATCAATTCCTCGGTGACCCCGTCGGCTAGATACACCTGGCTCGAATCGCCCGTGAGATTGACAAGCGGGGCCACCGCGAGAGACCGTATCGGCGTCTCGCCATCGGCGGTCACCGGCCGGTCGGCACCGAACCCGGCGAGAACCACCCCCGCAACACCGGCCCCGACGGCGGCGGCCGCGAGGCCGATCGCGAGCCGGCGACGGCCCGCAGCCGGTGCAACCACCGCGGGCTCCCGGGACGCACGGCCCAAGGCCTCCTTGAACTCCAAAGCGCTGGCGAACCGATCGGCCGGCACCTTGGCCAAGGCCTTCCCCACCGCCGCCTCGAGCGCCGGACTCACCGTCGATCGCACCGTCCGCAGGCAGGGCACCGGATCCACCGCGTGCCGAGCCAGGATGGCCTGCGAGGACGGTCCGTTGAAGGGCGGCTCCCCGGCCAGCATCTCGTAGAGGACGCAGCCCAGCGCGTACAGATCGCTCCGGGCATCCAGCACCCGCGCCCCCGAGGCCTGCTCGGGGCTCATGTAGTGCGGCGTGCCCAGCGCGAGCCCGGTCTCGGTAAGTCGGTCGGCAGCCACGGCATCGATCGCGCGCGCGATCCCGAAGTCCGCCACCACGGCGTGACCGCCGGTGAGGAGGATGTTCTCCGGCTTGATGTCCCGGTGCAACACGCCGGCGGCGTGAGCGCAGGCCAGGGCGTCGGCCACTTCTTCCGCGATCCGGACGGCGTCCGTCGCGTCGAGCTGCACTTCCCGGGCGAGCCGGGCCCGGAGCGACTCGCCTTCCACGTAGGGCATCGCGTAGTAGAGGAGACCGGCGGCTTCGCCCGAGTCGTGGAGGCTGAGAATGTGGGGGTGCTGCAGGCGGGAGGCGGTCTCGATCTCCCGCAGGAACCGGTCGGCGCCGAGCGCCGGGCTGAGCTCGGGTCGCAGCACCTTCAGCGCGACCCGTCGGTGGTGCTTCAGGTCCTCGGCGAGATAGACCGTGGCCATCCCGCCCCGCCCAAGCTCGCGCTCGATCGTGTAGCGCTCGGCAAGGGCGGTCTGAAGACGGTCGAGAAGATCCACGGCTGGCTACCCGCCCCCGGGCGGGGCCGCAATCAGCGCCGCGGGAAACCCCATTCGGCGCAGCATATCCTGGAACCGCGGATCCGAGCGGTATCGGTCGAACCGTTGGTCCACCGCGATATACTGGAGGTAGGGGTCACGCGCCGCCATGGCCCGGTCCAGCCACTGGAAGCATTGCTCCTTCTGATCCAGGGCTGCGTGGACGCTGGCGACCTCGACCGAGGAAACCGGCTTGGTCCTGGCCGCCTCCTCCAGCTCGCGGAGAATCTTCCGGGCCTGACTGGTGTCACCGGCGAGCGCATAGGCGCGCCCGAGGGCGGCGCGATAAGCCGGCAGCGATCCCGCGCTCCGAAGGGTCGCTTCGAATTCACGGATGGCCTCTCTCGGGCGGCCCGTCGCTGCGAAGGACATGCCCAGCCAGTAGTGCGCCCGGCTGAAGGTCGAGTCGATCTCGAGCGGCCGCCGCGCCTGCGCGATCGCTTCCTCGTAGCGCCGTCCGTTGTAGTATGGCCGCGCCGCCGCCGCCGCGGTGAGGAGGGAGAGTGGATCGAGCTCCTGGGCCTTCTTCAGCTCGGCTACGGCGTCATCGATGCGTCCCATGGCAGCATGGTGCATACCGAACGTAAAATGACCCCGGGCATGGCGCGGGTTCAGCTCCAGTCCGCGCCTGAAGCTTCGTTCCGCCGCCGAGTAGTCCCAGTCATAGACGTTCTGGATACCGGCCAGCACGGAATGAGCTTCCCCGAGCATGGAGTCCAGCTCGATGGCCTTGAGTGCCGCCGCACGGGCCCGGGGATACGTCTCCCTCGCGAACGCCAGTCCGTAGTAACCCAACTCGGCGTAGGCGTAGGCCAGACCGACATAGGGTGCGGCATACGCAGGATCGGCGTTGATCGCCTGGTTGAAGTAGCCGATCGCCCGTCGGAAGTCCGCCTCACTGACCTTCTCCAGAAAGTGCCATCCACGCACGTACGCCTGGTAGGCCACGGGACTGACCGCGGGACGCGGCGCGGTCAAACGGGAACGTTCTTCGGCCGTGACCGAGACCCGGAGCCGTTCCGCCACTGAGCGGGCCACCTCGTCCTGCAGGCCGAGGATGGCCCGCAGCTCGCCGTCGTAGCTCTGGGCCCACAGCGCCTGGCCGGACGCTGCGGAGCTGAGTTGGATGCGGATGCGCACGGTTTCGCCGGCGCGCTGAAGCGAGCCACCTAACACCGCGTCGATCCGATGGGTGCGCGCCAGCTCCGCAGCCGGGGATTCCCGCCTGATCTGCCTTCAGTCCCACGACCCGCAGGGCGCCGATCTGGGCCAGCGTCGTGACCAGCTGATCGGTGATGCCATGGGCCAGGTAGACCTGTGCCGAGTCGCCCGTCAGGTTCTCCAGCGGCGCCACGGCGAGCGACCGTATGGGCCGCTCGCCGTCCGCGGTCACCGGCCGGTCGGCCCCGAACCCGGCGAGAAGCGCCCCCGCAGCACCGGCCCCGACGACAACGGCCGCGAGTCCGATCGCTAGGCGGCGACGGCCCGCAGCCGGTGCAACGACCGCGGGCTCCCGGGACGCACGGCCCAGGGCCTCCTTGAACTCCAAAGCGCTGGCGAACCGATCGGCCGGCACCTTGGCCAAGGCCTTCCCCACCGCCGCCTCGAGCGCCGGACTCACCGTCGATCGCACCGTCCGCAGGCAGGGCACCGGATCCACCGCGTGCCGAGCCAGGATGGCCTGCGACGACGGTCCGTTGAAGGGCGGCTCCCCGGCGAGCATCTCGTAGAGCACGCAGCCCAGCGCGTACAGATCGCTCCGGGCATCCAGCACCCGCGCCCCCGAGGCCTGCTCGGGGCTCATGTAGTGCGGCGTGCCCAGCGCGAGCCCGGTCTCGGTGAGTCGGTCGGCGGCCACGGCATCGATCGCGCGCGCGATCCCGAAGTCCGCCACCACGGCGTGACCGCCGGTGAGGAGGATGTTTTCGGGCTTGATGTCCCGGTGCAACACGCCGGCGGCGTGAGCGCAGGCCAGGGCGTCGGCCACTTCTTCCGCGATCCGGACGGCGTCCGTCGCGTCGAGCTGCACTTCCCGGGCGAGCCGGGCCCGGAGCGACTCGCCCTCCACGTAGGGCATCGCGTAGTAGAGGAGACCGGCGGCTTCGCCCGAGTCGTGGAGGCTGAGAATGTGGGGGTGCTGCAGGCGGGAGGCGGTCTCGATCTCCCGCAGGAACCGGTCGGCGCCGAGCGCCGGGCTGAGCTCGGGTCGCAGCACCTTCAGCGCGACCCGTCGGTGGTGCTTCAGGTCCTCGGCGAGATAGACCGTGGCCATGCCGCCCCGCCCGAGCTCGCGCTCGATCGTGTAGCGCTCGGCAAGAGCGGTCTGAAGACGGTCGAGAAGGGTCAAGCCCATGCTCCCTGACCTCGAGGCGCGATCGCCGACGCGCTGACCCCCGCCTCCCCACAGGGCGGGGCGCGGGGGTCAGGCGTTCGGGTGACCAGCTTGGATCTCGCCCGCTCGCGTGCGCTAGAAGCGATGGGCGTAGCCGAGAAAGATCAGGTAACTGGCGAGATCCCCCCGGTCCCCGCTCGGGGGCGGACCTCCGCTCTCGTCGTTCACGTTCGGCTTGAACTCGCCGTGGAGACGCAGCGGGACGCTGAGGGTGAAAACCCCCCGCCCGCGAGCCAGGGCCAGTCCGGGATCGAGATAGGTGGTGCGCCCCGGCGATCGGTAGCCGCCATCCTTGCCCAGCAGGTCGCGAACGGGAATGCCATCTACCCTGACCCCGAGGCTCATCGAAAGGCCCTGCTCCGGCCAGGCTGCGTAGCCCAGACCGGCCCGCGCATGGTAGACATCGTAGATGGAGAGGGTGCTGGCGGGAGCCGTCGGAGTGAACAAGACGTCCCCTTGCTCCTGCGGGCTCAGCTGATACGCCCCGAAGGCATAGCCAGATAGCCTCCCGTACAGTTGTTGATACGCCTGCAGCTCGAGCTGAATGCCCCACCCCCCACTGCCGAGCTGCAGTCCCGGGTGTACCGGGTGCCGGATCACCTCACCGGACATCAGCCCCAAGTCACCTTCCACATCGTTGCTGCCGGTCGGCGCCTTCACCCCAAGCCCAAAGGACACGTTGCCGCTGGTGTGTGTAGCCGGCTCGAGCAACCACATGCTGCCCACCAGGTTGATGTCACCTACGCCGGTGGCGGACGTCTCGTGGCGGATGCCGTCTCCGTGAATCCTGGAGTTGATCCCGGTCGAGAGCGGCACCGTGAGGCGCAGGTTGAGCCTGTCGCTCACTCCATATGCAAGGGAGAGATCGAGGGTATTGATATTGAACCGGTTGACACCCGGTAAGGCGTCCGGCGCCTGCTGGTCCCGTATGAACCAATCGTCCGCCGTCAGCCGGCGGTAGGCCGCGCCGGCCTCCCACTCGCCCTGCTTGAGAAACACCTGCCGATGCCCGCCCAAACTGGGGGACGTGAAGCGAATCGGCATTCATCCCTGCGCGTGCGCCACCCCCGGCGTGAGAGCCAGACCGACGGCAACACAGAGTCCAAGACCTAGCCGGTGACTCCGGCCCGTCCGTGACGATGTCATGGGTTCTCCTGAGGCGGGATACCTCAAGGTACGCTTCTGTACCAAGGGCCGCAAACGAGGCAAGAGTGCCTCATGGCCGCGGAAGGTCAGAGCAGGCCGGCAGTCGCGAAGCTCGTGTAGCGATCGCCCGCGATCACCACGTGATCATACAGTGGCAGGTCGAGCAGGCGACCAGCCTCCGCCAGCTGCCGGGTGACCGTCCGGTCCTCGGCGGACGGGGTGGGATCTCCGCTGGGATGGTTATGCACGACAATGATGCCTGCGGCCGCCTCGGCGATTGCCGCTCGGAACACTTCCCGTGGGTGCACCAGAGAGCTGTTGAGCAGCCCTCGGGTGATCAGCACCTCGCGGAGTACCTGACTCTGGCTGTCCAGGGCGAGAAGATGGAACTCCTCGACCTGCAGGTCTCGCAGCCGTCCGTCGAACCAGCGGACCACGTCCTCCGGCTCGCGGATGCGCTGCGCCGGGGGTCGTTCCTCCCTTACGAGCCTCGCACCCAGCTCGAAGGCGGCCAGGAGACGGGCGGCTTTGGTAGGGCCGATGCCATCCGCTCTGAGAAGCTCCGCCCCTGGCCGCCGAGCCAGGCGGCGGAGCGAGCCGCCGCTGACGGCCAGAAGGCCGCCCGCGATGTCGCTGGCGCTGCGCCCTCCACGACCGGTGCCCAGGAGGACGGCGAGGAGCTCGGTGGCGGTGAGTGCGGCGGGCCCGAGCGCCCAGAGACGCTCGCGAGGACGGTCGGTGTCGGGAAGCGCGCTAATGGAGCCGGACACCTGGCGAACATAGGTCGTGAGGAGCGGAGAGTGGTGTCGGAAGCTCGCGCGAGAGGGAGAAGTTACGCCGCGCCGGCCGCGACTATCGCTGCTCGCTGGAGTCGTTCGAGCGGGAGCTGGCGGACTCCGTCCCGAGAATGGCTTCCAGGCCGAGGGCGAGAGCGCTACGGGTGAGCGGACCCGAATGCAGACTTCGAACGATTCCAGCCGAATCCACAAAGACCGTCGTCGGAAGGGAGGCCAAGACGTACGTCTCGCGCGCCTTGCCGTCGGTGTCCAGCAGGACCGGGAACGGCATACCGAACTCCGAGACGAACCGAGTGACGTCCTTTCGGCGCTCCTGGTCAGTGAGGTTCACCGCGAGAATCTCGAGCCCCTCATCGGCGTGTTTCCGCCATGCAGAGATCAGGTCCGGCATCTCGCTTCGACAGGGGGCGCACCAGGACGCCCAGAAGTTGATGATCACGGGCCGGCCGCGGAGATCGCCGAGGTCCACGCGCCCACCTCCGAGCCGCTCGAGGTCCAACCCCGGGGCTTCGCGACCGATTCGAGACTCCTCCTCCTGGGCCCGGACCGGCACCGATGCTACCGCAAGCAGGAGGACGGCTAGGGTGAGACATGGGCCGAGCTGGACCGCGTGGGGTCGAAGCATGAGCCCCTCGAGGAAAGGGAAATCGAAATATGACCTCGCCGCACCGGGGCGGAGGCCTGGTCGCGCGGTCGGCGGCGGAACTCCGCAACCGGCCGCGCCCGGCTGTTACTTTCGCACCGCGAAGACCTTGGTCTCGACCGAGTCGCTGCCGAGAAAGACGATCACCTTGTACGTGCCCGGCTTGAGCCCCTTCGGTTGAGCCAGCTGAAAACCGGTGTTCTCCCCCGCCGGACCGACCGGCTCCGACGTCTTCTGTATGATCTCGCCGCTCTGGGACCGCCACGCCGCCGTGAGCGTGGCACCATCGGACGCACCTTGGGTCGCCACGGAGACGTAGACGGTATCCTGCGGGGCGAACTGAAATGTCGGCTCGGTGATCCGGTTGCCCGAGCCGATCTGTCTCCCGATCATGACGCCCGCTACACGCAGCTCGGTCGCCACGGCGGTGTCGATGGACCCGGTCTTTTCTGCAGCGAGGCGGGATTCTTCAGAGCTGGAACACGCGGCAATTGCGGCAGCCACCAACGTCAACGGCATGCCGGCGCTCGTGATGTGAGCCATGGGCACCTCCGAATCGATGTCAGGCCATTCCGTGTGGACACCTCCGACATTGCGTGCGGGTCACTCTCGTATCGCCCTGCCCGTGGCATTCGAGTATTGCTTGCCCGACCCGCGGGGACAGGGGTCGTTGCGGCCGGTCGCTGGCGGTCGTGCCGGTCAGCCACTTGCCGGGTGTTCGGACCTCTCACCTGATCACGCGGCGGCGCTCCCGAGCGCCGCCACGAATTCCGCCGCATCGGCGAATCGCTGCATCGGTTGCTTCGCCAGAGCCTTGAGGACGGCGCGCTCCACCGCAGGCGGCACGGCGGGACAGGTGGTTCGGATCGGAGGCACGGGGTCGGTCATCGCCCGGGCCAGGACCGCTCCCCGCGTGGCGCCCGTAAACGGCGGCATGCCGGTCAGCATCTCGTACAGCACGCAGCCCAGACTGTAGATGTCGCTGCGGCCGTCCAACTCGCCCCGTCCTCCCGCCTGCTCGGGGCTCATGTAAGCCGGGACCCCGAGCGACGACACCCGCGGTCTGACAGCTTTTCTCCACCGACCGTCTCCAGCGCGCGCGCGATCCCGAAGTCCGCCACCAGTGCGTGGCCCGAGTCCAGCAGGATGTTCTCCGGCCGGATGTCGCGGTGCACGACGCCTTCCGCGTGCGCATACCCCAGCGCATCGGCCACCTCGCGGGCGACATGCACTGCGTCCGGGATCGGAAGCTGCACCTCCCGGTCGAGCCGCTGGCGGAGGGATTCGCCGCGGATGTACGGCATCGCGTAGAAGAGTCCCAGTCGCCCGTCCTGGAGCGCCAGCGTTCCGGAGTCGTAGAGCGGCAGGATGTGCGGGTGGTGCAGTTTGGCGAGGAATCCGATCTCCCGGCTGAACCGCTTGGCGTCCGATCCCGCTGCGACCTCGGGTCTGAGAATCTTGAGGGCGACGGCCCGATCGTGCTTCCGGTCACGTGCCAGGTACACGGTCGCCACCGATCCGCGCCCCAGCTCGCGCTCGATCACGTACCGGTCGCCGCGTCAGGCCAGCACCCGCCTCGGCCTCCCGCACCGCCGCCCGCTCCCCGCTCATGCGCTTGACCAGCGCGACCAGGCCGGTCGCCGGTGCACCCGGCACCTCCTCCTGAACCCGCGCCTCGTACTCGCGCGCGTGCCGCAGGGCGCCGGCCCAGTCGCCCGCGTCCGCCAGCGCCCGGACCAGTCCCAGGGCGGCCCGCTCGGCCAGGGGATCGGCGGAGGCGAGGACGCGCCGCAGGTCGATCTCCTCCGTGTGGCGTCCGAGTGCATGCGCCTCCCCGGCCAGCTTCCGGAGCGCCTGGGCGTGCTCTCCGGAGAGACGGACCCGCTCCTGCTCGGCCCAGCGCTCGAACTCCGGGGCATCGGCGAGGTAGAAGCCGTCGAGGAAGGGGCCCCGATAGGCCGCGACCGCACCCGCGGCATCGCCGGCGGCGATCGCCCGGCTCGAACTCCACCACATCCGCCTGGATGACCAGGGGGTTCAGCCGGAGCGGGTCGGTGCCCTGGAACAGCTCCTCCGGCAGCTGTCTCCGCATCGAGTAGAGCAGCTGCTCCAGGGCATGCCGGCCATTCTCCGACGAGCTCTCGGACCAGAGGTAGGCCAGCACCTTGTCGCGGGTGAGACCCCGCTCACCCGCCACCGCCAGCAGCGCGAGCAGCGCGAGGCGGCGGCGCTGAGGGATCGCCGCCGTGCCGGCGGCGTCGGTGAGAGCCAGGCCCCCGAATGTGCCAAGGCGGAACATGAGCAACCGCTGAGGAGGGTGTGAGTCGGGCCTGAGCCCGTCTGTCTATAGTGGCCCCGCAGTTCGGAGCGGGCAAGCCGCGCCGGGCCGCCCACTCCAACGGAGGTTGCCATGCGCACCGTGCTGCAGCTCCAGGTCATCCTTTCCGCCGCCACCCTGCTGGTCGCCTGCAACTCGACCACCGGACCCGACCTTCCGCCTCCGTCCGACGACCCCGGCATCTCCATCCTGACCGTCGCACCGAGCCTTGCGACCATGAACAGGGAAGCCTTCGTCACGCTCAGCGCGACGCTCGCAGGCGGTGCCACTCTGGTAATGCCCCCGTCGGAGGTGGTCTGGTCCAGCTCCGACACCAACGTCGCCACCGTTCGCACCGGCGGATTGGTGGAGGCCCGCAAGGCCGGCCGGGTCCAGATCGCCGCCACCTGGCAGACCGCGCACGGTTCGGCCACGGTGGTCGTCCTGGATCAGGTCGCCAAGAAGCCCCAGTCCCCCGCCGCCCCCCAGTGCCTCGCTAGCCAGGATGATACCGGTCTACCGAGCATCCCGGCGGGTGGTGGAAAGTGCCGATTCTAGCTCCGGAAACGAACGACCCTTCGGTCTCTCGATCGAAGGGTCGTGCCAGCTCGGTTCTCAGGGTTCAGCCGCGTGCTGTCAGCGGCCCGCCCCGTGGCATTTCTTGTATTTCTTTCCCGACCCGCAGGGACAGGGATCGTTGCGGCCGACCTCGGGCACCGTGGCCGCCGCCTGGCGACCCACCGGACCGAGCGAGCTGCTGAGGGCCGGCGCCGTGGCTCGCGGCGAGGGAGCCACCGGCGGTGGCGGCGGCACGCGGGCGGTCGCGCCGGTGAACAGGTCATCGGCCCCGGACATCGGAGCTTCCGGCGCCGAAGGAGTGGGCTCGGGGCGGCGTGCCACCGGTCGGGGCATCTCCTGCCGCGGCGGCTCGGCGCTCACCTGAATCTTGAGGAACCGCTCGGTGAAGGTGCTCTGGATGTCGCGCATGAGGTCCTCGAACATCTCGAAGGCCTCGCGCTTGTACTCCACCAGCGGATCCTTCTGACCCCACGCCCGGTACTGGATGGCGTTGCGCAGCTGGTCGAGGTCGTAGAGGTGGTCCTTCCACCGTTCGTCGAGCACCGCCAGCATCACCTGGGACAGCACCTGGCTGTCCACGTCGGTGAGGCCGATCGATTTCCCGAAGTCCGACAGGTAGGCGACCTTCCGGCGGAACGCCTCCTCGCCCTCGGCCTTGACGACCTCCACGATGCGCTCGAGGGTGGGCGCCGCCTCGGAATCCGTGACCGCCTCGGGGCCGACCAGGTACTGCAGCATCAGCGACTCGCGCAGCCCCCCGCGGTCGTACTCCTCCGGCCGCTCCGCTCCGACGAGGAACATGGTCGTTGACCGCTCCAGCGCGGCCTCGATCATGCGGCGCGCCTCGGCCTTGAGCTCCTCGCCCCGCTCCAGCGCGAACAGGCGGAGCGAGTAGATCACCTCGCGCTGCTGGTTCATCACGTCGTCGTACTCCAGCAGCCGCTTCCGCTGCTGGAAGTTCTGGAGCTCGACCCGCTTCTGCGCCTGCTCGATGGCGCGGGTGACCAGGCCCCCGGTGATGACCTCGCCTTCCTCGGCGCCGCTCTTGTCCATCCAGCGGGCGATCCGGTCGGAGCCGAACAGCCGCATCAGGTCGTCTTCGAGCGACAGGAAGAAGATGGACTGGCCCGGGTCGCCCTGGCGGCCCGACCGGCCGCGGAGCTGCCGGTCGATGCGGCGGGACTCGTGCCGCTCGGTGCCGATGATCTGGAGCCCGGCCTCGTCCAGGGTGAGATCGAGGTCCTTGCCGAGTTTGATGTCGGTGCCCCGGCCCGCCATGTTGGTCGCGATCGTGATGGAGCCGCGCTGCCCCGCCCCGGCCACGATCTCGGCTTCGCGCTGGTGATACTTGGCGTTCAGCACTTCGTGCTTGAGCCCGCGCCGCTTGAGCTGGCGCGACAGCGTCTCGGATACCTCGACCGTCACCGTGCCGATCAGGATGGGCCAGCCGAGCTCGTGCAGCCGCGCGACCTCGTCCAGGACCGCGTTGTACTTCTCCCGCCGCGTCTTGTAGATCCGGTCCACCTGGTCGGCGCGCTTCACCGGGCGGTGGGTCGGAATGACGTTGACCTCGAGTCCGTAGATCTGGTAGAACTCGGTCTCCTCGGTCTCGGCGGTGCCGGTCATGCCGCCGAGCTTGTCGTACATCCGGAAGTAGTTCTGGATGGTGATGGTGGCGAAGGTCTGGGTCTCGCCCTTCACCTGCACCATCTCCTTCGCCTCGACCGCCTGGTGCAGCCCGTCCGCCCACCGCCGGCCCGTCATCACGCGGCCGGTGAACTCGTCCACGATCATCACCTGGCCGTCCTGCACCAGGTAGTCCACTTCCTTCTCGTAGAGGATGTGCGCCTGGAGCAGCTTGTGGATGATGTGGAGCTTCTCGCTCTTGAGCGCGTATTCGCTCTCGACCTCGCGGCGGCGCTCGACCCGGTCGTGGGGCGAGAGGTCGGGGTCCTTGTCGATCCGGTGGATCTCCTCGGAGATGTCCGGCACCAGGAAGAGCTCCGGCTCGTTGGGCGACATCGCCTCCGCGCCGCGGTCGGTGAGATGGACCGAGTGGCCCTTCTCGTCGAGCACGAAGTAGAGCACGTCCTCGGTCTCGCGCATCCGCTGCTGGCGCATGGGCAGCTTCCGGTCCGCGATGGCGTCCAGCTCCATCCGCTGCACCATCTGCTTGATGCCGGGCTCCTGCAGCTGCTTGAGCAGCCGCTTGTTCTTGGGCACGCCGAGGTGCGCCTGGTACAGCTTGATGGCCGCCTCCGGACGGGTCTTCTCGTCCTCCAGCAGCTTCTCCGCCTCGGCCAGGAGGGTGTTCACCACGCCGGTCTGCTTCCGCACCAGCTCGGCCACCTGGCGGTTGAACTGGGCGTACTTGTCGTCGGTCTCGTTGCCGACCGGGCCGGAGATGATGAGCGGCGTCCGCGCCTCGTCGATCAGGATCGAGTCCACCTCGTCGATGATCGCGTACGCATGCTCGCGCTGCACCCGCTGCTCCAGCGAGAACACCATGTTGTCGCGGAGGTAGTCGAAGCCGAACTCGTTGTTGGTCCCGTAGGTGATGTCCGCCAGGTAGGCGGCACGCCGGTTCGGCGAAGAGGGCTCGGTGTCGTCGAGGCAGGCAACCGTCAGCCCGAGATACGAAAAGACGTGCCCCATCCACTGGGAGTCGCGGCGGGCGAGGTAGTTGTTCACCGTGACGAGGTGGGCACCGCGGCCGGCGAGGGCGTTGAGATAGAGCGGAAGCGTGGCGACCAGGGTCTTGCCTTCGCCCGTCGCCATCTCGGCGATCTTGCCCTGGTGGAGGACCACCCCGCCGATGAGCTGTACGTCGTAGGGCACCATGTCCCACGGCAGGTCGTGGTTCATGACCGAGACCGTCGTCCCCACCAGCCGGCGGCACGCCTCCCGCACGGTGGCGTAGGCCTCGGGCAGCAGGTCGTCGAGTCCGGCCTTCAGCTCGCGCTTGTACTGGGCTTCCAGCTCGTGGAACCGCTGCTCCAGCCCGTCGCGCTCGACCGGGTCGGCGCAGGCGTGCTTGGCGGCCCGCACCTGCTCGAGCTCCTGCTTGACCGCACCGGTGCGCTCCGCGAGGCGCTCGCGGAAGAGCTGGGTCTGGGCCTTGAGCTCGGTCTCGCTGAGTGCCTGGAGTCGCTCCTCCGCGGCATGGATCTGGTCCACTACCGGCTGGAGCCGTTTGCGCTCGCGGTCGAATCGGGTGCCGAAGACCGCTGTCATCAATGATTTGATCATGCTGGGTCCAAATATAACCGGTGCCGGGCGACGTACTCCGCGACCGTGTCGGGCACCCAGTAGCGCAGGGAGAGCCCTTCGCGCGCCCGCCGGCGGACCTCGGTGGCCGAGATCTCGATCGCGGGGACTTCGATCGTTCGGGCGATGAGTGGCGAGGCGGGGGCCGGCAAGCCGGCACGGCCGAACACCACGACGGAGGCAAGGCGGGCGACCTCGGGGGCCTCGCGCCAGGCCTCGAGCTCGGCCGCCGCGTCGGCCCCGATCAGCAGCGTCAGCTCGATGCCCGGCTCGCGGGCGTGGAGGGCGCGCAGGGTGTCCACCGTGTACGAAGGACCTGAACGCTCCAGCTCGGCGCGCTCCAGCTCGAATCCGGGCGTCGGCGCCAGGGCCAGCTCCAGCATCGCCGCGCGATGCTCCGCGGGCGCCCCGTGGCCGGCGAGCTTGAACGGCTGGAGCCGGGCGGGCACGAATCGCAGCGCGTCGAGCCCCAGAACCTCGAGCGCGACCTGCCCGACGATCAGATGGCCGTGGTGGACGGGATCGAACGACCCGCCGAAGAGGCCTACCCTCGGACTATGAGGCACCGGCCGTGTCGGCGGGGCACGGAGACGCGCCGCGCACCGCGGTAGGGTGGAACCGGCGGAGGTAGCCGCAGGTCTCGCGGACGTCCTCCTGGTATCCCAGCCGCCGGTACGCCTCGACCAGCTTGAGGAGGGCGCTCGGAGCGATGGCGGCACGCGGGTACGTGGCCACCACGTCCTTCAGGTAGAGGATGGCCGAGTCGTAGGCCTTGAGCTTGAAGTAGAAGAGCGCGGCCCGGTACTCCTTGTAGGCGAACCGCTCCTGAAGGTCCGTGATCCGCTCCTGGGCCCGGGACGAGGCGGGCGTGTTGGCGTATCGGTTGATCAGCTCCTGGTACGTCGCGAGCGCGGTCTGGCCGTACGAGGGATCCAGCTCGGGCCGGCGCCAGAGGTCGGTGTAGACGTCGCCCACCCGAAGGAGGGCCTCGGGCGCAAGCCGGTCGTTGGGCGTCTCGTCGGAGACGCGGCGGAATTCGCGGGCGGCCTCGAGGTGGTTCCCGACGGCGAATTTCGCCTCGCCGAGGAAATACCGCGCCTGCGGAATCCGGCCGTCGCCCGGGGAGAACTCCAGCAGCACCCGCTCGAACGTTTCGATCGCGTCATTCCACTTGCCCCGGCGCACCTCCCCCTCGCCCTGCCGAAACAGAGAATCCACCTCCGCCGGGGTCGCGCCTTCCGCCTGCGCGGGCACCGCCGTGGCGCCGTCGTCCGCGCCCGGGGCGCGGCCGCCACCGCAGGCGGTGAGACTGGCGAGCACCATCGTGAGAGCGACCAGCCGAAGACAGGTCATCGGGTACCGGGCCCTTGAGCGGGCTCCGAAGATGTGGTAAGGCCGAGCCCGCTCAGCCGGGCTCGCGCGACGCGGCCGACCGAGTCGGACACCGCCGGATCGGCGATCGTCTGGTAGGCCAGCGCGGCTGCCAGCGTGTCGCCCTGGGCCAGCCGCGTGTCACCGTACGCCAGCAGCGCGGCGCCGTCCGGTCGTGGAGCTCGAATCCATGCGGGCCGCCTCCGCGAACCAGAGCGCGGCGTCCTCGACCCGTCGGCTGGTCGCCGACCGCCGGCCCAGCGACAAGGCGCAAGCGCCGGCGCTCCGCCGGGCGCCAGCCACCAGCGCGCTGTCGCGCGACCGGCGAAGCACCGCGCGATACTGGAACATCGCCTGCCCGCAACCGGAGGTCTGCTCCAGCAGCCGGGCGTGCAGCGCGATGAGCGAGTCGGCCGTGGCCTGGTCCGGCGCGGCGGCGATCGCCCGCGGCAGCAGGGTGACCAGCTCGGTCGGATCCGCGCCCTCCTCCTGGGCGAGCAGCAGCGCGTACTGGCCCGGGACCCGGTCGGGCGCCACCGTCTGCAATCCTACCACCGCCTCCTTGAGCGCCTCGGGCCGCTCCGCCCGCTCGGCCGTGCGGGCAACCGCCTCGAGCCCCTCCGCCGCCTCCTGGGTCCGTGACGGATCCTCGCCCGCGAGGTGGAGGTAAGCGTCGGCGGCCTCGGAGAGATCTCCGGTTCGGAGCGCCGCCGCGCCGACCTTCGCGTAGACCCGGGGGGCGGCAGTGCCTCCTGCGACCGACCGATACTCGCGAAGCGCTTCGGCATACTGCGCCCGGCCGTAGGCCTCGTCGCCGCGGCGCTCGCCATCCGCCGCGCCGCCGCATCCGGTGGCCGCCAGGAGGGCGGCGATCCACCAGCGCGTCACGGCCCGGTGCGACCGAGCATCGCCAGATATGCCTCGACCCGGGAGTTCTCGGGCCGACGGGCCAGGCATGCCTTCCAGATCTCCCGCGCGCCGAGCGCATCGCCGGACAGGTAGTGGGCCAGTCCGAGCGCGGCCGAGGCATCCACGAAGTTGGGGCGCAGGCGGAGCACCTCCTCCAGCGACTCGCGCGCCTCGAGCGCGCGGCCGGATTCGAGCAGCAGCCGCGCCATGCGATAGCGGAGATCCACGTATCCCGGCCCCAGCTCGAGCGCGCGCTCGTACTGCTCCACCGCCCGGTCGAGCGCGCCGGCCTCGGCGTAGGCCTCCGCCAGCTCGGCGTGCTGGTTGGCCAGCCGCGACGCGACCGGCGCGGGCAGTCCCTCGCTCGCCGGCGACAGGCTGGCCGATGCCCGCCGGAACGACTCTTCCGCTTCGGCATCGCGGCCCATCTCGGAGAGCACCAGGCCCTGGTGGATCAATGCCTCGAGATAGCGGGGATTGAGCGCCAGAGCGCGGCCGAACTCCGACAGCGCCCGCTCTCGTTGGCCAAGGAGCGACAGCGATACACCGAGGAGATGATGTACATCGGCGAACGCCCGCCCGCCGGCCACGATCTCCTCCAGCAGGTGCACCGTGCCGTAGTAGTCCTGCACGGCGAAGCGCTCGCGAGCGCGCGCGAGGGCCCGCTCAGTCTGCGCGGCCATGGGCCTCACGGAACCAGGCGACGAAACGCCGGATTCCCTCCGGAAACGGTGTCGCGGGCGCATAGCCGAGCATCGCACCCGACTTGGTGAGATCGGCGGCCGTCCGCTGCACGTCGCCCGGCTGCATGGGGGCCCACTCGATCGCGGGCGTGATGCCGAGCGCCGCGGCGATCTCGTCCACCATCGACCCCCGTCGGAACCGATCGATTGCCGCCCAGGTTGAAGTGATCGACTCCCACCGGGGCCCGCTCGGTCCAGCGCACCGCCGACAGAACGCCTGCGATGATGTCGTCGCAATACGTATAGTCCCGCGACTGGGTGCCGTCCCCGAACAAGGTGAGGGTGCGGCCATCCACCATCCTCCGGGCGAAGGCATGGATCGCGAGGTCGGGGCGCTGCCGGGGCCCGTAGACGGTGAAGAATCGCAGCGAGGCGACCTGAAACCCGTAGATCGGGGCGACCGAGGCGAGCAGCAGCTCCGCGGCGCGCTTCGTGGCGGCGTAGGGCGACACCGGCTCGACCGCGACAGCATCCTCGCGAAACGGAACCGGAGTGCTGTCTCCGTACACCGACGAGGACGAGCCGAACACGATGCGCGACACACCCGCGCCCCGGGCGGCGTCCACGACAGCCGCGGTCCCGGTCACGTTGGTGCGAGCGTAGCCGACCGGGTCCGCCAGCGACGGGCGTACGCCGGCTTTCGCCGCCAGATGCACGATGACGGTTTGCGGGGTGAGGAGCGTCTGGAGGGCGGCGGCGTCGAGGAGATCCATTTCGCGGAAGGTGAAGCCGGGCAGTCGGCCCATCTCCGCCAGATTTCGCTCTTTCATCGGCCGGGGATAGAAGGGGTCGAAGTTGTCGATCCCGATGACCTCGTCCCCCTGGCGGGCCAATGCCTCGACCAGGTGCGAGCCGATGAAGCCGGCCGCACCGGTGACGAGGACTCGTGTCACCGGCCGCCCCGGCCGATCCCGTGATACTCGAAGCCGAGCGCCTTCATCCGTTCGGGATCGTAGAGATTGCGCCCGTCCACCAGCAGCGGCCTGCGGACCTGCTTCTGAACCCGCTCGAAGTCGGGATTGCGGTAGACCAGCCACTCGGTCATGACGCAGAGCGCGTCGGCCCCGTGGGCGGCACTGTAGGGATCGGCCGCGTACATGACCCGGTCCCCGAAGATGTGGCGGGCGGAGTCGGTCGCCTTGGGATCGTGCACCTGGACCCGGGCGCCTGCGGCCAGGAGGCCTTCGATGAGCGGGATGGTGGGACTCTCCCGCATGTCGTCCGTCTCGGCCTTGAAGGCGAGCCCCCAGAGTCCCACCGTCTTGCCGGTGAGGTCGGCGCCGAGATAGCGCTGCACCTTCTGCAGGACGACCAGCTTCTGCTCTTCGTTCACGTCCTCGACGGCCTTGAGCACGTTGAGCGAGAGTCCCAGATCGTCGGCGGTCTTGATGATCGCCTTGACGTCCTTGGGAAAGCACGACCCGCCGTATCCCGGACCGGGATAGAGAAACGCCCTGCCGATCCGCTGATCCGAGCCGATGCCGAGCCGGACGTTGTTGACGTCGGCGCCGACCAGCTCACAGAACAGCGCCATCTGGTTCATGAATGAGATCCGGGTCGCGAGCATCGCGTTGGCGGCATACTTCGTCACCTCGGCCGACGCGATGTCCATGAAGAGAATCCGGTTGCCACCCTGCCGGGTGAACGGCGAGTACAGCTCGCCCATCACGGCGCGGGCCTCGTCGTCGTCCACCCCGATCACGACACGGTCTGGCTTCATGAAGTCGTCGATCGCGGCGCCTTCCTTCAGGAACTCCGGATTGCTGCAGACCGCGAAAGGCGTCGTGGTCTGGGACTTCACGGCCGCGCGAACCTTCTCGGCGGTGCCGACCGGCACCGTGGACTTGGTGACGACGACCTTGGGCTCGTTCATGTGGCGGCCGATGTCGCGTGCGACCGCCAGCACATGCTGGAGATCCGCCGAGCCGTCCTCGCCCGGGGGAGTACCGACCGCGATGAAGATGACCTTGGCGCCGCGGATGGCGGCCCCGACGTCGGTGGTGAAGGTCAGGCGGCCGTCGGCCTGGTTCCGCTGCACCATGGGCTCGAGGCCCGGCTCGTAGATCGGGATCTCGTTGCGCTGGAGCCGGGCGATCTTCTCGGGGTCGTTGTCGACGCACACGACGTCGTTGCCGGTCTCCGCCAGGCAGGCGCCCGCAACCAGACCGACATATCCACTGCCGATTACCGCTACGTGCACGTCAACCCTCTTTCGGCAGTGCGTTTCGAGTGTCGACCACCAGCTTCGCCTGCCGCTTCACCATGTGGTAGTCCACCGCCGTGTGGTCGGTGACGATCATGATGCAGTCGGCCGCCGCGACGACGCGCTCGTCCAGAGTCACCGACCGATGCTCGTGCCCGTCCTCCGAAAAGCAGGGGACGTGCGGATCGGAATACGCGACCCGCGCTCCCTGCCCTTCCAGCAGGCGAATGATGTCGAGCGCCGGGCTCTCCCGGATATCGTCGATGTCCCGCTTGTAGGCGACGCCGAGCACGAGGACGCTGGCCCCGCGCACGGCCTTGCCGTGAGCATTCAGCGCTTCGGCGACCTTGCGAACCCAGAACAGCGGCATCTCGGTATTGAGCTCGCCCGCCAGGTCGATGAAGCGGGTCTTGTAGTTGAGCCCGCGCATCTTCCACGCGAGGTAGTGGGGGTCGATCGGAATGCAGTGCCCGCCGAGGCCGGGGCCCGGCAGAAACTTCATGAAGCCGAAGGGCTTGGTCGAGGCGGCCTCGATCACCTCCCAGACGTTCACTCCCAGCTTGTCACAGACGATCGCCATCTCGTTCACGAGCCCGATGTTGACGCTCCGGAACGTGTTCTCGAGCAGCTTCACCAGCTCGGCCGCCTCGGTGGTCGACACCGGCACCAGCGTCTCGATCGCCGGCTGGTACAGCGCGCAGGCGACTCGCGAGCAGGTCTCGGTGATGCCGCCGACGACCTTGGGGGTGTTGTGGGTCTGCCAGGTCGGGTTGCCCGGGTCGACTCGCTCGGGGCTGAAGGCGAGAAAGAAATCGCGCCCGACCGTCAGGCCGGTGCTCTCGAGCGCGGGCTGCAGGATTTCCCGCGTGGTTCCCGGATAGGTGGTGGACTCCAGGATGATCGCCTGTCCGCGCCGGAGGGTGCGCTTGACGGCATCGGTGGCGGCGACGATGAAGCTGACGTCGGGATCCTTGAACTTGGAGAGCGGTGTCGGCACGCAGATGGACACCACGTCGGGCTCGCCCAGGCGGTCCATGTCGCGCGTGGCCTCGAACCGGCCGTCCGCCACGACCTCCCGCAGCAGCGCGTCGGAGATGTCCTTGACGTGCGAGTGCCCGGCGTTCAGGCCGTTGACGACCCGCTCGCTGATGTCGAAACCGAGGACGCGATAGCCCGCCTTGGCGAGCTCGAGGGCGAGCGGAAGGCCGACATAGCCCAGCCCCACGATCCCGAACAGCGCCTCCCGACGCTCAGCCTTCCCGATCAGCTCTTCAGCGATGTCCGTCTCGATGCCCACGGCGCGCTCAGTCATAGAACGAGAGGATCGCCGCGATGACGGCATCCTGCTGCTCCGCACTCAGCTCGGGGTAGATGGGCAATGAGATGACGGAGTCCATCGCCGCCTCCGTCACCGGCAACGTCCCGCGACCATAGCCCAGATGGGCGAAGCAGGGCTGCAGATGCAGCGCGAGGGGGTAGTAGACGGCGTTTCCGATGCCCCGCGCCTTGAGATCCGCCTGCAGCTCGTCGCGCCGCGGCACCCTGATCGTGTACTGGTGGAAGATGTGCTCGTTCGCCGGGTCGACCTTCGGCGGGCAGACCGCGGGGTGCCCGGTGAAGGCATCGGTGTAGCGGCGCGCCCGCTCGGCGCGGGCCCTGCTCCACCCCTCCAGGTACGGCAGCTTGGCGAGCAGCACCGCGGCCTGCAGCGTGTCGAGCCGGCTGTTGTAGCCCACTTCCTCGTGGTGATACTGCCGGGCTCCGCCGTGCAGCCGCAGCCGCCGGAGACGCTCCGCCAGCGCGTCGTCCTGGGTCACGATCATCCCGCCGTCACCGAACCCCCCGAGATTCTTGCTCGGGAAGAAGGAGAAGGTGCCCACCGTGCCGAGCTCGCCGGCCCGACGCCGAACGCCGTCGACCTGCCGGCTGGCGCCGATGGCCTGGGCGGCGTCCTCGATGAGCGCCAGCCCGTGGCGGGCGGCCAGGGGAACCAGATCCTCCATCGGCGCCATCTGGCCGAACAGGTGCACCGCCACCACGGCCTTGGTGCGAGGCGTGATGGCGTCCTGGATGGCGCGCGGCGAGATGTTGAACGTGGCGGGGTCGATGTCCACGAACACCGGAGTTCCGCCGGTGTTGTGGATGGCGCCCGCGGTGGCGAAGAAGGTGAAGGCGGTGGTGATGACCTCGTCGCCGGGACGCAGATCCAGGGCGCGGAGGGGCAGCAGCAGGGCGTCGGTCCCGCTGGCGCAGCCGATGGCATGCCGGGCGTTGGACAGGGCGGCCACTTCCCGCTCGAGCTGGGCGACTTCGGGCCCCATGATGAACCCCTGCCGCTCGACGACAGCCATCATCGCCCGGACCACGTCATCCTTGATCGCACCATACTGGGCCACGAGATCGAGCAGCGGCACGTTCACCGGAATACCGTCCTCCGTCCTGGTTGTGGCTTCAGAGCCTCACACACGAGGCGCCCGGGCACCGGCTGCAGCCCGGTTGCCACGGGCGCGACATCATGCGGAACCATCGGCAGCCAAGTAACTTAGCTGGCCTCACCAGGGTGGTCAATCCGCCGTAGAACGCCGTTCTCCTCCTGGTAGGATGCGCCGCACGCTGCGCAAGAGGCGCGCCCGTTCTCCAGATGCAATCGCACGCCGCATTGGCTCATCCAGCCCACGCGACGCGCCGGTACTCCCACCATCAGTGCGTAGGCCGGTACATCGCTCCGGACCACCGCACCCGCGCCGATGAACGAGTACTCCCCCAGCGTGACCCCGCAGACGATGGTGGCGTTCGCGCCGATCGAGCTGCCGCGGCGAACCAGGGTGCGGCGGTACTCCGACTTGCGGGAGACGTGGCTGCGCGGGTTGTTCACGTTGGTGAACACGCAGCTGGGGCCGCAGAAGACGTCGTCCTCCAGCTCCACGCCCTCGTAGATCGACACGTTGTTCTGGACCTTCACGTTGTTTCCCAGCTTGGTGCCACCCATCACGACCACGTTCTGCCCCAGGTTGCACCGTTCGCCGATGATCGCCCCCGGGAGCACGTGACAAAAATGCCAGATCTTGGTGTCGGCGCCGATCACGGCACCGTCATCGACGTAGGACGATTCGTGCACAAAGGGCGGAGCCATACTCGAACGCCTCAATCCGGGTTGATGTACGCGCCCCAGGGGCCGATGATCTTGACTTCAGGCTCCAGCGCGGCGCCGAACTCGGCCTCGACCTTCCGCTGGACCTCGGCGATGAGCCGGCGCACGTCCGCCGCCGTGCCCCCGCCGGTGTTGACGAAATAGTTGGCATGCATCGGCGACACCTCGGCTGCGCCGACCCGGAATCCCTTCAACCCGGCCGCCTCGATCAGCTGACCCGCGGTCCGGGGACCACCCTCGCGCTTCCAGCTCGGCCCCGACGGATTCTTGAACACGCTGCCGCAGCACGGCTGGTTGAACGGGGTGCCTTGCTGACGCCACTCGAACATCTCGGTGATCTGCTCGTCGAGCCGGTGCTGCTCCTCCTGCCGGAGCCGCACGGCGACCTCCACCACGACCCGAGCGTCCAGCCCGCTTCGGCGGTAGGTGAACGGGATCTCGGCGCGCGGGACGACCGTGTCGTGCCCGGTCTGATCCACCACGGTGACCGACTCCACCACCTCCGACCAGTCTCCCCCGTGACACCCTGCGTTCATGTACACCCCGCCACCCACCGTACCGGGAACCCCGACGAAGATGTGAAGGCCGGCGTACCCGGCCCCGGCGGTCCGCCGCGCGGCCAGCGGGGCCGGCAGACCGGCGCCGGCTACCCACCGGTCGTCGGTGTGGTCCAGACGGTCGAGTCCCTTGCCCAGCCGGATGACCAGTGCGTCGAGACCCTCGTCGGGAAGGAGGATGTTCGATCCCAATCCCAGCGCGAACCAGGGGATCCCCGCCTCGTGCGCGGTTCGCACCGCCGCGGCGACGTCCTCCGCCGAGGCGGGGAGCACCACGGTCGCGGGGCCGCCGATGCGGTAGGTGCTGTAGCGGGCGAGAGGCTCCGACTCCCGCACCTGACCCTGGATCCGGGCGCGCACCCGCGCCGCGAAGCCGGGGTCGCGCGCGGTCAGCCCGTCCATTCGGGGGACATCTCTCGCGCCAGCACGTGCCACTCCTGGAGCGAGCGGACCTCGCCAGCGCGGCTCTTGAGGGCGATGATCGCGTCGCAGGCGGCCGACGCGGCGGAGAGCGTGGTCGTGTAGGGCACCCGCTGCTGCAGCGCCGCGCGGCGGATGGCGTAGTCGTCCTGCTGAGTCAGCTTGCCGAGCGGCGTGTTGATGAGGAGCTGAATGCGCTCCGAGAGCAGGAGATCGATCGCGTTGGGCCGGCCCTCGTGCACCTTGAGCACCCGCTCCACCGGGATGCCACGGGCCCGCAGGTAGCGCGCGGTCCCGTCGGTTCCGAACAGGTGGAAGCCCAGCCCGTGGAACCGGCGCGCGATCGGCACCAGGTTCGCCTTGTCGTGGTCATTGACCGTGACGAAGACGCCGCCCTCGAGCGGCAGCGCGCCCTCCGCCGAGATCTGCGCCTTGGCGAAGGCCATGCCGAACGAGTCGGCGATGCCCATCACCTCCCCCGTCGAGCGCATCTCGGGGCCGAGCACGAGATCCACGCCGGCGAGCTTGCTGAAGGGGAAGACGGCCTCTTTCACGGCGACGTAGGGCTGAATTACGTCGTCCTGGAGGCCCAGCTCGTCCAGGGTGCGGCCGGCCATGACCGCCGCGGCGAGGTTGGCCAGCGCGACACCGGTGGTCTTGGAGACGAACGGCACCGTGCGGGAGCCGCGCGGGTTCACCTCGAGGACGTAGACGATGCCGTTCTTGATCGCGTACTGGACGTTGAGCAGGCCGACCACGCCCAGCCGTTCGGCGAAGGCCCGAGTGTAGCCGCGCATCTCGTCCACCTGCGCTTCGGTGATGAGATACGGCGGCAGCACGCAGGCGGAATCGCCCGAGTGGATACCGGCATCCTCGATGTGCTGCATGACGCCGCCGATCACGCACCGGGTGCCATCCGAGATCGCGTCCACGTCGGCCTCGAAGGCGTCCTCCAGGAAGCTGTCGATGAGGACGGGGTGGTCCGGCGCCACCCGGGCGGCGCGGCCGAAGTAGTTGCGGAGCGAGGCGTCGTCGTACACGATCTCCATCGCGCGGCCGCCCAGCACGTACGAGGGCCGCACCAGTACCGGATAGCCGACCCGGGCCGCCACCGCCACCGCCTCGTCCACCGACTGCGCCGTCCCGCTGGGAGGCTGCGCCACACCCAGCTCGCGGGTCAGCGCCTCGAACCGCCCCCGGTCCTCCGCCAGGTCGATCGCCTCCGGCGAGGTGCCGAGGATGCGCACGCCTTCCTTCTCCAGTGCCCGCGCGAGCCGAAGCGGGGTCTGTCCGCCGAGCTGCACCACGACCCCGTAGGGCTTCTCGACGTGCACGATCTCGAGCACGTCCTCGAGCGTCAGCGGCTCGAAGTACAGCACGTCGGAGATGTCGAAGTCGGTGGAGACCGTCTCCGGATTCGAGTTCACCATCACCGTGCGGAAGCCCATTTCCCGGAACGCCATCGCCGCCCGGACGCAGAGATAGTCGAACTCGACTCCCTGCCCGATCCGGTTGGGACCGCTGCCCAGAATCACCACCGTCCGGTCGCCCGAGCCGTGGGCCTCGTTCTCCTCGTCGTAGGACGAATAGAGGTACGGCGTGGCCGATGGGAACTCACCGGCGCAGGTGTCCACCATCTTGTAGGCCGGTCGTATGCCGAGGCGGTGCCGCATGGCCCGGATGTCGGCCTCGGGGACGCCGCGGAGATCGGCGAGCTGCCGGTCCGAGAACCCGAGTCGCTTCATCCGACGCACCCCCGCCGCGTCCTCGCCCTTTCCAGCGGGCCGGGCCTGCCACTCGGCTTCGGCTGCGACCAGCTCGGCGAGCTGATGGAGAAACCACGGATCGATGCCGGTGCGCTCGGCGATCGCGTCCACCGACGCGCCGAGGAGCATCGCGCGCTTGATCTGGAACACTCGCTCGGGGTCGGACGCCGCACCGCGGCGAGCACCGACTCCAGCGACTCGTCTTCCAGGCGATCGTCGGCCAGCGACGCGCCGACCACCCAGCCGCTCCGGTCGATCTCCAGACCGCGGAGGCCCTTCTGGAACGCTTCCTTGAACGTCCGTCCGATCGCCATCACCTCACCCACCGACTTCATCTGCGTGGTGAGCGTCGGGTCCGCGGTCGGGAACTTCTCGAAGGCGAAACGCGGGATCTTCACCACCACGTAGTCGAGCACCGGCTCGAACGAGGCGGGGGTGGTGCGGGTGATGTCGTTGGGCAGCTCGTCGAGCCGGTACCCGACCGCCACCTTCGCGCCGATCCGGGCGATGGGAAACCCGGTGGCCTTCGACGCGAGCGCCGAGGAGCGGGAGACGCGCGGGTTCATCTCGATGACGAGCTGCTCGCCGGTCGCCGGGTTCACCGCGAACTGGATGTTGCAACCGCCCGCCGCGACCCCGATCTCCCGGATGATCCGGATCGAGGCGTCGCGCATCACCTGGTACTCGCGGTCGGTCAGCGTCATCGCGGGCGCCACGGTGATCGAGTCGCCGGTGTGCACGCCCATCGGGTCCAGGTTCTCGATGGAGCACACGATGACGACGTTGTCGGCCCCGTCGCGCATGACCTCGAGCTCGTACTCCTTCCAGCCGATGATGCTGCGCTCGACCAGCACCGAATGCACGGGCGAGAGCTCCAGCGCCCGGGCGATCATCTCCTCGAATTCGTCGCGGTTGTAGGCGATGCCTCCGCCGGTTCCCCCCAGCGTGAACGAGGGCCGGAGGATCGCGGGGTAGCCCGTCACCTCCACCACGGCCAGCGCCTCGTCCACGCTCCGGACCGTCCGCCCTTCCGGTGTGGCGAGCCCGATCCGTCCCATCGCGGCCGCGAACTCCTCGCGGTCCTCCGCGGTGCGGATGGCGCGCTCGTTGGCGCCGATCAGCTCCACCCCGTACCGCTCGAGCGTGCCGTCACGCTGCAGCGCCATGGCGACGTTGAGTGCGGTCTGTCCGCCCATGGTGGGCAGCAGCGCGTCCGGCCGCTCCCGTTCGATGACCTTCGCGACCCATTCCGGCGTGATCGGCTCGATGTAGGTCCGGTCGGCCAGCTCCGGGTCGGTCATGATCGTCGCGGGATTGGAGTTGACCAGGACGACCCGGTACCCCTCCTCCTTGAGCGCCCGCACGGCCTGGGTGCCGGAGTAGTCGAACTCGGCCCCCTGCCCGATCACGATCGGGCCGGAGCCGATGAGGAGAATGGTTTCGAGGTCAGTCCGCTTGGGCATCCACCAGTCCCCGCAGGGTTTGCTCCAGTGATCGCGTCGGCGCCCATCCCGTGGCCCGACGCAGCTTGGTCGAATCTCCCACCAGGTGCGGGATATCGTTCTGCACGGGCCAGCGACGAATCCGGCTCCGGATCGACCCGCACGCCGACCAGATCGGCGATCCGGTCGAACAGCTCCCGCATGGTGTTCCCTTCGCCACGCGCGATGTTGTAGGTCTCGCCCGGCTCACCCGAGGCCACCAGGCGCACGTAGGCGTCCACCACATCGCGAACATCCAGCAGGTCGCGCACCGGCGCCAGGTTGCCGCTCCGCACCCGGGTCGCGCCGCTCGCTTTGGCCTCTCGCATCCGCTCCGCGAACGCGGGCAGCGCGAACCGCGCCTCCTGGCCGGGGCCGGTATGGGTGAACGGCCGCGCGATCACCACCGGCAGGCCGGTCCGGCGCCACACCTCGAGGCCGGCGAGCTCGGACGCCGCCTTGCTCGCGGCGTAGGGAGTCGACGGCGCGATGGGGTCGGTCTCCGCTGCGGGGCGCGGTCGGTCCGGCACCGTAGACCTCCCCGCTCGAGACCACCAGGAGTCGCGTCTTCGCGCCCTCCGCCATCCGTCGCCCCAGCGCCTCGGCCAGCCGAGCCGTGCCGGCGGCGTTGACCGTCCACGCGAGCCCGGGATCGGCATAGGCCTCCCGGTTGCTGGCCACGGCGGCGAGGTGGATCACCGCGTCGGGACCGTAGTCGACCGCCTCGCGAACGGAGGCGTCGTCGGTCAGCTCCAGCGGCACCGGGGCGACGTCGCCACCTCCCCACTCCACCCGCCGGCCGCCGGGCCGGCAGGCCGCACCCACCGAGTGGCCGGCCTGCGTCAGCCGCCGAACCAGGTGCCGGCCCACGAACCCGTCGGCGCCGGTGACGAGCAGCTTCACCGGGGCGCGGACGGCGACAGCCGGGCCATGTCGGCGTCGACCATCATGGCGACCAGCTCCGCGAAGGTCACCCTCGTCTTCCAGCCGAGCTCGCGCCGCGCCTTGGCCGGGTCGGCCAGGAGCAGGTCCACTTCGGCCGGCCGGTGGAACCGCGGGTCGCTCACCACGTGCTTCCGATAGTCCAGTCCGACATGGCCGAAGGCCAGCTCCACCAGCTCCCGGACGCTGTGGGTCTCCCCGGTGCCGATCACGTAGTCCTTTGGCTCCGGCTGCTGCAGCATCAGCCACATCGCCTCGACGTAGTCCCCGGCGAAGCCCCAGTCGCGCCGGGCATCCAGATTGCCCAGCTTGAGATCCTTGGCCAGGCCGAGCTTGATGCGGGCGACGCCGTCCGTGACCTTCCGGGTCACGAATTCGATCCCGCGGCGGGGCGACTCGTGATTGAAGAGAATCCCGCTCACCGCGAACAGGTCGTACGACTCGCGGTAGTTGACCGTGATCCAGTGGCCGTAGACCTTGGCGACACCGTAGGGCGAGCGAGGATAGAACGACGTGCGCTCGCTCTGAGGGGTCTCGGTGACCTTGCCGAACATCTCGGACGAGCTGGCCTGATAGAAACGGGCGGACGGGTGGACCAGGCGGATCGCCTCGAGGATTCGAGTGACGCCGAGTGCGGTGAACTCCCCGGTGAGGACCGGCTGGCTCCAGGACGTCGGCACGAACGACTGGGCCGCGAGGTTGTACACCTCGTCCGGTTTGGTCTCCTGCAGGACCACGGTCAGGGAGTGCTGGTCGAGCAGGTCCGCCGCCACGACCTCGATCCGGTCCATGAGGTGGTCGATGCGCTCGTAGCTGTGATGGCTGGTGCGCCGGACCATGCCGACGACCTCGTACCCCTTGCCGAGGAGGAACTCGGCGAGGTACGAGCCATCCTGGCCGGTGACCCCGGTGATGAGCGCCTTAGGCATGGGCTGGGTGTCGGGCGGGTTGTCTCATGCTGCTCGCTGGATTAGTTTTACGGGCTTCCGATTGGGCGAAACGACCACGTGAGGGATGGCGCTATGGCTCGGGTGTGCACCGTGTGCGGCAAGGGGCCGGTCACCGGCAACAATGTCAGTCACGCGAACAATCGGACCAAGCGCCGCTGGTACCCGAATCTGCAGACGGTTCGCGTCCTGGTGGAAGGGGCCCCGCGGCGGGTCCGGGTCTGCACTCAGTGCCTGAAGAGTAACCGAATCGTGAAGGCGCCCCGGGTGGCCCAGCCCGTCGCCTGAGGTACGGCAGGGCCAGTCAAGAAAAAGGGGACCCGACAGGGTCCCCTTCGTCGTTTCGGTGGATCGGTGTACGGCCGTCACTCGGCGAGCAGCTCGATCCGCGCGATGTCCGCGCCGTCGCCCGACCGATGCCCCATCTTCAGAATCCGGGTGTAGCCGCCGGGACGGGCCGCGAACCGCGGGCCGATCTCGGCGAACAGCTTCCCGAGGGTGTCGCGATCCTTGATCTTCCGCTCCACCAGCCGCCGGGCGTGCAGATCGCCGCGCCGGGCCAGCGTGATCAGCTTCTCGGCGAACGGCCGCAGCTCCTTGGCCTTGGCCTCGGTCGTCACCACCCGGCCGTGCTCGAACAGGCTGGACGCCATGTTGTTCAGCATCGCGCGCCGGTGGCTCGACGTGCGGGAGAGCTGGCGTCCCTTGGCGCGGTGACGCATCAGACCTCTCCGGTACCGGCGGAGGGCTGTGCCATCGGCGCGACGCCGGGGCGGACGATCCGGAGCTCGCCGTCGGCCTCTTCGAAGCCCATGCCGAAGTTGAGCCCTTCACGCTGCAGCAGCTCCGCGATCTCGCTGAGCGCCTTCTCGCCGACGTTCTTGACCTTGAGCAGATCGTCCTCGGAGAACTCGACCAGGTCCTTGAGGGTCCGGATGTTCGAGTTCTTGAGCGAGTTGAGCGACCGCACCGAGAGACCGAAATCGTCGATCGGGCGAGCCAGCCGCTGCCGCAGATTGGTGGCACCCGGCGCGGCCGGGTTGGCGCCCGAATCGCGCATCGTGGGCACCTTGCCGAAGTCCACGAAGTACTGGAAGTGCACCTGGGACAGGGCCGCCGCGTAGGCGATCGCGTCCTCGGGCGTGATGGTACCGTTGGTCTCGACCTGCACGGTGAGACGGTCGTAGTCGGTGCGCTGGCCGACGCGAGTCTCGGCGACGGCGAAGTTGGCGCGCCGAACCGGATTGTAGATGGCGTCGATCCGCACCAGGTCCACCGGCAGCGACCGGTCGGCCGGATGCATCTCGGACTCGACGTAGCCACGTCCCTTGTTCACGTACAGCTCCATGCTGACCTCGCGGTCGTCCTGGAGCGTGAACAGGAGGTGGTCCGGGTTCTTGACCGTGACCGAGCCGTGCTCCTGGATGTCGCGGGCGTAGACCGGGCCCGCGCCCTCGCGGCGGATGTGGAGAACCGCATCGTCCACGTCGTCGGCGAGCACCAGGGTGAGCGACTTGAGCCGCTGCACGATCTGGTGGACGTCCTCGAGCACTCCCAGGACGGTCTGGTGCTCGTGCACCACCCCGTCGAGCCGGAAGCCCCAGACGGCAGTGCCGCGCAGCGAGGAGAGAAGGAGACGGCGGAGCGAATTGCCCAGCGTGTAGCCGAAGCCCCGCTCCAGCGGCTGAAGCCGGAACTCGGCGGCATTGGGGTTGTCGTCGCGCTTCGTCATTTCGACGAGGTGCGGGCGGACCAACCCGGTCAGATCAATGGTCATGGTCACGTCAGTCAGAGCGTTAGACCCGGCGCTTTTTCGGCGGACGGCAGCCGTTGTGCGGGATCGGAGTGACATCACGGATCGACACCACCCGGAGCCCCACGGAGGCGAGCGCCTGGATGGCCGATTCACGGCCGCTGCCCGGGCCCTGCACGCGCACGTGCACCCGGCGGAGACCGAGGTTCATGGCCTCGCGGCCGCAGTTTTCAGCCGCCACCGTGGCGGCGAACGGCGTGGACTTCTTGGAACCCTTGAAGCCGGCCTTGCCCGCCGATCCCCACGCGAGCGCGTTGCCCCGCATGTCGGTGATCGTGATCAGCAGGTTGTTGAACGTGGCCGAGACGTGGGCGATACCCTCGGACTCGACCACCTTCTTGCTGCGCTTGGCGCCGGACGCCTTGGCCGGGGCCGGAGTCGCGGCTGGGGCTGCCGTGGGTGCTGGAGCGGACGGGGCAGTCGGATCGGTCATTTACTTCTTCGTCACTTTCTTCTTGCCGGCGATGGCCCGGCGCGGACCCTTCTTGGTGCGCGCGTTGGTGTGGGTGCGCTGGCCGCGCACCGGCAGGCCCCGGCGATGGCGAATGCCGCGGTAGCTGCCGATATCCATCAGCCGCTTGATGTTCATGGCGACTTCGGTGCGGAGCGCGCCCTCCACCTTGACCGAACGCTCGATCATCTGGCGGAGCCGGGCGACCTCCCCGTCCGAGAGATCGCGGACCCGGGTGTCGGGGTTGACGCCGGTCTCACCCAGGATGCGGCTGCTGGTGGGACGACCGATGCCGAAGATGTAGGTAAGGGCGATCTCGACCCGCTTCTCGCGCGGGAGATCCACGCCTGCGATGCGTGCCATGATCAGCCTTGCCGCTGCTTGTGCTTGGGATTGCGCTTGCAGATGATGCGAACCACGCCCTGTCGCTTGACGACTTTGCAGTGCTCGCAGATCGGCTTGACGCTGGAACGAACCTTCACGCGTGAACTCCGGACCGGTTAAGGGCTAGCTTGCCAATATACCGGGGCCGGAAAGGCCATGCAAGTGAGGGGGGCTGGCAGGCTTAGGTCTCCGCGCTACCCCAGCATCGCTCCCGCCGCGTACCACACGCCGAAGACCAGGCTGCCGAGGCCGAGGAGCGGTATCAGTGGGCCCACCAACCGGGCCACGGGTCCCCGCGCGAGGGCATACCCGAAGGCGGAAGAAACCACCGCCATCGAGACCGCGGTGCCGCCCGCGAAGAGCAGGAGGGAGATCACGCCCAGCGTGCGGGTGGTCGCGGCCCCCACCACCAGCAGCCCCACCATCGCCGAGCCGCCGACCCCGTGAACCAGGCCGATGCCATAGGCCGCCAGCGGCGTCCGGCCCAATCCCTCCGCGTGGCCGTGCCCGTGCACCCGGGTGGTATGCTCCGCACGGGCGCCCTCGTGCACGTGAGGGTGGGCGTGCCGCACCTCCCCGTGGGCATGCGAGTGGGCGTGGAAATACCCGCGCCGCCAGCGCACCAGGAGCCGCACCGCCAGGCCGACGATCAGGACTCCGATGGCCGCCTCGGCCAGCCGGTGAACCCTCTCCGGTAGGTGGGCGCCGAAGAAGACGATCGGGAGGCCGAAGGCGAAGATCGTGGTGGCATGGCCCAACCCCCACGCGAAGCCAAGGACCCCCGCCTCGCGAGCCCCGTGCCGATCCTCGGACAGGACGAGGGTGGACACGGCGGTCAGGTGATCGGGGTCGGTGGCATGCCGGAGGCCGAGCAGCACGGCGATCACGATGCCCATGGCCCCGGGGCCGAACGTCTCGGTCATCCACTGATCCATGCCGAGCACCTCTCCTATCCCACCACCCGCAGCTCCACCAATCGCCACCCGGTTCGGAGGAGCCGATAGCCGAGCAGGAGGCTTTGAACCCGCACGTCCTGGGTGCCCGCGATCCGGTACCGCCGTTCGAGCTCGACATACCCTCGGCCCGGCTCGACCTCCTTCGCCGCGCGCACCACGGTCTCGACTTCCTGTCCCTGCACCATGAAATCCGTCAGCAGGGCCGCGGCCTGTGCCGGTCCGAGCGCCACGCTGGGATCCGCGCCGGGCAGCTGCATCAGAAGGCGGGGGGCGTCGGCCACCAAGCCACGCGCATCGTGCGCGTACCAGGCCTCGCGTGCGTTCTCGGCGGCATCGGTAAGGGCGGCGGATTGCCCGACCGCCGCCGTAGGCGCGAGGACCAGCGCCAGGAGGATCAGGAGGTAACGCAACGTGCTTCCTCCAGCAGCTGCCCAAGCGCTCGGGCGGGATCGGGCGCGTGGAGCACCGGCCGCCCCACGACGAGGTGCGTAGCTCCCGCCCGCGCCGCTTCCCTGGCCGTGGCAGTCCGAACCTGATCGCCGGAGACATCGGTTTCCCGCCGAATACCGGGCACCACGAGCAGGGACTGCTCCGGCACCACCCGACGGACCGAGGCGACCTCCGCCGAGGAGCAGACCACCCCCGCGAGGCCCGAGCCGGTTGCTTCCAGGGCCTGCCGCGCCGCTTCCTCGGTCAGGGCAACGTCACTCCGGCCGGTGGCCCGTCCATAGGACTCTGCATCGTGGGACGTGAGCACCGTGACCGCGACCAGTGACAACCCCCCGGTGGCCGACGCGGCGGCCGCTGCCATCATCGCTCGTCCGCCCAGCGCATGAACGGTCGCCATGGAGACGCCGAGATCACCCGCCGCCGCGACCGCGCCGGCCACGGTGTTGGGGATATCGTGCCATTTGAGGTCGAGAAACACCTGGAGCCCACGGCCGGTGAGCGCGCGGATGAAGGGCGGGCCTTCCCGCGTCATCAGGATCGACCCCACCTTGACCCAGCGCGCCTCGGGCAGGCGATCGAGCAACCGCATCGCGTCGGCGCCGCTGGGCAGGTCCAGAGCGAGGATGACCTCAGCCATCGGACCGCTCCAGGTCTCAGCGACGATCCGTTCCGGCAGGTGAGGGTCGGCGAGGGCCGCCGTACCGATCGCGACCAGACTCGCGCCGACCTTCAGATACTGCCGAACATCGTCCGCCGAGCGCACACCGCCGACACCGATCACCGGCATGCCGCCGGTCCGCTCGACGACGCGAGCGGTCGCCAGGACGCCGATCGCCAGCAGCGCGGGCCCGCTCACCCCGCCGTTCCCGTTGCCGAGTCGGAGCGCCCCGCGTCTCGGAGTGCAGCAGCCCGGGCAGCGTGTTGACCACGCTGATGCCGTCGGCGCCGGCGTCCCGCGCCACGAGCGCCATGCCGGCGATGTCGGGCAGCACCGGCGAGAGCTTCGCGACCAGCGGGAGCCGGGTTCGCGTCCGGCAGAGCGACACGATCCGCTGGACGCACTCGGGGCTGGCCCCGAACTCGATGCCGCCCGCGGAGGTGTTGGGACAGGAGAGATTGAGCTCGAAGCCGGAGATGCCCGCGACGCCGTCGAGCCCCGACACGACGTCGGCGTACTCCTCGACGGTGAATCCGACCACGTTCACGAGCACCTGCGCGCGGTGCAGGTGCGCCGCGAGCCAGGGAAGGTGGTCGGACCCGCACCGCCTCCAGGCCCGGGTTAGCCAGCCCACCGAGTTGAGCATCCCGCCGCGAAACTCGGCGACGCGAGGAGGCCGGTTGCCGGCCCGCGGCTCCCGGGAGACGGCCTTGGTCACGAGGCCGCCGAGGCGATCGAGGTCCATCACCCCGTCCAGCTCGCGGCCGAAGCCGGCGGTGCCGGCGGCAAGGAGCAGCGGATTCTGAAAGCGACGGCCGAAGACGAGGCGAGAGAGGCGGGACTCCGCGGCCATCACGGCTCGAGCCCGCGCCGGGCGGCGGGGCGCCGGGGCGAGTGGGCAGCGAGTCCCGTCCGGTGGTCGGGACGGCGCGGCGGGGGCACCGGCGCCGGAGCCGGCGCCCTGCGGCGAAGGCCTGGAGGGAGTCCTCCAGCTCGCGATACCCGAACGGCTCGGCGCCCTGGAGGTAGGCCACGTAGGGGCTGGTGGCGTACCGCGACTTCGAGGAGGCCGCACGGCGGTCTCACCCCAGGCGGCATCCAGGGCCTGCGCCCGGCGAGGATCGCCTTCGGCGCGTAGGGCGAGTCCGGGGTCGATTCGACGATGCGACGGAAGAGCGAGGCCGCGAGCGCGGGAGCCCCGAGCGAGTCGCGCGCGGTTTCGGCCGCGAGGAAGAGTCGGAGGTCGGCCTGCGGCGAGCTCCGGCGGACGCCGAATCGTCGGCGGCCTGGATCCGGGCGACGCTCTGCCGTAGCTCCGCAGCCTCCCCCACCAGCGCGCCCCTTGCCGCCGGCACCCGCTCGTCGAGCGACCGGGCGATCGGTGCGAGGTCGGCAACCGAGGTGGCCCGGCTGAGGTCCAGTCGGGTGAGGTGGAGACGGGCCCGCTCGCCGGCGTCGGCGGCGCCTTCCATGGCCGCGACCTGGCGAAGCCGTGCCGTGGCCCGAGCCGTATCCACCGAGGCGAGCCGCTCCCCGTCGTCGAGCAGCATGCGCGCCCGAGCCATCTCGGACGACGCCGGTTCGGCGCTGCAGGCGGTCCACCAGCTGCGAGGCCACCTGGGGGTCCTCGCGTCCGATGGCCACGACCAGCGTGTCCCATCGGCCGTGCTGTCCCGCTGCGCCAGCAGCGAGTCCGCCAGCCCCAGCGCCTCGTCCCGCTGGCCTGGCGCCGGCCAGCGCCAGCAGCCGCTCGGTCGTGGCCCGCGGGTCGGTGGAGGGCTCCGAGTATCCTCACGGCCTCCCCCGCGCGGCCGGTCAGACGGAGCGCCCTCCCACGGAGCAGCGTTGCCTCGCGCCGCCGGATCGGGTCGCGGCTCGCTGCCACTCGCGCGAACATCGGTTCGGCCACGGCGGGGTTCCCCAGCGCCAGCTGGCAGCGCCCGAGCGCCAGCGTGGCGTCCTCCACGACCTCCCGATCGGGACGGCAGGAGCGCCACCCGGCCGAGCGGGGCGAGCGCGGCCTCGCACTGGTTGAGGCGCGCCAGGGCCATGCCCTTCAGCACCATGGCCTCGTCCACGTACTTGCTGCTCGGGATGGCGGGCCACCAGCGTGTCGGCCCGCGTGATGACCTGGCCCCAGAGATTGTTGGCCTCGAAGGTGCGGCCGTCGCGCTCGGCCTTCCGGGCGGAGTTGGCCAGCCGGTTCGCGTTGTACATGCCGTTGTAGTACACGCACCCGCCGAGCAGCATGACCGCGAGCGAGGCCCGGAGGGCGCGGAGTGGGCGTCACCGGCCGCCTCCCGACCTCGGCACCGCCCGTCTTCCGCTCGTAGTCCAGCAGGTATTCCACGACCGCGTCGGCGATCGCCGCGGCCATCGTGCGCTGGCTCCGGCGCGAGGTGAGTAGCCGGCCGTCCTGGGGGTTGGTGCTGTAGCCCAGCTCGACCAGAATGGCGGGCCGGCGGGCGGTGGTGAGCACCATGAAGCCGGCCTGCTTCACGCCGCGGTCTCGCCGGTGTGCACGGTGCGCGAGCTTCCGCTGCACCAGCTCGGCCGCACGGGCGGACTCGCGCAGATGCTCGTTCAGCTGCAGATCCTTGAGGATGAAGTCGAGTCCGCCGGTCATCGGGCCCTCGGAATCGCCGGTCTCGAAGCGCACCGCTTCGTTCTCCATCTTGGCCACCCGGGCGGCGTCCTCGGTCTTGCGCCTCGGCGAGGAAGAAGGTCTCGAAGCCGCGGACGTCGGTGTAGCCCCGCCGGCGGGCCAGCGAGTTGACGTGGAGGCTCACGAAGAGGTCGCAGGCCGCGGTGCAGAATCCACCGCGATCGCCCAGCGCGATCAGGGTGTCGGTGGTCCGGGTCATCCGGACCCCCACCCCGCGGCGTCTTCAGCTCGTCCCGCAGCAGCAGGCCGACCTGCAGCGTGACGTCCTTCTCCCGGGTGCCGCGGGGAAAGTACGTCCCCGGATTGCCCGGGTCCACGCCGCCGTGGCCCGGGTCGATGGTGACCATGTGGCCCGGGCCGGAGTCCGTTCGGCAGCCGCTCGACGGGCTTGGCCGGTCGAGCCGCCACCCGGCGTACGGAGGTATCCTCCAGATCGCGCGGACCGGGCATCGTAGCGATAGCGCTCGCCGAGATAGTACGGCAGGATCTCGGCGACAAACTGGAACGGCAGAAACAGGGTGTCACGAGCGAGCCAGACCGGCGCGGCCAGCGGCTGGAGCTGGTTGCTGAAGACGTACAGCGGCGCGCCGACCAGGAAGCGGAACGGCTGCCGGGCGAGGTGACTTCGGCCCAGCCCTCGGCGACCTGGACCGAGCCGCCGAGCGCCGCCAGGAGCTCCGGGGCGGCGACCACCGGGGCACCGGTGGGTCGGCCCGGACGGCGACTTTCACCTCGCCTCCGGCGCCCGCGATGGTGATCTGGGGTGGACTGCCGGTGCCCAGGGCGAGGAGCAGCGCGAGGCCCGCGATCACGAGCGCTCCCGTGCGGCCCGGTTGAGTCCCCGGGACACAGCCCGTGCCGCCTCCCGCTCGGACACCCGGCGCTTCAGCGCCTCGCGCTTGTCGTGCTGTCTTCTTGCCCCGGCCCAGCGCCAGCGCCACCTTGGCCCGCCCATTCTTGAAGTAGAGCTCCAGCGGAACCAGCGTGAGACCCTTCTGCTCGACCGCGCCGATCAGCTTCTCGATCTCCCGGCGGTGCAGCAGCAGCTTCCGGGTGCGGACGGGATCGTGGTTGTAGCGGTTGCCCTGCTCGTAGGGCGTGATGTTCATCCCCTCGAGGAAGACTTCGCCGTTCCGCACCCGGGCGTAGGCCTCCTTGATGGACGCCTTGCCGTTCCGGAGCGACTTGACCTCGGTGCCGGTCAGCACGATGCCCGACTCCCAGGTCTCGAGGATGTGGTAGTCGTGCGTCGCCTTGGGGTTGCGGGCGACCGACTTTCGCGCTCGGCCGGGGGGGAAGAATCGGGGGTCACGTCAGGAATCCTAAGCAAAGGATAGGCCACCACTTCGGGTGGGTCAACGGCGCGGGTTGACCCCCTCCAGCAACCGCACTAGCTTTGCGCCCTCGCCGAAGTGGTGGAACTGGTAGACGCGCTGCGTTCAGGGCGCAGTGGGCGCAAGCCCGTGCGGGTTCGAGTCCCGCCTTCGGCATGCTGATGGAAGGCGGCCTAAACAAGACCCTCCGGTGTCCTTACGACATCGGAGCGCGTCTCGTGTTTCCGTCTTCCGCCCTGTCCGCCCGTTCGCGCTTCAGTACCTCGCCATCCCCGGCTCGATCCGCTCGCCCACGCGTCGATCCCGCCCGCCAGGCTCCGCACCTTGCCGAAGCCGGCGCCGCGGAGGATCTCCAGCGCCTTCATCGACCGCGCGCCGTGGTGGCAGTGGGTGACGATCTCGGCGTGGCCGTCGAGCTCGCCGAGGCGCTCGGGGAGCTGGCCCAGCGGAATCAGCCGGGCGCCTTCGATGTGCGCGATCTCCCACTCGTGCGGCTCGCGCACGTCGATCAGGACGAGATCGTCGCCCTTGTCGCCTCAGCTCCTGCTGGAGCTCCTCGGCGCCGATCTCGGGCCCGCTGTACGCCGGCTCCGCGCCGATGCCGCAGAAGGCCTCGTAGTCGATCAGCTCGTGGATCGTCGGGTTGGTCGCCGCAGATCGGGCAGGCCGGGTCCTTCCGCAGCTTGAGCTCGCGGAAGCGAAGCTTGAGCGCGTCGAACAGCACCAGCCGCCCGATCAGCGAATCGCCCGCCCCGATGATCCACTTGATCGTCTCCAGCGCCTGGATGCTGCCGATGATGCCCGGCAGCACGCCCAGCACACCGCCCTCGGCGCAGCTCGGCACCAGGCCCGGAGGCGGCGGCTCGGAGTAGAGGCAGCGGTAGCAGGGCCCTTCCTTGGCGTAGAAGACCGAGGCCTGGCCCTCGAAGCGGAAGATGCTGCCGTAGACGTTCGGCTTGTCGAGCAGCACGCAGGCGTCGTTCACCAGGTACCGGGTCGGGAAGTTGTCGGTCCCGTCCACGACGATGTCGTAGTCCCGGATGATGTCGAGCGCGTTCTCGGAGGTGAGCCGGGTCTCGTGCCTCTCGACGTTCACGTTGGGGTTGAGGTCGGTGAGCCGCGCCTTGGCCGACTCGAGCTTGGGGCGGCCCAGCGTGGAGGTGCCGTGGACGATCTGCCGCTGCAGGTTGGTCAGGTCGACCACGTCGAAGTCCACGATGCCGATGGTGCCCACGCCCGCCGCCGCGAGGTAGAGCGAGAGCGGCGAGCCCAGCCCGCCGGCGCCGATCGTCAGCACCCGGGCCGCCTTGAGCTTCCGCTGCCCCTCGACGCCGACCTCGGGCAGGAGCAGGTGCCGGGAGTACCGCAGCACCTCCGCGTGCGACAGCTTGGGCAGCGCGGTCTCGGTCGCCGGGCGCCCGCCCGCGATGCTGGGCACGATCGTGAGCACGTCGCCCTCGGCGACCGGCGTGGCGGTCGAGTCGAGCTGCCGGATGTCGGTGTCGTTGAGATACAGGTTCACGAAGTTCCGCAGCCGCCCGTCGTCCTGCACCAGATGGCGCTTGAGGCCGGTGTGCGCGGCCAGCAGCCCGTCGAGCACCTCGCCGACGGTGTCGCCGGCGACAGCTCGATGGCGTCGCGGCCGCCGGTGAAGCTGCGGAGCGGAGTCGGAATGGAAACGGTCACGGACATGGTCACACCTCGCTGAGAACGTCGAGTGACTCGGGCTGCATGACGCGGCTGCTCGTCGTCCAGCACCCAGCTGGCCAGCGTCGGCGCCGCGCCCACGATCCACCCGCACGATCAGATAGCTGTACCACGGCCAGGCGTGCTCGGTATCGAACGCCGAGGGGCGCGCCGGGTGGTCGGGGTGCGAGTGATAGTACCCGACGATCTCCAGCCCGTCGCGCGCGAGACTCGGCCTCGAGCCGCCGCAGATCGTCGGGCGCGATGAGGTAGCGGTGCGGGTCGTCGGTCCGCCGGTTGACCGCCGGCGCCAGCCGCACCACCTCCTTCACCTCGCCGGTTCGACTCGGCCCGCCAGGGCCCCGCAGCACTCCGCCGGGTAGGCCGCCTCGCCCTGGCGGCGGATCTCGACCGAGCAGCTCCTCGGCCAGCCGGAGCGTCACGGCTCCGCCCACCGGTGCGGCTCGCTCAGATAGCGGCGTACCGGTGTCGCAGCCGATCACCGACCACCTGGGCATCGGGCTCGCGCGCGCAGCGATGTCGAGCGCCGCGGCCACCGCCGCGCCGGCCGACCAGCCCACCAGATACCCGGCTCGCCGCGCCAGCCAGCGGGCCGTGCGGTCGGCCGTCTCGGTCGGGATCTCGGCGACCACGTCCGGCACCGACGGGTCGTACAGCGCCGGCGGGTGCGGCGTGGTCGCCAGATGCTTGAGCCCTTCGAGGCCGTGGAACGGCGAGTCGGGCTGCACCCCGACCAGGCGTGATCGCCGGGTTCTTCTCCTTCAAGAAACCGACCGGTTCCCATCATGGTTCCCGTGGTGCCCATGGCGGCCACGAAATGGGTGAGCCGTGCCGCCGGTCTGGGTCCAGAGCTCGGGGCCGGTGGTCTCGCGGTGGGCCCGGGGGTTGGCCGGATTGCTGTACTGGTCGGCGTAGAAGTACTGTCTCGGGTGACGTCGTCCGCCAGCTCGCGGGCCCGCTCGGCCGCTCCCTCGGTGCCCTCCAGCCGGTCGGTGACCACCACTTCGGCGCCGTAGACCTCGAGCAGCGCCCGCCGCTCGGGGCTGGCGTTGCCCGGCAGGCAGATCGTGACCTGCACGCCGGCGGCCGCGCCCAGCATGGCGTAGGCGATCCCGGTGTTCCCGCTGGAGGCATCGAGCAGCCGCTTGGCCGGCAGGTGACCCGCGGCGAGCCCGTCGCGCAGGATGGCGCGGGCCGCGCGGTCCTTGACGCTGCCGCCCGGATTGAGCCACTCGGCCTTGAGCCAGAGCTTCGCCCGGCCGTTGCCGTCGAGCTCGACCGGCAGCAGCGGGGTGTTGCCCACCGCCTGCCAGAGCGCCGGCTCCCGTGTGGCCACACGCTGCTCGTACCGCCGTCATCGACTCCTCCAAAACGAAAAACCCGACCGGCGGGTCGGGCTGCGCATGCACACCGTCGGGCGCGTCAGCTCGCCGACGAGATCCCGACCAGCTCCTGGACCTGCGGCTCCTGCTTCATCAGGTCGGCGAGCGAGATGCCCGCCAGCAGCTCGTCCACCCGCTGCTGGAGGGCATGCCAGACCGGCCGGATGCTGCAGGTGGCGCCCGGGCTACATCGCTCGGCGTCCACCGGGTGGGTCTCGCAGTTGACCTCGAAGGTCTGGTGCTCGGAGGCGCTCATCACGTCGCGGACCGAGATGGCGGCCGGCTCCTTGGCGAGGAAATAGCCGCCCTTGGCGCCCCGCACGCTCTCGACCAGCCCGGCCCGGCGGAGCCGCAGCAGGATCTGCTCGACATAGTCGGCCGGCAGGCGCTCGGTGTCGGCCAGCTCGCGGGCGGCGACCGGCCCGCACCCGTGCCGCCCCGCTTGGCCAGGTGGATGGAGATGATCAGGCTGTATTCGGTCCAGGTGGTGACCCGCATCGTGGCTGGCAATATCTACTTCTTTTCCGCCGACGTCCAGCGGGCGACTTCCTCCGCCGTGAGGTTGCCGTAGGGGCGAATCCGGGCGTCGCGGAAGGTGCCGCCCAGCACGTCGCCCAGGTACTGGGACCAGGAGAGCAGCGTGCCGTAGCAGACCGGATCGTCGGCGTCCGGCGCCTTGGTCTCCGCGGCGAGCCGGCGCTGGCAGCTCCTCGATGACCCTGGCGGGCACCCGCGACGCGCTGACTGGGGTAGATGAAGCCGAAGAGGATGAGATGGGCGAGCAGCACCCGCCAGTGGGGCCCGAACCGCTCGAGCAGGCGGTCCCAGTCCATCCGGTCGCCGTCGGCCAGGATGATGTGGGCGACGTCGGCCCCGTCGTAGCGCTCGCGCTCCATGACGAACGCCTTGGACCAGACGCTCTCCTCCGGCGGGGCCACCAGCACGCGGACGCCGAGGACGTCGCGCTCGGTGGCGTGCTCGAACCACTGGTCGTCCACCACCGCGACGCCGTTGCCGGAGCTGAAGATCACGTCGATGAAGCCGGCGGGCGAGCGGATCTTGGCGAGCCAGTGGGAAAAGACCAGCTCCGCCTCATACCCCGCGTCCGCCGAGGCCTCGAGCAGGCGCTGGACGTCGGCCGGCCGGACGAAGATGTCGAGATCCTTGGTGGAGCGGTCGATCCCGGCCTGGTGAACGAAGGCGAAGGCGCCGCCGACCAGGAACGGCACGTTCGCGCGGGTCAGGACTTCCATCGCCTCGCGGTAGAACTCGCGGGACGGGGTCTCGACCATCGAATGCGTAGGCGCCAGCCCCATCCGGTTCTCCCGTGAGTGGATGCCTATCATAGGTGCCCCAGCCCGAGACGGTTGTGGCCCGCGTCACCGCTCCAGCCCGGCCGGGCGGTGATTGATTAGCGGACACATGCCCAAGACCCCCGGAGTGGTCCGCATCGCCGCCGTCGGCGACATCCACCTCGGCCGCGCCGCCTACGGCCCGCCGATCCAGACCCTCTTCGCCCAGGTCGCGGAGCAGGCCGACGTCCTGGCGCTGTGCGGCGACCTCACCGATCGGGGCGACCCCGAGGAGGGCCGCCAGCTTGGCCGGGCGCTCGCCACCGTCGGCGTCCCGGTCGTGGCGGTGCTGGGCAACCACGACTACGAGTCGGCCAAGGTGCCCGAGGTCGACCAGGATTCTCGTGGGACGCCGGCGTGCAGGTGCTCGACGGCGGGAGGCCTGCGAGATCCACGGGATCGGGTTCGCCGGGCGTGAAGGGGTTCGCCGGAGGGTTCGGCCGGCGGGCGCTGGGCCCCTGGGGTGAGGAGATCATCAAGCTGTTCGTGCGCGAGGCGGTGGACGAGGCGCTGAAGCTGGAGACCGTCGCTCAGCAAGCTGCGCACCGAGCGGAGGGTGGCCCTGCTGCACTACTCGCCGATCGTCGGGACGGTGGAAGGCGAGCCGAAGGAGATCTACCCTACCTGGGCTCCAGCCGGCTGGAGGAGCCGCTCATCCGATACCCGGTGGACGTGGTGTTCCACGGCCACGCGCACCACGGCGCGCTGGAGGGGAAGACGGTCGGAGGGGTGCCGGTCTACAACGTCTCGCTCTCGCTGCTCACGCGAAGCTTCCCGGACAGGCCGCCGTTTCGGGTCGTCGAGCTGGAGACGGGGGCGGACGGGCGGAAGGGCGGACAGGGGGACAGGCGGGACGGCGGACAGGTCGAGCGCCGGGTGGACGGGCAGTCCGACCGGCGGGCCGAGAGCCCGGCGGGGAGGCGGCCGGTGGAATCGGCACGAGAGTCGTCCTGAACGAGACAATGGCCTCAGCCGCCGGCGGGGATCCCCTTCCCTCCCGGCACGCCGAGCTCGGTCATCGCGCGCAGGTCGAGCACCTCCTCGAGCTCTTCCTTCGGAGGAGCTTCTTCTGTTCCACCAGCTGCTTGACGGTGAGCCCGATGGCCACCGCCTCCTTGGCCAGCTTGGCGGCCTCGGCGTAGCCGATCTTGGGGGCCAGCGCCGTGACCAGCGCCGGGCTCCGCTCCAGCCAGTAGGCGCACTGCGCCGCGTCGGCCTCGATGCCGTCCACGCAGCGCTCGGCCAGCACCGCGGCTCGCGTTGCCCACGATGATCAGGGCGAACACGATGTTGTGGGTGATGACGGGCATCATCACGTTGAGCTCGAGCTGCCCCGCTTCCGCCGCCATCGCGACGGTCGTGATCGAGGCCGAGCGCCTGGTAGCACACCTGGTTCACCATCTCGGCGATGGACGGGTTCACCTTGCCCGGCATGATGCTGGAGCCCGGCTGCACCGCCGGCAGCAGGATCTCGGCGAGCCCGGTGCGCGGGCCCGAGGCCAGCAGCCGGATGTCGTTGGCGATCTTGTTGAGATCGAGCACGTAGGCCCGGAGCGCGCCGCTGAAGGTGGCGATGTCGCCCATCGACTGCATGAGCTGGATCCGGTCCTCGCCCTTCGCGGAGCTCGCAGCCCGCTCACCTGCTGCAGGTGCGTCACCATCAGCGCGGGGATACTCGGGCTCGGCGTTGATGCCGGTGCCGACCGCCGTGCCGCCGATGTTCATCTCCCGCAGCCAATCGGCCGCCTGCGCCAGCTTCTCGCGGTGCCGCTCGACGGTGTGGCCGTAGGCGGTGAACTCCTGGCCCAGCCGGATCGGCGTGGCATCCTGGAGGTGGGTGCGGCCCGACTTGATGATGTCGTCGAACGCCACGCCCTTGGCCAGGAGCGAGTGCGCCAGGCGCTCGAGCGCGAGCAGGACGGCGGGAGCGTGGCCAGCGTCGCGAGCCGCATCGCGGTGGGAATCACGTCGTTGGTGCTCTGCGCCATGTTGACGTGATCGTTGGGATGCACCGGGGCGTACGCCCCGCGCTTGGCACCCAGGATCTCGTTGGCCCGGTTGGCGAGCACCTCGTTCACGTTCATGTTGTGACTGGTGCCGGCGCCGGCCTGGTACACGTCCACGATGAACTGGTCGCGGTGCTGTCCGGTGAGGACCTCATCGGCGGCGCGCACGATGGCGTCCGCCAGGCGGGGCTCGAGCCGGCCGGTCTCCTTGTGCGTGAGAGCCGCGGACCGCTTGATCCACACCACCGCATCGACGAACGCCGGGAGCGGCCGGAGGCCGGAGATCGGGAAGTTCTCCGCGGCGCGGAGTGTCTGAATGCCGTAGAGCGCGGCGGCGGGGACCGGCTTCTCGCCGAGCGGGTCGCGCTCGATGCGGGTGTCTGTCATGGGCTTATTCTAGTCCGGGCGCGGCGGATCGCCAATCGGCCGCACGTGGACGTCAATCCTTCAACCGCGCAGGCCGATGACCGACACCTTCCGGACGGCCATGGACCGCGCCGCGTTCGACGCGGGCAAGGCCGACCAAGGCCGATCTCTGCCGCGGCGAGCGGCTGTTCGTCGGGCTCAACTGCTTCGAGCCGGGCCAATCGCAGGCGGCTCACATCCATGCCGGCGCGGACAAGTTCTACTACGTGTGCCGCGGCCGGGCGCGGCTGATCGTGGGGAGGAGACGCGGGAGGTGTCCGAAGGGGCGATCGTGTGGGCGCCGGCCGGTGTGCTCCATGGCGTGGCGGAGGCGCTGGAGCGCACCGTGCTGCTAGTCGGGATCGCTCCACCGCCGGGCCAGACGCCGTAGGGCGGGCCAGCCGTAGGTGTGGGCCGCGAGTCCGATGCCCGAGCACGACGCCGGCGCCGTTGGTGTAGAAGCGCCACGCGAGCAGCAGCCAGCCCGCCCGATCGCCCAGGTCGCCCGCGGCGCCGCCGAGGAATCCGAGCTCCACGGCGCCGGCGCCGGAGGGCGTGGGCAGCAGCAGCTGGCTGTACAGCAGCGCGAACGAGCCGACCAGCATCGGTCCCAGCTCGGGCGGGGACGGGCAGCGTGGCCGCGAGCACCGGCAGGATGGCGACCCGGGTCGCCAGGTTCACGAAGGTGAGCGGCACGCTCGCCACCAGCGGCCAGCGTGGCATCCGGCGCCAGTAGACCATCGCCCGCCGTACGGGTCGGCGAACCTGACGCATCGCCGGGGACGAGACTCGTCGTCGGGCATACCACCAGATCACCACGCTGACCACCGCGACCGCAGCCACCCAGGGCCACGCCTCCGTCGCAGCGCCGGCCAGCCGGGGCCCCGCCATGGACCACCACGACGGCGCGTAGCGCCACGCCAGCCACCCCGCCGCCACGATGATCACCGGCCAGGCGGCGAGCACCTCCAGGCTGATCGCCACGAAGGCGGCGGTGGCGGGGACCCGGCTCTGCAGCATGCCCGCCAGCCGGGCCGGCTCTCCGCCGATCCGGAGCGGGGTGAGGGCGCAGGCCGCGTCGCCGATAGGCGTTCACCACGAAGGAATCCCAGAAGCCGATCGGATAGCCCAGCCCCTGCACGATCCACTGGATCCGCCAGGCGCGGGCCAGGAGGTCGAGCACGACCAGGGCCACGCACACAACGGTGGCCTCCAGGAGCGACAGCTCGAGCGTCACGAAGCGGAAAGCGTCGGGAACGGCGTCGATCAACGCGGCGTAACGGATCGGGCGGTGGTGGGCGAGCCAGCGGTCGAGCGTGACGGGCAGGTCGCGGGTGGTGCGAGAGTGATCGTAGTCCTGGGGATGGAAGGCGATCCGAGGATAGCGCGCACCGCGCTGGAGGTGCCAGCGGCCCGCGAGCGACCAGCACCGAGCCCCACGCGCGCACCGCGGATCGTGCGCTCCACCGCACCGCCGGCGACCTGACGCGGCGCCCCGACGGGAGGAGGCGGACCGCATGCGCGTCCTCAGCTGAAGCCGAGTCCGGCGTCCCGAGCCGCCTGGTGCGTCGCTTCCGGCGCCAGCCAGGCGGGCGGAACGAATCCGCTCGGGGCGAGGCCGAGGCGCGCGGAGCAGGGCGACGCCGCGCTGAATCCGCGCGCTCGCCTCCGCGACCTCGAGCGACCGGAACTCGCCATGCGAATGCCGCTCGCCGTGCAGCACGATCTCGGCGCCGCGCGCCACCGCGCCGTGAAGCCACTCTACGAAGGCCGGATGAGCGCTCGAGCGGCCACCCGCCATGCCAGTCGGGCACGACCAGGAGCGCCGGCGCGATGCCCCGCGCCGCGCACATCTCCCACAGCCGCCGCACGCCGGGCTCGAGCGCGGGCGTCACGTCGTGAATGGAGACCAGCAGGCTCACCCCGCGAGCACGCGGCGATAGGTCTGGAACAGCCGGTCGAACACGCATCCCACCCGTGGTGAGCCTCGGCGTAGCGCCGGCCCTCGCGGCCGAGCGCGGGGAGATCCTCGCCCAGCAGCGCGACCGCCACCTCCACCAGATCGGCGGTGTCGCCCGAGGCGTAGAGTCGTCCCGCGCCCGACCGTCCTACCGTCTCGGCCACGCCACCGCGGTCGGCCGAGAGCACCGGCGTGCCGCTGGCCAGCGCCTCGAGCGCGGCGAGACCGAATGTCTCTGCGGATCCCGGCGCCACCACGAGATCGACCGCCGCGTAGAGGTCCGCCAGCAGATCTCGGTCGCGCTCGTAGGGCAGCCAGATCGCGCCCGCACCGCCGGGGCCGCGTCGCAACGACCGCGCAGCGGGCCCTGCGCCCACCAGCACCAGGCGCGCCCCAGTGCGGCGCTCGACCTCCGGCCAGGCCTTCAGCAGCAGGTCGAGGTCCTTCTCCACCGCCAGCCGACCGACGTAGAGCGCGAGCGGACCCTCCGGCAACCCGTACCGGCGGCGCGTCTCCGCGGCGCCTGGGCGCGCCGCTCCGGATTGAAGCGATCGAGATCCACGCCCAGCGGCACATGCACCACGTTCTCGACCCCGGCGCTTTCCAGCTCGGCGGCGACGGCGCGTGACGGGGCGATGGTCGCACGGACCATCCGTCCCAATCGTCGCACGTAGCGCCAGGCCAGCGCGCTCGCGGTGAGGCGGGCCCATCCGGCCTGCTCGGCGCGGGGCGCGATGATCCGCGGAAAGTTGCTGTGATAGAACCAGACGGCGGGGATGTCCACGCCGCGCGTCGCCAGGTGCACCAGCCAGGGAGCGCACCAGGCGCTCCCGACCTCGATCAGGTCGGGGCGCTCATGAGCCACGATACGGGCGGTGGATCGGGTCGCCAGCATGAACCGGTAGGGCTTCTGCGTGGGGATGCGAGGGTCCATGGAGGCGATAGCATCGCACGCCTCCCGCTTCGAGAATCTCGTCGCGCGCGCCGGGCACGACCAGGACCTGGCGCAGGTCGGCGTGGCGCTGCACGTAGGTCGCCTTCTCCAGCAGGTAGGTGCGGACCCCACCGGTGGTGTCGCCGAAGAACTCCGAGATGTCGAGGACGCCGACCGAGGCGGCCGGCCTGAGCCGCGGCGGGAGCTCGATCCGGGCGATGTCGAGCGCGGCCGGCGCCCCGGCTGCCACCGGCACGAGGTCGAGGATGCCGGCCGCCGATCGCTCAGTCAGAGCAGTCCCCCAGAGGATAGACCGTTCCGCAGTTCGCGCAGGGATTCTTGCAGCCCTGCGCGCGCGCGGACACCGGGAATTGGCACCGCTGGCATAGCGGCGAGGCACTCGTCATCGCGCGGATCCCGGCGCCGTCCCTCGCCGCCGCTCCGGAAGACGTGCCTACCGGAGCCGCAGCCGTCACCCTCACGCGCGCACACTGCCCGTGAGGAAGGGATTGGTCAGCCGCTCGATCCCGATGGTGGTATCGGGCCCGTGCCCGCTGTGGACGACGGTGGAATCGGGAAGCGACAGGAACTGGGTGTGGATAGTGGCCATCAATGTGTCGAGGTCGCCGCCCGGGAGGTCGGTCCGTCCGATGGAGCCATTGAACAGCACGTCGCCCCCGAACACCATCCCGTTGCCGACGAAGCTCACGCTGCCCGGCGAGTGACCCGGCGTGAACCGCACCTCGTAGCTGAAGCCGCCGATCCGGAGGGTGGCCCCGGCTTCCAGGTCCACGTCGGGTGGCGGCGGGACCTCGAGCTCCTTGCCCAGCCAGCCCCCGAACTGCGGCAGCGCGTCGTAGATCCGGCGGTCGGCCGGGTGGAGATGAATCGGCACCCCGGTCGCAGCCTTCACCTGCGCCGACTCCGAGGATGTGGTCCACGTGCGCGTGGGTGAGCCAGATGGCCCGCAGGGTCCAGGCCCGAGTATCGAGCTCGGCGAGGAACATCTCCGGTTCCTCGCCCGGGTCGATGATCACGGCCTCGCGGGTCCGGCGGTCGGCCACCAGATAGCAGTTCTCCGCGAACTGCCCGTTGGGCAGGGAGACCACCTCGAGATCAGACACCGGCGTCCGCCTTGGCGACCGCGGCGCTGCGCCGCTCGGTGAGATACTTCTCGACCGCAATCGCGGCGGTGGTGGCGTCGCCCACCGCGGTGGTGATCTGGCGGGTGAGCTGGGCGCGCACGTCGCCGGCCGCGAAGAGTCCGGGAATCGAGGTCATCATCCGATCGTCGGTCACCATGTATCCCGCCGCGTCATGGCGGAAGTGATCACGCACCAGGCCCGTGTTCGGCCGGAAGCCGATGAAGATGAAGGAGCCGGTCGCCGCGAGCGAGGACCGCTCGCCGGTCACGGTATCCTCCAGCTCGACCGACTGCAGCCCCGACGGTCCGCCCTTGAACTCGCGCACCTGCTTGTTCCAGATCACCTCGATCTTCGGGTTCGCGAAGAGCCGCTCCTGCAGAATCTTGGACGCCCGGAACTGGTCGCGGCGATGCACCACGTACACCTTGCTGGCGTAGCGGGTGAGGAACTGCGCCTCTTCGACCGCCGCATCGCCGCCGCCGATGACGGCGAGAGTCTCGCCCTTGAAGAAGGCTCCGTCACACACCGCGCAGTAGGACACGCCGCGGCCCGCGTACTCGAGCTCGCCCGGCACATCCAGCTTGGTCGGCGTTCCCCCCGCGGTGAGGATCACGGTGGGCGCCTCGTAGGTGGTCCCGCCCGAGGTGGTGATCTCGAAGAGCCCGTCGCCTCTCCGGGCGATGGATTCGACGTTCTCCTGCCGCAGGTCCGCGCCGAACTTGGCGGCGTGATCCGCCATCTTGGCCGCGAGCTCACGGCCCAGCACGTGCTCGAACCCCGGGTAGTCGTCGATCCACTCGGTATTGAGCAGCTCCCCTCCGGGCACACCCCGCTCCAGAACCACCGCGTCGAGCATGCCCCGGCCGGCGTACATCGCGGCGCAGAGGCCTGCCGGCCCCGCTCCAATGATGACCAGATCGTGTACTTCGCTTCGGCTCATGCCGCTCCCCCCAATTCCGACCGGGTTTGGTTGCCCAAATATAGAACGCACTGGGGTTCCCGCCCGTTCACCCCGGGTCGGCCCGGGCGCCCAGGTGGAGCAGGCTGGCCGCCCCGTGACATCCTGACACCGTCCCGACCACCACGTCCACCCCCTCCACCCCGCTGCCGGCATCCGCCACCAGCCGGTCGCCGGCGAGCACCTCGTCCACGTCGAACATTCCGACCCCGAAGACCCGGTGGCGGCAGACAAAGAGGGCCGGACCGGCGGTGGGGGTCGACCGATCCAGTCTGGCGGTCAGGTGCCCCATCGCCTCGCTCATTTCCCAGGTCCGGGGGGCGCGGGTCACGGGACACAGGGCGGGCTCGACGCAATGAGTGGGACAGAGCCAGTCCGCGTAGGATACGTACCGGGTCCCATCCGGGGCCAGCACGTCGTAGGGCGTGCCGACGGGTGCGCTCAGCGGGCGTTGCTCTACTGAGCGGCCCGGCCAGCGGAGCCGCGCACGGCGGACCAGCCATTCGTACATGAGATGGGGCATCAGAGGAGATGGGACGATCGCGTCACCGGATCGGTCGTCCGCCGAGCCCGGCGAAGGCTGCAGCCACTGGTCGAAGAAGGCGCCCCACTCGGCGATGACGAGCTGCCCGTCGTCGGTCGAGCCGATCTCCCGGGAGAAGCGACACTGCGGGTCCCGATCCACCACGAGGAGTCGGCGGTAGGTCACCTTGCCGCGGTCTCGGGCCCGGATCAGCTGCCCGGCGTAGAAGGTCCCATAGCAGCCGCCGCCGACGATGGCGACCTCGCCGAGGGCGACCCTATCGAAGGAGTCGTCCGCCATCCACGGCCAGCACTTCGCCGGTGACGAAGTCGCCGCCCTCCAGGAGAAACAGCAAGGCGGCCACCACGTCGTCCGGCGACCCCAGGCGGTCGAGGGGAGTGGCCTTGGCCAGCCGCTCGCGCTCGCCCGCGTCGTAATCCTCGGGAACCAGAACCGCGCCCGGCGCGATCGCATTCACGGTGACCTCGGGCGCCAGGGCCCGCGCGAGAACCTTGGTCAGCATCACCACTCCGGCCTTGCTCACCGAATGGGCCGCGAAGCCGGGCCACGGCTGGAGGCCGGCCAGATCAGCCAGGTTCACGACCTTCCCACGCGAGGCGCGGAGCGCCGCGGCCGCTCCCTGGGTGCAGAAGAAGACCGACCGCAGGTTGATCCCCAATACGGTGTCGTACAGCTCGGGGGTGGTGTCCTCGAAGCCGACCTGATGCATGACAGCCGCGGAGTTGACCAGCACATCGAGCTGCCCGAACACTTTCACCACGCGGCCGCCGAGCGCGCGAGCCGCGGCCGCGTCCGAGAGATCGGCGGCGAAACACTCCGCACGGCCACCCGCCGCCTGCACCTCGTCGCGAAGCTTCCGTGCGCCATCCGACGAGGCGTGGTGATGGATGGCGAGGGTCATCCCGCGACCCGCGAGCCCCCGGGCCATCGCCTTGCCGAGACGGCGGCCCGCACCGGTGACCAGAGCGACTTTGCCCCGCAGCTCCATCAGGCCGTGCCGGAGGAGCCGGGAGCGATCGGCAGGATGTGCCCGGTGACCGACGCGGACTCGGGGCTCGCGAGCGAGAGCACGCCGTCGGTGATGTCATGCAGCTCGACGTAGGTCGCGTCCTCGCCGGCGGCGGCCACGTTGTCGCCGGTGCGGACCGTGCCCGGGGCGACCGCGTTCACCCGCACCTTTCTGTCCCGGAGCTCGACCGCGAGGCTCTGCGTGAACCCGGCGACCGCGGCCTTGGCGGCGCTGTAGACCGCCATCGGCGCCTGGGGCGCGAAATAGGCGATGGAGGCGAAGTTCACGATGCACCCCTGGGTCCGACTCAATTCCTCGATCGCGGCCTGGGAGACCAGCACCGTCGTCTTCAGGTTGATGGCGAGCTCGCGGTCGAAGTCGGCGACCGTCAGCTTGGCGATGGGCCCGTAGGTCGTCAGGCCGCCCGCCACGTTGACGACGATGTCGAGTCGGCCGAAGTGCCGGAGCGCCATCTCGACCGCCATCGCGGCGATGTCGCGCTGGGTGAGGTCGCCGGCACAGGGGCGCGCATCCACGCCCTGCGCCGCGAACTCGCGTACCCGTTCCGCCACGCCCACCGCGTTCAGGTCGCAGGCGATGATCTTGGCGCCCGCCTTCCCGAACGCCAGCGCGACCGCGTTGCCGATCTGGCCGGCGCGTCCCACCCCGGTCACCAGCGCGACCTTCCCGGAGAAATCGAATCGAGTCGTCATGGTTCCTCGGAGACTCAGGAAGTCGCGGCGGCGGGCAGGTCGGCGCGGAGCCGGTCGAGACGCTCCAGCCACTCCATCGGCACCTCCTGGGAGCCGAGGGCGCCGTGGGTCTCGCCGGGCTCGGGATCGCCGTGCCAATCGCTGCCGCCGGTGCGCAGCAGGCCGAGACGGAGCGAGATGTCGGTCAGGCGGGAACGGATATCGGGATCGTGGCTGGGGTGCCGGGTCTCGATCGCATCGAGCCCCTCCTGCTTGAGTCGCTCGAGGAACGACCGGGTCCCCCGGTCCTTGAGATGAGCAACCGACACCAGGCCGCGCACCGCATGGACCAGATCGGCGACTTCCTTGAAGGTGGGCAGCACCTTCTCCACGAACGCGGGGCGGCGGCGGCCGATGTAGCGGTCGAAGGCCTCGGACATCGTCGCCGCGCCGCCCCCACGCACGATGGCGCGGGCCACGTGGGGGCGGCCGACGGCGCCACCTCGCGCCTGGCGCAGGACGTCGTCGAAGTCGAGCGTCACGCCCAGCGCCTGCAACCGCTCCACCATCTCCCGCGCGCGGCGCAGCCGATCGGCGCGACAGCGCTCCAGAAAGGTCTCGAGCGCGGCCGATTCGGTGGGGAGGAAGTACCCGAGCACGTGCATCTCTCCCCAGGGCGCCGCCGTGGAGAACTCGCACCCGGCGATGACGCGCACGCCCAGGCGCTCGCCCGCGGCGACCGCCGCGGGCACCCCGGCCACGGTGTCGTGATCGGTGAGCGACATCGCGCCCAGTCCTGCCCCCCGCGCCCGCTCGACCACCACTTCCGGGGCCAGGCCTCCGTCGGAGGCCGTCGAGTGAACGTGGAGATCGATGATCGACCCGGCAGGCGGCGCCTGACCGAGCCCGGTCAGCGCCGGTAGTCCAGCTCGGGGGCGGTCCATCCGGGCTGCGAGGTGGACAACAGGTCGCGCAGCTCCTTGTCGCTCAGCTGATTGAGCGACAGCTCCCGGCTCTTGGCGCCGAGCGGCGAGTAGCGCGCCACCCGCCGCTCGCGGTCCGGCCCGGTCCCTCGGGTGAAGACGAGGCCGAACTCGTCCTTCGTGTACTGGGTGGACCGGCCGCTGACCGCGACTTCCCAGCGCTCGCCGTCCACCTCGATGATCCGCCTGGGCATCTACCTGACCTCCTCCCAAAGCTCCCACGCGCCGTCCGCGTACTCGGCCACGGCGCGTATCCGCTGCTCCAGTCGCTGCTCGTCCTCGGGTCGGGCCGCCCCCGTACGGTGCGTCTCCCGGCTCCGACTCTCGCTGCACTCCAGGAAGGTGCCCGTCGCATCGGGCCTCCGAAACACCCAGAGATGCCAGCCGCGCACCTCCGCCAGGCGGGCCAGCTCCCGCACGGCCGCCAGGTACTCCTCCTCCCCTCCGGGCCGCACCCTCACCCGAGAGACGGTGAGAGTGCGCCCCACCCTAGACCGCCGCCTCGGGGAATTCCTGGAGCGACTTCTTGACGTCGGCCATGAACCGGTCGGCATCGGCCCCGTCCACGATCCGGTGATCGAAGGCGAGGGCCAGCATGCCTTTGGTGCGCACGCCGATGGTGTCGGTGCCGTCCACGGTGATCACGGCGGGCTGCTTCTCGATCGCGCCGACGCACAGAATGGCCGCCTGCGGCTGATTGATGATCGGCGTGCCGATGATGGAACCGAACCCACCCGGGTTCGTGATAGTGAAGGTGCCCTTCTGTACCTCGTCGGGGCTGAGCTTCTTGGCGCGGGCCCGCTCGCCCAGATCGTTGATCGCCCGGGCGAGACCGAGAAGCGCCAGCTCGTCGGCATGCTTGATGACCGGGACGATCAGTCCCCAGTCCAGCGCCACGGCGATGCCGAGATTGATGTCGCGGCGGAGAATGGTCGCTTCACCCGTCACCGCCGCATTGAGCGTGGGGTGGCGGCGCAACGCATCCGCGACCGACTTCGCGATGAACGCGAGGAAGGTGAGGTTCACCCCGCGGTCGGCATACGACTTCTTCTGCTTGGCCCGGAGCTGAGCCACACGCGAGTAGTCGATCTCGAAGATCGTGTTGACGTGGGGAGACACCCGCCGCGACATGACCATGTGCTCGGCGGTGAGCTTCCGGATCCGGCTCCACGGCTCGACCCGGTCGCCTTCCCAGGGCTCGACCCCGGTGGGCGCCGTGGCGGGCTGCCCCGCCGGCGCGGTGCGGGAGCGCCGGCGCGGCCGCCGGCGCCGCGGGTGAGGCCGGCGTGGCCGGTGCCTCTCGCGTTCCGGCGCCGTCGATGTAGCCCAGCACGTCGTTCTTGGTCACCCGGCCGGCGATGCCGGTACCGGGGATTTCGCGCAGATCGAGGTTGTGCTCCGCCACCATCTTTCGCACCAGCGGCGTGGACCGCCGCCGGAGCCGCTCCTCCGCGGTCTCCACCTCACCATTGCCCTCGGCGACCGCGGCGGGCCGAGCCTTCTCGGCGGCCGGGCGGGCCGCGGGCTCGGGGGCGGCGGCAGGCGCCGGAGCCGCCTTCGGGGCGGGCGCCGGAGCGCTCGCTGACGCCGCAGCCGGCTTCGCGGGAGCCGGAGGCGCGGTGCCGAGGGGCGCGGAGGCAGGCGCCGACGGCGCAGGCTTCGCCGCTCCCGCCGCCGCCTCGGTCTCGATCTTGGCCACCACGGTCTGGACCGCGACGGTCTGGCCCTCCTGCACCAGGATCTCGCTGAGCACGCCCGCGGCCGGAGCCGGGATCTCGGCGTCCACCTTGTCGGTGGAGATCTCGAAGATCGGCTCGTCCCGCTTCACGGGATCGCCCAGCTTCTTGATCCAGCGCGACAGGGTCCCCTCGGCGATGGACTCGCCCATCTGGGGCATGATGACGTCTATGGTCGCCATTACTGATGCTCCTTTTTGGAAGCTATGAGCTATTAGCTATGAGCTAGGCTATGAGCTATGAGTCGCCAGCCAGCTGCACACCGACCTGGTCCGAGCCGATGCACGAGGTGCCGTCGCGTACGGACAGCGCCAGACTCACCCCGGTACTCAATCACCGCACAGCTCACAGCTGCACAGCTCAGCTCATAGCTCATAGCTCATAGCTCATAGCTCATAGCTCATAGCTAATAACTCAGCCACCCACCTGGCCGCCCTGACTATATCCGTGGTCTGCGGCAGCACGAAGTCCTCCAGCTGCGGCGCGTACGGCAGGGGCACGTCGTGCGCGGCAACCCGCTTGATCGGCGCGTCGAGCCACTCGAAGGCCAGGTCCTGGATCCGCGCCGTGATCTCGCCGGCGATGCCGCCCGTGACGGTGTCCTCGTGCACGATCAGCACGCGGTTGGTCTTCTTCACCGTCGCCGCGATCGCCTCATCGTCCATCGGCAGCAGCGAGCGCAGATCGAGCACCTCCACCGAGAGTCCGTCCTCCCGCTCGAGCTGCTCCGCGGCCTCGAGCGCCTTCCACACCGTCGCGGCGTAGGTGATGATGGAAAGGTCCCTGCCCTCCCGGGCCACCCGCGCCTTGCCGATGGGGACGACGTGGTCGCCCTGAGGCAGCTCTTCCTTGATCCGCCGGTAAAGGTACTTGTGCTCGAAGAAGAGCACGCAATCGTCGTCGCGGATCGCGGCCTTGAGCAGACCCTTGGCATCCGACGCCGTCGCCGGATAGACGATCTTGAGGCCCGGCGTGTGGAGGAAGGCGGCCTCGGGATTCTGGGAATGGAAGGGGCCGCCCCGCACGTAGCCTCCGCTCGGCCCGCGCACCACCATGGGACAGGGAAGGAACGCCCGATACCGCGCGGTGGCGACGTAGTTGGTCAGGATGCTGTACGCGCAGGAGACGAAGTCGATGAACTGCATCTCGCACACCGGCCGCATCCCCATGTGCGCCGCGCCGGCGGCGGCGCCGACGAAGCCGGTCTCGCTGATCGGGGTATCGATCACCCGCCCCGCGCCGAACCGGTCGAGCAGGCCCTCGGTGACCTTGAACGCGCCGCCGTACGCGCCGATGTCCTCGCCCATGCAGAAGACGTCGGGATCGCGCTCCATCTCCTCGAACAGCCCCTGCCGGATCGCCTCGAGGTAGGTCACCTCAGCCATCGTGCGTTCCCCAGCTCGACGGGCGCTCGTGCCGCTCCACCGCGCTCCGGATGCCCTCGCGGTACCACAGCACCGGCATCCGCGCCGGCTCGGCATACACGCCTTCCAGCGCGTCCAGCGGCTCGGGCGGGGGCGACGCCTCGGCCTCGTCGGTGGCGCGGTCGATCTCGGCGATCGACCCGGGCGTCGATCGCCGCGAGCTCGTCCGGCGCGATCTCCTCCCGCTCGGTCAGCACCTTGACGTAGCGGTCGAGGGGATCGTTCTCCCTGGCCCAGCGATCGATCTCGCCGGCCGGCACGTACGACTGGTTGTCGTGCTCCGCGTGGCCCTTCCGGCGATAGGTCATCAGCTCCACCAGGGTCACGCCCTCGCCCGCGGCGGGCGCGGTCCACCGCCTCGCGCGTTACCCGGTGCACCTCGAGCACGTCGTTGCCGTCGGCCCGGACGCCGGGAATGCCGTAGCCCGCCGCCTTGTCGGCCAGTCGCTCGGCCGCGCACTGCTGCTCGGTCGGCGTGGAGTAGGCGTAGCGGTTGTTCTCGACGATCACCACCAGCGGGCAGCGCTGCACGGCGGCGAGGTTGATCCCCTCGTGGAAGGCGCCGGTCGAGGTGGCGCCGTCGCCCACGTAGACCAGGCCCGACGCGCGGCTGGCCGCGCAGCTTGAAGGAGAGGGTGACGCCGGCCATCACCGGCACCATGTCGCCGAGGTGGGAGATCTGGCCGACGAAGTTCCGCTCCTCGACGTCGCCGAAATGGATGTTGAGCTCGCGCCCGCGGGTGGGCGAGTCGCCCTTGGCCATGTACTGCCGCAGGACCTCGAGCGGGGTCGCGCCCTTCACCAGCATGGAGCCCAGATTCCGGATCAGCGGCGACAGCACGTCCTCGCGCCGCAGCGCGTACGCCGACCCCACGGCGCAGGCCTCCTGGCCCAGCGACCGGAACAGTCCCCCCACCACCTTGGTCTGCCGATAGAGATTGACCAGCCGCTCTTCGAGCGACCGGGTAAGCCTCATCCAGTAATACAGTTCGAGGAGTTGGTCGCGGGGGAAGACCACCGGCGGTGGAGCGGGTCGGGACGGTTGCTGACGTGGCGGCCATGCGGTTCCTGGGTGCGGGTGCCTGAACCCGGGCAGGAAAATCCACCGGGGGAGAAGTGGAGTCAAGCGGAACGCAGACGGTGTCATCGGGGAGTCTCCAGGCGTCACCTATGACCGGCCGGAGATCCCACCACACTCCCAGAGCGGACGAGGAAACAAACCCATGCATCACCGTCGGCCGAGGGCGATCACGAGATCCCTCGCGATACTCCTGCTCCTGAGCTGCGCCAGCTCGTCGCCGGATCTGATCTCGCCGCCGACCGGCAATCCTCCGCCGGAGGAGCCCCCAACCCAGCCACCGACGCCACCACCCACACCGGAGCCTCCCCCGCCTCCCTCCGAGCCCCCGCCGGCACCGCCGCCGGGGCCGCCGATCCCGAACCCGCCCGGCCTCGGCGCCGGGGCCCGGGTGCTGTTCATCGGCAACAGCCTCACCGAGGTGAACGACGTCCCCGGTCTGGTCCGGACGCTGGCCTCGGCGGCCGGACTCGGCTGGCACATCGAGGCGCAGCTCCTGGGCGGCGCGAGCCTGGAGGATCACTGGGACCGGGGCGCCGCCCGGACGCGGATCCAGAGCGGGCACTGGGACGCGGTGGTCCTGCAGCAGGGACCTTCGTCGCTGCGCCGACAGCCGGGTCAACCTCCGGCAATGGGTCGGAGAGTTCGACGGACTGATCCGGCAGGCCGGCGGCCGCTCGGCGCTCTATATGGTATGGCCGGAGCGAGCGCGTCTCGAATTTTTCGACCGGGTGCGGGATTCCTACGCGCTCGCCGCGCGGGACGTCAGCGGCTACTTCCTGCCGGCCGGGGAAGCCTGGCGCGCGGCCTGGCGGGTCCATGCCGATGCTGGCGCTCTACGGCGGGGACGGCTTCCATCCCACCATGGCGGGGAGCTACGCGGCGGCACTCACCATTTTCGCGGGGCTCTCGGGACTTCCGCCGGCGGGGCCGGTGCCGGCGGGACTCACTGCGGAAACGGCAGAGCGCCTCCGGCAGGCGACGCAGGAGGCGCTCGAGCAGTACGGCGACTACGCGCCGGTGAGCGCGCCCTAGGGCGCGGCCCCCAGCGCCCGGCTAGACCTTGAGCGGTACCGCCCGTCCCGCGGCGGTCGCCTGACTCCTCCGCCTGGATTCGCATGCCGTAGAACGACCGGTGGACGAAGAACATCGCCACCAGGAAGAAGGCCACGGCCAGGACCTTGGACAGCATCCCATTGCCCCCGGCGACCAGGTAGACGCCGAGCTCGACCGCGAGCAGCCCGAAGAGGGTGGTGAACTTGATGACCGGGTTCAGCGCGACGGACGAGGTGTCCTTGAACGGATCACCGACCGTATCGCCCACCACCGAGGCGTCGTGCAGGTCGGTTCCCTTCATCTTGAGCTCGGTCTCCACGATCTTCTTCGCGTTGTCCCAGGCGCCGCCGGCGTTGGCCATGAAGATGGCCTGGAACAGACCGAACATCGCGATCGAGATCAGGTAGCCGATGAAGAAGAACGGCTCGATGAAGGCGAAGGCGAGCGTGGAGAAGAAGACGCCGAGGAAGATGTTGAACATCCCCTTCTGGGCGTACTGGGTGCAGATCTCCACCACCTTGCGGCTGTCTTCGACCGACGCCTTGGTGACGCCCTCGAGCCGGATGTTCGCCTTGATGAACTCCACGGCGCGGTAGGCGCCGGTGGTGACCGCCTGGATCGAGGCGCCGGTGAACCAGTAGATCACGGCGCCGCCGGTGATCAGCCCGAGCAGGAACGGCGGGTGCAGGATCGACAGATTCTCCATGCCGCTGGTGAGGCCGTGGGTCAGCGCCATGATGATCGAGAAGATCATCGTGGTCGCGCCCACCACCGCGGTGCCGATGAGCACCGGCTTGGCGGTGGCCTTGAAGGTGTTCCCCGCGCCATCGTTCTCCTCCAGCAGCTCCTTCGCGGTCTCGAAGTTCACCTCGAACCCGTGCTGCTTCTGGATCTCCTGCTGCACCCCGGGAATCTGTTTCGATCACCGAGAGCTCGTACACCGACTGCGCGTTATCGGTGACCGGGCCGTAGCTGTCCACGGCGATGGTGACCGGCCCCATGCCCAGGAAGCCGAAGGCGACCAGGCCGAAGGCGAAGATCGCGGGCGCCTGCATGATCTCGCCCAGCCCCAGCGTGCTCACCGCGTAGGCGATCGACATCAACAGCATGATCGCGATGCCGAGCCAGTAGGCCGAGAAGTTGCCGGCGACCAGTCCGGACAGGATGTTGAGCGACGCGCCACCCTCGCGGGATGCGCTGACCACTTCGCGCACGTGCCGGGAGTCGGTGCTGGTGAATACCTTCACCATTTCCGGGATGATCGCGCCGGCCAGGGTGCCGCAGGTGATCACGCTGGAGAGCTGCCACCAGAGGTCGCCGTTCCCCCCGAGATCCGGCACGATCAGGTAGGAGACGATATAGGTCAGCACGACCGAGAGAATCGAGGTGAACCACACCAGGTGGGTGAGGGGTGACTCGAAGTTGAACCGCGTCGCGTTGCCGTACTTGGCCCGCGACATGGCGTTGCTGATCAGGTAGGAGAAGCCGGAGGCCAGCACCATCATGACGCGCATGAGGAAGATCCAGACCAACAGCTGCGCCTGAACCGTCGTATCCCCCACGGCGAGCACGATGAAGGTGATCAGCGCGACGCCGGTGACGCCGTAGGTCTCGAACCCGTCCGCGGTCGGCCCGACCGAGTCGCCCGCGTTGTCGCCGGTGCAGTCGGCGATCACCCCGGGGTTCCGCGCGTCGTCTTCCTTGATCTTGAAGACGACCTTCATGAGGTCGGCGCCGATGTCAGCGATCTTGGTGAAGATGCCGCCCGCGATCCGGAGCGCCGCCGCGCCGAGCGACTCGCCGATGGCGAAGCCGAGGAAGCAGGCGCCGGCGACGTCGGCCGGAATGAAGAGCAGGATGGCGAGCATGAACAGCAGCTCGACCGAGATCAGCATCATCCCCACGCTCATGCCCGCGCGCAGCGGGATGTCGCTCACCGGCCACGCCTTCCCTCGCAGGCTCGCGAAGGCGGTCCGGGAGTTGGCGAACGTGTTGATCCGGATGCCGAACCACGCCACGCCGTAGCTGCCCGCCATGCCGATGATGCTGAACAGCAGGATGATCGCGATCTTGGAGAGCTCCAGCCCGGTGAGGAGGAAGTACACCACGATCACCGTGCCGATGAAGCCGAGCAGCACCAGCAGCAGCTTGCCCTGCTGGATCATGTAGGCCTTGCAGGTCTCATAGATCAGCTCGGAGATCTCCGCCATGGAGCGGTGCACCGGCAGGTTCTTCACCCGGGTGTAGCTCCAGAGGCCGAAGAGCAGGCCGAGCACGCAGACCAGGAGTCCCGAGAGCAGGATCTCGTGTCCGGTGAAGCCCAGGAAATCGCCCTGGTTCAGATCGGGCAGGCGGATGTTCACCTCGCCGCCGGGACGGTGCTCGGGAGCCGCGGCCTGCGCGGGTTCCTGGGCGCCGGCCAACGACACGGCTACCGGGGCGAAGGCCCCCAGCAGGAGCAGCAACAGCGTGAGGGAACGGAACGCCGGGCGGGGCAGCTTCATCGTTAAATCTCTCCTGGGCTTCGGGCGGCGCTCAGTAAGCGCCGATGGGACGGTGGGCGGCATGGGTCGCGGCGTGCGCGATGGTGAGAAAGCGCTTCGCCAGCTTGTCGGCCTCGCTCTCGCCGACCTGGTCGGTCTCGATGGTCACCAGGGTGTAGTGGCCGCCCTCGGCCTGCACGGCGACGTCGATCCGGCCGATCGTGCCGGAGAAGGTCCGCTGGCGGACGCCCTCGGCCACCGGCGTGAGCCGGGAGCCGAAGAACTCGGTCGCGAGGGCGAGCGGTCTGGTCGGGCGTGAGCGTGAGTGCGATGAAAGTATCATCTTCATCGCGCGTGCGCGGCTCTTCAGTCATCCTGGTAGTACTCGATCCCCAGATGGGTGATCTGCTCCTCACCCATCAGGTATCGCAGGGTGTTCTTCAGCTTGATCTGCTGAATGAACAGGTCGTGCTCGGGATACAGGCCCGGCGCGACCTGGGGGCTCTTGAAGTAGAAGGAGAGCCACTCCTGAATGCCGCTGAGCCCGGCGCGCTGCGCGAGGTCGAAGAACAGCGCCAGGTCGAGCACCAGCGGCGCGGCGAGGATCGAGTCCCGGCAGAGGAAGTCGACCTTGATCTGCATCGGGTAGCCGAGCCACCCGAAGATGTCGATGTTGTCCCAGCCCTCTTTGTTGTCGCCCCGGGGCGGATAGTAGTTGATCCGCACCTTGTGGAAGAGGTTGCCGTAGAGCTCGGGATAGAGCTTCGGCTGGAGGATGTACTCCAGCACCCCGAGCTTCGACTCTTCCTTGGTCTTGAAGCTCTCCGGATCGTCGAGCACCTCGCCGTCCCGGTTGCCCAGGATGTTGGTCGAGTACCACCCGGCCACGCCGAGCATCCGCGCCTTGAACATCGGCGCGAGCACCGTCTTGACCATCGTCTGGCCGGTCTTGAAGTCCTTGCCGCCGATGGCGATCCCGCGATCCTTGGCGAGCTGCTCCATCGCCGGGAAGTCGCAGGTGAGATTGGGGGCGCCGTTGGCGAACGGCACGCCTTCCATCAGGGCCGCCCAGGCGTACAGCATGCTCGGCGCGATCGACTGGTCGCCGGCGTCCATCGCCCGCTCGAAGGCGTCCAGCGTCCAGTGCGTCGGGCCCGGGCTGATGAAGATCTCGGTGGACGCGCACCAGACCATGACCAGCCGGTTGCAGCCGTGCTTGGCCTTGAAGTCGCGGATGTCCTTGCGCAGCGCCTCCGCCAGATCGCGCTTGGTCTTCCCGGTCTTGACGTTCTTTCCCTCGAGCCGCTTGACGTACTGCTGGTCGAACACCGCGGGCATCGGCTTGATGCGACTTGAGGAAATCGCCGATCGGCTCGACGTGCTCGTGGCGGTCGAGCACACCGGCGTGTAGCGCGGCGGCGTAGGCATCGTCCGGCACCGGGTCCCAGGCGCCGAACACCAGGTCGTCCAGCGCCGCCAGCGGCACGAAGTCGCGAATGAGAGGGGCCCGGCCCTCGGTGCGCTTGCCGAGCCGGATCGTGCCCATCTGGGTGAGCGAGCCGATCGGCTTGGCTCCGCCGCGGCGCACGTTCTCCACGCCCGCGATGAAGGTCGTCGCCACCGCGCCGAGGCCGACGCAGAGCACTCCGAGCTTTCCTTCCGCCGGCGCGATCCGCCGGGCCGCCTGTTCAGGCACTGCTAACGTCCTTTCGCGAGAGGATCGAGCGTCGCCGCCCGCTCGATGGGCCGCGAACGGGTCTCTTCCACCCCGTTGGCGGCGCGATGCACGTAGGCGAAGCGCTGGATCACCGTGATGATCGAGGCGATCGCGAGGAGCGCCACCAGTCCCTCCAGCAGCAGGGCACTGGGGCCGGCTCCGGCGAGCAGCGAGGCGACGCCGAGGCCGAGGATGCGCTCCGCCCGCTGGGCGATACCGACCTTGCAGTCGAGTGCCGAGGCCTTCCGCCCGCGCCCGGGCATAGGAGACCAGGAGCGAGCTCAGAATCGCCACCATGCAGGCGATGACCGCGGGAACCCGATAGGCCACGTCGGGGGCGGTCAGCAGGAAGGCGCCGATGCCGATGAAGGTGGCGCCGTCCCCCACCCGGTCCAGCGTGGAGTCGTAGAACGCCCCGAACTTGGTCACCATGGCGCCGCCGCGGGCCACCTGCCCGTCGAGCGTGTCGGCCACCCCGCTGAGCAGCAGGAGGGCGCCGCCCAGCCGGATGTGCCCGAGCCCGTAGGCCAGCGCGGAGATCAGCACGAGTCCGGTCCCGACGGTCGTGATCGTGTTCGGCCGGACCCCGGCTCGGATCAGCCGGTCCACCAGCGGGTTTACTGCGGCGTAGAACGGCTTCTCCAGCGCTCCCAGGAGCTTCACGCTTGTCTCGACCCCTCGGCAAAGCCGTATGGAAACACGCCCGGACCCCGACCCAACGCCGGGGCAAAGGATAATCGGCAGAACCGGTTAGGGCAATTACGCCACATGGATCGGGGCGGCCACTTCACGGCCCGCTACTCCGGGTACAGGAGCGCGGCTTTCCGCCGTGCCAGGAAGGCTCGCCGTCCGGGCGCCCAGCTCTCGGATGATCCCGCGCGGGATCGGTCGCCCGCATCGAGCGCCAACGCGAGCGACGTGGTACCCGCCAGGCGGTCGATGTGTCGCGGGATCCACTGGAACGTCTCGCGATGCCGGCCGAGAACCGCGGCGAGGAGGTACACCGCGGCGGCGGGCGGGTCGTAGGCTGCCCGGTCGGTGACCTCGAGGCGGATCCCGGCCAGCACCGTGTCGGCGTACTTGCCGTCGCCCGGGACGTGCGGGCGTGAAGGTGACACCCGCGCGCCCGCACGCCCGGCGAGACCGGCCGAGCGGAAGGCGGCGAGCACGGCAGTCGTGTCCAGCCACGGCGCGCCGATCTGCTCGAAGGGCGCCGTCGGAGCCTCGTCCCACCGACAGGTTGGTCCCCTCGAACAGGCAGAGGCCCGGATAGTGGTAGAGGCTCTCGAGCGTGCGGAGATTGGGACTCGGGCGGGATGAACGGCAGACCGGTCTGGTCGAAGGGCATGTCTCCGCCGCCAGCCGGCGGCCGGGACCACCGACAACTGGACCGTCAGACGCCAGGTCGGACCGCGCGAGACGCGCCTGCTCGCCCAGGGTCAGGCCGTGCCGCATGGGCACGACGAGCCGGCCCACGGCCGTGACGTGCTCCGGCCTCGAGCACATTGCCCTGCACCGCCCCGCCGATGGGATTCGGCCGGTCCAGCACCACCACCGGGATGCCGATTGCGGGCCGCCGCCTGCATCACGTCCACGGTGGTGGTGATGTAGGTATAGTAGCGCGCGCCCGCATCTTGCAGATCCACCAGCAACACGTCGATCCCGGCCAGCATCTCGTCGGTCGGGGCGGAAGTCCGGCCGTAAAGACTATAGATTGGAAGGCCAGTGGCCGAATCCACCGACGACGCGACGGCGGCGCCGGGGTCGGCCGCGCCCCGGAAGCCGTGCTCGGGGCTGAACAACGCCACGAGCCGCACGCCGGCCGCCCGCAATCGCACCACGTCGCTGACACTGTCGGCATCCACGCCCGACTGGTTGGTCACCAGGCCGACCCGCCGGTCGCGGACCAGGCCCGCACTGTCGGCGAGCAGGACCTCGATGCCGGGCCGCACCCGGCGGCGCGCTCGCCGGCGCGGACGCCGGTCCCGGCGCCGCGCATCCGAGCGACCAGCAGATCCATCCCGACAGCAGGAAATGAGACCTGTGCACGCCAAGCTCCTCGCGATCGTGACGATACTGCTCTGCGCCTGCGGTGGTGGGTCGGCTGGGCCCGCGGCCTCGCCGCAACCCGAGCCATTCCGTCCCGAGCCTCCGCGGCGCACCCGAGGTGGACGACGCTGCTCGCCGCGCTCTCCGTCCGCGGGACAAGATCGCGCAACTGGTCGTGGCCTGGATTCCGGGCACCTATGCCGCGTACGACGCGGCCGCGTTCGCCCGGATGGAGACGTGGGTGGATTCGCTCCACGTGGGCGGCATCATCGTCTCGGTGGGCTCGCCGCTCGACATCGCCGCCAAGCTCAACCGGCTGCAACAGCGCTCGGCCCTTCCCCTGCTGGTCTCGTCGGATCTCGAGGCCGGCACCAGCATCCGGTTCAACGGCGGCACGCCGCTGCCCCCCAATATGGGCGTGGCCGCCACGGGGAGCGACAGCCTCGCCTACGAGATGGGGCGCATCACCGCGCTCGAGGGACGCGCGGTCGGGGTGCACCTCGCGTTCGCCCCGGTGGCCGACGTCAACAACAACCCCGACAACCCGATCATCAACATCCGCTCGTTCGGCGAGGACCCCGCCGCGGTGGGACGCATGGTGGCCGCCGAGGTCCGCGGCCTGCAGGACAACGGGATGCTGGCCACGGTCAAGCACTTCCCCGGGCACGGCGAACGTGGGGACCGACTCCCACCTGGCACTCCCGGTGATCGGCTCCGCCTGGGCTCGGCTCGACTCGATCGAGCTGGTGCCGTTCCGGGCCGCGATCGACGCCGGCGTTGGAGCGGTGATGTCGGCCCACATCGCGCTGCCGGAGATCGACCGGGGCGAGCTTCGGCCCGTGACCATGGCGCCCGGCGTTCTCACCGGCATCCTGCGGGACTCACTCAAGTTCGACGGGCTGGTGGTGACCGACGCGCTCGACATGGGTGCGGTCGTCAATGGGTACGGCGCGGATGCGTCGGTGCGCGCCTTCATCGCCGGCGCCGACCTGCTGCTTCAGCCCGCCGACCCGGCCGCCGCGATCGACGCGATGGCCGCCGCGGTGACCGCGGGGACCATCACCCCAGAACGGCTGGATCGATCCGTTCGGCGGGTGCTCCAGATCAAGCGTGACCTGGGTCTGTTCACCCGTCGGACCGTGGCGCTCGACAGCGTGCCGGAGATTGTCGGGAGCGCGCGCTTTCTCGAAGAGGCCCGCGACGATGGCCGGCCGGTCGGTGGTGATGGTGAAGGACGTGAACGGCACCGTGCACGGCCTCCGCGCCGCGCGGCCACCGATCACGGTGGTGACTTACGCGGACGAGGAGAATCGCAGCATCGGGCTCGCCCTGACGATGGAACTGCGGAGACTGGGATTCGCAGCCGACGGTGACGCGTCTCTGGCCCGGGAGCGGCGCGGGCAGCTACGATTCGGCAACGTCGTCGCTGGCACAGCGGCCGGTCGCCCTCTTCGTCACCGCCGACAAGCCGTCCGCGGGGCGCGGCAGCATCGGACTGCCGGCGAGGTTGTCCACGCTCATCTCGTCGAGCGCCCGCACCCGGCCTACCATCCTGGTCTCGCTGGGGAACCCGTATGTCATCTCGCAACTCACCGATGTAGGCTCGTATCTGATCGGGTGGCGGTCCAACCCGGTGACCGAGGAAGCGATGGCCCGGGCGCTGGCGGGCGCGGCCCCGATCACCGGCAAGCTGCCGATTTCCATTCCCCCGCTCTACGCTCGGGGCTGGGGCGTCGAGCGCCGGGTGTCTCCCCCGCGGTGAGCATTCCACCTCCACGAGACCCGCCATGACTCTCGAGCTGTCGGACTGGGTGATCGTCGCGCTGTACTTCGTGGCCTCGGCGGCCATCGGCCTGGCCTACACGCGGAGGGCCGGTCAGTCGCTGGCCGACTATTTCGTGTCCGGCCGCTCGCTCCCTTGGTGGCTCGCCGGGACGTCCATGGTGGCGACGACGTTCGCCGCCGACACGCCGCTCGCCGTGGCGGGCCTGGTCGCGAAGTACGGCGTGGCCGGCAACTGGCTCTGGTGGAACGGTGCGCTCTCCGGGATCCTGACCGTGTTCTTCTTTTCCCGGCTCTGGCGCCGGGCCGGCGTCCTCACCGATGTGGAGTTCGCCGAGCTGCGCTACGGCGGTCGGCCGGCGGCGGTACTCCGGGGTTTTCGCGCGCTCTACCTCGCCCTTCCCATCAACCTGATCATCATGGGCTGGGTGACGCGCGCCATGGTCACCATCCTCGGTATCACGCTGGACGTGAACCCGTGGGTGGCGGCGATCGCGCTCTTCGCCGTCACCGCCGGGTACAGCGTGCTCGCCGGGCTGTGGGGCGTCATCGTGACCGACGCCTTCCAGTTCGTCGTCGCGATGGCCGGATCCATCCTGCTCGCGGTGCTCGCTGTCGAGTGGGTGGGCGGCATGGACTCGTTGGTCGCGCAGGCCACCACCCACTACGGCTCGTACCGAGGCGGCCTTCGGCATCATCCCGCCGACCGACCAGGCCTGGCTCCCTCTCTCCACGTTGCTGGTGTTCCTGGCCGTTCAGTGGTGGGCGGCATGGTACCCCGGCGCGGAGCCCGGCGGCGGCGGCTACATCGTTCAGCGGATCCTGTCCGCAAAGGACGAGCGGCATGGGCTCCTGGCGACCCTCTGGTTCAACATCGCGCACTACGCGCTGAGGCCGTGGCCGTGGATCCTGGTCGGGTTCGTCGCCGCGATCCGGTATCCCAACCTGCCCAATCCGGAAGAGGGCTACGTGCGGGTGATGGTGGACGTGCTGCCCTCTCCCTTCAAGGGCCTGATGCTCGCCGCGTTCGCCGCCGCCTACATGAGCACCATCAGCACCCATCTCAACTGGGGCGCGTCGTATCTCGTCAACGACATCTACCTGCGCTTCTTGCGGCCCGACGCGAGCCAACGCGCCCAGGTGCTGGCCTCCCGGCTGGCCACCGGACTGCTCATGGTCCTCTCACTCGGCGTGATGGCCCTGCTATCGAGCGTCGAGCAGGGGTGGAAAGTGCTGCTCGGGCTCGGCGCCGGCACCGGGCTGGTGCTCATCCTGCGGTGGTACTGGTGGCGGGTGAGCGCCTGGTCGGAGATCAGCGCCATGAGCGCATCCCTGGTGACCAGCATCGTGCTGCAGACCATGGGACTCGACCTGGGCGACACCGCCTCCTCCAGTTACGCCGTGACGATGCTCATCACGGTCGGCGTCACCACCGTGGTCTGGCTCGCGGTGACCTTCATGACGGCGCCCGAGTCCGATGCCACGCTCGACCGCTTCTACAGCCGGGTCCGGCCGGGCGGACCCGGCTGGCGGCGCGTCTCCACCCGACTGGGGTTCGGCGACGACCCGATCCCCGGGGGTGCCCTGTCGTGGGTCAACTGGGTGGCCGGAGTCTGCGCGGTCTACGCCGCCGTGTTCGCGATCGGGGCGATGGTCACCGGACACGGGGCCCGGGGGGCGGCGTACGGCATCCTGTCCGTGCTGGCTTTCTTGTTGATTTACAATAACTTGCGCAGTGATACCAGGCTTCAGACCGACGTTGACAGAGCCGCTTAGCAGTCGTTAGCTTACGGCCATCGGACCGGCCCCAGCCCCGGCCCAACGTCAGTCTCAAGGAGCGCACCATGAGCGGTACCGACCAGCAGGCCCCAGCGGGTGGGCTCACCGTGATCCTGACGGGGCGGGCGGCCGAGGAAGTCCAGAAGTTCATCGTTCAGGAGCAGGTGCCGGCCGAGAGCGCGGGCCTCCGGGTCAGCGTCCTGCCCGGTGGCTGCTCCGGATTCAAGTACAGCCTGAACATCGAAGAGCGCCCGCTCGACGACGATTTCGTCACCGAGGTGAACGGGGTGCGGCTCTTCGTGGACGGATTCAGCGCCCAGTACCTGACCGGCATCACGATCGACTACGTGAGCTCGATGCAGGGCTCGGGGTTCACCTTCAGCAACCCCAACGCGACCGGTGGGTGCGGGTGCGGCAGCAGCTTCACGGCCTGAGCGGGTGACGCGCACCGCGTGAAAATTGAAGAGGGTGGCCGCGCGAGCATCGCTCGCCCGGCCACCCTCTTCGCATGCGACATCGGCCCCCGCACGCTTCCACTTCCTGAAGGACAGCCGCCTGCATACCCTCGACGTCGTCGTCGTCGGCCTGTACTTCGTGTTCACCCTGGGCGTCGGGCTGTGGGTCGCTCGACACCAGCGGAGCGCGAGCGACTACTTCCTCGGCGCGCGCGACCTGCCCGCCTGGGCGATCCTGCTCTCGATCGTGGCCACCGAGACGTCGGCGCTGACGGTGATCTCCATTCCCGGTATCGGCGCCCGGGGCGATCTCACCTTCCTGCAGCTCACCATCGGTTATCTCATCGGCCGCATCGGCGTGGCGATGTGGCTGCTGCCCGGCTACTTCCGCGGCGACCAGGAAACCGCGTACGCGCGGCTGGAACACCGGTTCGGGGTGACCACCAGGCGGCTCACCAGCACCATCTTCCTCCTTTCCCGCTTTCTGGGCGACGCGGTGCGCGTGTTCGCCAGCGCCATTCCACTCGCTCTCGTGACGGGGTGGAGCATCCCGACATCCATCGTCGCGATGGGCGTGGTCACGATGATCTACACCTGGTTCGGCGGCTTCAAGGCCGTGGTGTGGACCGACGTCCTGCAGCTCTCCGTGTACCTCGCCGGCGGCATCGGCGCGCTGTTCGTCGCCTGGCACCTCGCGGGCGGCGCGGGCCACGCCCTTAGTCTCGCCGCGGCCGAGGGAAAGCTCCGGCTGGTGGACCCGACGCTCTCGCTCACCCGCACCTACACGTTGCTCGGCGGGATCGTGGGCGGAGCACTGCTGTCGGCCGCGTCGCACGGCACCGACCATCTCATCGTGCAGCGGCTCCTGGCCACCCGGTCGCTGCGGGACGCGCGGATTGCGCTGGTGGGCTCCGGGGTGATGGTGATCTTCCAGTTCACCCTCTTCCTCCTGGTCGGCCTGGCCATCTGGTCCGCCGGCCTGGCTCCGGAAGGCGTGCCGAGCGATCAGCTCTTCCCCCGATTCGTGGTGGATCAGCTTCCGGTTGGGCTCGCCGGACTGGTGATCGCGGGCATCCTGGCCGCCGCGATGGGCACTCACAGCTCGGCGATCAACTCCCTCGCCTCCTCCGCGACGCACGACCTCTACTCGTCCTACACCGGCCGCACCGATCCCGTGCATCTGTTGCGGGTGGGTCGGCTCTTCTCCGCTGCCTGGGCGACGGGGCTGATCTTCGGCGCGCTCTATTTCCACATCGCGTCGCGCGGCAACGACACGCCGGTGGTGGTGCTCGCGCTCTCGATCGCATCGATCACCTACGGTCCCCTGCTCGGCACCTATCTCCTCGCGGGGCAGTGGCCGAGGGCGCGGGGGCGGGACGTGGTGGGCGCCGTCGCCATCACCGTGTGCGTGATGCTCGTCGTCATCTTCGCCAAGCGATTCGCCCTTCTGCCGGGCCTCGAGTGGCTCTCGCCGGTGGGCCGTCTGGCCTGGCCCTGGTATGTGCCGCTCGGCACCCTGCTCGCCTTCGGCAGCGGAGTTCTGCTCAGCTATCTTCCGGCGGACAGGCAGGCGGGAGGACCGGCGAAAGCGCCATCCTGAGCCGGATGACAACGCGCAACTCGGATGAATCTTTCGTATGCCACTTCTGATCGGTGCCGACGTCGGCGGGAGCAAGACCGCGGTAGGCGTGTCCGAGGGCGGCGACGTCCTCACCCGTGCGGACGGTCCCGGCGCGGCGGTGCGGCCGGGCCGCGCGCTCGCATCGGCGGGGATGATCGCCGAAGTCGTGAGGCGCGCCCTGGCCGGCACCGGGAAGCTGAGCGGCGACGTGCTGCTGGTCGGCGCGGCCGGCGCGGGCCGGGAGCCCGAGCGGAGTGAGCTGGCCAAGGCGCTCCGGGTCGAGAATCTCGCCCAGCGGGTCGTCGTGACCACCGACATCGAGCTGGCGCTAGCGGGCGCGTTCGACCAGGGCCCGGGCATCGTGGTCAGCGCCGGCACGGGGAGCATCGCGGTGGGTCGGGACGGCAAGGGCGGTCACCGGCGCATCGGCGGGTATGGATGGCAGATGGGCGACGAGGGAAGCGGCTATGCGATCGGTCGCGCGGCGCTCGGTGCGGTGAGCCGGGCGCACGACGGTCGCAGCCCTCGCACCGCGCTCAGCGACCGGGTGCTGTCGGCGACGAGGAGTGCGGACTTCGATTCGCTGGTGCGCTGGGCGGCCAGCGCATCACCGTCGGAGCTCGCCAGCCTGGCGCCCCACGTGCTCGAGGTGGCCGCGCAGGGCGATCCGCTCGCCCAGGGCATCGCCGACTACGCGGCGCGCGAGCTGGTCCAGCTCGCGGTCTGCCTGTTGCCGCTGCTGGCTGCCGACCCGCCGATCGGGGTGGCCCTGACCGGCGGGCTGCTCGCCGAGGACCGGCCGCTCCGTCGCAGCGTGCTGGCGCGATTGGGTGAGGATGCGGCCCTGCGCCCGATCGATGCCCGGGTGGACGCCGTAGTGGGTGCCCTTCGGTTGGCGGCCCGGGCGCGCGACGACGCACGGCGCCGGGCCGAATTCCCCTCTCGCTAGCTTCTGAGCCCACGCTCCTTGGCGAGCCGGCTGTTCCGCACGCCGTACACGAAGTAGATCACCAACCCCAGCGCAAGCCAGACCCCGAAGCGGATCCAGGTCACCAGCGGCAGCTGCAGCATCAGGTAGAGACAGCTGAGGATCGCGAGGATGGGCGTGAACGGCACCCAAGGTGCCCGGAACGGCCTGACCCGGTCGGGCTCGACCTTCCGCAGCACGATCACCCCCGCCGAAACCAGCACGAAGGCGAACAGCGTCCCGATGTTGGTCAGGTCCACCACCTCCGCGATGTTGGCGAACGCGGCGAACGTCGCGACGAAGAAGCCGGTGATGATCGTGCCGATGTACGGGGTCTTGAACCGGGGATGGACCTTGGAGAAGAAGCGCGGGAGCAGGCCGTCGCGAGACATGGACATGAAGATGCGCGGCTGCCCCAGCTGGAAGACCAGCAGCACGCTGCTCATCGCGATCACGGCTCCCAGCGAGACGACGAAGCGCGAGGCCTTGATCAGGCCCGGAGAGCCGTCGGCGAGCGCCAGGGCGGTGACCATCGGCTCGGCGGTCCCGAGCTTGGGCCACGGCGCCATCCCGGTCATCACCGCCGCGACGAGGATGTACATGACGGTGCAGACGATCAGGCTCATGATGATGCCGAACGGCATGTCGCGGGCCGGGTCCTTCGCCTCCTCGGCCGCCGTGGAGGTGGCGTCGAATCCGATATAGCTGAAGAAGATGATCGCCGCGCCCGCGCTGATCCCCGCGAACCCGTTGGGGGCGAAGCCGCCCATCTCGGGATTGTTCCAGTTGATGGGCCGGATGAGCGTGGCACCGACCGCCACGAAGAAGAGGATGATGGCGATCTTGAGAATGACCATCGCGTTATTCGACGACGCCGACTCGCGGATGCCGATCACCAGGATGCAGGTGATGCAGGCCACGATGAGGAAGGCCGGCAGATTGGCGATGAAGGGAAATCCGAAGACGACCGGAGCGGTGGTGATGGCCGAGGCGAGATACTGGCTGGTCGCGTCGGTGGCCCCGGCGGCGACCGCCTCGGCGGCCATGTGGGCCGATCGAAAGTCGGTCGCCAGCCAGGGCGGAAGCGACAGCCCGAAGTGCGTGAGCAGCTCCCGGAAGTAGCCCGACCACCCGATCGCGACGCCGATGTTGCCCACCGCGTATTCCACGATCAGGTCCCACCCGATGATCCAGGCCACCAGCTCACCCAGCGACGCGTAGGCGTAGGTGTACGCCGAGCCCGAGATCGGCACCATCGCGGCGAACTCGGCGTAGCAAAGTGCCGCGAATCCGCACGTGATGGCGGTGAGCAGGAACGAGATCACGATGGCCGGTCCGGCCCCGGGCCGGAGCGCGTCGCCGACGATGGCAGTGCCCGTGGTGGCGAAGATGCCGGCGCCGATGGTGGCGCCGACGCCCAGAGACGTCAGGTGCCATTTATTGAGCGAGCGCCGCAGCCCGCCGCGCTCGGTGATGTCGTTCTCGCAATCCGCGACGGACTTCCGGAGGAAGAGCCGGCTCATCAATGACCTCGGTTGGAATGCGGGAGTTGCGTGCTGCGGTCAGGAGCTGCGCTTCCCCGGCAGCGTGAACGTGACCCGGGTGGTTCCGGCGATGCGGCTGCCGTCCGGCGCCCGGGCCGGTGTGAAGCGAAAGGCGCGGATGACTTCGTCGAACTTCTGCGCGTAGTCGCGGTCGGCGATGGCCGGCCGCACCTCATACCGCTCCACCCGGCCATCCACGCGCACCCAGAACGTCACGTCGAGCGAAGCGCCGCGCAGCTCCTTGGGCGGCGACTCGAACGGGAAGGCCAGGTCCCGGAGCTCGGGGGGACGGACCACCCCCCCACCCCCACCCACGCCCGGCCCGCTGCCGTCCCCCTTGCCCGTCCCGGTTCCCGGTCCGGTACCCTCGCCAGGACCTCCGCCTCCGACCCCAGCCGTGCCAGGCCCGCTCGCGGCCGGCGACCCGGTGGCGGTGTCGGCCGTGGCGGCGTGGTGCACACTGTCGACCGGTGGCAGTGCGACGGGCTGGGGAACTTCCGCCTCGGGCTCGGGGGGAGGGATCTCCTCGGGCGGCGTCTCGGGCGGCTCGACCGCTGCCGGCGGTGGTGGCGCGGGCTGCGGGGTCGAAGGCAGGGTAATATATGCCATGCGGTTGCCTCCGCCACCGCCGCCGCCCCCCTGCAGCAGGAACAGGCTCGGCGTCCCAGGCGCCAGCGTCCGTTTCCACAACCGGTCCCCCTGCATCACCACCAGGGCCAGCAGCGCGCCGTGCAGCACCAGCGACGCCGTCCAACCGAGGTAGCGGCGGCGGCCCGAGGGCAGCAACAGATTCGGTGGTGAGCCAGGTACTCGCGTGTGGCCTCCAGAACGGTGCCCGGTCTAAGGTAAGGAGCTATGAGCTATGAGCTATGAGCTATGAGCTATGAGCTATGAGCCATGAGCTAGAAGCTTGAAGCCATGAGATCAAGCCTCCCGGTGTGCTGTAAGCTCAGAGCTCATAGCTCAAGCTCATAGCTTCTTACACACAGACGCCCCGGGCCTTCCGGAAAGCACGCGCGGGAGCCCGTGGGCTCCCGCGCGTCTCCGGCATTCCGGCCAAGGCTACTGCTGGCGATTCGCCTCTTGCGGCGTGAACCCGATGATCTGGACTCCCGCACCCCGGGCGACGTCCATCGCCTCGACCACGTCCTGATAGAGCCGGTTCACTCCGGCCTTGATGAACAACAGCTTGGCCGGCCGTGGATCGAAGATCGCATGGATCTGGGTGTCCAGCTGCTCTTTCGGCAACGGCTGGCCATTGATGGCGTAACTGCCGTCGTCCCCCAGCTCCAGCACGATCTGATTGTTCGCCTGCTGTGTCGCCGTCGTCTGCTCCGGCGGCGGCACCTGAATGTCCATGGCCATCCGCGACAACGGCTGGGTGATCATGAAGATGATCAGGAGCACCAGCAGGATGTCGATCATCGGAACGACGTTCGGCTCGGACGCAACTTCGCCGCGCGCTTGTCCGCCTCCTCCCGCCATGTCAGTTCTCCTTTTCTTCGTCGTCGTCGGCGAACATGGCCTGCTGCACGCTCGGCTCCGTAATGGCCGCCATCACGCGTACGCCCGACCGACGGGCGGTCTCCACCGCCTCCTGAATCTTCCCGTACTTCAGCTGATTGTCGGCCTTGAAGTAGAGGATCTTGTCCTCCGTTCGCGCGCCGAAGATCGACCGCAGCTGGTCCTCGAGGGTGCCTTCGGCCAACGCACGGCCGTCGAGGAAGTAGCGGCCGGACTCGTCGATTCCCAGAACCACTTCATTGTCGCCCTCGGGACGAGGATCCAGGTTCTTGCCCCTTGGGCAAGGTGGCCTTGAACCCCGCCGCGATCAGCGGCGTCACGATCATGAAGATGATCAGCAGCACCAGCATGATGTCGATCATCGGTACCACGTTCGGCTCGGACTTGACCGCGGTCTGTCCGGACCTGCTGACTCCTATTGACATGGCCCTTGCCTCCGCTCGGGGTTACTGGTAGCGCCGGCTCAGCCGGAGACGTGCCCGCTGCCCGTAACCGCCTTCTGGGCCTGGAACTCCTTGGTGAAGATCGAGCGGCCGAACTCGCTGCCGACGCTCTTGATGAGGTAGTCGATCAGCTCCTTGGAGGTGTAGGTCATCTCGACGGAGAGGTTCTCGATCTTGGTCGCGAAGTAGTTGTACGCCCACACCGCCGGAATCGCGACCATGAGGCCGAACGCCGTGGTGATGAGCGCCTCGGCGATACCGGCCGAGATGCCGGCCAGACCGCCCGACGCGCCCGCCTGGGCCATGCCGGTGAAGGCGTTCACGATACCCATCGTGGTGCCGAGCAGGCCGACGAACGGCGCCGTGGAGCCCACCGTGGCCAGGATGCCGGTGCCGCGCTTGAACTCGGAGAGCACGATCAGCATCTGCCGCTCCACCGCCCGCTCGGCCGAGTTGATGTCGGCGGCGGTGATGGTCGCGCGGTCGCGCAGCAGCGGCTTCACTTCGGCAAGCGCCTCACCCAGCACGCGGGAGACGTGGCTCTTCTTGTTCTTCTCGGCCAGCGCGATCGCCTGGTCCAGGTTCTCCTCCTGGATGGCCCGGGAGAACTGGGGGGCGAACTTCCGGGTCTCGGCCTGGCTGCGCTGGAACTGGAAGAACTTCTGGATCATGATCGTCAATGACCAGATCGACATGAACGCCATCACGATCACGACGCCCTTGGCGAACCAGCCCATCGTACCCCAGAGGTGAATCAGGTCAACGCTCATCTGGAATTCTCTCCTGTCGGAATTATTGGCCGACCTTGAACGAAATACGCTGTTGGACCAGCTGCCTGACCGCCTGACCCTTGAACTTGGCCGGCTTGAACACGCCCTTCGCGATCGCCTCCTTCGCCGGCTCGGCGAAAGCGGGATGCGATGTCTTGATGACCTTGAACGAGGCGGGCTCCGCGTGGCCCGTCGTGTCCACGACGTACTGGAGATCCACCGAGCCCGCGATGCCGGCGCTCTGCAGCACCGGCGGGTACCGCGGCTGCGGGATGGAGATCGGCTGAACCGGGTCGTCCAGCTGCGCCTCCAGGAACACTTCCCCGGTCACCGGACCGGTGCCGCCGACGATCCCCGCCGCGATGCCGCCCTCCACGCCCTTCCCGGTGAAGTCCTTCGGATCGAAGGGCTTCTCGTTCAGGTCGATGGGCGGGATGTCCTTCGGGATGTCGGTCGGCGCCACGACGGTCTGAAACCCCTTGGGCGGGGGATTCTGGGCGACGATGACATCGGGAGGCGGCTGATCGGGCGGTGGCGGGGGTGGTGGGGGTGGCTTCAGAAACACCATGGTCGTGTCGGCCACGATGTCCTTGATCGTCTCGGCCGCGCCCGCGGTCACCTTCACCGCGGCGAAAATGACGGCCGCGTGCACCAGGAAGGAGACGATCGTCTGCCCAACCGACTTCTTGGTCTTTGGCTGCGACTCAATGAGATTTTCGAACACGCAACTACCTCCAGGGGAGGGTAATCGTGCCGAGCAAGCTAGCACTCGGCCGATAGCACCGCCTTTGCCCGGAGATGACAATTCGATGACAAGCGGATTAGCTGCGGCGGCGGCGGTCTCACCCGGGAACGGAGTCCGGGGCTTCCGCATGGACCTCGGCGCTGCGCTGGGCCAGCTGCTCCTTCGGCAGGCGCACGGTGAACATGGACCCACGACCCGGTCGGCTCTGCACCGTGATGGAGCCCCCGTGGGCTTCCGCGATCCATTTCGTGATGGCGAGCCCCAACCCGGTGCCGGGACGATCCCCGGTCCGGGAACGGGCCGGATCCGCACGCCAGAACCGGTCGAAAATGTGAGGTAGATCACCGGGCGCGATGCCGATGCCGGTGTCGGCCACCGTGAAGATCACGGATCCATCCTCCTGGCCCAGCACCAACCCCACGGTGCCGCCCGCCGGCGTGTACTTGATGGCGTTGGTGACCAGGTTGAGCAGCATCTCCCGGATCCGGTGCCGGTCCACGGCCATCATGAGGGGATGCGCCGGGATATCGCTGGTGACGCTGATATCCGCACTCTCGCCCAGCATGCCCGCCGTTTCGGCGACGTCGTGCAGGACGTCGCGCAAGTCGCAGGGCTCCACCGCCAGCGGCGCCCGGCCCTCATCCGCGCGCGCCAGGGTGAGCAGGTTCTCGACCATTTCGGACATCTGGTTGATCTGCGCGAGGGTCTCGTCGAGCGACTGCAGCAGCTCGGGCGGGATGCCCGGATGAATCAGCGCCCGCTCGACCCCGGCCCGCAACACCATCAACGGCGTCTTCATCTCGTGGCTGGCGTCGGCCGTGAAGCGGTGCAGGCTGGCGAAGCTCTGCTCCAGCCGGGCGAGCATCCCGTTGACGGTGAGCGCGAGCCGCGCCATCTCGTCCCCGGAGATCGGTACGGCGAGCCGGCGGTGAAGACTGCGGCCGTCGCTGATCGCCTCGACCTCGTCCATGATCCCCTCAACCGGCCGTAGACTGGTGCCCGCCAGCCAGTAGCCGACCACCGCGGCGGCGGCGAGGATCACCGGCGCCACCAGCAACATGGACTGCAGCAGGGCGGAGGGGCCGAACGCCACCCGCGCCATGGGTGTCGCCACCAGGATCCCGCCGACCTCGGGCCCCGCGCGATCCATCCGGACGGCGAGGTAGCGGACGTCCCCGGTGGGCCGCCCCAGGTCCACGCTCCCCGCCTGCTTCCGCACCCGGATGGAGTCGATCACACGGGTGAGACGCTGGAGATCTGGGCCGCCCAGCTCGCGGGCCACATCGGACAGCGCCAGCACCTGCCCGGCGGTGTCCACCACGATGAGGTAGTCGCGCGCCGCCTCGACGTAGGCGCTGATCCCGGGATCGAGCGCCGGGCGAGTCCCCCCGGTGGTCACGATGCGGCCCAGCACGTTGTAGGACTGGGTGAGCCAGCGATCGGCCAGGTCGGCCTCCAGCAGCAGGCGCTGGTCGAGCTCGCGAAGGCTGGAGGACCGGCGTTCGAGATACAGCAGGGTGCCGAACGCCACGACGGTCACGCCGAGCGCGACCGTATACCAGAGAGTGAGCCGGCGGCGGATGGTGGTCATCTCACGCCTTCACGACGTACCCCACGCCGCGCACCGTGTGCACCAGCTTCTGGCCGTGACTGGAGTCCACCTTCTTGCGGAGACGGTTGATCACCACGTCCACGATGTTGGTGCCGGGGTCGAAGTGATAGTCCCACGCGTATTCCGTGATGAGCGTCCGGGACATCACCCGTCCGGTGTGCCGCATCAGGTACTCGAGGACGGTGTACTCCTTGGGCGTGAGGTCGATCGGCTCGCCGGCCCGGCGCACCTCGCGCGTGGCGATGTCGAGCTCCAGGTCGCCGACCCGGAGCACCGGGTCGCGGATTTCCTTGGGCCGACGTCCGAGGGCCTCGACCCGCGCGAGCAGCTCCTCGAAGGCGAAGGGCTTGGTGACGTAGTCGTCCGCGCCGGCGCGCAGGGCCTGCACCTTGAAGTCCACCGAGTCTTGCGCCGTCAGTACCAGGACCGGCGTGGTGGTGCCCCGGTCACGGAGCGTGCGCAGCATCTCGAAGCCGCTCATGCCCGGCAGCCGAAGATCGAGCACGATCAGATCGTACCGCCCGCCCGATGCCAGCCGAAGACCTTCCATGCCGTCGTCCACCAGGTCGGCCTGGTAGCGCTGCTCCTCCAGCCCGCGCTTCACGTACTGGCCGACCGTGCGGTCGTCCTCCACCACCAGGATCTTCACGCGCCCGCCGCCACGGGGAGGAAGAGGCGAAAGGTGGACCCACGGCCGGCTACGCTCTCGACCTCGATCCGTCCCCGATGGTCCTCCACGATCCCGTAGCAGATGGAGAGGCCGAGCCCGGTGCCGCGGCCCGGCTGCTTGGTGGTGAAGAACGGCTCGAAGATCTTGGACTGATCCTCCCGCGGGATGCCGACCCCGGTGTCCTGGACTTCCACCAGGACCTCGTCCTCCCGAGCGCCCCGCGCCGCGCGCACGGTGAGACGACCGGTCTGATCCATCGCGTCCACCGCGTTGAGCAGGAGCGCCATCAGCGCCTGGATCAGCTGCTCCTTGTTGCCCACCACCCTCGGCAGCTCGCGCTCCAGCTCTCGATCCACGGTCATCCGCTTGAAGCGCTGGTGGTGCTTGAGGAGGAAGAGGGTCTCGTCCACCAGCCCGGTGACGGAGAGCGCCACCTTGGACTGTCCCTTGGGCCGGCTGAAGTCGAGCAGACCGTCCACGATCTTGCTGCAGCGCTCGACTTCGCGGTCGATGATGTCGAGATATTCCGGAGAGCGCCGGCGCGGTGCCCTGCCCGTCTTCCAGCTTGCCCTGAATGGCCGCGACGCAGGCGCCGATCGTGGCGAGCGGATTGTTGATCTCGTGCATGACCCCCGCCGCGAGCTGGCCCACCGCCGCGAGCTTCTCCGACTGCATGATCCGCCCCTGCACCGCCCGCGAATCGGTGACGTCCTCGCCGATGGTGATCACGTGGGTTATGGCATCGCGGCCCAGCCGCATCGGGATCTTGCTGAGCCGGAAGTAGCGGACCTCGTTGCCCAGCATGACCTCCTGTTCGCTCTGCTGGATCTCTCCGGTCCGGAAGACCCGATCGAACTCGTCGCGGAGCTGGTCGGCCGGCTGCCGGGTGAGCACCTCGAAGACCGGGCGGCCGACCACGGCGTCCCGCCGCAGCCCCTGGGTGCCCGTCTCCCGCTTGCGGTTCCAGATCTGAATGCGGTACTCGCGGTCCACGACGTAGAGCCCGACCGGCAGACTGTCGATGATGAGACTGGTGAAGCGGCGGTGCTCCTCGATCTCGCGCGACTGGGCGACCACCTCGCCCGCCAGGTCCTCCGAGAGCTCCAGCGACGCGACGTAGGGGGCGAGGATGTGCCGAATGACGGCGAGGGTCTCCCGCTCCCGGACTCCGACCTCGAGCCGCGCCACCAGCAGGCCGACCTCCGTACCGCCGAAGTCCAGCGACAGTCTGACGTCGTCCGGCTCACTCGGCACGCTGTCGAGCGACGCCACCCGCTCCGGCGCCGCCGTGGCCGGCGAGCAGATCGCGCCGAAGCTGCTGGCCCCCGCGGCCCGCACCCAGAGCCACACCCGCTCCGCACCCAGACCCTTTCGCAGCGCGTCGGCCACCGTCACCAGCGTGGTTTCGGCCTCCTGTCCCCGCGCCCAGCAGCTTGGCGATCGAGCCGATGAGCGCCAGCGCCGTACGGTCATCGCGGATCACGCGACGTTCCTCTCGGCACCGACGAGCCGGCCACGCTCAGAATGCGCCAGTTCGTCCCGACCCGCCGCAGTACGAGATGCTCGACCCAGTCGCGCTCCGCCGGGTCGGCCCCGGCAAGGGGCGTGCGGCGCCGGAGGACGACCCACACGGCGGCGAGATCGCCTTCCTGGCGGAGGTCGGTGCGCAGGGTCCGGACATCGAAGGTCTCGGCGTCCGCGCCCCGCATGGCGCCGGCGATCACGTGGAGTGCGGAATCGATCGAGAGCGCGTTCCCGGCGGATCGGGGAATGAGTGGGCCGGAATAGGTCCCGTTGCGCCAGAAGAGGGTGCGCACCCCGTCCCAGTCGCGGGTGCTCAAGCGACGGGCGTACCGGGCGACGATCTCCTGCACCGCGTCCTCGTCGCGGCGGGTGCCGGCCGGTGTACGATCCTCGATCCGGCACGCCGCCGCCGTCGCGCCGAGCCAGAGTGCGAGCAGGAGACCACGCATCGGGGTCCCGGGTGTGGGGGAGGCTACTTGAGCGCGCGGATCTGCTCGTAGCAACTCGGCGTTGTCCCGCCGGTTGCCGCTGCTGTCTTCGGCGAAGGTCCAGCGCACCACGCCGGCCCGATCGACGAGGATGTAGGACCGGTTGGAGTGGAATCGGTCTTCGATCAGGGTCCCGTAGCGGCGACTCACCTCGCGCTTGAAGTCGCTCAGGAGCTCCACCGAGATCCGCTCCTTGGCCTTGAACTCGTGCAGCGTGGGAATCGAGTCCACGCTGATCGGCAGCACCTCGGTGTCGGCATCGCGGAACGCGGCGTAGTCTTCGTGAACGCGCCCAGCTCCGCCGTGCACACCCGGGTGAAGGCCAGCGGGAAGAACGCGATGAGCACGTTCTTCCCTCGCAGGTCGGACAGCGTGACGTCGGTACCCGCGGTCGAGGGCAGCGTGAAATCCGGCGCCGGCGAGCCCACCGCCGGCATGCCCGGAGAGGTCGCGGTCGCGTTCACTGCTTCGCCGCCTTGTCGAAGCGGCGCGCCTACATCGGTCCAGTTGACCACGTTCCACCACGCGGTGACATAGTCGGGACGCCGGTTCTGATACTTGAGGTAGTAGGCGTGCTCCCACACGTCGCAGCCGAGGATCGGGCGCTTGCCGGCCATGACCGGCGAGTCCTGGTTCGGCGTGCTCTCGATGGACAGGCCACCCGACTTGTCCGCGACCAGCCAGCCCAGCCGCTGCCGAAGCGGCCGGTACAGGCCTTGGCGAACTGCTCCTTGAACTTGTCCAGGCCGCCGAAGGCCTTGCCGATCGCGGCGGCCAGGGCGCCCCCGGGCTCGTTCGCGCCGCCTGGCGCCATCATCTCCCAGAAGGCGGTGTGATTCGCGTGCCCGCCCCCATTGTTGCGGACCGGGGTTCGAATCGCCTCGGGCAGGCTGTCCACGCCCGCGATGAGCTCTTCGATGGACTTCTTCTGCAAATCGGGATGCGGCTCCAGCGCCGCATTGAGATTGGTGACGTAGGTCGCGTGGTGCTTGTCGTGATGGATCCGCATCGTCTGCTCATCGATATGCGGCTCGAGAGCATTGTAGGCGTACGGCAAGGGGGGAAGAGAGAACGCCATGACCGGCTCCTGATGTGGAAGCTGCAATATTCCGAATGACTTACCTCGCTCAACCGGCAATATGGACCGGCCCGGTGGAGGAATCAACGCGCGGTGGCAGTGTCCGGCGCCCATCCGCGCTCGCCCCCGACGCGACGATCACCGCCAGTCCCGCGGCGCCAAGCGCGGTGTAGACCACTTCGCTCCCCAGTCCCGCTTCCAGCACCAGTAGCCCGCCCACGCCGCCGAAGATCATCCCGACCGCCACGGCCGCACGCCTCACGCTCGGCGAGGGTGCCGCGACACCCGGCAGCTCGACCGCGAGCGCCGCGGCGAGCAGGAGGGCCGCGCCGGTGAGTCCGACCGGAGTGGCGCTCACCAGGCCCACCCACGCGGCACCGATGGCGGCGGCGCTCCAGTGCCGGCGCGCAGCCGCGTGCCATATGCCCAGGCAGAGGATGGGCGCGAGGAGCGGCCGCCATTGCTCCAAACCGTTGGGCGTCAGGGGAACGCCCACTCGCGCCACGAGCAGGACGCCCAAGAGCGCCGGCAGCACTCCCCCCGGCTGGCGGTGCAGCGGCCAGAGGCCCGCGAGTCCCCACCCCGCCAGCAGCAGCGCGGGGGCGACCAGCGACTCGGCCGCTGGACTCAGCGGCACCATCGGCAGGGTCGCGATCCACAGACCGTCGGGCCCGGCGACGGTCGAGAGGAGGAGATATGTGGGCACCAGGGTCACGAGTGGGAGAACTGCCGCGAGCGTCGACTTCTGCCGGGCTTGCACCGCGGCGGCCACGGCGCCGACGATCACACCGCCCACCACGACCGAGAGATGCGGCCCCAGCGCGGCTGCTGCAACGGCCGCGAGCACCACCACGGCCCGCATCGGGCGCGCGGCGCCGGCCATCATCGGTGTGGACGGCTCGCCGAAGAGCCCGCGGCCGATGCCCGCGCCGATCCGGGTCGCCGCCGCCATACGGAGGAGACGGCCGACCAGCGCGCCGCCTAGGGCGAGACCGATCGCCGCTCCGGCGCTCGATGCGATCCCCGCTGCCCGCACGAACTCGAGGCAGGCCCCGCCCACCAGCAGCGTCCCGAACAGGAGTGCAAGCCACGCGGGAGCGCGGCGGGTACCCCGCCAGGCCAACGCGGAAGCGCGACCCTGTAACGCCACTCCCAGCAGCAGCCAGCCGGCATTCACCACCAGGAAACCGGGCCCGAGTGACGCCGGCGCATCCAGGGGCGCGTCCGGGCCCCCGGAACCCACTCGCCAGGCCGCCAGCCCCAGCCCCAGGCAGATGAGCCCGGTGCCCGAAAGGCGGCGCGCCCTCGGATCGTCCAGCAGGGCCGCCCCAAGTGTCAGAACGAGCCATCCGATCAGGACCGCGGCGGGGTAGTGCGAGGTCACATGCGTGGCTGGAGACTTGCACTTACGACAGATCGTGCACGGCTCGCCGACGCGCGCGACCGGGGAATTCCCTCGGGGACGCGAGAGGGAACGGTGATCCGGCCGGGGACGCAGGACGGCCGGCGGCAGGGTGAAACGCCACCCCCGCGGGACATCTGCAAGGCGACTCTCATCTCATCTCGGGAACCATCACGGTGACAGCCACAGTCGACCTGATCTCGGCGACGCCCGACACGATCGCGCAAGAGGGTGCCGAACGGCGCCGGCAGCTGCCGAAGCGCAAGACCTGGCGCCCGGCCAGCGAGCTCGCCGTGGACCTGGGCACGGCCAATACCCTGGTCCTGGTCAAGGGCGAAGGGGTGGTCCTCAACGAGCCTTCGGTAGCGGCGGTGGACCAGGCCACGGGGAACATCATGGGGATCGGGCTGGAGGCCAAGCGCATGCTCGGCCGCACCCCCGATGGGATCCTCGCGGTCCGGCCCATGAAGGACGGCGTCATCGCGAACTTCGACATCGCGGAGAAGATGCTCCGCCACTTCCTGCGCCTGGTGATCGACCGGACGATCCTCAAGGTCAAGCCGAGCGTCATCGTCTGCGTGCCGTCCGGGATCACCGAGGTGGAGCGGCGCGCCGTGCGCGACTCCGCTCGTTCCGCGGGCGTCAAGCGGTTGCTGATGGTGGCCGAACCGATGGCCGCGGCGATCGGCGTGGGCCTTCCGGTCGAGACGCCGGCCGGCTGCATGGTGATCGACATCGGGGGTGGCACCACCAATGTCGCGGTGATCGCGCTCTCCGGCATCGTGTGTGACGCCTCCATCCGCACCGGTGGCGACGAGCTCGACCAGGCGATCGTGCAGTACATGCGGAAGACCTACAGCCTGCTCGTCGGTGAGCCCACGGCGGAGCGCATCAAGATCCGCCTGGGGAGCGCCGTACCGCTGCTCCCCGAGGAGGAGCTCGACGTGAAAGGGCGCGACCTGGTCTCGGGCCTGCCCAAGATCGTGCGCATCGATTCGTCGGGTGTGCGCGACGCGATTCAGGAGCCGCTCTCCAGGATCGTGAATGCGGTGCGGCGCGCTCTCGAGATGACGCCGCCCGAGCTGGCCAGCGACATCCTCGATCGCGGCATCATCCTGACGGGCGGCGGCGCGCTCATCCGCGGCCTCGACCAGCTGCTGATCGATGAGACCGGCCTCCCGGTTCGGGTCGATGAAGATCCACTGACCTCCGTGGTCCGCGGGACCGGTCGGATCCTCGACGACTTCAGCCGGTATGGCAGCGTCCTGACGACCTGAAATCTCCCGGGGACGAGTCCTCGGGACCCCAGCCCCACACGCCGGCATCCACGCCCACGGGCGCGGGTGGCCGGCGTGTGGCGCGTGTGGGACTGTGGCCACAGCTGAGAGACCACAGACCCCTCGGCGACCACTGCAGACCGTTGCAACCCGGACTGCGAACGGGGACTGCCCCCGGTGTGCAAGCCTCTGCCATCACTTTGGTTGCGAGAACCTACTGGAGCATCTCATGGCCGAACCGACAGGTGGCATGCCTCTGGCCTCTTCGACTGGTGCGGGTCGCCAGGCACCCTCGCCTGCCCGACCGAACCAACCCTCGCGGAGAATGGACATGCCGGCCACAGCGCTGTTCTCGGTGACCCTGAGCGCCATGTCGCTGTCGACCAGCGCGTCCCAGCCCTCCGCGGGACGCTGATCGTGCCCAACCCCTGGGAAGTGCTCGTCATCGAGCACGACGAAGTGGATCGCGAGCTGGTGGCGGAGCTGCTCACCGTGCGCGGCAGGGGTGGAGTGCGCATCACGCAGGTATCCGCGCTGCACGCCGGGCTCGAGGCGCTCCAGGCGCGCCGGTTCGATCTCGTCATGCTCGACACGAAACTCCCCGAGGCCACCGCGCTTCACGCGCTCCGCGCCGTCGGCGAAAAGGCCTCGCTGACTCCGATCCTGCCCCACACCGCGTACATCTCGGTGCAGACCCGCCAGGCCGCGCGCCAGCGCGGGGCGTTCGACGTGGTGGTCCGCGGCGATCTCAACCCGATGTGGGCGGCGGTGAACAAGCTGCTCACCCTCAGCACCTTCGGCAGCGACATCCGGCCCGCGGCGCGCGCGGTCGGGCAATGATCCGCTGGTCGGCGGCGTACGCCACCGCCGATCGGCACGCGTCGTGGACCACCTCGTGGGACTGGTTGCGAGGCCCCGGCCGGCCGGATACCGTTGTGGCGACCGCAGCCAATTCGTGGTCGCACCGGCTCTCGATCTGGAGGAGGTCCCGCGTGAGCTCGCGCCCCTCTCGTCAGGCCAAGTCCGCCCAGCCCCGCGGGCGTGAGGCTCGACTCCGCGCCGATTTCGCCTACCTGTATCCCGGGATCGACGAAACCGCCTGGATGCCGGTCGAGGCCCTCATCAACCGCGTCGTCACCATGCTGTACGGCGACCCGGGCAGCTCGGGCCGGATCACCGGCGCCCGGTTGCTCCGGGAGGACCACTTCGAGTTCCGCGGCGCCTCTCCCCGCCCGGAGGGCTGGCCCTCGGGTCTCAGCCGGATGAGCGACGCCGCCGCGCCACCGGATCGTTGAAAAAAAGCTATGAGCTATGAGCTATGAGCTGAGCTTTGAGCTAAGAGCTCGCCGCTCATTGCTCATCCTTCCACCGTTCCCCCCGGATTCGCGTACTGACACCGCCCCTCTATCTTCTACCTCTGCTGGACGCGAGCAGCCGGCGGTGTGGTCTCCGGCCCTCCTCGTACGTCCGATTGTACGCCGGCGCGTGGTGCGCCCGCGCACCTTCATCGAGCACCAGGAGAAGACGTATGCCTCGACTCTGGCTGGCGGCACTGGGAGCGATCGCGGTCATCGGGTGTGGGGACGACACTTCCGGTGGCGGTCCCAATGACTCCTTTCCCGACGTCGCGGGGGTCTACGCGGTCGAGGGCACCTTCGATGGCTTCACGCCCGAGGAGGCGTCGTTCACGGGCAGCGTCACGATCGATCAGGAGTCGCTGGAGTCGAGCATCCTGAGCGGCACGGCGGACATCCTCCTGACCGCTGAAGCCGGCGACCTGGCGCTCAACGACGTCGAGCTGCAGGAAGCTTCGGTCACGCTGAGCGGGGTGGTGGCGTTCAGGGTCGAGAGCACGGCAGACAATCTGGTCTGGACCTTTTCGGGCGAGCGGGCGGGCGACCTGCTCGAAGGGTCCCACACGCTCACCCAAGGGTCGACCTCGCAGTCGGGCGAGTGGTCCGGGGAGCGCTAGCTCCACCCTTGCGAACCGGGCGCGCGGGCGCTCAGTTATTGGGGTAACCACAAGTTCCACCACCCCCTCGTCGTGGAGAGGGTTCCTGGCCGTACCCTCGGCCCCGGAGCCGCGCATGCTCTCCCTCGAGCCTCTCACCCTGGCGCGTTACCGCCCGCCGATCGTATTGGTCGTCGAAAGCCGCACCACGACGCGGTCCACCATCTGCCGGCTCCTCAAGGCGCTGGGCTACGACGGCCGCCCGGCTCGCGACGGCGACCAGGCGGTCCGCATGCTGCGGCAGCATCCCACGCTCTATCAGATGGTCATCACCAATGTGCTCCTGCCCGACATGGACGGCGGAGCGCTGGCCGAGCGCGTCGTCTCGGCCTGGCCGGGAACCCGGGTGGTTCTGGTGGCGGAGTACGTGCCGATTGGCCGGCCGGCGGCAATCCTCGCGAGCCACCCGGACCTGCCGGTACTCCGGCGGCCGGTCGGCCTGCGCGAGCTGTATGAGCTGATCACTCCGCTGCTGGGGCCACCGCGCGGGGCACTGACATTGCCGGGAGTCGAGCGGCCGCGGGCGCGGCGCCGGGATCGCACGGTGGCGAGGTCACCGCGCACGGACTGGATCAGCCGGGGGTAGGGTCTTCCATACCTCGGAACAGCTTCTGCTCCTCTTCCAGTTGTCGGGCCAGATCCTCCGCGGCGGGCGCGGCCTCCGCGCGCTCCAACCAGAACAGCTGTAGTGCGGCCTCGATGGTCCGATCCTCACCCACCTGCCTCGTCTCCTCCAGACTCTGCTTGTATCGGAGATACACGACGATCGCCTGAGCCTCCTCTCGGGTGAACACCGAGAGAGTGCGACGAGCGTGATCATGCCAGGAAATGGCGCCGTAGCGTCGCGGGTTCACCAGCTTGGACTTCCCCCAGCGATGAACTCGGGCGTGTCCGTCTCGCTGCTCCTCGTAGGACTGGTCGGAGAAGCCGTGCGTCAGATGGAAGGTCGGATCGGCTGTCTTGAGTTGGTCCCGCAGATCGGCAACCATGTACGCCGGAATGAAGAACCGGAAGCCGGCCTCTGAGAAGAAGCTGAGCGCACAGTAGTGGCCATCGAGAAATTCCGGATCGATCGCCGACCAGTCGGTGCGGCCCTTGAAGGGACCGACCTCATCGTAGGGCTCGCAGCCCTCGAAGCTGCCCTGCAGCCACTGATCGCCCGGGTAGGTGCTCCGGCGAAACCCTTCGTGGATTGCGCGAACGACGGACTCCGCCTTCATCTTCCGCTCCCGGGGCCCGTCCAACGCGCAATTGAAGATCTGACTCGCCGGCTTCGATCACACCACGGGGGCGGCTACCGTATCCAGACCAGCACCGCCACCAGGACATAGACCTCCGCCACGAGCGCCCACATCAATGGCCGACGAAGGGCGGTGGTAGTGGCGCCGAGCTTGGCGTAACAAAGCGGGCAGTTGAGACCAGTCGGACAGCTGATCCCACATCGAGGGCAGTGTCGGTCCATGAGGCCTCCTAGACCGGAATCCGGCGCAATGGTCCTGCTGGAGGGGGTAGGGCTACAGCTAGCGAGAATCTTTCAGAACCTGCAAAAAGACGCAAGTGGCAACCGGGGTCCCCGGGTGCTTCCCGGGGTCCGGCGGGGGGACGGCCCGGGGGAGGGGCCGCCCGGAGTTCGCTCAGGAGACGGAGACCATCAGACCCAGGCCTCTTCCCGCCACTGCGGACACAACTTCTTTGAGGCGAACAAGATCCTCCATCAGAAAGCGCAGATTCTCCGGCTGATCCCAGCCGCCAGGGTAGATGTCGAGCCGTTTCATGACCGCGGGATTCGCTCGGGCTCGGGCCTCATCGTCGGTGAACCGTAACAGCGCCTCAGCGATGCGGCGGGTGTCGGCACTGCTGTAGGTAAGCACTGGGACCTCCCCAGAGATGAGCTCCAGTTCCCGGCCACCACTGAGGAGGAAGTTCAGCGGCGGCTCTCCCTCATCGGCCGTGCCGGTCAGCAGATAATGCAGGGCATGCCACGACTTCTCGAAATCTCCGGACAAGCCAGGGTCATCTTCGCCGGGCGCGAGCTCGAGGGGTGGTGGCAAAGGAGGGGGAGGACCGACTTTCGCGCCCCGGAACAACCGGGCAAGGAGTCCCGGCCGAGGCAGGAGGTCGGCGCGCGCCTGGGCTTCCAGCTCGGGCTGCTCGGGATCCAGGATCCGCCAGGCGAGTGGTGGATCCGCGTGAAGCCGCTCGATGGTGGCATCACTGACCGGATAGGTTGCGAGATAGATCCCCACCTGGACTGCCTCCTGAGAACGGGGTCGTGTCGGAATCGGGGTCGCGATTACTGGTCGCGGGGGGTCCTCGGGGCTCCCAGGCGCTCCCCAAGCAGCTCGCGAACCGCGTCGAGCTTGCCGGCCGCCACGAGCGCATCTGGGTCGTGGCTTGGTTCGCCCGATGAACAGCAGTAGGATGTGCCGTCCAGAGGGCTTCCTGGATGGAGCCCCATTTGATCGTGACTTCCACCGGGCACTCCCGCTCCTCGAAGCCTTCCGCCGTGAAACGGTACAGGGTTGGCGCGGTAGCGTCGGGGTTGCCCTTAACCATCGAGCGCACGGTTTCGCGCCGGGCGATCGGCAGGCCGACCAAGGCCAGCAGCGCACCAAACACAAGCCAGAACAGATTCGCGAAGAGTGCCTGCTCGAGGGTTGCACCGGAGAGCACGGACACAGCGACCAGGCAGAGAGGAACCCCGAGACACAGGACGAGTGCCCGTCCGCGAGTACCGACACGGCGCTGCATGGCCGTCAACGCGTCGAGGTGTTCCCGCTCGGTCGCCTGGCCGCGCACTTCGATCGGCAGGTCCATGAGATGTCTCGCTGGACGTGGGGTCGTAGCAACTCACGTGGGCCGTTACGGTGCTGCCTGCGGTTTCAGCACCGTGGCGGTCGTCTCCGAAGACCGCTAGGCGCCTGACTTGGCCCCCGATTCTCCTGAGCAGACCTTCACACTGATTTCACCCCGACTTGCGGACGCCCGAACCATCTTGCGTTCACGCTCCTGCCGGCCCATTCCACGCACGCTGGTTCAGTGGTGCCACGCACTCGTCAGGGTTCGGCTTTGGGAGCGATACGGAGGATGTATGCGGTACCCATCGTGGCGGTCCCTTGGGCTGTCGCTCGCTGCATGGGCGCTGGCCGCCTGCTCGGGGGAGCCCACGCAGCCCGGGAGTGCGAATGGCCCGGAGCTCAGCGAACCCGAAGCGGCCGGCCCCGCGCGCGCGGTCGCCTCGAACAGCTGGCTCACCCGGAAGGACATGGGGGGTAGCGAGCGGCGCGACCTCACTGCGGCGACCGTGACGAATGCGGCCGGCCATTCCATCGTCTACGTCATCGGCGGACGGAGCACGACCGGTGCGGTGCTCGGCAAGGTGATGGCCTACGACGCGACCACCAACACGTGGACGGCCAAGGCACCGCTCCCTGTTCCCCTGTGGGGAATGAATCAGGCCGCGGTGCTCAAGGGCAAGATCTACGTGTCGGGCGGCAGTCAATTTCCCCTCGACCGCCTGGCCCAGTGGGGGCCGAGCCAGGGACTGCTTGTGTACGACCCGGCGACGGACACCTGGACGGGGAAGGCCAGCATGCCGCCTATCCCTGACCCCTCCTCTGACCCCGACTGGCACGGGTACCTCTTCTCCGGGATGTTCGGCCCGGCCGGCGTCATCGCGGGCCAGATATACACGCTGAGTGACTGCTGGACCACCGACGAGCCGTGGTATGTCGACTGCTATGACCGTTCCATGCTGTTCTACCGCTACAACCCGGTGACCGACCGGTGGACCAACCTGCCCTCGCCCAAGTACTCGTACCGGTACGGCGGCGTGATCGGCAAGAAGTTCTACGCGGTCGGCGCTCACGTGGAGGTGTACGATCCCGCCACCAATCGGTGGACCACGGAGAGAGATCCCACCCGCGCGCCGTCCTTCGGCGGCGGCGGCGCAACCGAGATGCTGAGTCGAATCTACGTCGCGGGTGGCCTCGGCGTCGGCAGCACGGGCGCTCTCCGCGACCTGTGGATGTACGACCCAGCGGTTGGCGATTGGACGCGCCGAGCCAACTTGCTGACCGCACGCTATGGCGTGGCGGCAGCCAAGGTCTTCATCAACGGGCAGCCCCGGATGGAGGTGGTCGGGGGACTACGACCAGGCAACAATTTACAGTACGTCCCATAGTCTCTTGGTTTCCTTCTGGACAATCCCTCGCCATAGGGGCGAGGGATTTTGTCTTTCGCTCGGGCGGTGTTGCCGTGTTGCTACCGGAATATTCCAGAATGGGTCACAAACGGGTCACAAGGGCGGGCCACGGGGGAGGAGCCCGTGACCCATTTTCCGGCTATGCTATTGGGAGGAAGAGATTCGGAGTGAGTGGAGCGGACCGGGATCGAACCGGCGACCCCCTGCTTGCAAAGCAGGTGCTCTCCCAGCTGAGCTACCGCCCCCTAACCTGCGAAACAACATACACGCCCTGCCGACCCGCGGCACCCCGAATGGCCGGGAGGTCAGGAGCCATCCGATGACCTCGGCCTGGGCCGCGAGACCGGAGATTTCACCTCCGCCACGGCAGACTGCCAGCGCGAACCCGGTTCCGCCTATCTTGCGAATGAAGGAGGCGATCGGAGCCTCCCACGGTACGGAGGAGATCGACGCGCCTCCCAACACCAGGAACGGAACGTGACTGACGATGCACACCGCGGCCCGGGTGACATGCCCGGTGTCGATACGCTCGCCCTGCTGGCCGCCGGATTCTTCCCCACCCACGCTCCCCGGTCCACCGGGGCCGCCTACACCGCAGCGACCCAGGCGGCCGTGGACCGCTGCTGCGACGCCACGGCCGAGGCATCCCTCCTGGCGGAGCAGGCCCAGACCCCGATCGAGACCGAGCCGGCGCGAACCGGCGGCACCTCGCGTTCCGCGGCTGGGCTTCCCGCTATCGCGAACACCTTCCGCGTGGCGCTGCCCAAGATGGGCGTGGCCAAGACCCTCCGCACCTTCCTCCAGGTCAACCAGAAGGACGGCTTCGACTGCCAGAGCTGCGCCTGGCCTTCGCCCGACGGGAAGCGGCATCGCTTCGAGTTCTGCGAGAGCGGCGCCAAGGCGATGGCCGACGAGGGCATGCGGCGCACCATCGGGGCCGAGTTCTTCGCCCGGTGGTCCATCGCCGAGCTGGCCGCCCGCTCCGACCATTGGCTCAACGCGCAGGGAAGGCTCGCCGAACCCATGCTGCGTCGGGAGGGGGGCGGCCACTACGAGCCCATCGGGTGGGATGAAGCCTTCGACCTCATCGGCGAGGAGCTGCGCGGGCTCGAGTCGCCCAACCGGGCGGCCTTCTACACCTCGGGCCGGGCGAGCAACGAGGCGGCATTCCTCTATCAGCTCTTCGCGCGCCAGTTCGGGACCAACAACCTCCCCGACTGCTCCAACATGTGCCACGAGTCCTCCGGCACGGCACTGGTGGAGAGCCTCGGCATCGGCAAAGGCACCGTCACGCTCGAGGATTTCGAGCAGACCGACCTCATCCTCATCGTGGGGCAGAACCCGGGCACCAATCACCCGCGGATGCTGACCTCGCTCGAGCATGCGAAGAAGAAGGGCGCCGCGATCATCGCGATCAACCCGCTGGCGGAGACGGGACTCCTCCGCTTCACCGACCCGAATCCCGAGGAGTATCCGACCCCGATCCATTTCGCCGCGCATCTGCTCGGCTCAGGCGACCCGCTCGCCGACCTGCACCTGCCGGTGAGAATCAACGGCGACATCGCCCTGCTCAAGGGCATCATGAAGGTGCTGCTGGCGGAGGACGAAGCGTCGGGAGGCGTGCTCGACCATGCGTTCATCCGCGATCACACGGTGGGCTTCGCCGAGCTTTTCGCCGACCTGGAGGCGACCAGCTGGCACGACATCGCGGAGGGCTCCGGCATCCCGCGCGAGGAAATCGAGCGGGCCGGACGGATGGTCGCACGCTCGAAACGGGTCATCGCGTGCTGGGCCATGGGCCTCACCCAGCATCGCGATGCCGTCGCCACCATCCGCATGCTGGTCAACCTGCTGCTGCTCGGCGGCCACATCGGCCGACCCGGCGCCGGCACCTGCTGCGTGCGGGGACATTCCAACGTCCAGGGCGACCGCACCATGGGCATCTGGGAACGTCCCACCGGACCGTTTCTCGACGCGCTGGACAAGGAATTCGGCTTCACCTCGCCGCGGGATCCCGGCCACGACACGGTCGACACCATCACCGCGATGCACGAGGGGGAGATCGAGGTGTTCGTCGCCCTGGGCGGCAACTTCCTCTCCGCCTCTCCGGACACCGTCTGTGTCGCGGACGCGCTCCAGCGCTGCAAGCTCACGGTGCAGATCAGCACCAAGCTCAACCGGTCGCACCTCATGACCGGCCGCACCGCCCTGATCCTGCCCTGCCTCGGCCGGTCGGAGCGCGATCCTGGCGGCATGCTCACCGTCGAAGACGCCATGGGGGTGATAAGCGGGTCCAACGGACGCTTCGATCCGGTGTCGCCCAATCTCCGGAGCGAGTCGGCCATCATCGCCGGGATCGCACAGGCGACGCTCGGCCGCCGAAGCACCGTGCGGTGGAGCGAGCTCGCGAGTGATTACGCCAAGGTGCGGGATCGAGTGGGACGGGTGGTGGCGGGGTTCGAGCGGTTCAACCAGCGGATCGCCGCGGGACCGTTCTACCTGCTCAATCCGGCGCGAGAGCGGCGCTTCGTCACCTCGTCCGGCAAGGCGCAGTTCGCGGTGGCCCCGATCTCATCGCACGACCTCGGCCGCGACCGCTACCTGCTGATGACCATCCGGAGCCACGACCAGTTCAACACCACGATCTATGGGTTGCACGACCGGTATCGGGGCATCCACGGCGGGCGGCGCGTGCTCTTCATGCACCCTGCCGACCTCGCGGCGCGAGGGTGGACGGCAGGGATGCGGGTGGACATTACCAGCCATTTCAACCAGGAGCGGCGCGTGGCCCGGCGGTTTCAGCTCGTGGCGTACGAGATTCCGCGGCGGTGCGTGGCCGCGTACTACCCCGAGGCCAACGTCCTGGTGCCGATCGGCAGCGTCGCAGAGGGGAGCAATACGCCCACGTACAAATCGCTGCACGTGTCGCTGGAGCGGTCGGCGGCGGCGAGCTGACGCTCGCCGCTTCACCGGCTAAAGGTCGTAGAGGGCCGCGTATCGGGTACGCAGCGCCGCTACCAGAGGGCGGTGATCGGGCGGTGAGCCGGTGACCAGCTCGATCAGTCGCGCCGAAGGATGGCGCCCGCCCTCCGAATAGATCCGCTCCCCCAGCCAGCGTACCAGCTCGCGAAACTCTCCTCGAGCGAAGCTCGCCTCCAGGTCGCCCAGCTCTTCCTCCGCCCGAGCAAAGAGCTGGGCGCCGAAGACATCGCCGAGCGTGTAGGTGGGGAAGTACCCGATGAGGCCGTCGGCCCAGTGCCCGTCCTGGAGGCACCCCTCGGCATCGTTCGCCGGCGTCACGCCGAGATACTCGCCGTAGGCTTCGTTCCACGCGGCGGGCAGATCGGCGGCGCGCAGGTCGCCACGCATGAGGGCGCGCTCCAGCTCGAAGCGGATCATCACGTGGACGTTGTAGGTGACCTCGTCGGCGTGCACCCGGATCAGCGAGGGCGTCACCCGGTTCACGGCGAAGTGGAACTCGTCGAGGTCCACGTCCCCCAGCGCGTCGGCGAACCGCTCGCGGGCGAGTGGCAGACAGTGCTGCCAGAACCCGCGGCTCCGCCCCACCCGGTTCTCCCAGAGCCGCGCCTGCGATTCGTCCATCCCGACCGACGTCGCCTCCCCCATCGGCGTGCCGTAGTACCGCGGGTCGAGGCCCTGCTCATAGAGCCCGTGGCCGACCTCGTGCAGGACGGTGAACACCCCGCCCGCGAAGTCGCGCAGGTCGTAGCGCAGGCCGATGCGGCAGTCGCCCGCCCCGACACTGGTGCAGCACGGATGCACGCCGAGATCGAGCCGGCCGCGCTGGAAGTCGAACCCGACCGCCGCCGCCACATGCTCGCCGAACTGCCGCTGCCCTTCCAGTGGAACGGCCCGGCGGAGCACCGCCACCTGCGGCCGCGCGCTCGCCTCGGCGATCCGAGCCGCGAGGGGGACCAGCTCGCGGCGCAGCGCGTCGAACAATCGTCCCAGGATCTCGCTGGTGATCCCCGGCTCGTAGTCCTCGACCAGGGCGTCGTACGGCTCACGCGCGTAGCCCACGCACTCGGCCTCGGCGCGCTTGAGCTCCACGATGCGGTCGAGATGGGGGCGGAAACGATCGAACTCGGAGGCCGTCCGCGCCGATGACCAGGCCCGCTGCGCCACCGCGGTGGTGCGGGCAAGGTCCTGCACCAGCTTGGTCGGGATGCGAAGCGAGCGCTCATAGTCGCGCCGGAGCTCACGCACGTTCACCGCCGCCGGCGAGCCGGCCGGCTGCAGCAGCGGCGAGCCCTCGATTGCATCCAGCAGCTCGCCGATGCGGGGATCGGTGCCGCGCTCGTGCAGGAGACCCGCCACGAGCGCGAGCTGCTCACTCCGGCTCTCGACCGCGCCGGCGGGCATGTAGGTCTCCTCGTCCCATTCCAGCAGCGCCTCGATCGAGGCGAGGGTCGCCTCGTCCCGCACCCGAGCCATCAGCTCGTCGTACGCCCGGTCGGGGAGCATGGGCTCAGGCCGGCTCTCGAGCCGGTGCGCCGGCGGCCCAGTCTCGGGGCTCCAGCATCGCGAGCAGCTCCGCCTCGAACGAGCCGGGCTCATAGCGCGGGTCGTACTCCCAGGCGGCCACCGGCGGAAGGCTCATCAGCACGCTCTCGATCCGGGCCTGGGTTTGGAGTCCGAAGAGGGTGCCCCGGTCGTGCACCAGATTGAACTCCACGTAGCGCCCCCGCCGCGCCAGCTGGAAGCGGCGCTCGCGCTCTCCGTAGGCCTCTTCCCGGCGCCGCGCGACGATCGGGCCGTATGCCTCCGGCAACGCGCGACCCACGTCGGTCACGAACGCCCGCAGGCGGGACAGGTCGAGCCCGCCGTCGCCCGCGCGCAGGTGGTCGAAGAAGATCCCGCCGACCCCGCGGCGCTCCTCTCCCCGGTGGACGTTGACGAAGTAGTTATCGCACCACGCCTTGAAGCGGGGGTGGAAGGATGGGTGGTGCCGGTCGGCGATGCGCTTCAGCGTGCGGTGGAAGTGGATCGCGTCCTCGGGGTAGGGATACGTCGGCGTCAGGTCGGTCCCACCGCCGAACCACGCGTCCGCGACGGCACCATCGGGACCGCGAACCTCGAAGTAGCGGACGTTGAGGTGCACGGTGGGCACCTTGGGATTGCGTGGGTGGGCGACGATGCTCATCCCTGCCACGAAGAACCGGGAGCCCTCACCTCCGCCGGCCCTGGCTCCCAGCCGCTGCGCCATCTGCCCGGGCAGGTCTCCCTCCACCACCGACCGGTTTACCCCGCATTTCTCGAAAGTGCCGCCCTCCGTCAGGACTCGCGAGACGCCACCGCCGCCGCCGGGCCGCTCCCACAGCGTCCTCCCGAAACGTGCCGCCTCCGTCGGTCTCGGCGAAGAAGCGGGTGGCCTCGTCGTGCAGCTCGATGATGATCGAGGCCATGTCCTCCGGGTGTCGGTCGCTCACCGCGCGCGCCACTCCTGCACCGCCCGCACGAACGCTTCGGCGTGCGCGACCGGCACGTCGGGCAGGATCCCGTGTCCCAGGTTGGCGATGTGTCCGGTGCCGCCAAAGGCATCGAGCATGGCGTGCGTGCGCGTACGGATCGCCGCCGGCTCGGCGTACAGCCACGTGGGATCGAGGTTGCCCTGGAGCGCCACCGCCCGGCTCGCGAGGCGGTGGCGAGCCTCGCCGGCATCGGTCTGCCAATCCACCCCGATCACGTCGGCGCCGGTCCGATCGGCGAGCTCTTCGAGCGCCCACCCGGCGCCCGGTGCAAAGGCGATGATCGGCGCCCCGCCCCGCCTGGCCAGCCGCACGGTCTCGGCGAGATACGGCAGCGCAAACTCGCGGAAATCGCGGGGGCCCAGCGCGGCGGCCCAGGAATCGAACAACTGCACCGCCTGAGCGCCGGCATCGATCTGTGCGGCGAGGAATGCTCCCACGCTGGTCGTCAGCCGCTCCAACAGGGCGTGCGCGCTCTTGGGTTGCTCCATGAGGAAGCGCTTGGCCTTGGTGAAGTTCTTGGTTCCGGTGCCCTCCACCATGTAGCTCATGAGCGTCCACGGGGCCCCCGCGAAACCGATCAGTGGCACCCGCCCTGCCAGTGCCGCGCGTGCCTGACGAACCGCCTCGAGCACGTAGCCCAGGTCGGCCGCGGGCTCCACCGGCCGCAGGCGCTGGAGATCGGCCGGGGAGCGGACCGGATCATGGAACACCGGGCCGGTGCCTTCCTCCACCGTCAGGTTCATTCCCATGGCCTGCGGCACCACCAGGATGTCGCTGAAGATGATCGCCGCATCCACCCCCAGCAGGTCCACCGGCTGGAGGGTCACCTCCACCGCGAGCTCGGGCGTCCGAACCATGGTCAGGAAGTCGGTCCGGGCTCGAACGGCCCGATACTGCGGGAGGTAGCGGCCGGCCTGCCGCATCATCCATACGGGCGGACGCTCGGTCCGCTCTCGCCGGCAGGCGCGGAGGAAGAGGTCGTTCACCGAGTCGCCCCATCAGCGGACAGCAGGGATCTGATGCCTGCGACGAGTGCGTCGACGTCCGGGGCGGAGGCCACGGCTGCCGGCGTCCATCCGGCAGCGCGCGCGGCCGCCGCCGTGGTCGGTCCTACGGCGAGCATCCGCGGCCGCGGTCGCGCACCCTTCGCGGCCCGGGTGACGAGGTCGGCGACGCTCGGGCTGGCCACGACGACGATGCCCGCCCGCTCGAGTGCCGCCCGGGCCGCAGCCTCATCCGCCAGCACCGAACGGTAGCAGACGACCTCGGTCACCTCGATGCCCTCCCGGCGCAGGCGGGTGGGCAGCTCGTCCCGCCGAATCTCGCCGCAGGGAAAGAGGACTGGCCCGACGATGCGGGCTTCGACCATCGCCGCGGCGAGCGCGGCCCCGGCGCCCAGACGGGCGATTTCCTCGTCCGAGGCCCGTTGCACCGGCCGACCGAGCTGGCCGAGTGCCGCCTCCGTACCGGGGCCTCCGGCCCACAGCAACGGCATGTCCGACTGGCGCCGATGCGCCCCGACGCGAGACGCGGTGTAGCGCTCCGCAAACGCGGCGGCCGCTCTGGGTGAGGTGAAAGCGAGTGCCTCGAATCGCTGGAGGTCGCGGACGGCCTGGTCCACGGGCGCCCAATCCACCGGCGGAGCGAACGTCAGCAAGGGATGCTCCTCGACCTCCACCGGAATTTTCCGCAGCCGCTCGGCGAGCCCGGGAAATCCCCCGGGCGACACGGTGAGCACGACCGGGCCCTCGCTCACGGCTCGGAAACCGCGGGAGCGACGCCGGCTCGCACCTCGGCGAGAATCTCGGCGGCACCCTCGCCCAGCAGACGTTCCGCCAGGATCCGGCCGAGCAGCTCCGCATCCTCGGCGGTACGGACCGATTGCCGCATCTCGCCTGCCACCAGCCGCTCGCCGCCCAGCGCGACCACGCGCCCACGCAATCGCAGCCCGGCAGCCGCACCCTCCACCGCCACCTCCGCGTGGGCGGCGACCGGCACCTGGCAGCCACCCTCGAGGCGTCGCAGGAAGCCTCGCTCCGCCTCGACGGCGAGCGCGGTGGGCTTGTGATGGACTGCGGCCCTGACCGACGCGATCGCATCGGTGTCGTCACTTCGCGCCGTCACCGCCAGCGCACCCTGCCCCGGCGCGGGGAGCATCACGTCGTACGGCAGCCGCTCCCCGATCCGGTCGCCCAGCCCCAGGCGGAGCAGCCCGGCACTGGCCAGGAGGATCGCCGCCCACTCCATGCTGCCGTCGAGCTTCGCCAGCCGCGTCCCCACGTTGCCGCGCACGTCGTGAATCCGCAGATCGGGCCGCGCGTGCAGCAGCTGGGCGCGCCGCCGGAGGCTGCTGGTGGCCACCGCCGCGCCCTGGGGCAGCTCCGCCCATCGTAGTGCGCCGCGGCCGACCAGGGCGTCGCTGGGATCCTCCCGCTCGCCGATCGCGGCCAGCGCGATCCCCGCGGGCAGCATGGTCGGCAGGTCCTTGAGCGAGTGAACGGCGATGTCGATCCGGCCGGCGAGCATCGCGTCGTCGATCTGCCGGGTAAAGAGCGCGGCCGAACCGATGCGTGAGAGGGGGACGTCCTGGACGATGTCGCCGGTGGTGCGGATCTCGACCCGCTCGGTGACGGTACCCGCCGCGGTCAGCAGCTCGCGCACCCGCTCGGTCTGCCACAGCGCCAGCGCGCTGCCGCGCGTTCCGACGCGGAGCGCCCCGGGCCGGCTCAAGCGCCGCCCGTCCCCTCGCCCGCCCCCACCTGCTCCGCGACCCGCGACGCCGCCAGGTCGGCCGCGGCCACCACGTCACCCACGGCGACGCCGTCGCGGTACGATCCCGCCAGGGCGAGTCCCGGGTTCCGCCGCTCGGCCTCGTCCATGATCTCCTTGAAGCGGCCGTAGCTCAGGGTGTACTGCGGGATGGCCTTGGGCCACAGGTGGTAGGCGCGGAAGGTCGGCTCCCCTCGCACGCCGAGCAGCAGCCGCAGGTCGTCGAGTACCCGCGCGGACAGGGTGCTGTGGTCGGCGTTGGCGAGATCGGGATTGCGCACCCCGCCGACGAAGGAGGTGAGCAGGACGTGGCCGGCCGGCGCACGCCCGGGGAACAGCGTCGAGGCGAACACGGTGCCGAGGACGTTCCGGCGCTCGACGTCGGGCACCAGGAAGCCGAAGCCGTCCAGGCGGTGCGCCACGTCTTCCCTGCGGAAACCGAGCGCCACCACCGCCACCGGCGGATGGGTGATGCTGGTCAGCGTCTTCAGTCGGTCGCCACCCTCGAAGGCAAGATCCACGTCGTCGGCGCAGTGCGCAGGTGCGGTGTAGATCACGCCGTCATACAGCTCGGAGGCCTGATAGGCGGCGCTGACCGTGTACCCCTTGGGGCCGCGTCGGACCTGGGTCACCGGCGCCTTGAAGCGGATCTCGGACTTGAGCTCGCGCGCCAGCGAGTCGGGCAGCTCCTGCATGCCGTTGGCGAACGACATCAGCCCGCCGGGCGCGGGCGCGCCGGCCTCGCCGCGGCCCGATCGCATCATCTGCCACAGCACCTTCACCACCGAGCCGTGCGTGTGCTCCAGGTCGTGCAGGCGGGGCAGCGCGTGGCGCGCGGACAGCTGCTCGGGATCGCCGGCGAAGATACCGGCCACGAACGGATTGGCGATGGCGTCGAGCACTTCCTGATTGAACCGCCGCCGCACGAAGGTCGCGACGCTCTCCTCCATCGGCGAGTCGCCGACCTCGACCATCGGCTCGCCGAAGATGGCCAGCTTGGCGCCGTTGGAGAGCAGTCGGGTGGTCAGCAGCTGGGAGGGCGACGTGGGGAGCGCGATGAGCTTGGACTTGCGAACCACGTAGCGCTTCCGAGCCTCGCGCTGCGCGTCGACGCGCGAGCCGTCCAGGCCGAGCTGGCTCACGATCTCGGTCAGCGCGGCGCCGCCCGCCACCACCGAGTTGGGGCCCAGCTCCGCGAGGTAGCCCTCCCGCCGCTCGCTTCGGATGACGCCGCCCGCGCGATCGGACGCCTCGTAGACGACCACCCGGATCCCGCGGCGCTTCAGGCGATAGGCGGCGGTGAGACCCGCGACGCCCGCGCCGACGATCGCTACCGCCGCCATAGGGAGGCCAGGGCCGCCTCGATCGCCGACAGCTCGGCGTCGCCGTGGACGGCGGAGGTGAACGCCGCCTCGAAGGCCGACGGCGGCAGATAGACGCCGCCCTCCAGCATGGCGTGGAAGAACGCGTTGTACCCGGCCCGGTCGGTGGCCCGGACCATGGCGAAATTGTGCACCGGGGCGTCGGTGAAGAACGGCGTCAGCATGGTTCCGACGCGCTGCACCACGACCGCCACGCCAGCCTCGTTCGCCCTTCGGGCGATGGCGTCGGCCACCGACCCCGCGAACCGCTCAGCCCGCTCCCACATGCCGGGCCGCGCCAGCGCGTCCAACGTGGCCAGGCCGGCCGCCATGGCCAGCGGGTTGCCGGAGAGCGTGCCCGCCTGGTACACCGGACCGGCCGGGGCGACCCGCTCCATCAGGTCCTTTCGGCCCCCATACGCCGCGGCCGGCAGGCCGCCGCCGACGACCTTGCCCAGACAGGTGAGATCGGGCTCCACCCCGTAGAGCACCTGGGCGCCCCGCGGGTGCACCCGCCAACCGGTCATCACCTCGTCGAACACCAGCACCGCGCCGTAGCGCCGCGTCACCGCCCGCAGACCCTGGAGGAATCCGGGGACCGGGGGGACGAGACCCATGTTGCCGGCCACCGGTTCGACCAGGACCGCCGCGATCCGCTCGCCCCGCTCCTGGAACAGCGCCTCCACCGCGGCGAGGTCGTTGAACGGGAGCACGACGGTGTCACTCACGGCGGCCGGCGGGCACGCCGGGTGAATCGGGAAGCCCGAGCGTGGCCACTCCGGAGCCGGCCGAGGCGAGCAGGTGATCGGCGTGGCCGTGATAGCAGCCGTCGAACTTGACGAGGAGCGTGCGGCCGGTCGCGGCGCGCGCCAGCCGCACCGCGCTCATCGTCGCCTCGGTTCCGGTGCTGACGAACCGCACCATGTCCACCGACGGGAAGGTCGCCACCACCCGCTCGGCCAACCGAAGCTCGAGCTCGGTCGGCGCGCCGAAGGTCGTGCCCCGGCCCGCGGTCGTCGATGACGGCCTCGAGCACCTCCGGGTGGGCGTGGCCCAGGATCAGCGGGCCCCAGGAGAGCACCAGGTCCACGTACCGGCTGCCGTCGGCGTCCACCAGCCACGCGCCTTCGCCCCGCTCCATGAACCGGGGCGTGCCCCCGACGCCGCGGAAGGCGCGTACCGGGCTGTTGACCCCGCCCGGGATGACGCGCTGCGACGCGGCGAAGAGACGCTCGGAGACCGTGGTGGGCCGGGTCGTCTTGAGGCCGGTCAATCGCCCGCCTCTTCCGCGAGCCAGGCCGCGGCGTCCTTCGCATGGTACGTGATGATCGCGTCGGCCCCGGCCCGGCGCATTCCCGTCAGCATCTCGAGGACCAGCCGGCGCTCGTCCAGCCAGCCGAGTCGCGCGCCCGCCTTCACCATGGCGTACTCCCCGCTGACGTTGTAGGCGAGGAGTGGCAGATGGGTGCGCTCCCGTACCGCCCGGACCACGTCGAGATAGGCGAGGGCCGGCTTGACCATGATCATGTCGGCGCCCTCGGCTTCATCGAGCGCGGCCTCGAGCAGGCCTTCCCGCAGATTGGCCGGATCCATCTGGTACTGCCGGCGGTCGCCGAACGAGGGCGTGCTGCCCGCCGCTTCCCGGAAAGGCCCGTAGAATGCGCTGGCGTACTTGACCGCGTAGCTCAGGATCGCACGGTCCTGGTGTCCGGCACCGTCGAGGGCGGCGCGGATCGCGGCCACCATCCCGTCCATCATCCCGCTCGGCGCCAGGATGTCGGCGCCCGCGCGCGCGTGGCTCACCGCGACCCGGCCCAGGACCTCCAGCGTGGCGTCGTTGTCCACCGTGTCGCCGCGCAGCACGCCGCAGTGTCCGTGGCTGGTGTATTCGCAGCAGCAGACGTCGGTGATGAGGAGCAGGCTCGGCACGCGCTCGCGCAGCCGCCGCAGCGCCCGCTGGACGATCCCGTCGTCCGCGAAGTTCTCCGCGCCGATGTCGTCCTTGGTCGCGGGGAGCCCGAAGAGGATCACCGCGGGAATCCCGAGAGCCACGACCCGATCCGCCTCCCGGTCGAGGGCCTCGTCCACCGACAGGTGATACACGCCCGGCATGGAATCGATTTCCCGCTCGACCTCGCGGCCGTGCACCACGAAGATCGGCTGGATCAGGTCGCCGGGGACGAGCTCGTGCTCGCGGACGAGGCGGCGCAGGGCCTCGGTGCGGCGGCGGCGGCGCGGACGTTGGCTGGGGGTGGGGGTCACGAGGGTAAGACTAGAGAGCGCGGGCAGCCATTGCAACCACGCGAAACGTGCCCGCGGGGAACCCGGCACGACGGTTGCCGCGTTCTTCGGGCAACGGCTCGCGCGACCCTGGTCGCGCGGGCGGCGGGAGCCCGCCTAAACTGCGGGAGGCCCAATGCAGGGCCCACGTTCTCGTGAACGATCCCCAGCCCGCCGCATCACTTATACCCGCCAACCGGAGCGCGATCCGGTGCCCGGGATCACGGTGTGAGACGAGCACGTATCACCGCTCGGCCTCCTGGATCGTCGCATCTTTCGCGCAACCGGGCGTTCCGCCATCCCCCGACGAGGACAGGCGGCGCCCGATCGCTGGCCGAGGTGTCCGCACCATGATACGGGCTTCCATCACACAGCTCATGATCGCAGGCGCCGGCCTGGCGGGCGTCGCCTGTGGAGGCCCCTCGGCCTCTCGGCCCAATCCCATTCCAGTCGCGCCCTCCACCGCCATCGTCGGTGCCACGCTCTGGGACGGCACCGGGCGAGCGCCGGTCGCCAACGCAGTCACCGTCGTTCGCAACGACCGGGTCCTGTGCGCCGGCTCGTCGGGCGAGTGCGCCGTGCCCCAAGGCGCGCGGGTAATCGACGGGCGCGGTCGCTATCTCATTCCCGGCCTCATTGACAGCCACGTGCATCTGCTCTTCCTGATGCGCGGGAGCGCCGGCGAGCAACTCGGCCTCGACCTGCGAGATCTCCTCGCCCAGGGCGTCACGACGGTACGCGACATGGGGACCGATCCCGCGGGTCTCCTCTCCCGGGTCCGGGCGCTCCAGGTGACCCCGCGGGTGCACGCCATGCAGCTGGTCGCGGGCCGCCGATTCTTCTTCAACGGGTTCCGCGGCACCGCCACCGCACGGGGCACCATCTTCCGGCAGCCGCCCGCGATCGCGATGCAGCAGCTCGGCTGGAAGCCGATCCAGTTCGATCCGGATGACGATGCGGACGCGATCATCGCCGAGGCGCAGAGGGTCGGCGCCATGGGGCTCAAGCTGTACGCGCAGCTCGATTCCGGGTCGGTCCGGCGGCTCACCTACGCCGCCCACCGCGCCGGCATGCCGGTGTGGGGGCACGCCTGGGTGCAGCCGGCGAGTGTGATGGAGCAGGTGATGGCCGGGCAGAACGGTGTGGTCCACGCGGCGGGCCTGGCGGGGGAGCTGTTCGAGGTCGAGGATCGCGACACCCTGGTCCGCGACGGCGATCTGCAGGCGGCTACGGCCAGCATCGCAACCGTCGGGGCTGCCCACGATCCCCGTATCCTTGCCGCGCTCGACTCGATGGCGCGGCGTGGGACGGTGTTCGAGCCGACACTTGATGCCGTGCGTCACAGCGTGGCGGGTTACGACGCCAAGCTGCGTCACATCCCGTCGCTGCAGGAGGAGTACGTGCGGTCGGCGGCCCGCTTCGGGATGGAGGTCACCCGGCAGGCAGTCAGGCGCGGCGTCCGGATCAGCGCCGGGAGCGACCACGTCGCCTACGGTCCTGGCGCGGACCGCGCGACGCTGTTCGGAGAGCTTCGCCTGCTGGTGGATTCGATCGGCCTGTCGCCCACCGCGGCGCTGCTCGCCGCGACTCGCGATGCCGCCCGGGCCATCGGCGGTGTGCCGGGCCGCCAGGTCGGCACCATCCAGAAAGGGCGCTACGCCGACCTGGTGCTGCTGGCGAAGAACCCGCTCGACGACATCGCGAACCTCGAGTACGTCGAGCTGGTCATGATCGGTGGCAAGGTGTGGCGTCCGGGGCAGCTTCGCTCCGGGATCGCGATGCGCTAGCGGGGTCCCGGACCCCGCTCCACCGGCAGGTCCATTCGCTCCGACCACTCGGTCCACGATCCGACATAGACCCGCACTCGAGGGTAGCCGAGCAGGTTGCGCAGCGTGAAGTGAACGTGGCTGGCCTCGGTCGCGCTGTTGCAGTACGCGATGATGTCCTTGTCGGGCGTGATCCCCTCCCGCTCGTACGCCTTCCGCAGCTCGTCCCGTGATTTCCAGACGTAGCCGAATCCCTCCCGGGCCAGGTCGTCCTGCCAGTAGTGGTTGAGGGCGCCCGGGATGTGGCCGCGCCGCATCTGGGCGCCGGCCTCGCCGGCGAACTGATCGGGCGGACGGGCGTCCACCAGGAGGGTGCGGCCGCTGCGCAGGCCCTGCTGCACGTCGTCCAGCGACGCCTGCTCCGGCAGGAACGGCGAGGACGGAAACCGGGTCTCCTCGAGCCGGGGATAGGGCCCCACGACCGGGCGGTGCTCCAGCTGCCACTTGAAGAATCCGCCGTCGAGGACAAACACCTGCCGGTGGCCGAACCCGGCGAGGATCCAGGCCAGGAACGTGGCGTCGATGTTGTGCGTCTCCCCCGCGCTGTACACCACCACCGGCCGGTTGAACGGCACTCCGATGCGCGAGAACAGCGTCGCATAGGTCTCGGCATCGAGCAGGCGGGTGGGGACGCCTCCGCGGCTGGCGCGGAGCGTTTCGGTATTGAGGTAAACCGCTCCCGGGAGGTGACTCTTGAGATAGGTGAAGACGTCGGTGCGGATGTCGATCAGCGTCGCCCCGCCCCGCCCCGCCCACACCGCCAGGGTGTCGGTACTGACGATCCCGGGAAGGGAGGCGCCGGATCGCGAGGGGGAGTCGGGGTGGCCGACGATGCGGGGTCGCGCGACGCACCGCATGCCCCGAGCAACACCACCGCCGCGATCCGACCCGTCCGACGGCAGCCGCTCCAGCCGGAGCGCATCAGGGCGTGTCCAGTCCCATGTACTTCCGCTCCTCCTCCACGTAGACCCGTACCGCGTTCCGGCGCCGCCGCGAGTTGAGCGAGACCGGTCGCGTGGAGTCCGCGGGCGGCAGTGCGGCCATCGCGCGCCGCATCGGCACCCCTTTTTCCACCGCCGCGCGCATCTCCGTCTGCACACCGGTCAGGTAGGTCCGAGTTCGCTGGATCAGGTCGGCCGGCGTGTGGGGAATCGCCCCGTGTCCGGGGACGACCACGCGGGCATCGAGCGCCGACACGACCGTGAGCACGCGGAGGAGCTCGTCGGCATTGCCGTCCACCACCATGCTGACGCCGTCCTCGACCAGCACGTCGCCCGCGAAGAGAATCCGCTCCCGCGGGAGCCACACGATCAGGTCGCCCGGCGAGTGCCCGGCGCCGGGGTGGCCGATGACGATGGTCCGGCCGCCAAGGCGGAGCGTATCCGCACCGGTCACCGGCCGGTCCGGCGTGTCGGCGAACTCGAAGCCGCGCATCGCATCCAGTCCCACCACCCGCACCCAGTCCGCGATCAGCGCGTTGTCCCCGCCTTCGGACGCCAGCACACGCTTGTCCGGGTGGGCGATGATCCGCGCACCCGCCTGCCTGAGCACGATCGCACCGAAGTGATGGTCGGGATGGTGATGGGTGAGGACCAGCCAGGAGACGGGACGAGGGGTGATCAGGCGAATCGTCCGGAGGAGCTGGTCTCCCTGGCGCGGACTCGCGAGCGCGTCGACCACCACCACGCCTTCGTCGGTGACGATGAAGCCGGCGTTCGGTCGGCCCTCGACCCCACGCCCGCTGTCACCCAGAACGGCGTAGACGCCGGACGCGAGCTCACGTACGGGCAGCGTCCCGCTAGTGTCGGTTGACTGCGCGTGCAGGGAGGCGGCCAGCGCGAGCGCGGCCGCGAGGGTGGCGAGGGTCAGGCCGAGGCGAACGCGATGTCGGCCGACTGCTGGTACACTCCGCCCTGGTTGTCGGTCCATACCATGGTGAGCGGCGCTTCGCGGTCGGCCCGGAGGGTGAAGCTGATGATCGGATCCCGGCTGATCCCCGAGGTCCAGGTGAACCGGGCGATCTCCTGGCCGCCGTAGGTGACGACCACGTCCTTGATGAAATAGGCCGGAATCGGCTGGCCGTCGGCGTTGCGAAAGAATCCCGTGTCCATCGGGTGCGAGATGATCGCGTTGACCACGATCATGTCGCCCCGGGTGACCCGGTCGGGGACGCGGATGCGGGCCTCTCCGATGGTCGCCATCAGCCGCACCCGTTGAGGGTCACCTGGACGCGCGCGTAGTCGGCCCAGACCTCTCCGGTGTTGGTGACCGCCAGGGCGCGGACCCAGGTGGTTCGCTTCATCTTGATCCGGGTGGAGATCGAGACCGACCCGATGGCAGGGGTCAGCCGGAAGGCGGCGAGGTGGGCATCCGGGTTGTGATCCACTACCAGATGGATCGCCTTGACGTAGTGGTCCGCGGTCATCGGCAGGTCGCTCTCGACGATCACGGGAACGATGCGGCCGTCTTCGGCCACGAGCGGCATGTCCAGCGAGAGGTGCTGGCGCCGGATGGGCGCCCCGGCCGTGATCTCGCGCAGGATCCGGGCGACCTCTTCGTTCGGCACCTCCGGATCGGGCGATCCCGTCCCCGACCGACGCCACCAGCCGCCCGGTGTCGAGCAGGCCCCCCGACGCCACCAGTCCCGCGGCCGCCAGCGCGGCGCTGCGGAGGAAGAGTCGGCGGGACGGCTCGTGGGAACTCGACATGAACGAAAGGTCTGCCCCTGTTTCGGCCAAGTCAAGCGAGGGTCGGCCGGACGCCTTCGAGTCCTCCCGACAGGACAGCCGGCGATACGGGCGGACGCCGAGGATGACACGATCCGGCAGGCAAGGGACCGGTTCGACCCGGACTGGGAATAGGCCAAGCCAAGCCTCCGCAATCCTTTCGCCGCGTAACGATAACTCGAACCCGCATTTGCACCGTTTCGGCGCAAGGATTGCGAGGCGGAGCCCGATCCGTCCGCGCATCCCGGCACCGTGATCTGCAACTTGTGTCACCAGACCCGGATTACTAGTTTAAATCGTTCAGCCACAAGACGATGTGGGGGCAATCATCACCTCCTCCCTGCTCCGAGGAACCGTGGATACCCAAGAGCTTCAACAAGTCGCGCTCTTCGAGAAGTGCCGGCAGTTCACCAAGGCCCGGGAGATCCAGGCCGCCGGCCTCTATCCTTATTTCAAGCCGATTTCGGAGTCGGAAGACACCGTCGTCGTCATCGATGGCCACAAGCGCATCATGCTGGGGTCCAATAATTACCTGGGCCTCACCCACCACCCGAAGGTGCTCGAGGCGGCCTCGCGTGCTCTGCACCGCTACGGCTCGGGGTGCACCGGCAGCCGGTTCCTGAACGGCACACTCGACCTGCACGAGCAGCTCGAGACGGCGCTGGCGGAGTTTCTGGGCAAGGAAGCCTGCCTCGTCTTCTCCACCGGCTACTCCGCGAACCTCGGCCTCATCGCCGGGCTGGTGAGCCGCGGCGAGACCGTCTACCTCGACAAGCTCGATCACGCCTCGATCGTGGACGGCGCCAAGCTCTCCTACGGCGAGACCGAGCGCTTCAATCACGGCGATCTCGCCAACCTCGAGCGCCGCATGGAGCGGAACGGCTTCGGCAAAGGCTCGATGATCGTGGTGGACGGCGTGTACTCGATGGAAGGGAACATCGCCGATGTGCCGGGCCTGGTGCGGGCCGCGCGGAAGTACGGCGCCGCCCTCGCGCTCGACGACGCGCACGCGCTCGGCGTCCTGGGGCCCAACGGCGACGGGACCGCGGCGCATTTCGGTCTCACGGACGAAGTGGACATCATCGCCGGCACGTTCTCGAAGTCGCTGGCGTCCATCGGCGGGTTCGTGGCCGCGTCGGAAAACGTGGTGCATTACCTGAAGCACCACAGCCGTCCGCTCATCTTCACCGCGTCGCTCCCCCCGTCCAACACGGCCGGCGTGCTGGCCGCGCTGGCCGTGCTGCAGAACGAGCCGGAGCGGCGCGACAAGCTCTGGGCCAACACCCGTCGACTGCAGGAGGGCTTCCGCTCGCTCGGCTTCGACATCGGGCCGACCCAGACCCCGATCGTGCCGGTGCTGGTCGGTCCGCTGGAGAAGACGTTCCTGATGTGGCGCCGCCTGTTCGACGCCGGCGTGTTCACCAACCCGGTGGCCCCGCCGGCGGTGCCGCCGTCGCAGTGCCGGCTCCGGACCAGCGTCATGGCGACGCACACGTTCGACCAGATCGATTTCGCCCTGGAGCAGTTCGCCCGCATCGGCCGGGATCTGGGGGTCATCTGACCCCACCGCTGCGCGTCCGCGCGGCGCGGGACCGACGGGACCTCAAGCGCTTCATCGATCTCCCTTACCGACTCCACGCGCGGGACCCGATCTGGGTCCCGCCGTTGCGTCGGGACGTCGCCGCCCTCCTCTCCCGCACCAAGAACCCGTTCTTCGAGCACGGCGAAGCCGAGTACTTCCTCGCCGAGCGCGACGGCGGCGATCGTCGGCCGCATCGCGGCCATCACCAATCGCCTTCACAACGAGACCCACGGCGACCGGGTCGGCTTCTTCGGCTTCTTCGAGTGCATCGACGATCAGGCCGTGGCCGACGCGCTGTTCGGCGCCGCGGCGGAGTGGTGCCGCGCGAAGGGGCACGACGTCCTGCGCGGTCCGGCCTCGTTCTCGGTGAACGACGAGTGCGGCCTCCTGGTGGATGGGTTCGAGTTCCCGCCCGCGCTCATGATGCCGCACAACCCGCCGTACTACGTCCCTCTGGTCGAGCGAGCCGGCTTCGCCAACGGCCAAGAACCTCCTGGTCTACCAGGGCGGCCGCGAGGACTACTACGTCCCGGTCCCGGAGCGGCTCGCCCGCGGCACCGAGCTGATCCGCCAGCGCCTGGGCATCACCATCCGCCCGCTCGACCTGAAGCGCTTCGACGCAGGAGGTCGAGATGGTCAAGCAGATCTACAACGCGGCCTGGGAGAAGAACTGGGGCTTCGTGCCCATGACGGAGCACGAGATCGATCATCTGGCCGAGCAGTTCCGGCCGGTCGTCATCCCGGACTTCGTGCCGATCGCCGAGAAGGACGGGAAGGTGATCGGCTTCGGCATCGCCCTCCCGGACCTCAACGTGGTCTTCCGCAAGAACCGCGCGGGGCCACCTCCTGCCCGTGCTGCCCCGGCTGCTCTGGGCGCTCAAGATGCGGAAGATCCGGCGCGCCAGGATCCTGCTCCTCGGCGTCGCTGCCGGAGTACCGGGGCAAGGCGGTGGACGCCATGCTCTATCACTGGATCTGGACCCGCGCCGAGAAGCTCGGCTTCAGCTGGGGCGAGGCGGGCTGGATCCTCGAGGACAACCCGGCCATGAACGCCAGCCTCGAGAAGATGACCTTCCGGGTCTACAAGACCTACCGGCTCTACGACCGCCCGATATGAACGCGCTGGTCACCGGCGCCACCGGCTTCGTGGGAAGTCACCTCGTGGAGGCGCTGCGTCGGCGGGGTGACGAGGTCACGGCGCTGGCCCGCTCGGCCACGAAGGCCGCGGCGCTCGCGCCGCTGGGCGTGCGGGTCGTGCCGGGCGACCTGCAGGATGCCGGCTCGCTCGACCGCGCGGTCGCGGGGCAGGACGTCGTCTACCACGTCGCCGGGCCTGGTCGCGGCCCGCGACGAGGCCGAGTTCCTGCGGGCCAACCGCGACGGCACCGCGAGCCTGGTCGCCGCGCCGTCGCGCGCGGGCTCGGCACGCTTCGTCCTGGTCTCCTCCATGGCGGCCGCCGGGCCCTCGCGCGCGGGACCACCCGCTGACCGGCACCGAGCCCCCGCATCCGGTCACGGCCTACGGCCGCAGCAAGCTGGCCGCCGAGGCCGCCGTCACGGCGGGGACGCTGCCCTGGGTGATCGTGCGTCCGCCGACCGTCTACGGACCGCGCGACCGCGAGGTGCTCAAGGTCTTCCGGATGGTTCGGCTCGGGATCGCTCCGGTCTTCGGCGACGGCAGCCAGCAGCTCTCCGCGGTGCACGGCGCGGACCTGGCGGGTGCGCTGGTCGCCGCCGGGACCACGCCTTCCGCCGTCGGAAAGATCTACTACGCCTGCCATCCCGAGATCGCCACGAGCGCCGAGCTGGTGCGCGCCGTCGGCGCCGCCATGGGCCGGCGGGTGGCGCTGGTCCCGGTGCCCATCGCCGGTCGGGCGCGCGCTGCTCGCGGTGACCGAGGCCTCCGCCCGACTCGCCGGCCAGACGACCATCCTCACCCGGGACAAGGCCAACGAGTTCTTCCAGGCGGCGTGGACCGGCGATCCGGGCCCGCTGACCCGGGACACCGGATGGCGAGCAGCCCACGATCTCGCGTCCGGCATGGCCGACACCTACCGCTGGTACCGGACCGCGGGATGGCTCTAGGCGGGATGGCCCTGGAGGGACGAGACGCGGGCCGGTCTGCTCCGGCCCGTGGACTGGCTGCTGCGCGGGATATCTCGGTCATCGTGAGCGTGGTGGCGCTCTGGCGGGCGCCGGATCAGCCGGGATGCTGGTGGCTCCTCGCCGCGCACGCGCTGTTCGGCGTGCTGCTCTATCTGGTGACGCGGCCCGGCCTCGGTCCGGTGGGCCGGACCGTACGGGAGATCTATCCGCTCCTGTTGCTCGTCGGGCTCTACTCCGAGCTCGACGTCCTGAACGGCCCCGGTGCGCATGCGGTCCATGATGCGACGGTGCAGCGGTGGGAGCTGGCCATCTTCGGGGCGCAGGTCAGCCTGGAGTGGTGGCGCGCGATGCCGAGCCGGTTCTGGTCGGCCGTCCTGCACGCGGCGTACCTGTCCTACTACCTGATCGTCGTGGCCCCCGCGTTCTACTTCGTCTGGCGGCGCGATCTGCGGGCCGCTGCGCCACTTCGTGCTGGTGGTCATGACCACGTTCGTGGTCTGCTATCTGGTCTTCATCTTCTTCCCGGTCGCCGGGCCGTACTATGTGTTTCCCCGGCCCGCGGCCTGGTTCACCGACAACGTCTTCGCCCGGATGGTGTACGACACGCTGGCCACCGGCAGCTCCTACGGCGCGGCGTTCCCCAGCTCGCACGTGGCGGCGACGGTGGCCGCGGTCCTCGTCGGCCGCGCGGGGATCGAAGGCGCTCGGCTGGGCGCTCGCGCTGCCCACGGTGCTGCTGACCGTGGCGGTGGTGTACTGCCAGATGCACTACGGGGTGGACGCGCTGGCCGGCCTGCTGGTGGGCGGGATCGTCGCCGCGGCGGTCGAGCGCGGCGACGCGACTCCGCGGCCGACCTGATCAGCAGCTGCGCGACACCAGAGCCGGATGAACGAAACAGGGGGACGGCCGCGTCGGGCCGTCCCCCTGTCCGAACTCTGCGCTCTCCGCTTACTGAACGGTGAGCTTGCCCTTCATACCCAGCGCGAGGTGCGGCAGGCAGTAGAACTTGTACTCGCCCGCGGGCGCATTGGCGAAATTGACGGTGTAGATGCGCGTTCGGCTCGGTGAGGAGCGAGCCCTCGAGCGGGGCCATCTGGTCGGGCATGCCCGCCTTGAGCGCGTCCGCCGCGCCGGACGGAATGCTGTCGCCCCAGAAGGAGACGTTGTGCGGCCCGCCGCTCACGTTGTGGAAGCGAACCACGTCGCCCGCCTTGATGGTGAGCTGGTCGGGAACGTACTTGTAGCTGCTGCCCTCGAGGACCATGTTGACGTCGTGGGTGGTGCCGCCGCCGGCGGGCGGCCGCGTCTGCCGCGGGTGCCGCCTGGTCCGGAGTCGCCGTCGTCTGCTGATCCTCAGCCTTCTGCTCGCCGCCGCCGCAGGCCGCCACCAGGAACGCCAGGCCCGCCAGCATGGAAGTCACGCGCATCGCTGCTCTGCCTCCGAAGCTATGAATGGTCCTCAGAACCGTGAAAACTCGAACTTTGTGAACTCGTTCACAAAGATACAGGGGCGATGCGTGAAGGGAAGTGGCGCTGTCTCGCGAGTCCGGCAACCACTGGATGATTACTATTGATGCCATGGTCATGACGAGCACACGCCGCGGTACCTCGACGAGGTGCGCTCGCGACGTCCGCCGTGCCGGCAAATGGGCTCGCAGTGTCGCGCGCTTCGCGTCACGCTGCGGGTCGGATCGCTGGAGGACGGCGAGGCCTCGCTGGACCACGAGGCCACCTGGCTCCTGGGCCACACCCAGCAGATCACCTTCGGGAGCTCTGGGATCGGACAACGGCGATCTCTACGTCGACGCGGTGCTTCACGTCCCCTGCCGCTACCTCCGGGAGAATGGCGCGGCGCGCAGGGTGCACGCTGTACGGATACCAGGGCCATCCGCCCCGGCTCGCGTCGCGCCGAGCAGCCGCGGCGGCTGGGCGGGCAGCGGTTTCGGGTCATGGACGGCACCCGGATGGTCACCCGGTCGCTGCCGGTCACTCCCGCTCCCCGAGCGCTCCCTGCCGGTGCTCGCCTCGGACGAACCCCTGCGCTGCCGCCCCCTGCCGGACCGCCGACAACACCCGGGTCGCCGCGTGCTGCCGCGACCTGCAGGTCGAGATCATGTGCACCAAGGCCGAGCGCCGGCTGGAGGCTCTGGTGCGTTCCCGCCGCTCGCCGTATCTCTGCAAGGTGGAGCGGGCTGGGGACTTCTCCCTCGAGGTCGAGATGATCTCCGCCTGCGGCTACCTGGGGACGACGGGGTCGGCTTGCTCCCTCCACGGCCGGGTCCGGGCCGACGGTCGGCCAGCCAAGCCCGATCTTTGCTCCGAATGGCCCCCGAAGAACCGGGGCCTCCACCCGGGCTGCGTGTTCGTCCCACGTCCCAGAAGGCGACGTACATCGGGCGACTGACCGTGCCCAAGTGTGCAAGAGCACGTAAGTTGCCCGTCCTCAAGGGCGACCCGACAACCCGCTGAGGTGTCGTGAGCGACGAGCTCGAGAAACTGTACCAGAGCACCTATACCGCCGTCGTGCGCTTTCTCTACCGGAAGGTATGGGACGCGGAGCGCGCCGAAGACCTGGCGCAGGAAGTGTTCGTGCGCGCCCTGGCGCATCGGCCCGAGAAGCCCCGTGCGTGGGTGTTCGCGGTCGCCGCCAACCTGGCGCGGGACGAGGCCCGGGCGGCGGTTCGCCGGAAGCGGCACCTGACGCTGCTCAAGGGCGACCCGATCGCCCAGCCGACGATCACCCCCGCGGCGGACGATACGGTGGAGCACGACGAGCAGATGGCGTCGGTACAGGAGGCGCTCAACACGCTGACGCCGCGAGACCGCGAGATCCTGCTGCTCTGGGACGCAGGGCTCAGCTACCCGGAGATCGCCGCCCAGACCGGGCTGGCGGTGGGCGCGGTTGGCACGACATTGGCACGCGCGCGCCGCCGACTGGTGGACGCGCACGACCGGCAGCAGAAACAGACGAGAGACAATGCGGCACATTCCTGAAGACGAGCTGCACGCCTATCTGGATCAGGGGCTGAGTCGATCTCAGTGCGTCGAGATCGAGAGCCACCTGGCCGGTTGCTCGTCGTGCCGTGGCCTGCGGGACGGCATCGCCGCGCTGCGGGACCGGACCACCGCGCTGCTCGCCGAGCTCGCGCCGCCCCGCGGGTTCCCTCCCGCCTTCGAGGTCATCCGCCATCGGGCCGCTCAGCGCGTCAGCACCCGCCGCCGTCGGGTCCGGGCGGCCGCCTGGGCGGCAAGCCTGGTCGCGGCGGTCGGGGTGGGCTGGAGCGCGAGCACGATGCTGCGCATCGCTCCGGGCCCCACCATCGCCGCCGGGACCACACGATCGGTCGCTGAAGCGGCGCCCGCCACTGTCCGCTTGCCCCGACCGACCGGCGCGGCCTCCTCCACGCTGGTCTCCTCGCCGGACCCGTCACCGGCGGCGCCGTCCCCTGCCCCCGCGCCGGCCCGGGAGCGTCGCGAGGCGCCTGCAATCGCCGCCCGCGACAACAGCCCGGCATCCGCCGCGGCTCGGCTCGCCAGCCATACGCTGCGCGACGACTCGATTCGAGCCGCGAAGCTGGCCGTGCTGGACCCGTCGCCCGCCGTCGAGCTTCCGCCGCTCCAGGTAGCCCAGTCGGAAGGGGGCCGGCAGTTCGGCGGCATGTGGCGCACCATGTCGTGGGCCGGCGCCCAGAGCGAGGCCGGGACAGAGCCTGCCGCACATCGACGGACTGCCCGTACTCCGGGTGCAGGTCCAGGCGAACGACCAGGGCCGGCGGCCGTTGATGGTGGTGGCCCAGCAGCTCGCGTCGGGTCAGGTGATTCAGACGATCGAAGGACCCGCGAGCGATGTCTCGCAGCTCCTCTCGCGGCGCACCGCCACCTCGGCCAACTGGCGCCCTCTCGGTCACGGTGACCGGTGCCGAGCCGCCGGAGCGATCAGGCCATGGCCATGCAGGTGGGCGACCGGATGCTCGCCATCACCGGTGCCCTGCCCTCCGACAGCCTCCGCGCGATGATCCGCCGGATCAACGCCGAGATGCGGAGCAAGTAGCCGGACAAGGCAGGGCAGCGGAGACGAGGGACGGAACTGGAAGGGGGCATGCCGACCATCGGCATGCCCCCTTGGCGTTCGCGCTTCCGATCGTGGCTCAGCGCGGCTTCTCGCGGCGCTCGATCAGCTCCGGACTTCACGTAGTCGCGAGGCCCCTCCTCGTGGTCGAACTCGGCCGATACCGTCGCGTGGCCTCGCTCGCGATCCAGCGTGATCTCGGCCAGCCGGGGCGAGACCATGGGGAAGGTGCGGGCGAAGAGGGCGTAGGCCAGCAGGTAGAGGCCCAGCAAGAGGAGCGTCGGGCCCGAGCTCCGGGCACGCCGAACATCGGGCCGGGGAAGCGCCGTGACCGAGGGCATCACCAGCAGGTAGCGCTCGAGCCAGAGCGAGACGAGGCTCACCGTGGCGAAGAACCCCATCGTCGACGCGAACCTTCTTCGGCGCGACGCCGAGCAGCCCGAAGAAAGGGATGATGAACATCCCGACCAGCACCGCGCGTCCCCACCGGCAGCCAGCTGCCCCAGAGCCGGGAGAAGACGAACCCGGTCTCCTCGGGCAGGTTGCCGTACCAGATGACCAGGAACTGGGCCCACATCAGGTAGGTCCAGAACACGGTGAAGCCGAAGCAGAGCTTGCCCAGGTCGTGCCGCTGCTTGGGCGAGACCAGGTCGCTGATGCCGAGGTGCGCGCCGCCGTACATGCATCATCAGGGCGAGCAGCATGTGCGCCCCGAGGAACGACCCCATGAAGTAGAACCCGCCCAGCAGGTTGCAGAACCAGTGCGGCTGGAGCGCCATGATGCCGTCGAACGCCACCAGGCTGAACACGATCGCGTAGATCACGACGTAGAGCGGCGCCAGCCGGCGGATGCGGCTCGTACTGCGCCTGCGCGGCGGGCGGGGTGCCGTCGTAGCCCCGGGTCCAGCGCTCGAACAGCGACCGGCGGCCCGGCCCGACCACGCCGCGGGTGGCGCAGCATGTCCGGCACCAGGTCGGCCCGGATCAGCTTCCAGCCCACCCAGGTGAGCAGCGACCAGTCCCACCCCGAGCCGCCCGAACATGAACGGCCATGCGAGAGCCAGACCGCCTTGCGCGTGCGGCAGCTCGTGCAGCCGCCGCTTCCATGGGCCCGTAGACCGCGTGATAGCCCGAGCGTGAAGATCAGCAGCAGACCGATCAGCGAGACCGGCAGGAAGGCGACCGACGCCTCGGCGAAGCGGATCATCAGGCCCGACCACTTGGCGTTGGTGATCTTCTGCACCGCCGCGAAGGCCACGCTGCCGCCGGCCAGCCCGGTGAAGTAGAGCCAGTTGACGTGGAAGAGCTGCCACGCGCGCGGCAGCGTCCTCGCCGCTCAGGGCCAGGAGGAAGAGGATCAGTCCCAGGACCGCGCAGCCGCCGCCGACCCCCAGGAAGAGGCCGTACTTGCCCGCGAGCGACCGCTCGACCAGGCGCTGGTGAACCGTGCCGGGCTCATCGGGGCGCCCTCCGGTGGACCCGGTGGCGCTGGGCCCGGGCGGAATGCCGACGGCGGCACCAGCGGGCTCCTGCGGCGCGGGACTCGCCGCCTGGAGCTTCCGGACGTGGTTCACGATCGCCCAGCGGTCGGCGGGCTGGTACACCTTGTCGCCGTAGCGCGGCATGACGCCTCGGCCGTAGCGGATGATGCTGTAGAGGTAGCCGTCGCTGTACGCCCTGGCCCGGCCGGTCAGCAGCGAGGGCGCGCCGATCCGGCCCGACACCGGGCCCTTCGGCGTCGCCGGCGGCGCCGTGGCAGACGGTGCAGAAGTTCTGATAGAGCGTGTCGCCCGCGGCCTCGACCTCGCGCGGGAGCACCGCCACGTCGGGTCCGGCCGGCGAGGCGCTGCCCGCTTCCGCCTGGGCGAACGGGTTCCTGAGCGCGTCGGCCGTGGCCGTCTTGCCGCTGGACCACTCGGCCGACCAGTCGGGCTCACCGCCGCTCACGGGCACGGTGCCCTCCGGCGTGTAGCGCGGCACCGCCGCCGGTCTCGTAGGGACGGACGTAGCGGGCTGTGATCATGTGGTCGAACCAGGGGATGATGTGCCACAGATCGTCCGGCGACGGGACCGTGTAGTAGTAGAAGTCGCACGCGCCGCGCAGCAGCAGCAGCGCAGCCAGCGCAGTCGACCGCGCGCACACCGGCTCAGGCCGCCTCATGACGGACCTCCTCCGCACCGGCGGTGCGCAGCAGCTGCTCGACCGCCCGGCCTGCTCGGCGTCGGCCGGGCACGAAGATGCCGATCTGGTCGTCGCTGAACGAGGATCGTAGGGCACGCCCGCGCTTCCCCATCAGGACCGAGAAGAGCGCCACGGCGGCCACGGTGCTGAGCGCGCCCAGCAGGATGGTGAGCTCGAAGGCGATGACCACGTAGGGCGGGATCGACGCGATCGGCTTGCCGCCCACGAGCAGCGGCCAGTCGTAGGACATCCAGAGCGTCATCGCCGAAGCCCGCGGCACACCCGGTGAGGCCGCCGATCAGCGTGAACAGCCGGACCGGGCTCACCCGGTGCTCCAGCGCCTCCTCGATCTCGTGGTTGGGCGCGGCGGTGTAGACCATCAGGTTCGCGATGCCCGCGGGCGCGGAGCGCCCGGATCGCGTCGGCCGCCGCGTCCACGTGGGCGAAGGAGGCGAGCACGCCCGGCATGCGCCGGCGACCGCTTGCGTGAGCGGCCATCAGTGGTGCCCTCCCCGCTTCCGCGGCATCGGGATCATCTCCTTGATCTCCTGGATCGCCACGATCGGGAAGTTCTTGGCGAAGAGGAGGAACCACATGCCGAACCAGCCGAACGAGCCGGCCAGGATGCCCCAGTCGGCCCAGGTGGGGTTCAGCTGGTCCCAGGCCCAGGGGATGTAGTCGTTGCTCAGCGACGAGACGATGATCACGTAGCGCTCGAACCACATCCCGATGTTGATGAAGATCGAGATGACGAACAGCGACGTCAGGTTGGTGCGGATCTTCCGGAACCAGAGCAGCTGGGAGACGAACGCGTTGCAGATGATCATGGTCCAGCCGGCCCACCACGTAGGGGCCGAACGCCCGCCGGAAGAACGTGGTCTGCTCGAAGGTGTTGCCGCTGTACCAGGCCACGAAGTACTCCATGCCGTAGGCGTAGAACAGGATCGAGCCGGTCAGCAGGGTCAGCTTGGCCAGGTTGTCGAAGTGGTACTCGGTGATCATGTGCTCGATGCTGGAGCGCCCGCCGGAGCGGGATGATCAGGGTGAGCACCATGCCGATGCCGGAGTAGATGGCGCCGGCCACGAAGTAGGGCGCGAAGATCGTCCCGTGCCAGCCCGGGCACGATGCGACATCGCGAAGTCCCAGGACACCACCGAGTGCACCGAGAGCACCAGCGGCGTCGCCAGCGCGGCCAGGTAGAGGTACGCCCGGGAGTAGTGCCGCCACTGGTTGTCGGTGCCCTGCCAGCCGACCGAGGCCAGCGCGTAGACCTTCTTCCGCCAGCCGCGTCACCTTGTCCCGCACCGCCGCGACGTCGGGGATCAGGCCGAAGACCAGGAACGTGGTGGAGACGGTGAGGTAGGTGCGAGATGGCGAAGACGTCCCAGATCAGCGGCGACTTGAAGTTGGGCCAGAGGAAGCGCTGGTTCGGGATAGGGCAGCAGCCAGTAGAAGATCCACTGCCGGCCGATGTGGATGATCGGGAAGAGGCCCGCCGTCATGACCGCGAACACCGTCATCGCCTCGGTGGAGCGGTAGACCGCCGTGCGCCAGGGCGAGCGGAACAGGAACAGGATGGCCGAGATCAGCGTGCCCGCGTGTCCGATGCCGACCCAGAACACGAAGGTGGTGATGTAGACGCTCCAGAAGATCGGCGGCTTGTAGCCCGGCGTGGCCCAGGCCGTCCTTGACCAGCACCAGGAAGGTCACGATGCCGACCAGGAACAGCGACGACCGCCCCGAACAGCAGCAGGACGTAGCCCCGGCTCGGCGGGCTCAGCGTCCCGACGACGTCGCGGGTGACGTCGGCGTGGGTCTGGGTGATCACGTGCCCGTCGTGGTCGTCGTGCGGATGGGACGACGGCGGCCATCGGTTACGCCTCCGCCGGGTGCAGGACCTTGGCCAGGTAGGTGACCGCGGGCCGCATGTTGAGGTCCTCGAGCACGTGGTAGCCGCGGGGGTCCTGCTTGAGCCGCGCCACCCGGCTGTCGCGGATCGCTGCACGTTGCCGAACACGATGGCGTCCGACGGGACAGGCCTGGGCGCAGGCGGTGGTGAACTCGCCGTCCCGGATCGGCGCGGTCCTCCAGCCGGGCCTGGTTCTGGGCGCCCCGGATCCGCTGGATGCAGAAGGTGCACTTCTCCATCACGCCGCGGGCCCGCACCGTGACGTCCGGATTGAGCTGGAGGTGGAGCGGCTCGGGCCAGGCCTGCTCGTTGTACTTGTACCAGTTGAAGTAGCGCACCTTGTAGGGGCAGTTGTTGGCGCAGTAGCGGGTGCCGACGCAGCGGTTGTAGACCTGGCCGTTGAGGCCGTCGGGCGTGTGGTAGGCGGCGTAGACCGGGCAGACCGGCTCGCAGGGCGCGTTGGCGCAGTGCTGGCAGAGCATGGGAACGAACCGGGCCGACGAGCGGCTCGCCCGGCTCGCTCGCCGCCCTCCCAGTAGCGCTCGATCCGCATCCAGGTCATCTCCCGGCCCCGGAGGATCTCCGTCTCGCCCACCGTCGGGAATGTTGTTCTCCGCGTAGCACGCCGTGACGCAGGCCTGAGCAGCCGGTGCACTTGGCCAGGTCGATCGACATGCCCCACTGCGGATGCTCGCTCGGCGTAGTCGCCGTGCTCGGTGGCCCGGAGCTGCTCCTCGCGACCAGCCCTTGAGCGCCTCGAGCTCCCGCTCGGTGTTGACCTCGTGCTTCGCCGTGCCCCTCCTCGCGGTAGGCCTGCTCGACGGTCAGCCCCTTCTTGGCCGCGCGCCAGCGGCATCGCCTCGGCGATGCCGCGGCCGAGCTGGCGGGGATTGCCCGCGATCGTCGCGAGCTTCTGGTAGCCGCCGGTCTTGGCGACCGAGACCCGGGTCGAGAGGTAGGGCACGAAGTCGCCCGCGCGGCGCGCCGAGCAGGTCGAGCGCGTTGACGCCGCGGCCCTGCGCGAAGCTGCCGTACGCGGTGTGGCCGAAGCCCGAGCGGCATCGCGACGGCGTCGTCGCGGATGCCCGGGATAGACGTACACCGGCGCCTCGATGCGTGCCGTGCGGCGAGGTGAGCTCGACGATCTCGCCGTCCCGCACGTCGAGCTCGCGCGCCGTCTCGGGACTGACCTCGACCCAGGAGTGCCAGGTGATCTTGGTGACCGGGTCGGCGTTCTCCAGCAGCCAGGGCTTGTTGGCGCCGCGGCCGTCGTGCAGCATCGGCGTGGGGATAGGTCAGCGAAGACGAACTCGCCGTCGCCCTCGAAGGTCGGCTTGGTGTAGCTCGAGCCGGCGCCGCCGCGCAGCGCGAGCGACACCGCGGCGCCGCGGGCGCGTCGCGGTAGACGCCGCCCCGCTGCAGCGCCGCGTGCCAGAAGCCGGCGGCATCGGCCTCGCCCAGCTCGCCGGCCAGCGCCTGCCAGCGGGTCTTGAGGTGCGCCTCGAGCGACGGCGCATTGAACCGGGCCAGCGCGCCGCCGGCCTTCTGGCCACCTGGAGCAGGATGTCGCCGGTGGCCAGGGTGTTGAACACCGGCTCCATCACCGGCTGCATCAGCCCGTGCACGCCGGCCCGCGGGCGCAGGTCGTCCCAGCGCTCCAGCGCGTGATGCTGCGGCAGCAGGAGGTCGCACAGCGCCGCGGTCTCGTCGAGGTACAGCGAGGTCGAGACCTTGAACCCCACCTTCGCGAACGCGGTCGGCGAAGCCGCTCGCTCTTGGGCAGGGTGTAGGCCGGGTTGGCGTCGTGCACCAGGAGCACCGCGACCTGGCCCGCGTCCATCGCCTGGCCAGCCGGGCCAGCGCGCCGTAGCCGTCGCCGGTCGGCAGGTCGGCGCCGAAGCGGACCGTCTCGCCGATGTTGCCGGCGACGAAGTTGAGCAGGTTGACCGCGGCGCAGACCTCGGTCGGCGCCGCGTGCTGCGCGCCGATGCCGCCGGCGACCGCGAGGCTGGGCCGGGCCGCGGCGAACTCCCGCGCGAGCCGCTCGATCCGCTCGGCCGGCGAGGCCGGTCTCCTGCGGCCGCCATGCTCGGGCGTGTAGGCGGCGAGCGCGCGAGGCGCAGGCCGGCCGGCGCGTCGCCCCGCTCGGCCAGCAGCACGTTGGCCATCGCGAGCGCCAGCGCCGCCTCGGAGCCGGGCCTGATCGAGATGCCACTCGTCGGCGTTGAGGCCGGTGAGGTCCATCCGCGGCGCGACGTAGACGAACTTGGCCACGTCGCCGTCGGCGAACCCGTGGCGACTCGGGCGAAGCCGCGCTGGTGCTCGATCGACGCGCCGCCAGGTCTCCAGGAAGTCGGCGCCGAACGAGACGATGTACTTGGCCTTGGCGAAGTCGTGCGCCGGCAGCTCGTCGAGGCCGAAGACCTGGCGGTTGGCCGCCCGGACCGGCTCGTGGTCGAAGCGGCTCGTAGCGCACCAGCCGCCCGCCCAGCGCCGCGGTCCAATCGGCCAGCAGGTCGGAGAAGCGTGCCCCGCCCGGCGCCGCGTGATCACCGCCACCCGGTTGCCCGCCGCGCCCAGCTTGCCGGCCAGCGGCGCGATGGCGTCGTCCCAGGTGATCTCCACGAAGCCCGCCGTCGGCCGCGCGCGCCATCGGCCCCTTGAGCCGGCCCGGGATTGTAGAGGCCCTGCAGCGCCGGCCTGGCCGCGGGAGCAGAGCTTGCCCTGGTTGACCGGATGCTCGGGATTGCCCTCCAGCTTGACCGCGCGGCCTTCGCGGGTGCGCACATGCACGCCGCACCCGGTGGCGCACTCGGTGCAGGTGCTGGCGTACCAGGTCGGCGACACCGGGCACCTGGTCCTCGGACTGCACCAGGTAGGGCACCAGCTTCTCGACCTGGTCGGTGGAGCAGCCGCTCAGCGCCAGGCGCCGCCGCCGCCGGTGACGCCCAGCACGGTGAGGAAGCGGCGGCGATCGATGCGTCGGATCGGATTCGTCAGCTCGTGCAGGCTCGGTATCAGCGTCAGCGAGTCGCGACTCGGTGTCGGCTGGCTCGACTCGGCCACTGACGCTGCCGACTCAGTAATGACATACCGAACAGTCCCGCGACACTTCGCGCTCGACGTGGCAGGTGATGCAGAAGCCCATGTTGTCCACGTTGTTCACCTTGAAGACCTGGGGCATGCGGCTGCACGTCGCCGTGACAGGTGGCGCAGGCGTTGGGGCCCAGCGCCTTGATGTGGCGCTGATGGGGGAAGTGCGCGTGCCGGGCGAGGAAGTGGACCCGGACCCATTCGACCGGCTTCTTCTCGGTCCAGGCCTGCCGGAGCTTCTTGATCTCGGTCTGGCTGGCTGCTGTCGCTGCCGCCGATCACCAGGTGGCAGCCCATGCAGGTCTGCACGAGGGAATGCCCGGCTCGGGCGAGACCGCCACCGAGTAGTGGCAGTACTGGCACTGGATCTTGAACTGGCCGGCGTGGATGTCGTGCCGGAAGAAGATCGGCTGGCGCGGGCCCTTGAGCGAGCCGGTGTCGCTGATGACCGGCGGCGACGATGGAGTCGGCGGCCGGCTGGGCCTGCTGCGCCTGCGGGGTCGGACTCGCGAACGCGAGGACGGCCGCAAGTCCGCCGGCCCCCACGCCGCCGAGCACGAATGCCAGCTTTCGCATTATCGATCTCACGCGCTGAGAGAGAGCCCGCTGTTCGTGACGAGCGATGTCACTGCCGCGAGACTCGAGCGACGCTCCCCAGGTTCCCAAGCGCCGAAGTATAGTCCGCCATCCGATTGCACAACCCGATCGCGACGTGCGTAATCCGACTGATTCAGTCGGCTTCCGAATCCTTGCGGCCCGGCGCCGCGCCCGCGGGCGCGCGGCCGCAGGCGCTGGGCGCTCGCCGAGCCACTCGGCCTTGCGCCGGGCAAGCGTGAGAAAGCCGTCCACGACGCGGCGGTCGTCCAGCTCCAGCCAGCACCAGCGCACCGGCCCGGTCCGCTGCGCCTCGGCGATCGCCCGCGCCAGGTCGGCCGGCAGCCGCGGAACGCCGCGGAGCCGGCTCTCTTCCTGTCGCTCAGCGTGAAGGTGGCGCGAGACCCGTTGCCGCACGACGTGCAGCCAGCAGAGCTTCCGGTTGCCGATGCCGTACTCCCAGGCCCAGCGCCAGGTCGCGCCCATGAACCGGACGTGTCTCGGCCACGCCCGTCGATGGCCAGCAGACCGGCGCGCAACGCCGGAAGCGCGCGCCGCGGCGGCCGGCAGATCGTGCAGCGGCGCGGTGGGATCCGGCTCCGCGCCGGCGTCGGGGTAGCGGTTGGCCGTCCAGTACGGCGCTCGAGCGGCCCACGCTCATGTGCGGTCCGCGGCGGGCGGCTCGTCGACGGGCACGCCGGCCCGCGCCAGGTAGCGGACGACTTCGATGCCCATGGCGCGGACCAGCGATCGCTTCGCGGCCGTCGAGCGCCGGCGCGGAAGACGATCTCCCGAAACGAGCGCATGACGCTCTCCGATCGCCGGGTCTTGAAGAAGTCGATCGCCCAGAGGGCGCGCCGCCAGTCGGTGAAGAGCTCCTCGAGCTGAGCCGAGGTGGCGCGGGTCGGCCTGCCTTGCGCGGCGGCTTGAGCGGCGCGGCCTCCCCGCCCCGGGCGATCCAGGTCTCGTAGGCCATGATGGCCACCGCCTGCGCCAGGTTGAGCGACGGTGCGCCGGGTCGGTCGGGATGGTGACCAGCGACGTGGCCCAGGTCGAGCTCGGCGTTGGTCAGCCGCTGTCCTCCCGCCCGACCACGATGGCGACCGGCCCGGCCGCCGCCCGGCCGACCAGCTCGGCCGCCGCCTCGCGCGGCCGGAGCATCCGGCGCTTGGCGGTCCGCTCCCGGGCGGTCAGCACCGCAGGTGAACACGCAGTCGGCCATCGCCGCCTCCAGCGAGTCCAGGATCTCGATCCGCGCCACGAAGTCGGCGCGTGTTGTGGGCGATGCCTTCGATCCGCTAGGGATCGAAGACCTCGGGCTTCACCAGCCGCATGCGCTCGATCCCGAAGTTCTTCGCGATCCGGACCGCGCTGGCGATGTTGACGATGTCCTGCGGGTTGACGAGGACGAGGACGGCGGCGCGTCCGGCCGCTCACGCCTCGCCCAGGAACGACGTGTCGTGCCGCTTGGCCTTGAGCGCCGCCGCGAAGCCGGATTTCTCGACCGCCTTCATGTACGCCTCCTTGGGCTCGACCTGCTTGGCCGTCCACCAGCTCCATCAGGGCGTCGTTCAGCGTCACCATGCCGGTCTTGCGGTTGGTCTGCATGATGGACGGGATCTGGAAGGTCTTGCCCTCGCGAATGAGGTTCGAGACCGCCGGGATGGACAGCAGGATCTCGCGCGCCGCCACCCGCCCGCCGCCGATCCTGCTTGCACAGCGTCTGGGCGATCACGCCGCGCAGCGACTCCGAGAGCATCACCCGCACCTGGGACTGCCGGTCGGCCGGGAACTGGTCGATGATCCGGTCGATGGTCGAGGCGGCGGTGGTGGTGTGCAGGGTGCCGAACACGAGGTGGCCGGTCTCGGCGGTCTCGATGGCGATGGAGACGGTCTCCAGGTCGCGCATCTCGCCGACCAGGATGATGTCGGGATCCTCCCGCAGCGCCGCGCGGAGCGCCTGCTTGAAGGACGCGGGTGTGCAGCCCCACCTGCCGCTGGGTCACCAGGCACTTCTTGCTCTGGTGCACGAACTCGATCGGATCTTCGATCGTGATGATGTGGTCGGTGCGGGTGCGGTTGATCAGGTCCACCAGCGCCGCCAGCGTGGTGCTCTTGCCCGAGCCGGTGGGTCCGGTCACCACCACCAGCCCCTTGGTGAGGTAGCAGAGGTTCTGCACCTCGCGGCTCAGCCCCATCTCGTCGGCGGTGCGGACGGTGGTCGGGAATGACCCGGAACACGGCCATCGGCCCGTGGCGGTCGCGGCCGGCGTTGCAGCGGAAGCGGGCCAGCCCGTCGATCTCGTAGGCCCAGTCGGTGTCGCCGGTCTCCCGGAACTCGCCCACTTCGCGCGGCGACATGATGCTGACCAGCAGCGTCTCCAGGCGTTCGGCCGGAACGGCGGCGAGCTTCTCGCCGCACCAGCTCGCCCGTGCCGGCGGAGCAGCGGCGGCTCGCCGGTGCGGAGGTGCAGGTCGGAGGCCTCCGCCTCGACCAGGAGGCGGAGCAGCTCCTCGATCTCGGCCGCGCGCCGCGGCCAGGTCCGGGCCCCTGGCCGCGGCGGGGCCGCGCCGCTGCGGGTCGGGCCGAGCACCGCGCGGCGACCCGTCGGCCCCGGGCGTGACCTCGACCTGCACCGCGCCGCTCGGCGAGTGGTAGCCGAAGGTCACCGCGGCAGCCGCCCACCTGGCCCGCAGCCTCCGGGCCGGCGATCTCCCGCACCAGGCCGACGATCTGCCCGTCGTCAGCGGGTCCCGGGTGATCGCGCGGGTAGCGCCGTTGGTCAGCAGGGCCGCGGGCTGGCCGACGGCCAGCTGCAGCGCGTCGGCGCGCTGCTCGTGCATGACTTGGATGAACCGATCGAGTCGGGCCACGGCGAGTCTCAGTCGAGGGGACGGATGAGACGGACGTGCAGCTTGTTGATGTAGCGGGTCCGGCCATCGCACCAGAGCGCGAAGAAGTCGCCCGGCGCCGTTCATGAAATCGAGCGTCCGTCGCCGACCCGGCGGCATCTCGACGGTCGCGTGGCCGCGGTACTGGGTGCCGCCCGGGAAGATCACTTCGATCTCCACCTGCGTCGCCGCGGTGATCCGGTCCGGGTCCGGTGCGGGCACGTCCTCGGGGCAGGTGATCTCGAGCACCTGCGCCTTCGGCACCAGCGCCACCCCGCCCTCCGGCAGCGTCAGCGCGAAGAACGGGTCCGCGCGATTGAGCATCTCGAGCGGCGTCTCGGACCCTCCCGGCTGCGGATACGCCGGCCGGGTGAGCAGGTGCAGATCGCCGTCGAGCACGATGCCCTCCTTCAGGGCCACGTGTGCGGGCAGACGATTGGTGGAGCCCCAGTCGCTCATCGGGTCGGGCGGGACATAGATGGCGAAAAGTCGCTGTGACCGCGGAACCGCGGCAAGTGGCTGACCATCAGCCGCGGATCTCGACGCCGGCCTGCGCTTCGATCAGCGCGGATGGCCTCGAGGTAGTCGGCCGCCTCGCCGAGCTCGGCGCGGGCCCGCTCGAACAGGGTCGCCGGCGAGGTCGAGGATGCGGTCCGTCCACACCGGTATCGTGCAGGAGCTCGCGGGCGATGCCGACGTCCTTCTCGAGCAGGGCGAGCCGAAAGGTGCGGGGCCAGAGCCCGGTGAGAACCCGCTCCGGCACCAGGGTCTCGCTGACGAACGACCGGCCGCTGGAGACGTTGACCACGTCGAGCGCGGTGCGGGCGGAAACCCCCGCCTTGACCAGGGCCGCGAGCCCCTCGCCCACGGCCAGGATGTTCACGGCGAGCAGCGCTTGTTGACCGCCTTGATCGCGTCGCCCGCGCCCACCGGTCCGACGTGCTCGATCCGGCTTCCCATGCGGGCGAGGATCGGACGGGCACGGGCAAAGGTGTCCGCGTCGGCGCCCACCATGATGGTGAGCGTTCCCGCCTCCGCCCCGTTGGTGCCGCCGCTCACCGGCGCGTCGGCGAAGGCGATCCCCGCGCCGCCAGGCGGGCGGCGATGCGGCGGGACGCCTCCGGGATCGCCCGAGGTGCAGTCGAGGAGCAGCGCGCCGGAGCGCGAGCCCGGCCAGGAGGCCGTCCGGGCCGTCGAGCAGTGCCTCCACTTCCCGCGAGGTCGGCAGGCAGGTGACGACCACCGCGGCCCCGGCGGCGGCCTCGCGCGGCGTCGCCGCTGCCCGGGCGCCGTGGGCTCGAGCGAACGCGTCGGCCCGCTCGGCGGTGCGGTTCCAGACGGTGAGGGCTCCCGCGCGGCGCCAGATGCGCCGCCATGGGAGCGCCGATGGCGCCGAGCCCCAGGAAGGCGGCCGGCAGTTCGCTCACGCCGGTCCCGTGGGCGCGGTGGTCTCCCCGCTCTTCCGCTGCCCGAGCTCGCGATCCAGCATCAGCAGGCCCGGGCGGTCCTCGCCCACCATCCGCATCTGCTCGGCGAGGAGTCCGCTGGTCTTCTCCTCCTCCACCTGCTCGCGCACGAACCAGTCGAGAAACGCGGTGCTGGCGAAGTCGCGCTCGTCCACCGCGAGGCCGTAGACCTTGTTGATGCTGGCCGTGACCTGCTGCTCGTGTTGGTGCGCCTGCTCGAAGACCTCCCGCGGCGTCGCGAAGTCGGCGGGCGGACGGCCGAGCTGCTGCAGCTCCACCCGCGCACCACGGTCCAGGAGGTGATCGAAGATCTTCATCGCGTGCTTGGTCTCCTCCTGCGCCTGTGCCCGCATCCAGCCGGCCAGCCCCGGAAGGTTGGCGTTGTCGCAGAACGCCGACATTGAGAGGTACAGGTAAGAGGAGTAGAATTCGTGCTTCATCTGCTCGTTCAACGCGTCCTGCATCGTCTTGCTCATCATCGGCGGGAGCTCCTTTCCGTAGGTGCGTCGAAGATAGCATGAGCGCCCGCATTCTCCACGTGGATCTCGACGCGTTTTTCGTCGAAGTCTGCCGCCAGCGGCATCCCGAGCTGCGCTCGATCGAGCTGCTCGTGGTGGGCGGCCGTCGCGATCAGCGCGGGGTGGTCCAATCGGCCTCGTACGGGGCTCGGCGCTTCGGGGTCCACGCCGGAATGCCCATCGCGCAAGCCGTGCGGCTCTGTCCCGACGCCACCTTCTTCCAGGGGTCTTTCGTCCACTACCGCGACGCCTCGCACGCGGTGCGCGCGGTGCTGCAGCGCTTCTCGCCCACGGTCGTGATGGCGTTCGCTCGACGAGGCCTACCTCGATTTCGCCGGGACCGATCGGCTCTATCCCGTCTCCCTGCTTCCGGCGGCCGAAGAGATCCGCGACGCGGTCAAGGCGGACACCGGCCTCGACTGCAGCATCGGGATCGGGCCCAACCGCATGGTCGCGAAGCTCGCCTCCGACCGCGCGAAGCCGCGCGGCCTGATGGAGGTGCGCGCCGGCTGGGAGGAGGGATTCCTCGCCGGCCTCCCGCTCGCCGCGCTGCCGGGCATCGGGCCCAAGACCGCCTGGCGGTGGGCCGAGCTCGGGCTGGTGGACGTGCATCAGGTGCAGCTGATGACGGAGGAGGCGCTGGGGCGGCTCGTGGGGGGGGACGCCCGGGCGCTCAAGCGGCGAGCGCACGGACACGGGGGGGCGACGTTGCGTGGCGAGCGCCTGCCGAAGTCGGTGAGCCGCGAGACCACGCTCTCCCGCGACCTGCGGGATCCCGAGGAGCTGGAGGCGATCCTCTTACTCCTGACGACGCGAGTGGCGAGCCAGCTCCGGGACGAGCAGCTGGTCGGACGCACGGTCACGCTCAAGCTCCGCCATGACGACTTCCGCACCGTGACCCGGCGACAGACCCTGGAGATCGCGACCGATCTGGACGCGGAGCTGTACGACACCGCGCGGACACTCTTCCGAGCGGCGTTCGCGGACGTGCGGGAACGCAACCGCGGCGTCCGGCTGATCGGTATCGCGGCCACGAACCTGGCGGTGACGGCGGAGGCGGACCTGTTCGAGCCGCCCGAGCGTCAGCGGCTCCGGGACCTTTCGGTGGCGGTGGACAAGGTGCGGGAGAAGTACGGATTCGCGGCGATGACCCCGGGCTCGGTGCTTCGGGCGCGCCGGCGCGACCGGGAATGAGGCAAGCTCAAGGGGCGGCGCGCAGGTCCTTGTCGTCGAATCGCAGACCGACGGTGCCGTCCCGCCTGGTGACCTGCGGCCCCGAGATCACGGAAGGTCGCCTCGGCGCCCGATGGGGAGCGCGCTCGCACCGTGCTGTTGCCGTAGAGGCGGTAGTAACCGAGGAACACCCGGGTGGCACCGGGACGGACGGCGCACTCGCAATCGCGGGCCCCCGCCAGTCCCGCGTTGACCGTCACCCGCAACATCTGCGTGCCGCCATTGGTCACCAGCGGTGCGAAATAGTCCGAGTCCCCTTGGCGGACCCACGCACTGTCGGCCGTGACCCCCTTCGGGGCCGGCACGATCGCCCCGCGAATTTCTTCACCCATCGGCTTGTCGTCTGCCGACAGCGGGCGGACGAGCTCCCATTCGGCCACCGAGGCTCCGCCTCGTGCCACCGGGAGCTCGACGGCCTCGTCGGGCGCGACGGTCCTCGGCGTCTCGCGCCCGTAGGCGAGGCGCACCGGCGCGGCCAGCCGGTTGGTGAAGCGCAGGCGCGGGCGGTCGAGCAGCGAGCACGCCGAATCGCCAGCCACCAGAGCGATCAAGAGGGTGAATGAAACCAGGGGCCGCACGATCGCGGGCTACCGGAGCGGGCGCGACGATCGGAGGGCGGTTCGGCGGACCGCATCGGACTGTGCCTGCCGACGCACGCTGGGCACGCTGGGCACGAGCCGGCGGGCGGAGATCGTCGCGCCTCACCACAACGACGACGGCCCCGCTGGCGGAGTCGCGGTCCTCGGCGAAGTCGGCGTAGCGGGCGTTCCATCCATCGCCATCGGTGACGCGGACGGCGGTCGCTTCCCCGTCGCGGTAGTAGCCGAGCCGGAGCGAGTCGCCGTTGGACACCCGACAGTCGCACTCGAGGCTGTCGCCTCCGGCGACGATCGTCACCCGGAGCGGCCGTCCGGTGCGGTTCACGAGGGTGGGGGTGAATCGCGGCACCCCCGCCGCCGCGGCATCCACCACGCGTCGGACTTCGCCGTCTACCTGTCGGGCGACGATGGCGCCCTCGACCACACCCCCAAGCGGACGGCCGTTCATCGAGGGCTGCACCATCGCCCAGTTCGCCTCCATCGGCTCGTGCGCCGTCACGGGGAGGCGTCCGCTGTCGCCGGGAGAGATCGTGAGCCCCGTGTCCTGTACCGTCACCGCGATGGGCTCGGTGAGGCGATTCTCGATCAGGAGCGATGGGCCGAATGGCGCGCCGTCATCGGCCAGTGCGACGGTCGGCCCGTCGTCCGCGTAGCCGACCACATCGACGCTCTCCTCGCGCTCCAGCCCGCCCACGCCGTACAGGACCACGGCCAGCGCGGCGGCGGCGGCGAGCATCCATCCGGCCGACGGGGCCGTCCGTCGTGGAGCCGCCATCGTCTGGGTAGGCATCTCATCCGTTCGCGCGAGCAGCGTCATCGGATCCACGGCCCCGGCGGCAGCGGCGACCCGCGCCGACCGGAGCGCATCGAGCAGGGCGCGGGCGGTGGGGTAGCGGTCGTCCGGATGCTTCGCCATGCAGCGCAGCACGATGGACGACAGCCACGGGGGGATTCCGTCACGCGAGAGGCTGGCGGTCGGGACCGGCTCGGCGATATGACGCCCGACGATCTCCTGCGAATCGCCTCCCTCGAAGGGTGGGGCTCCGGTGAGGAGCTGGAAGAGCACGGCACCGATGCCGTAGAGATCGCTCCTCGCATCGACGCTGCGGCTCCCGAGGGCTTGCTCGGGACTCATGTAGAGCGGGGTGCCCACGATGAATCCGGCCTCGGTGAGGTGCGCCGGCCCGTCGAGGTACTTCACGATGCCGAAATCGACCAGCATCGGGCGGCCGGTGGCGGTCTCGATCAGGATGTTGTCGGGTTTCACGTCCCGGTGCACCAGGCCATGATCGTGCGCGTGCTGAAGCGCTTCGACGATCGGCTCGACGATCGCCAGCGCGCGGTCGGTCGAGAGCGGGCCCTCCGTCCGCATCAGCTCGGTCACGGTCCGCCCCTCGAGGAAGGGCATCGCGTAGTAGACCAGCCCCTCGCCTTCGCCCACGAAATGGATGGGGACGGTATGGGGATGATTGAGCCGCGCCACGGCCCGGGCTTCCTGCTTGAAACGAGAGATCGTGACCGCGGTCCAGGGGAGATCGGAGCGCAGCACCTTCACGGCGAGCCGCCGCTGGAGGTCGGTGTCCACCACTTCATAGACCGCCGCGAACCCGCCCCGGCCGACCAGGCGGACGACGCGATACTGCCTGCCGAGCGCACGGCCCAGACGGTCCAGCGCCGCGCCGTCCGTGGTGCCGGGCGCGACCGACAACAGCTCGGCTCCGAAGAGCGCGAGACTTCCAGGACCGCATCGTGGGCAGTAGGGGCTGCCCTCGCGCAGCGGGGTATGACAGGACGAGCAGACCAGAATCGTCAGCGTGCCTCCGGGCAGTCACCAGCGGACCATACAAGATTAACCCGTTTGTCCCGGGTCGGTGCGGTCAGGGATCACACGGGCTGGGCGGCCGCAGTGCATTGCATCGGCAGGCCGAAGGGAGCCCTGCGAGATCGTGTCGGCTCGCCCTGAGTGCAACAGGTTGCACGTGAACGGGCGGACGGGCGGACGGGCGGACGGGCGGACGGGCGGACGGGCGGACGGGCCACATGTTGGCTGTCATACCGAGAAGCGCAACCGACCAGGGAGAAAGTCAGCAGGAGCGAGACACACACACTTAGATCCCGCGGTGCGCCTGTCCACCCGTCCCGCCTTACATTCCTCTCATGACCCTCCATCGCAGAAGTTCCGCCATCACTCAGGGCGTCCAGCGCGCGCCCAATCGCGCCATGCTGCGCGCCGTCGGCTTCACCGACGAGGACTTTGCGAAGCCGATCGTCGGTATCGCGAGCGGATGGAGCACCATCACCCCATGCAACGCCGGCCTCGACGTGCTCGCTCGACGGGCGGAGTCGGCCGCCCGCGCCGGGGGCGCCATGCCCCAGATCTTCGGCACCATCACGGTCTCTGACGGCATTTCGATGGGCACCGAGGGGATGAAGTACTCCCTGGTGTCGCGCGAGGTCATCGCCGACTCCATCGAGACCGCGTGCGGGGCGCAGAGCATGGACGGCGTGATTGCGATCGGCGGGTGCGACAAGAACATGCCCGGAGCGATGATCGCCATCGCGCGGATGAACATCCCGGCGATCTTCGTCTATGGCGGCACCATCAAGCCGGGCCACTACGAGGGGCGCGACCTCACCGTGGTGAGCGCGTTCGAGGCGGTGGGCCAGCACAGTGCCGGCAAGATCGGCGACCGCGAGCTGCTCGAGGTCGAGCGCCGGGCCTGCCCCGGCAAAGGCTCGTGCGGCGGGATGTTCACCGCCAACACCATGTCGTCGGTATTCGAGGCGATGGGGATGAGCCTGCCCTACTCCTCCACCATGGCGGCGGAGGACGACGAGAAGGCCGACAGCGCGGCGGCGTCCGCCGAGGTGCTGGTGGAGGCGGTCGCGCGCGGGCTGACGGCGCGCCGCATCCTGACGCGGCAGGCGTTCGAGAACGCGATTGCGGTGACCATGGCGCTGGGTGGCTCCACCAACGCGGTGCTCCACCTGCTCGCCATCGCCAGGGCGGCGGAGGTGCCGCTCGTGCTGGACGATTTCGAGGCGATTCGGGCCCGCGTCCCCGTGCTGTGCGACCTGAAGCCCTCGGGCCGGTTCGTGGCCACCGACCTTCACACCGCGGGCGGCGTTCCCCAGGTCATGAAGATCCTGCTGGAGCACGGGATCCTGCACGGCGGCGCGCTCACCATCACCGGCCGCACGGTGGCGGAGACGCTCCGCGATATCCCGGCCGAGCCGCGGGCGGACCAGGAGGTCATCCGCCCGTGGAGCCGACCCCTCTACGCGCAGGGCCATCTGGCCGTGTTGCGCGGCAACCTGGCGCCCGAGGGATCGGTCGCGAAGATCACCGGCGTGAAGTCGCCCCGGATCACCGGGCCGGCGCGCGTGTTCGAGTCCGAGGAACGCTGCCTGGAGGCCATCCTCGCAGGAGCGATCAACGCCGGCGACGTGCTCGTCATCCGCTACGAGGGTCCCCGGGGCGGGCCGGGGATGCGAGAGATGCTCGCGCCCACGTCGGCCATCATCGGCGCGGGCCTTGGCGACTCGGTCGCTCTCATCACGGACGGACGGTTCTCGGGCGGGACCTACGGACTCGTGGTGGGCCACGTGGCGCCGGAAGCGGCGGTCGGCGGGCCCATCGCGCTGGTGCGCGAGGGGGACTCGATCACGATCGATGCCGAGCAGAGGCTGCTGGCGCTGGGAATTTCAGACGCCGAACTGGAGCGGCGGCGGGCGGCGTGGACCGCGCCGACGCCGCGCTACACGGCGGGCGTACTCTTCAAGTATGCGCGGCAGGTCTCGAGCGCGAGTCTCGGGGCGGTGACGGATCTGTGAAGCGCAGCGCTCCTGGTATGTTCTCGAGGGGTTTGTAACCTTCACGCTCAACGACAACGCCCGGCTGGTCGGCCAGGGCGCGACTCCCAACTTGCGGGTCGCGACCCAGGTCAAGATCACGGTCAACGCCCGGGGTGAGGTGACCGTGGACCGGCTCACGGCCCGCGCCACCTGCGGCTGATGGGCGTTCGGGGCCGAGTCGCAGGACTCATGCGCCCAGCACCGGCTCCACCGCTTTGCCCCAGAGGACCAGTCGCGCGATCTCGTCGCCGATCTCGCGCGTTCCAACCGACGGCTCCCCGGGGCGCGCGATGTCTGCCGTGCGCGCCCCGGCCGCCAGCACCGCCCCGACCGCCCGCTCCACCGCCGCCGCCGCTTCGGGCAGCCGGAGCCCGTGGCGGAGAAGCATCGCGGCGCTGGCGATGGCGCCGATCGGGTTGGCTACGCCCCGGCCGGCGATGTCGGGGGCGGACCCGTGCACCGGCTCGAACAGCCCGGGCCCGTCGCCGAGCGAGGCCGACGGGAGCAGGCCGAGTGAGCCGGTGAGGACCGCGGCCTCATCGCTCAGGATGTCGCCGAACAGATTTTCGGTCAGCAGCACGTCGATGCGGGCGGGTTCCGCCACCAGACGCATGGCGGCGAAGTCCACGTAGAGGTGCTCCAGCGCCACCGCAGGGAATTCCTCCGCTCCCACCCGGGTGACCGTCTCCCGCCAGAGCTGCGAGACCTCCAATACGTTCGCCTTGTCCACCGAGGTGAGGCGGCCGCGGCGCTCGCCGGCAGCCCTGAATGCCACCCGTGCCACCCGCTCGATCTCCGCCACGGTGTAGCGCAGCGTGTTCACCGCCTCGTCGCGGCCGAGCGAGCGCGGCTCGCCATAGTAGAGGCCGCCGGTCAGCTCCCGCACGATCAGCAGGTCCACGCCCGCGAGCCGCTCGGGCCGAAGCGGCGAGGCGTGGAGGAGCGATGGGTGCACCACGACGGGCCGCAGATTGGCATACACACCCAGGAGCTTGCGGAGTGCGAGCAGTCCCGCCTCGGGGCGCCGCCGCCCCTCGGCGGCGGCCAGGTCGGGATGGCCCACGGCGCCGAGCAGCACGGCGTCGGCATCGACCACGCCGGCGCGGGTGCGCTCCGGGAGCGAGTCACCCGACTCGGAAACACCGGCGGCTCCAACCGCGTACTCGCGCGTCTCGACCTCGCAACCGCACAGGTCAGCGGCCGCGCGGAGCACCTTCACGGCTTCGGCCGTGACCTCGGGGCCGATACCATCGCCCGGCAGCACGGCAACCGTCACGCGCGTCACGAGCGGCCCGCTTCGAATGCCGCGATCGCGTGCGCGTGCCGGAGCGTGCGCCCGATCTCGTCGAGCCCCTCGAGCAGCATCGCCCGCCGGTAGGCCGGAATCTCGAAGGCGGACTCGAATCCTCGCGCATCGCGCACCATCGTCGTCACCAGATCCACGGTGAGCACGTAGCCGTCGTTCGACTCGGCGCAGCGCCGGAAGAGCTCCTCCGATCCCGCCGCCGATATCGTCACCGGCAACAGACCGTTCTGACAGCAGTTGCCGTGGAAGATGTCGGCGAACGAGGGCGCGATGATCGCGCGAAAGCCGTAGTCGGCGAGCGCCCAAGGCGCATGCTCGCGAGATGAGCCACAACCAAAGTTCTCGCCGGCCAGCAGGATGCTCGCCCCGCGCGCCGCCGGACGGTTGAGCTCGAACCCGGGATCGGGAGAGCCGTCGGCTCGGTAGCGCCAGTCGTAGAACAGCGCGGGTCCGAAACCGGTGCGCTCGATCCGCTTGAGAAATTGCTTGGGGATGATCTGATCGGTATCGACGTTCGCGCGGGGCAACGCGGCGACCCGGCCGGTGTGCACGATGAATGGCTGCATGGTTGTCCTGGGCGAGAACTCACTTGAGGCTGATGGCGCGAACTTGCACCAGTACAATAAGTTGCGAGTTAGACCTGAACTGCTTTCTACACTCTCCGTCCCACGACTTCCCGCACATCCACCAGGCACCCCTCGATCGCCGCCGCCGCCGCCATCGCCGGACTCATCGAGGTGGGTGCGCCCCCCGCGTCCCTGGCGCCCTTCGAAGTTCCGGTTCGACGTCGAGGCGCAGCGCTCGCCGGGCGCGAGGATGTCTTCATTCATGCCGAGACACATGGAGCAGCCGGGATTGCGCCACTCGAATCCAGCCTCGATGAAGATGCGATCGAGCCCCTCGGCTTCCGCCGCCGCCTTCACCCGCTGCGAGCCGGGGACCACCATCGCGCGCACGCCGCTCGCCACGTGGCGTCCGCGCGCGATGTCGGCCGCTTCGCGCAGATCGCTCAGCCGACCGTTGGTGCACGAGCCGAGGAACACGCGGTCGATTCGCAGGCCCTCGAGCGGAGTGCCCGGCTCGAGCGCCATGTACTCCAGCGCGCGACGGTTCGACTGCCGCTCCGCGTCCGACGCCGCGTCGGCCGGATCGGGAACCCGTTCGGTGATCTCCGCGGTCATCCCGGGGCTGGTCCCCCACGTGACCTGCGGGCCGAGCGAGCCGGCATCGATCTCGATGGTGCGGTCGTACTGCGCGCCGGCGTCGCTCACCAGCTCGCGCCACTGCTCCACCGCTCGGGTCCACCCGTCGCCACTCGGTGACTTCGGCCGGGTGGCGAGGTAGGCGAACGTGGTCTCGTCAGGCGCGATCATGCCCGCCCGCGCGCCCGCTTCGATGGACATGTTGCAGACCGTCATGCGGCCTTCCATCGAGAGCGCCCGGATCGCCTCGCCGGTGTACTCGAGCACGTAGCCGGTACCGCCGGCCGTGCCGATGCGGCGGATCAGGGCCAGCACGAGATCCTTCGCCCCGACTCCCTGCCGAGGGAGGCCGCTGAACCGCGCCTCCATCGTCCGCGGGCGGGACTGTACGATGCACTGCGTCGCCAGCACATGCTCGACCTCACTGGTACCGATCCCGAACGCCAGGGCACCGAAGGCCCCATGGGTCGACGTGTGGGAGTCCCCGCAGACGATGACCATGCCCGGGCGGGTCGCCCCCAGCTCCGGGCCGATGACGTGGACGATGCCCTGGTCGGGCGAGTCGAGGTCGTGGAGCTCGATTGCCGATTCGCGGGCGTTCCGCACCAGCGTGGACACCTGCAGCGCCGCCACCTCGTCCGCCATCGGCAGCCGCCGGTCGCCGGTGGACACGTTGTGGTCCACGGTCGCGAGCGTGAGATCGGGCCGGCGCACTTGCCGTCCCGCCAGCCGCAGGCCCTCGAACGCCTGGGGCGAGGTGACCTCGTGCACCAGGTGCAGATCCACGTAGAGCAGCGGCGGGCCCTCGTCGTCCTGATGCACGACGTGGGCGTCCCACACCTTCTCGAAGAGCGTGCGCGGCGCCATCAGCCTGGGAGCGGAGCCGTGGATCGCCGGGCCGCGGACCGTTCCTTGGCGGACCCGTCGGTCGCGCCCGATTCGGCGCGCCGCGCGGCGCCGCCACTCGCCTTCCCTTCCTCGGCCCACGGCATCATCGCCCGCAGGGTCGCGCCCACCTGCTCGATCTGATGGTCGCGGTCCTCCTGCCGCAGCCGGTCGAAGTTGCCGCGGCCCGCGCGGTTCTCGGCCAGCCACTCTCGCGCGAAGGAGCCGTTCTGCACTTCTTCCAGTATCCGTCGCATCTCGGCGCGGGTGGCCTCGGTGATGACGCGCGGTCCACGGGTGTAGTCCCCGTACTCGGCGGTGTCGCTGATGGAGTGACGCATGAACTGCATCCCGCCGCGGTACATCAGGTCCACGATGAGCTTCAGTTCATGCATGCACTCGAAATAGGCCATCTCCGGCCGATATCCCGCCGCGGTCAGCGTCTCGAAGCCGGCCTTCACCAGCGCCGTCACACCGCCGCAGAGCACGGCCTGCTCGCCGAACAGATCGGTCTCGGTCTCCTCGCGGAATGACGTCTCGATCACCCCGGCCCGGGTGCAGCCGATGCCCGCCGCATAGGCCAGTGCATTGGCCAGCGCGTGCCCGCTCGCGTCCTGGTGCACGGCGACGAGCGCGGGCACGCCGCGCCCCGCCTCGAACTCGCTCCGCACCAGGTGGCCGGGCGACTTGGGCGCCACCATCGAGACGTCCACCCCATCGGGCGCCTTGATCTCGCCGTAATGGACGTTGAACCCATGGGCGAACATCAGGGTCTTGCCCGGCGCGAGACCCGGCGCGACGTCGCGCTCGTAGATCGCGCGGCCGTCCTGGTCGGGTACCAGCATCATGATGGTGTCGGCCGCCGCCGCCGCGACCGCCACCGGCCGGACGTCGAGGCCCGCGGCCTTGGCGCGCTCGGCCGACGGGCTGCCGGCCCGCAGGCCGACGATGACCCGGGCGCCGCTGTCGCGCAGGTTGAGGGCGTGGGCGTGCCCCTGGCTGCCGTAGCCGACGATCGCGAAGGTGCGTCCGTCGAGTCGGGTCCGGTCGGTGTCGGCGTCGTAGTAGACCCGCACGGCTTCGTCGCTCATCGTGCTCCCGCTTCCAGTTGAGGTTGACTGCCGACTCGCAGATCGGCCCCCGCCGACTCCAGCGCCACGGCGCCGCTTCGCGCCACATCCAGGACGCCGAAGCGCTCGAGCGCCCGGATGCAGGAGAGCACGAAGGCCTCCGTCCCGGTGAGCTCTACGATGACGGCGTCGGCGGATTCGTCCACCACCGTGGCGTGGTAGAGCTGCACCACATCCAGCAGCTCGGCGTAGCGCTCCGCCGGGGGCCGAAGCCGGACCAGCGCCAGCTCCCGCGTGACGGCGTCGGCCCGGGGGAATCGGCGTCGCGTCCCGGACGCCGATGATCTTCTGCAGATGCTGCGCGGCCCGCTCGGCCGTCGCGTCGTCGGACTGCATCATGATGGTGAGCCTCGAAACCCCCGCCGTGTCCGTCGGACCGACCGCCAGACTGCGCACGGGGAAGTTACGCCGCCGGATGAGCCCGACGACGCGGGTGAGCGTGATGAGACGGTCCTCCAGGAGCACCGACACGACGCCGGACACCGCTCATGCCGGCACGAGCCGGGGCGCGGCGGGCTCGCCCTCGATCGGCTCCGAGAGCGAGGCGCCCGGCGGGATCATGGGGAACACGTTCGCCTCCTGCTCGATCAGGAACTCCACCAGGGCCGGGCCGGGATGCGCCAGGGCGTCGCGCACCGCGCCGTCCACGTCGTCGCCGCGCTCCACCCGCCGCCCGAAGATGCCGTAGGCCTCCGCCAGCCGGACGTAGTCGGGGCTCCAGATCGGCGTGGCGGAGTAGCGGCGGCCGTGGAAGAACTGCTGCCACTGCCGCACCATGCCCAGGTAGCCGTTGTTGAAGATCGCCATCTTCACCGGGATCTCCTCCTGCACCATCGTGGCGATCTCCTGCATGTTCATCTGGAACCCGCCGTCGCCCGAGATCGCCCACACCGGCTCGTCCGGCCGGGCGAGGGCCGCGCCCATCGCGGCCGGCACCGCGAAGCCCATGGTGCCGAGCCCGCCGGAGGTGATGTGGGTGTTGGGCCGCTGATAGCGGAACAGCTTCGCCACCCACATCTGGTGCTGGCCCACGTCGGAGACGATGGTGCAGCGCCCGCCGGCTGGCCGTCGTCGATCGCGCCCAGGATCGCCCTCGGGCGAGAGATCGCCGCGGTAGCTGTCCGGCCGCGGCCGCATGAAGCCCGGCGATCTCGGCCCGCCAGGCGTCGCAGTCGCGCGGGGCGACGCGCGGCGAGCAGCTCGCGCAGGAGCGCCCGCGCGTCGCCCACCAGCCCGACCGCGATCGGCCACGTTCTTCCCGATCTCCGACGGCGTCCAGCTCGATGTGGATCACCTTCGCGCCCGCGGGCGAAGGCGGCGAGGTTGCCGGTGACCCGGTCGTCGAACCGGAGCCCGACGCCGAGGATGAGATCGGCCTGCTGGATCGCCCGGTTGACGTGCACCTCGCCGTGCATGCCCGGCATGCCGAGGTGCAGCGGGTGCGACTCGGGGAACGCGCTGATCCCGAGCAGCGTGGTGATGACCGGCATGCCGGTGCGCTCGGCCAGCGCGCGCAGCTCGTCGTAGGCGCCGGTCAGGATGACGCCGTGGCCCGCCATGATGAGCGGCCGCTCGGCTGCGGCGATGAGCCGCGCCGCCTCGACCAGCGCACGGCGCGGCGGCCGAGCCGGTCGCCGGCGGGCCGGCCGGTCTCGCGGCGCCGGGTCCGCGTCGCGCCACTCCGTCTTCTGGCTTCTGCACGTCCTTGGGCACGTCCACCAGCACCGGGCCCGGCCGACCCTCCACCGCCACCGCGAGCGCCTCGCGCACCGCGTCGGCCAGGTCGTCGACGTCTCTCGACCAGCACGCTGTGCTTGGTGATCGGCTGGGTGATGCCGATGATGTCGGTCTCCTGGAACGCGTCCCGGCCGATCATCGCGCGCGGCACCTGGCCGGTGATCGCCACCACCGGCGTGCTGTCCATGTGCGCGGTGGCGAGCCCGGTCACCAGGTTGGTGGCGCCCGGCCCCGACGTCGCGACGCAGACGCCCGGCCGGCCCGCTCGCGCGGGCGTACCCGTCGGCCGCGTGCGCCGCCGCCTGCTCGTGCCGCACCAGCACGTGGCGCAGCGCCGGGTACTCGGCAGCGCGTGGTAGAACGGCATGATCGCGCCGCCGGGATACCCGAACAGCACATCCACGCCCTCCTCGAGCAGGGCCCGGCAGAGGATCTGGGAGCCGGTGAGGCTCGCTGGCCGTCGCGCATCACACGCCCCACAGGTAGACCGCGTTGAGCGAGCTGGCCTCCAGCCGGTCGGCGTGGCGCGCCTTGTTGAGCGCGTGGACCAGCGCGCGGGCGCTGGCCTCGACGATGTCGGTGGACGCGCCGTGCCCCGAGAGCGACTTGCCGTCGACCTTGGCCTGCAGGAAGACCTGCCCCACGCTGTCGCGGCCCGGGGTGAGCGAGCGGAGCTGACAGGCTCAGCACCTCGAGCGGCCGCGGCCAGGATCTCGCTGATGGCGGTGAACGCGGCCGCGATCGGCCCGTCGCCGGTGCCCCGCGCCGACCGCTCGCCGGCCCAGGGGCCGGTCATCCGCACCTCGGCGGTCGGGCTCACGCTGCCGCAGACGACCCGCAGGTGGGTGAGCTGGAACTCCTCGGGCGCGTCGTGGAAGCTCTCGTGCAGCAGCGCCAGCAGGTCCTCGTCGAGGATCTCGCGCTTCCGGTCGGCCAGCGCGGTGAACTCCCGATAGACCTCGCGCCAGCTGGGCCTCGGTCAGGTCGTAGCCCAGCTCGCGGTAGCGGCGCTCCAGCGCGTGGCGGCCCGAGTGCTTGCCCAGCACCAGGGTCGAGCGCGGGATGCCCACCATCTCGGGCCGGATGATCTCGTAGGTGAGCCCGTTCTGCAGCATGCCGTGCTGATGGATGCCCGCCTCGTGGGCGAAGGCGTTCCGGCCGACGATCGCCTTGTTGGGCTGGGGGAAGCACGCCGGTGAGGTAGGAGAGCAGCTGGCTGGTGCGGTAGATCTCCCGCGGCTCCACGTTGCAGCGGAAGCCGAGGGCGGCGCCGCGCACGTGCGCTGGCCATGACGATCTCCTCCAGCGCCGCGTTGCCGGCCCGCTCGCCGATGCCGTTCACGGTGCACTCCACCTGGCGCGCCCCGGCCGCGATCGCGGCCAGCGAGTTGGCCACCGCCAGGCCCAGGTCGTCGTGGCAGTGCGCGCTCAGCACCACGCGGTCGGCGCCCGGGCACCCGCGCGCAGCACGTCGCGGAACATCGGCGGCGTACTCGTCCGGCATCGCGTAGCCCACGGTGTCGGGCAGGTTGACCGTGGTGGCGCCCTCCTCGATGGCGGCCTGCGACCACCCGGCAGAGGAAGTCGGGGTCGGTCCGGCTCGCGTCCTCGGCGCGAGAACTCCACGTCGTCGGTGTACTGGCGGGCCTGGCGGACCGCGGCCCGGGCGCGCTCGACGCACCTCGTCGCGAGTGAGCCGGAGCTTCTCCCGCATGTGCAGATCGGAGGTCGAGATGAAGACGTGGAGCCGGATCCGCTCGGCCGCCCGCCGAGCGCCTCGCCGGCGAGCTCGATGTCCCGCTCGTGTGCAGCGCGCCAGCGCGGCGATGACCGGACGCCGGATCTCGGTCGGCGATCTCGCGCACGCTGCGGTAGTCCCCTCCGACGCGGCGGGGAACCCGGCCTCGATCACGTCCACGCCGAGCGCGTCGAGCTGGCGGGCGAGCCGGAGCTTCTCCTCGGGGGTGAGACTGTTGCCGGGGGCCTGCTCGCCGTCGCGCAGCGTGGTGTCGAAGATCAGGACGTCGCTGGTGCCATAGACGCTTTCGGGCTGCGTAGGGTGAAACGAAAAGCGCCGCGGACCTTTGGGTCCGCGGCGCTGGGGCATTCGGTCGAGACGCTGCTACTGTCTCATGTGGCTCGTGTCGGCACGCCGCGGACCCCTGGCTCACCAATAAGGCTGGTAAGCAGGAGGCCAAGAAGGACGACGACGAGCGAGCAGAGACCGGACAGCATGTGGAGCCGGTGTGCCTCGAGATCGGGTAGGTGCAGCGCGGAGGGCGCGTCTGCAGCGTTTGTGAGGCTAACGTGCGGACGCCGCGGACTGTCAAGGGCCGCTGGCCTGTCGCACGAAGCCGCCGGGTTGACGAATACACCGCGATGCATAATAATGCGTTCATGGTCGTGCGTCGCCTCGCCCCGGTCCTTCTGCTTAATACCGTCCGCTCCACGGGAGCGACCGGGTAAGCTCGTCGCGCGCGCGATGATCCCGGCCCGCTCCCGCAGTGGAGCGGGCTTTTTGTTGCCCCGCACCCGGCCTCTCCGGCCGAGGGGGCACCCACCCGCAGGAGGTACCATGGCCGCCACTGGGCAGCGGATCCACCCGGCCGGTTCCCGCAGGACACGCTCCGGTCCCCATCGACACGCCGCCAGCGCGGCGGACCCGGCGCTCGACCCCGCGCGCGAGCACGACGCCTGCGGCGTCGGCTTCGTGGCCACGGCGTCGGGGGCCCGCTCGCACGAGGTGGTGGCCATGGCGCTCGAGGCCGTGGCCCGGGTGGCCCACCGCGGCGCGGCGTCCACCGACAACTCCGGCGACGGGGCGGGCCTGCTGACCCAGATCCCGGCGCGCCTCTTCTATCGCGACGCGTACCGGCTCGGTCTGCACCTGCAGCCCGGGCTGCCCTTCGGCGTGGGGGCCTTCTTCCTGCCGCGCGCCCCCGAGGCGCTGGCCGCATCGGTACGCCTGGTCGAGGAGGTGCTCGCCGGGGACGGGATCCCCTTCCTCGGCTGGCGGGACGTGCCGACCAATCCCGGCGCGCTCGGCCCGACGGCGCTGGCCAGCTGTCCCGGTAATCCGGCAGGTGCTGGTGGGCCGCCCCGCGCTCGCGCCCGACGAGGATGCCTGGGAGCGCGCGCTCTACCTGGCGCGCCGCGAGATGGAGCGGCGGGCGGCCGACGCTCGGCCTGGACGGCTTCTACGCCTGCTCGCTCTCCTGCCGCACCGTCATCTACAAGGCGCTGCTCACCGGGACCCAGCTGTCGGCGTTCTACACCGACTTCCGCTACCCCGAGTACGAGAGCGCGATCGCCGTCTTTCACCAGCGCTACTCGACCAACACCCTGCCGAGCTGGCCGCTGGCGCAGCCCTTCCGGCTGCTGGCCCACAACGGCGAGATCAACACCCTGTGGGGCAACCGGAACGCGATGACGATGCGGCAGCCGATGCTGGCGAGCCCGGTCTGGGGCGAGGGGATCGAGCGCCTGCGCGACGTGATCTGGCGCGAGGGCAGCGATTCCGCCAGCCTCGACAACGCGATGGAGCTGCTGGTGCGCTCGGGCCGCGATCCCGATCCACACCGCGATGATGATGGTCCCCCAGGCGTGGGAGAAGTATCCCGACCTCGATCCCGCCATCAAGGCGTTCTACGAGTACCACCAGTGCGTGCTGGAGCCGTGGGACGGCCCCGCCGCCATCGCCTTCACCGACGGCGTGATCGCGGCCGCGGCGGTGGATCGGAACGGTCTCCGCCCCTGCCGCTACAAGGTGCGCCGGGACGGCCTGGTGGTGGCGAGCTCCGAGGTAGGGCGTGGTGGATCTGGATCCGCGCGAGGTGGTCGAGTGCGGCAAGGTGGGCCCGGGCGAGGTCCTGGTGGTGGACACCGCGCGCGGCGAGGTGATTCGCAACCTCGACGCCAAGCGGGAGATCGCGGGGCGGCGGCCGTACGCGCGCTGGGTGGCCCGCTACATGGCGACCCTCGTGCCGGATCCCGCGCGGGTGCCCGCGGCACCGGACGGCGAAGATCTGACCCGGCTCGAGCGTGCGTTCGGCTACGGGGCCGAGGACCTCCGGCTGGTGCTCGAGCCGATGGGCTCCACCGGCGCCGATCCGGTCTGGAGCATGGGAGACGACACACCGATCCCGCCGCTCTCGGCGGTGCCGCAGAGCGTCTACGCGTATTTCCGGCAGCGGTTCGCCCAGGTGACCAACCCGCCGATCGATCCCCTGCGGGAGAGCATGGTGATGTCGCTGCGCATGCACCTCGGGCGGCGGGGGTCGCCGCTGCTGGAACGGCCCTCGTACGCGCGCATGCTCCGGCTGGAGCATCCGATCCTGCTGGAAGACGAGATGGCCGCGCTCCGCAACGTGGCGGGGTTCTCCACCGTGACGCTCGATGCGGTGTGGGATGTGGCCAGGGGCGTGGACGGATTGCGCCCGGCGCTGACCGCGCTTCGACGAGGCGCGGAGCGCGCCGCGCGGCGTGGCGCGCGGGTGATCATCATCAGCGATCGCACGGCCGATGCGACCCATGCGCCGATTCCGATGCTCCTGGCGGTCGGCGCGGTGCGGCAGCATCTGGTGCACACCGGACTCCGCGCCCGGGTCGGACTCGTCGCCGAGGCGGGCGATGCCCTCGACATCCATCACTTCGCGACGCTGATCGGCTACGGCGCCGAGGCGGTGCACCCCTGGCTCGCGCTCGCGGCAGTGCGTGAGGTGTTCGCCCGCGAGGAGCCTGCCCGAGCCAACCGAAGGGAGCCGGCCGACCCCCGGCCGACGGCCGCACGAGGCCGGCGGGAAGTTCCGGGCGGCCGCCGAGAAGGGGCTCCTCAAGATTCTCTCGAAGATGGGGATCTCGACGCTCTCCTCGTACTGCGGCGGACAGATCTTCGAGATCCTCGGCCTGGGCCACGAGGTCGTGTCCACCTGCTTCGCCGGAACGGCATCGCCGATCGGCGGAATCGGGTTCGAGGAGATCGCCGAGGACGTGATGGCGCGACACCGGGCCGCGTATGCGGGCGTGGAAGTCCCGGCGGCGACGCTCCCCGATCTGGGGCGGGTGCGCTTCCGGAAGGAGGGCGAGGACCACGGGTGGTCGCCGCCCGTCGTCGTCGCCCTGCAGAACGCCCTGCGGGGTGCGAGCGAGGACGCCTACGGCGGATTCCTGGCCAGAAACGCCGCGCGTCGGCCGGCCGGCCCGCGCGATCTGCTCGCGATGCGGACGGGCACGCCGGTGCCGCTCGATGACGTGGAGCCGGCCGAGACCATCCGGCGGCGATTCATCTCCTCCGCCATGTCGCTCGGCGCGCTGTCACCCGAGGCGCATCGCGTGCTCTCGGTCGCGATGAACCGGATGGGCGCCCGCTCCAACTCGGGCGAGGGGGGCGAGGATCCGCACAACTACCTGCCCACCGACACCGGCGATCGCGCCGACAATCGGATCAAGCAGGTGGCGTCCGCGCGCTTCGGCGTCACCACGGAATATCTGGTCCGCGCCGAGGAGCTGGAGATCAAGATCGTCCAGGGAGCCAAGCCGGGCGAAGGGGGCCAGCTCCCGGCGCACAAGGTGACGGCGCTCATCGCGCGACTGCGCCACGCGGTGCCCGGCATCCAGCTGATCTCGCCGCCGCCGCACCACGACATCTACTCGATCGAGGATCTGGCCCAGCTGATCCTCGATCTCAAGACGGTGAATCCTCGCGCACGGGTGGGCGTGAAGCTCGTGTCGGAGGTAGGCGTGGGCACGGTCGCCGCAGGGGTGGCGAAGGCGTACGCCGACTATGTGCTCATCGCCGGGCACAACGGCGGCACGGGCGCGTCGCCGCTGTCCTCGATCAAGCACGCTGGCTCGCCCTGGGAGCTCGGTCTGGCCGAGGCGCAGGCGACGCTGCTCCGGAACGGGCTCCGGCATCGGATCGAGGTTCGGACCGATGGCGGCTTCAAGACCGGCCGCGACGTCGTTATCGCGGCCCTGCTCGGCGCCGAGAGCTACGGCTTCGGTACCGCGCCCCTGGTGGCGATGGGATGCGCGATGGCGCGGCAATGCCACATCAACACCTGCCCCACCGGCATCGCCACCCAGCGCGACGATCTGCGCGGCAAGTTCAAGGGAACACCGGAACAGGTGATCGGCTACTTCACGATGGTGGCGGAGGAAGTCCGTCGCATTCTCGCGAGCATGGGCTTCCGCTCCATGGATGAAATCGTGGGCCGGCAGGACTTGCTCGAGCGGGTGGAGCGTCCCGACGTACCGAGGGCGCAGATGCTGGACCTGTCGGTGCTGCTCGCTCCCACCGGCGAAGACGGGCAGCCTCGGGTCCCCACCGGCCCGCTGCGGCACACCGTCGAGCGGAACGATCGCCCCGGCCTCGTCTCGCTGGATACCGAGATCCTGGAGGATCTCCAGCCGTATCTCGAGAGCGGACTTCCCTTCTCGGGCAGTTACCCGATCTACAACCACCATCTCGCCGTGGGCGCGCGGGTGGCGGGCGCCATCGTGGAGCGGACCGGCGACACCGGGCTCGCTCCAGGGTCGGTGCGGCTCCGGTTCACCGGCTCGGCGGGCCAGAGCTTCGGCGCGTTCACCTGCCGCGGCATGCACCTGGACCTCGAGGGGGAGGCGAATGACTACGTCGCCAAGGGGTTGAGCGGCGGGGAAATCACCATCCGTCCGTTCCGAAGGGCCGCGTACGCCGATTCGCCCCACCAGCATCTCATCCTCGGCAACACCGTGCTCTACGGCGCCACCGCCGGGAAGCTGTTCGCGGCCGGCCAGGCCGGCGACCGGTTCGCGGTGCGAAACTCGGGCGCGGTCGCGGTGATCGAAGGCGCGGGCAACCACTGCTGCGAGTACATGACGTCGGGCATCGTGGTGGTGCTGGGCCGTGCGGGAAGGAATTTCGGCGCCGGCATGAGCAACGGCGTCGCCTATGTCCTCGACGAGACGGGTGCCTTCCCCGCTCGGATCAATCGGGACATGGTGGACCTCACCGAGCTCGACGACCGCGATGTCGAGGTGGTGCACGCCCTGGTGCGGGAGCACGAGGAGCGCACCGCCAGCGCCCGCGCGCGCACCATCCTGGTGCAGTGGGACGCTTACCTCTCGCTGTTCCGGAAGGTGGAGCCCAAGGGCGCCGCGACCTTCATCTCCGAGATCCGGGAGGCCTACCTCTCCGGCGAGCGGACGACGGTGGAGGCCGATCCGGTGCGGCGGAGCGCATAGGAGCCGGGCGGCGCAGCGTTCCTCCCCTTGACGGATCCGGCCCAATGCGTAACTTGCTGAACAACAAGCAAGCCACAATCGAGGGCCCATGGCCGACCGTTCCGACCGCGAACGCAATCCCGACCGCACCCGCGCGGCCATCCTCGACGCCGCGGAGAAGTTGTTTGCCCTCAAGGGCTTCGACGGCACCAGCCTGAGCGAGGTGGGGACGGCCGCCGGGGTGTCCCGGGGGACGCCCGGCTACTTCTTCGGCTCCAAGGCCGAGCTGTACCAGGCGGTGCTCGACCGAAGCTTCGCCGAGGTCCGTGAGGCGGTGCGCGCCGGACGGGCCCGCGCCCTGGCCAGTCAGCAGCACACCAAGGCCATCCTGGCCGGCGCCGTGTCGGACTACTTCGATTTTCTCGCGGCGCGTCCCCACTTCATCCGCCTCATCGAGCGCGAAGCGCTCAACGGCGGGAGCCACCTCGATGAGGTCAGCCACCTCTCGGCCGGCCAGGAGGCGCTCGCCGCCATCAGCGCCGAGCTGGGGCTGGACGACGCCCCGTCGGGCGAGGCCTCGCAGCTTCTGCTCAGCATCATCGCACTCTGCTGGTTCCATCTGATCCACGCCCGAACCGTAGCCCCGGCCGTCGGCGTCACGCTGGAGAACTCCGAGGATCTGGAGCGGCGGCGGCGGCACATCGTCGGCCTCGTCCTCCAGGGTCTCGACGGCCTCGAGCGGCCCCTCACTCCCACCCTCACCTCCGCCGGTAGCCATGACTGACCTGCTCGTTCCCCCCAGCGACGCGCCCCTCACGCCGCTCGCCTCCGAACAGGAGGCGCGCGAAGTCGCCGAAGCGGCGCGCGAAAAGGAGTGGGAAGCGCCGAGCTTCGTGCGGGAGATGTTCGAGGGCTCGTTCCGTCTGGACCTGGTGCATCCCTTCCCCGCTCCCGATCCGGCCGACCTGGAGCGGGCGCGGCCGTTCATGGAGCGGCTCGAGCGGTTCATGCGCGAGCGGGTGGACAGCGATACCATCGATCGCGAGGGGAAGATCCCGAGCTATCTGGTGAAGGCGCTGGGCGACCTCGGCGCCTTCGGGATCAAGATCCCGACCGAGTACGGCGGCCTGGGACTGAGCCAGTACAGCTACACCCGCGCCATCGGCCTGGTCACCAGCCAGGACGGCAACCTCACCGCCCTGCTGTCGGCGGCGCAGTCCATCGGCGTGCCGACGCCGCTCAAGCTCTTCGGTACCCCGGAGCAGAAGAAGCGCTACCTCCCGCGTCTCGCCCAGGGCGCGGTCTCCGCCTTCGCCCTCACCGAGAACAACGTCGGCTCCGACCCGGCGGCCCTCGGCACCACCGCGACGCTGTCGGAGGACGGCAGCCACTACGTCCTCAACGGCGAGAAGCTCTGGTGCACCAACGGCACCATCGCGGAGCTGATGGTGGTCATGGCGCGCACCGGGCCCAAGAAGATCACGGCCTTCATCGTGGAGGCCGACTGGCCCGGCGTGCGAGGTGGTGCAGCGGCTGCACTTCATGGGGCTGAAGGCGATCGAGAACGGCATCATCCGCTTCACCAACGTCCGGGTGCCGGTGGAGAACGTGCTCTGGGGCGAGGGCAAGGGGCTCAAGCTCGCGCTCATCACCCTCAACACCGGACGGCTCACGCTGCCGGCGTCGGCAGTGGCCGGCGCGAAGCGCGCGCTGGAGTTCGCCCGGCGCTGGGCGGCGGAGCGGGTGCAGTGGGGCGCAGCCGATCGGCAAGCACGACGCCATCGCCCAGAAGCTCGGCCGGATGGCGTCGGAGATCTTCGCCATGGAGGCGGTCTCCGATCTCGCGTCGCTGCTGGCCGACCGGGGCGACGCCGACATCCGGCTCGAGGCCGCGATGGCCAAGATGTGGAACACCGAGGTCGGCTGGCGGATCGTGGACGACACGCTGCAGATCAAGGGCGGCCGCGGTTACGAGACCGCGGACAGCCTCCGGAGCCGGGGCGAGCGTCCGGAGCCGATCGAGCGGATGATGCGTGACTTCCGGATCAATCTGATCTTCGAGGGGTCCAGCGAGATCATGCGGCTCTTCATCGCCCGCGAGGCGGTGGACACCCACCTTCGAGCTCGCGGGCGACCTGATCGATCCCAAGGCGCCGATGGGCCGGAAAATCCATGTCGCTGCTGCGCTCGGGCGCCTACTACGCGTACTGGTACCCGAAGCTGTTCCTGGGATGGGGCCGGGCGCCCCGGTACGGGGAGTTCGGGCGCCTCGCCACCCACATCCGGTTCGTGAACCGCTCCTGCCGCCGGCTGGCACGCACCCTGTTCCACTGCATGATCCGCTTCGGGCCCAAGCTGGAGAAGCGGCAGGCGGTGCTCGGCCGCCTGGTGGAGATCGGGGCCGAGCTGCTGGCGATGACCGCGGCCTGCTCGCGGGCCCTGGCGATGAGCCGGGCCGCGGCTGCGGCCGGGGGAGACGACAGCACCCCGGGGCCGGTGGACCTCGCCGACGTGTTCTGCCGCCACGCGCGCCGGCGGGTGGAGGATCGCTTCGACGCCGTGTTCGACAACGACGACGTCGCGACCTACCGGGTGGCGCAGCAGGTGCTTCGCGGGGAGCACGGCTGGCTCGAAACCGGGATGGTGAGATCCGGCGAGGAGGGATAGGATTCGGCCATGGCCATCGCTGAAGGCAGAACCATTCCGTTCGTGGGACCGGAAGCCGTGGATGTCGGCGTCCTGGAGACGTTCGCCTACGCCGGCCCCGACCAGGAGATCGTAACCGAGACCCGCGAGTTCAGTCCGGTGTGCCCCTACAGCGGGTTACCCGACTTCGCGACGCTCCGGATCGTATACGTGCCCTCGGACCGCTGCATCGAGCTCAAGAGTCTCAAGTACTACATCACGAGCTACCGGAACGTGGGCATCTTCCAGGAGCACGCCACCGCCAAGATCGCCGAAGACCTGCAGCAGACCCTGCAGGCCAAGCGGCTGGCCGTGACGACCATCTACAACACCCGCGGCGGGTTCGACACGACCTGTACGGTGGAGCTGGCCGGGCAGTAGTCCGGAGCGGCGCTCCGCCATTCATTCGCTCCCAGTCACTCCGGCACTCGGCCGGTTCGGGATACGCTCCGGGCCTGGCTTGGCCCCGCGAGGCAGCAGCTCTCCCAGATTCGCCAGCTCGAAGGCCGTCACCGCCATCACGGCGCTCGCCTGGACCAGATCGTCACCCACCGCCTTGTCATACGTGTCGCTCTGTGAGTGATGGGTGTGGAAGTAGCCGCGGGGATCCTGGTCGAAGTTGAACGACGGTACGCCGTACGGCGCGAAGGCCAGGTGGTCGGTGCCCGTCTTCACCGCGTCCCGTATCTCGCTCGCGCCCAGGTGGGCGACGGGGGCCAGCAGGGCCCGCCAGGTCGCCTCCAGGTCGGCCCGCCCCTGCAGCGCCTGCCCCACGACGCGGCCGGTGCCGTTGTCGAGGACCAGCACGGCCTGGATGCTGTCCGCCTGCCCCGCGTGCGCCGCCGCGTAGGCCCGGGCGCCCAGCAGCCCCTGCTCCTCCCCGGTGAAGAGAATGAACCGGATCGTCCGCCTGGGCTTGAGACCTGAGCGGGCGATGACCCGCGCCGCCTCGAGCACGACCATGGATCCGGCGCCGTTGTCCGTCACGCCGGTGCCCAGGTCCCAGCTGTCGAGGTGTGCGCCGAGAATCACCACCTGTCCCGGCAGTTCGGTTCCCTTGATCTCCGCCACCGTGTTCCACTGCTGCACCCGCGACTTGCCGAGCTTGTTCTCGATGCGGCCCTCGATGCGGGGCGTGACGCCGCGACGGATCAGGCGCTCGAGCAGCGTGTAGTCCTCGTGGGAGATCACCGCGTTGGGCAGCGGGGCGACCCGGTTGGGTGAGCCGCTCATCGTCATGAGCGCATGCTCCTTGCCGCCGTCCACCAGGGTGCCGAGCGCGCCCGCCTCCTTCAGCAGATAGGGCAGGTCGATCTGAAACTGCCGGCGCTGGAGCACGGCAGCCGCGGAAGTGTCGGCGGTGAGCGCGGCGCGTGGCGCCATGATCGCCGCGATGCGCGCGGAATCCTCCGCGGTCGGCTCTGGACCGTCCGGATTCAAGACGGGATTCGACGGCTTGGGAAGCACCCAGGCGCCTCTGACCCGATCGCGATAGCGCGCGAGACTGTCGGCCGTGGAGAGGTCTACCTGCACCACCGGCCCCTTGCGGGTCTTGCCGTCGGTCCCGACCGTCCATCCCCAGCTGTGTGCCGTGACCGGCCGGTCGAATGGCGCCGTGATGCGAACCGAGATCGGGCCGCGCTGCCAGGGCACCCCGTAGTCGTAGCCTTCCAGGGAGGCGGTCAGGCCGTAGCTGGTGAACCGCTCGGCGGTCCATTCATTGGCACGGCGGATCGCAGGCGACGTGGAGAGCCGCGGTCCGATGACGTCCGCCAGGTAGCCGAGATTGTCCATCACCTCCGAGCGCTCGACCGCTTCGGCGATCAGCGCGCCGGTGCCGGTGGTGTCCACCGCGATCTGTGCCTGGAGCGGCGGAGCGAGGAGCAGAGCGGCGAGCAGCGTGGCCGAGGATGTACATGCGACATTTGTCCCGTTTGGCGGTAGTTGCTGGCGAATGCGCGTCGGCGCAAGTTATACTCGACTTCGCGCCGCGGCATTTCCGCCGACGCGTCACCAGAAGGAGCAGTACGTGCCCCAAGACAGCCTGACCATCACCGACAATCGAACCGGCCGCACCTACGACGTCCCCGTCGCCGAAGGCACCGTCCGCGCCACCGACCTGCGCCAGATCAAGGTCTCGGACGACGACTTCGGACTGATGACGTACGACCCGGCCTTCATGAACACCGCCGCGTGCCGGAGCGCGATCACCTACATCGACGGCGACCGCGGGATCCTCCGCTACCGCGGCTATCCGATCGAGCAGCTCGCCGAGCGGGCGAGCTTCCTCGAAGTGGCCTACCTGCTTGATCGAGGGCGAGCTCCCCACCGGGGAGCAGCTCGACCGGTGGACCGAGACGGTCAAGTACCACACCTACGTCCACACCAACATCACGCGGTTCCTGGAAGGCTTCCGCTACAACGCCCATCCGATGGGCATGCTGCTCGGCGTGGTGGGCGCGCTGTCCACCTTCTATCCGGACGCCAAGAACATCCACGACCCCGAGAACCGCTATCTCCAGCGGGTTCGGCTGCTGGCCAAGTCGCCCACCATCGCCGCCTTCGCCTTCCGCCACTCGCGGGGGCTGCCGCTCGTCTTTCCCGACAACGATCTCGACTACATCGCCAACTTCGTCAACATGACGTTCAGCATCGGCGGCCGACACAAGCCGAACAAGGTGCTGCAGCGCGCGCTCGAGATCCTGCTCATCCTCCACGCCGACCACGAGCAGAACTGCTCGACCAGCGCGGTGCGGGCGGTGGGCTCGTCGCACGTGGACCCGTTCTCCGCCGTGTCGGCGGGGATCGCCGCGCTGTACGGCCCGCTGCACGGCGGGGCGAACGAGGCGGTGCTGACGATGCTCGACGAGATCGGGGACAAGAAGAACATCCCCGAGTTCATCAAGGAGGTGAAGGGCGGCGGGGGCCGGCTGATGGGCTTCGGCCATCGGGTCTACAAGTCGTACGACCCCCGGGCCAAGCTGATCAAGAAGGTGGCCGACGACGTCTTCGCGGAGACGGGCCTCAATCCCAAGCTCGAGATCGCGCTCGAGCTGGAGCGGATCGCGCTGGAGGACGAGTACTTCATCAAGCGGAAGCTCTACCCCAACGTGGACTTCTACTCCGGGCTCATCTACCAGGCGATGGGCTACCCCACCGAGTACTTCACGGTGCTCTTCGCGCTGGGCCGGATGCCGGGGTGGCTGGCGCAGTGGGAGGAGATGCTGCTCGACAAGGACCAGAAGATCGCCCGGCCGCGACAGATCTACACCGGCCAGGACGAGCGGCCGTTCGTCCCGATCGAGAAGCGGTGAGCCCGGTGAGCGATCAGCTCGACACCCTGCTGTCGGAGAAGCGGCGGTTCGCCGCCACGCGCGGAGTTCGCCGCGCCGCGCGGCCACCACCCGCGCGCTCTACGTGGCCGGGCGAAGACTGGAAGCGTTTCTGGGAAGACCAGGCGCGGACGCTCGACTGGATGTCGCCCTGGACCCGGGTGCTCGACTGGAAGCCGCCGCACGCCAAGTGGTTCGTCGGCGGCAAGCTCAATGTCTCGGCCAACTGCCTGGACCGCCACCTCCGCGGCCCGCGCCGCAACAAGGCGGCGATCATCTGGGAGGGCGAGCCGGGCGACCGCCGGGTGCTCACCTACTGGGACCTGGCCCGCGAGGTCGGGCCGCTGCCGCCAACGCGCTCAAGCGGCTCGGCGTCCAGCAGGGCGACCGGGTCGCGATCTACCTCCCGATGGTCCCGGAGGCCGCGATCGCGATGCTGGCCTGCGCCCGGATCGGCGCGGTGCACTCGGTCGTCTTCGGCGGGTTCTCCGCCGAGTCGCTGCGCGACCGGATCAACGACGCCGGCGCCGTCGCCCTGATCACCGCCGACGGCGGATACCGCCGGGGCCAGGTGCTGCCGCTCAAGCGAATGGCCGACGCGGCCATGGCGCGAGACGCCGTCGATCCGGCACTGCATCGTGGTGCGCCGGCAGCCGGGCGCTGAGGGCGACGAGTCGTTCGCCCAGATGACGGAGGGCCGCGACCACTGGTGGCACCGGCTGCTCGAGGCCGAGTCAGCCGACTGCGCGCCCGAGCCGATGGACGCCGAGGACCTGCTGTTCATCCTCTACACCTCCGGCACCACCGGGAAGCCCAAGGGCATCGTCCACACCACCGGCGGCTATCTCACCCAGGTGGCGGCCACCACCAAGTACGTCTTCGACCTGCAGGACGAGGACGTCTTCTGGTGCACCGCCGACATCGGCTGGGTCACCGGGCATTCGTACGTCGTCTACGGCCCGCTGGCCAACGGCGCCACGGTGCTGATGTACGAGGGCGCGCCCGACTGGCCCGAGCGGGACCGGTTCTGGTCGCATCGTCGAGCGGTACGGGGTCACGGTCCTCTACACCGCGCCCACCGCGATCCGCGCCTTCATGAAGTGGGGCACCGAGCATCCCGGCGCGGCACGATCTCTCCACCCTGCGCCTGCTGGGCACCGTGGGCGAGCCGATCAATCCCGAGGCCTGGATCTGGTATCACGAGAACATCGGCGGCGCACGCTGCCCGATCGTGGATACCTGGTGGCAGACCGAGACCGGCGGCATCATGATCACGCCGCTGCCCGGCGTGATCACGACCAAGCCCGGCTCGGCCACGATTCCCTTTCCCGGCATCGTGCCGGAGCTGGTGGACGCCAAGGGCAAGCCGGCTCGAACCGGCGGCGGCTTCCTCACCATCGCCGAGCCGTGGCCCGGCATGCTGCGCACCATCTACGGCGACGACGAGCGCTACCGCGAGACCTACTGGAGCCGCTTCCCCGGCCGCTACTTCGCCGGCGACGGCGCCAAGCTGGACGAGGACGGCTACTGGTGGATCCTGGGCCGGGTGGACGACGTGCTCAACGTGGCGGGGCACCGGATCGGCACGATGGAGGTGGAGAGCGCGCTGGTGGACCACCCGGCGGTGGCCGAGGCCGCGGTGGTGGGCCGGGCGCACGAGCTCAAGGGCCAGGCGCTCGCCGCGTTCGTCACCCTCAAGGACGGCCAGCACGGCTCACCGCCGCGCTCAAGGACGACCTCAAGGCGCACGTGGCCCAGAAGATCGGCGCCATCGCCCGGCCGGACGACATCTTCTTCTCGGCCGACCTGCCCAAGACCCGGAGCGGCAAGATCATGCGCCGGCTGCTCAAGGACATCGCCGAAGGCCGCGCGCTGGGCGACACCACGACGCTGGCGGATCCGAACGTGGTGAGCAAGCTGAAGGAGATGTACGAGGCGAAGGAGTCGGTAGACCCTAACCGCCCTGCGCACATCCCCCTCGAGGTAGGTGTACCCCTCCAGCCCCGCCACGAAGTCCGCGATGAAGGAGTTGGCCTCCTGCCGGGTCAGATCCTTCGCGTTGGCGACCTTCCGGCGGAAGGTGGCCAGCAGGTCGCTGGCGTGGAACTGCACGTAGTTGAGCACCTCGGTCACGGTGTCGCCGTGCACCAGGTCGGTGATCTCGTAGCCCTGCTCGGTGAGCCGCACGTGCACCGCGTTGGTGTCGCCGAACAGGTTGTGCAGGTCGCCCAGGATCTCCTGGTAGGCGCCGGTGAGGAAGATGCCGAGGATGTAGGGCTCGCCCTCGGGCACCGGATGCAGCTCGAGCGACGGCTTGCCCTTCCGCCCGCCGGCGAACCGGTCGATCACCCCGTCCGAGTCGCAGGTCATGTCCTGCAGCGTGCCCCGCCGGCTGGGCGGCTCGAGCAGCCGGTGGATCGGCATGATCGGGAACAGCTGGTCGATCGCCCAGTTGTCGGGCAGCGACTGGAAGACCGAGAAGTTGCAGAAATAGCGGTCCACCAGCGCGCGATCGATGTGCGCGGCGATCTCGGGGAACGACGGCCTTGTCCTCGCCGATGGCCTGCTGCAGCGCGTTGAGGGTCGCCAGGTAGAGCTGCTCGGCGTCGGCCTTGTCCCGGAGGGAGAACACGCCGCTCGCGAAGTACTCCTGGGCGCGCTCCTTGGCGAACACCGCGTCGTGGAAGACCTCCTCGACCCGGTCGGCGGTGAGCGCCTCCAGGTTCTCCGCCATCTCCACCAGCAGCGGGTGCGGGTCTTCCCGGAGCGCGGGCGGCCACCGGCTCGATCTGCGACTCGACGTCGATCACGTTGATCAGCAGCAGCGCGTGGTGCGCGGTGAGCGCGCGGCCCGACTCGGAGATGAGGTGGGGCATCGGCAGCCCCTCGGTGCGGCAGACGGCGCCGATGGTGTAGACCACGTCGTTGGCGTACTCCCGCATCGAGTAGTTCATGCTGGCCGGCCGGGTGGAGCGGGAGCCGTCGTAGTCCACGCCCAGCCCGCCGCCCACGTCCACGTGGGTGATGTCGAAGCCCATGCCCCGGAGCTCGGCGTAGTACCGGCCGATCTCCTCGAGCCCCGCCTTCACGTAGCGGATGTCGGTGATCTGGCTGCCCAGATGGAAGTGCACCAGCTTGAGGATGTCCTTCCGGCCCAGCCGGTCCAGCTGGTCCAGCAGCCGCATCAGCTCCACCGCGCCGAGCCCGAACTTGGAGCGCTCGCCGCCGCTCTTGGCCCAGCGGCCCGAGCCTTCGGTGGCGAGCTTGATCCGGACGCCCGGCGGTCGGCTGCACGCCCATCTCGTCGGCCACCTTGAGCAGCACCTCCAGCTCGTTGAGCTGCTCCAGCACGATCATCACCGTGTGCCCGAGCTTCTGGCCCATGAGGGCCAGCCGCATGAACTCCTCGTCCTTGTAGCCGTTGCAGACGATGAGGTGGTTGGTGTTCTCGTTGAGCCCGAGGATCGCCTGGAGCTCGGGCTTGCTGCCGCACTCGAGGCCCACGCCGTGGGGCGCGCCGAACTCGACGATCTCCTGCACCACGTGGCGCTGCTGGTTGACCTTCACCGGATAGACCGTGGTGTAGGTCCCCTCGTAGCCGAATTCCTTGATCGCGCTGGCGAACTCGCCCGAGAGCGCCTCGATCCGGGAGCGCAGGATGTCGGAGAAGCGGAGCAGCAGCGGGAGCCCGACGCCCTGCGCGTTCAGGTCCATCGCGAGCTGGTAGAGATCGAGCCCGCGCTTCCGGTTCGCGTCGGGGTGCACGGTGACGTGGCCGTCCGCGTTGACCCGGAAGTAGCCCAGGCCCCAGCCGCTCATGTTGTAGAGCTTCTCGGCGTCCTTGACGGTCCAGGCCGGCGGGGCGACGGTAGTGGCGATGGCGGACTCCGGCAGAGGGCGAAGGGGCAAATGTAATGGTAAGCGACAGTGAGGGAAAGCGTCGTCGCGGGGTCGCCACAACCGCTGCTCCCGAGGGGCGGTGCAGGCCTCGTCATGCCGGGTAAAGCGCTCGGCCAGGGCGACTTCCGACGGGAGCGGACGCCCCGGTCGCGGGCACGAAGCTCGCACCCTCGGGGGGTGCAGCCCGTGACAGCCGAGCAGCGGGCTGCACCACCGTCCGAAGATTGGGAGGGAGTTATGGCCGCAACCAGCCTGATCTCGACCCGCCGATTTTCCCCGTCGACCCGCCTCCGCCTCCAGGTGCTGTTCGCCCGGGCCTGGGAGCCGCTCGCCGATACCTATCAGGTGCAGGCCGCCGAATTCGTTCGCCGGCTGAAAGCGCAGCTCCCGCTGGAAGAGGCGCTGGACCGCTACTTCCGCGAAGTCGGCGTCCCGTCGGCGATGGCCGAGACGGTGCGCGCCCGGGCGCTCATCGCGCTGGCTCCGCAGATCGAGGACGCGGAAGCGCCGGAGGAGCCGCCCTCGCCGGCTGGAATCCGCTCCGCCCCGACCAGCTGATCGGCGCGCTCCGGCGCCGGGCGCAGTACGTGGAGGAGACCAACCTCGAGTGCCGCCTGGCCGCGGCTGTCGCGGACGAGGCGGTCGCGGCGACTCACGTGCGCATGGCGCTCAGACGTGGCCGAGCTGCTGGCCGACGAGCTGCACGCCGGACGAGGCCATCATGCACTACGTCCGCTCGTTCAGCCTGCCGGCCCTCGACGCCCAGATCATCTTCCGCCGCACGATGGCGAGCTGGGCCGAGCGCGATCCCCTTGGCCTCGATCGGGTGGAGCCGGTGGCGCCCACGATGACGCTCTGCGCCAGCGGCGCCCAGCTCGACTTCCCCGGCCGGCTTCGACTGGGGCTGCGCGCCGCGATCGGCTGACCGCAGCGCCTCCGCCCCGCGTATCTTTGGGCAGTGCCCGGCGTCCGGGCGCGGAGCGGAGGCGTCACGGCATGGGCTGGACGATCACCATCGGACGGGTGGCGGGGACCGAGATCAAGGTCCATCTCACCTTCTTCATCCTCGTCGTCTTCTGGGGCATGGCGGGCTACGAGCAGGCCGGCACGACCGGCGCCATCGCGGCCTGCCTGATGCTGTTCGCGCTGTTCGCCTGCGTCCTGCTCCACGAGTTCGGCCACATCCTCATGGCCCGCCGGTTCGGCGTGCGCACGCCGGACGTGATTCTCCTGCCCATCGGCGGCGTCGCCCGGCTCGAGCGGATTCCCGACGAGCCCCGGCAGGAACTGCTGATCGCGCTCGCCGGGCCCGCGGTCACCCTCGGCGATCGTGCTCGCTGCTCTACTGGCGCTCTTGGCCCTGGGCGGCGATGCGCCGCGACTCGGCGAACTCGATCCCGACGGGCCGTTTCTCCAGACCCTGATGCGGGTCAACCTCTATCTGCTGGTCTTCAACCTGTTCCCCGCCTTTCCGATGGACGGCGGCCGGGTGCTGCGCGCCCTGCTCGCGAGCCGGATGGGCCTGGCGACCGGCACCCGCATCGCGGCCCGCTTCGGTCAGGTCTGCGCGGTGGCGGCAGGGCTGTACGGACTCATTGCCGGGGAGCCGCTGCTCGCGCTGGTTGCGCTCTTCGTCTTCCTTGGCGCCGGTGCCGAGGCGGCGGCGGTCGAGACTCGGTTCGCGGGGCTCGGCCTCACGGTGGCCCAGATGATGGTGACCGACTTCCGGACGATTCCGGTGCACGCGCCGCTGTCACAGGCCGTGGCGCTGCTCCTGGCCGGCGAGCAGCGGGAGTTCCCGGTGGTGGACAACCTGGGGCGGGTGGAGGGAATGCTGACGCGCGACAACCTCATCCGAGGGATCAGCGAGCGGGGGACCACCTCGACGGTGGGCGAGGCGATGACGGCGCAGGTGGACGCGGTGTCCTCACGACTTGGGCTTCCAGGAGGCGCTGCAGCGGCTCAGGACGAGCGGGCTGCCCGCCCTGCCCGTGGTGGATGCGGGACGGGAGCCTGGTCGGGCTCCTCACCCTCGACAACATCACCGACCTGCTGCTGGTCCGGCGCGCCGGGGCCTGAGCAGCTACCGCGCCGACTAGCGAAGCGCCCGGCACTCACCCCGTCGATACGCGCTCGGCGCACACGCGAATCCGCCGGACTCCCAGAGGCCCGCGCTCGCCGCGCGGGCCTCTTTTTGCGCCCGCCCCAGCCGCCCGGCATACTTCACGTTGGGCGGCAGGGTGTACAGCACGGCCCAGCCTTCCCGGACCAGCGACTCGTTGACGAGACGCGAGCCGGTCCACACGTAGGCCAGCACCCGGCCGAAGCGGTCGCGGGGAGCCACGTCGAGCTCGAGCCGGGCCGAGGTGCCGGCCGGGAGCAGCCGGCGCAGTGCGGCGTGTGCCTTCGCCCCGGCGTCACCCTGGGCGAGCTCCGGCGTATCGACGCCGAGCAGGCGCACCCGGCGCCCGTCGCGACAGGTGAAGGTGTCCCCGTCGGCGACCCGCGCCACGACGCACGAGGCGGGCGGCGGCGAATCGGGTGGAGGCGGATCCGGCGGCGGCGCGGGGCCACAGCCCGGCAGAGCGACGCCGAGACTCATCAGGCAGAGCAGCGTGGGTCGGTGCATGCGCCGACAATCTACGGAGAAGCGAGCGCCATGGCACCACCAGCACACCAGATCGAGCGAACCAGCACTCTCACCGTCTCCGCGGAGGAGGCGTTCGCGTGGCATGAGCGGGAGGGGGCGTTCGAGCGCCTCGCCCCGCCCTGGGAGCGGCTCGACGTGCTGGAGCGCTCGCAGGGTATCGGCGACGGCGCGCGCACGGTGCTCCGGGTGCACGTCGGCCCCGTCGCCACCAAGTGGGTAGCGGTGCACCGGGACTACATCGCGGCACGCCAGTTCGTGGACGAGCAGGTCGAAGGCCCGTTCGCGCACTGGGTCCATCGCCATCTCTTCGAACCGATCGGTCCCGACGCATCGCGATACACCGACCGGATCGAGTTCGCCCCGCCATTCGGCACCCTGGGCGCGGCGGCCGGCATGTGGCTGGCGCGGCCCCGCGCCGAGCGGATGCTGGCATATCGTCACGAGACGGTGCGCGCGGATCTCGCCGCGCACCGTCGGTACCGCGATCGCCCGCCCCTGCATGTCGCGATCACCGGAGCCAGCGGCCTGATCGGATCCGCGCTCGACACCATTCCTCACGCACCGGCGGCCACCGGGTCACACCGGTGACCCGCAAGCGCGGGACGCCGAACGCCATTCACTGGGATCCCGCCACCGGCGCGATCGACGCCGCCGGGTTCGAGGGACTGGATGCCGTCGTGCACCTGGCCGGCGAGAACGTCGGCGTGCGCTGGACCGCCGAGCGGAAGCGGCGGATGTGGGACAGCCGGGTCGGCGGCACCCGGCTCCTCGCGGAGACGCTCGCGCGGCTCGAGCGGCCGCCGCGAGTGCTGGTCTCGGCCTCGGCGATGGGGATCTACGGCGACCGTGGCGACGAATGGCTCACCGAGGACGCGGTGCCTGACGGGCCCCTCGAGCGACTTCTTCGTCGAGCTGGGACGGGAGTGGGAGACAGGCGACCGAGCCCGCCCGCGCCGCCGGCATCCGCGTGGTGTGCGTGCGCTCCGGGCTCATCCTCACGCCGGCGGGCGGCGCGCTGGCGCGCATGCTGCCGCCGTTCCGGCTGGGCGTCGGCGGGCCGATCGGGAAGCGGCCGCCAGTGGGTCAGCTGGATCTCGATGGACGACGAGATCGGCGCGCTGCACCACGCCCTCTTCACCGAGGAGCTGTCCGGGCCGGTGAACCTGGTGGCACCGCAGCCGGTCACCAGCCGAGAGTTCGCCGCGACGCTGGGCCGGGTGCTGCATCGCCCCGCGCTGATTCCAGCGCCGGCGCCCGCGCTCAAGCTGGTCTTCGGCGAGATGGCCGAGACGGCGCTGCTGGGGAGCCAGCGGATGTCGTCCGCGCGGCTGGCCGCGTCCGGCTACACCTTCCGACACCCGCGGCTGGAAGAGGCACTACGGCATGTGTTGGGAGCTACGAGCTAGGAGCTATGAATCATAAACCAGCTTCCAGCATGACTTCTCCCGCGGTGGCCCTCCTGAGCGGCGGCATGGATTCCGCGACGGCGGCGGCCGTGGCGCGCGATCAGGGCTACGAGGTGTACGCCCTCAGCTTCCGCTACGGCCAGCGACATGCCACCGAGCTGGACGCGGCAGCGCGGGTGGCCGAGCGCTTGCCGGCGCGACGCCATGTGGTGCTCGACATCGACCTCCGGGCCTTCGGCGGCTCCGCGCTGACCGGCGATCTGGAGGTGCCGAAGGACACTCCGCTCGATCGGATCGGCGCCAGCATCCCGGTCACGTACGTCCCCGCGCGCAACACCATCTTCCTGTCCTTCGCGCTGGGCTGGGCCGAGACCATCGGCGCCACCGACATCTTTCTCGGCGCCAACGCGCTCGACTACAGCGGCTACCCCGACTGCCGGCCCGAATACATCGAGGCGTTCGAGCGGATGGCGAATTTGGCTACTCGCGCCGGCGTCGAAGGCCGCCGGCTTCGGATCCACACTCCGCTCATCCGTCTGTCCAAGGCGGAGATCGTCGAGGTGGGCGGCCGGCTCGGGGTGGACTTCGCGCTCACCTGGAGCTGCTACGACCCGACGCCCGAGGGCACGGCCTGCGGGCGCTGCGAGTCCTGTCTTCTCCGGCGCAAGGGGTTCCGCGAGGCAGGGCAGGAGGATCCCATCGCCTACTCTGCGGGCGCGCGGTGAGCTACGCGGTCAAGGAGATCTTCTACACCCTCCAGGGCGAAGGGGCGCAGACCGGGCGGCCGGCGGTGTTCTGCCGCTTCGCCGGGTGCAACCTCTGGACCGGCCGGGAGCAGGATCGCGGCGAGGCGGTCTGCCGATTCTGCGACACCGATTTCGTCGGCACGGACGGCCCCGGAGGCGGCAAGTTCGCCCACGCGTCCTCGCTGGCGGCCGCGGTGGCGGCCGCGTGGCCCGGCGAGGCCGGCCCGGGCGCTCGCCGGTTCGTGGTCTGCACCGGCGGCGAGCCGCTGCTCCAGCTCGACGCCGCGCTGGTGGAGGCGCTGCACGACCAGGGGTTCGAGGTCGCGGTGGAGACCAACGGCACGGTCCTCCCCCCGCCGGGGATCGACTGGCTCTGCGTCAGTCCCAAGGCGGACGCGCCGCTGGTGGTCCACGCCGGCCACGAGCTGAAGCTGGTGTATCCCCAGCCCGAGGCGCAGCCGCCCCGGTTCGAGTCGCTGAATTTCGATCATTTCTTCCTTCAGCCGATGGATGGGCCGGCGCGGGACGCCAACACCGCCGCGGCCCTGCGCTACTGCCTGGCACATCCGCGCTGGCGACTCAGCCTCCAAACGCATAAGCTTCTCGGCATTCCGTAGGGCGGGCAGCGCGGGGTGGGCCGGGTGCACACCGGGTCCGCCGGCCACTGCCCGCCTGTCCGTCTAGCCCTCTGCCCCTCCGACATGCACGGTTATTCCGACCGGATCAACCACGCGTTCGCCTTCGCCGCGAAGTACTACGGGGCCGCGGCACCAGCGGGCTCGGGCATGGATTATCTTGCCCACCCTGCCAACGTCGCGATCATCCTCGCCCGCTACGGCTGCGAGCAGGTGACCATCGTCGGCGGCATCCTCCATCACGTGCTGGAAGAGACCGGGCTGGACCAGCGTCCCACGATCGAACGGAAGATCGCGGACAAGTTCGGCCCCGTGGCACTGGCGATCGCACGGGACGCTCTGGAGCCGAAGTACGACCGGCGTGGCGGGGAGCGCCCCTGGCAGCCCTGCAAGCAGGAGTATCTCAGCCAGCTCGCCACGGCGGACCCGCGTGCGCTCGACGTCTGCGTCGCCGACGAGCTGCATGCCTGTGGCTCCACCATCACAGCGCTTCGGCGGCTCGGCGTCGAATACCTGCGCACCCTGTCGCGCGCGGGCTCGGAGCAGACCGTCTGGTGGTATCGATCGATGCTGGAGGTGCTGGACGCCCGGGCGGACTGGCCGCGCCGGGAGATGTTGTCCGAGCTGAGGCTGATGAGCACCGACCTGGTGCGCAGCCTGCGGCTGAGCGAGGAGGAGCTGTGAGGTCGAAGCTGCGGTGGGGGGTGAGCGCGCTCCTGGTGACGGGCTGCGTGGCCGGAGCGAAAGCGCCGGAACCGCTGGATCCGGTCCGGTTCCTGCTCATCAACGACGTGTACGTCATGGACACGCTCTCGGACGGGTCCGGCGGCTTGGCCCGGGTAGCCACGGTCCGAAACCGCCTGGCCGACCAGGGCACGGTGATCTTCGCCCTCGCCGGGGACGTGCTGAGTCCCAGCCTCCTGAGCAAGTACTACAACGGCCGCCAGATGGTCGAGGCGCTGAACGCCGCCAAGCTCGACTACGCGACGTTCGGCAATCACGAGTTCGAGCTGAACCGCGACACGCTGGTCGCCCGGATCGCCGAGTCCTCGTTCAAGTGGCTGTCCACCAACTGCACCCTGGCCGACGGCACTCCCTTTCCCAAGGTGCTCCCCTGGGACACGGTGCGGGTGTCGGGCCACCTGGTCGGGCTCTTCGGCCTCACGCTTCGGGGTGACTATCGGAGCTACGTGCGCTGCGCCAACCCCGACAGCGCGGCCAAGGTCGCGGTAGATACGCTCACCGCGCTGAAGGCGGACCTCATCGTCGGCCTCACCCACCAGAGCGTCACGGCGGACCGCGATCTCCTGGCCCGGGAGCCGCGTCTCGACCTGATTCTGGGCGGGCACGAGCACGAGGCGCACGACTCCGTCGTGTCGGGCCGGCACGTGCTCAAGGCCGACGCGAACTCACGGACCGCGCAGTTCGCCACCCTCTGGGGCGGCAAGGGCAAGTGGCGTCAGGCGGTCGGATTGGTGACCATCGACTCGCGGCTGCCCGACGACACGGCCACCGCGCGAGTCGCGGACGCGTGGGCCGACAGCCTGCGCAAGCGACTCGGCCCGGAGCGCACCGTCGGCACCGCCGACAGCGCGATCGACGCGCGCGACGCGGTGTCCCGCCGGCGCGAGTCCGCGATCGGGGCGCTGGCGACCGATGCCATTCGTGCCGGCACCGGGGCCGACGTGGCGCTCCTCAACGCGGGTGCGATGCGACTGGACGACGTGATCCCCGCCGGGCCGATCAGCAGTTACCAGCTCGAGAGCCTCTTCCTGTTCGCCGACGAGACCCGGGTTGTGGTCTTTCCCCTCACGGGCGCCCGACTCCGGGAAGTGCTGGAGCACGGGGTCTCGGATGCGGCGTTCGGCAAAGGCGGGTTCCTGCAGGTCGCCGGCCTGCAGTTCAGCTACGATCGCGCGCGCACGTCGGGGAACCGGCTGGTCGGCGACCTGGTCCGGCCCGGCGGCGGGATGATCGCCCCCACCGATACGGTGCGGGTCGCCATGGGCAGCTACCCGGCCTGCGAGCGCGGGGACGGCTACCAGATCCCCGAGGCGGCATCGAGCTGCACCGGCTCGGGGGCCGCACCACGCGCGGCGGATCTGCTGATCCAGTACTTCGCCGACTCGCTCGGCGGGAAGGTGGCGGTGCCCGCGCGCGGGCGGATCCTGGAGACCGGTGCCAACCCGGGATGAGGTGATGTTGTCTCCCTTGAACTCGCAGCTTCGGGTATTATAGGACATGGCATCCACGCCATCCGTTCTCGTGAGTCTTCCCAGCGCCTTCGCCGCGGCATGCCGGCTCTCCCGGACCGAAGGGGAGCTGTTCGAGCGCTGTCGGGTGGCGCTGGTGCGCCGTTTCCAGAGCGAGCGCATCTGGTTCGGGCTGGTGTCGCCGACCGAGAGCATCCCGCGGGTGGGGCCGGAAGCGGGTTTCGCCGACGCGGTGGAAGTCGCCCGGCTCGGGAGCGGCGAGACCGAGGTGGTCATCCACGCGGACCCCTCCGTGGTCGCCGACATGCGCGCGGTGGCGATGCCGCTCGCCCTCGGTCTCAGCGTGGTGCTGGAGCTGCGGAGCATCCTGCTCGAGCGACAGGCGGCGCTCGACGACGCGGTGTTCCAGCTCCGGGCGCTCCGGCAGGTGGCCCGGCTGCTGTCCTCGGTGCACTCGATCGAAGAGACCGAACAGCTCATTCTCGACTTCATGGCGGAGGTGTTCTTCGCGTGGTGGGCCTGCCTCTACCGTCCTGAAGGCTCGGTCTACGCGCCCAAGGTCTTCCGCACCCTCAACGATCGTCTCCGCCCGGCCCCCATCGACAAGACCGCTCTCGACCTCGCCCTCCCGACCGGCAGCGCGTCGAGCGGCGCGGAGGACGTGTCGGTGGCCTCGCTGGTAGGGCCGGGGGCGGAGCTGGTGGTGCCCCTCGACGCCGGCGCCGAGCGCATGGCGGTGCTGGTGCTCGGGAGCCGCATCAGCGACAAGCTGTACGCCCGCGCCGAGCTCGAGCTGGCGGGCACGCTGTCGTTCGCCGCCGCGATCGCGCTGAAGAACTCGGAGCTGGTCGAGCAGCTCCACAGCGCCGCGACCACCGACGAGCTGACCGGGCTCTACAACCGGCGCGCGCTGGAGGAACGACTCGGCGCCGAGATCTCCCGGAGCCTCCGGCACCAGCTGCACACCAGCGTCCTGCTGATCGACCTCGACCGGTTCAAGGTGGTCAACGACACCATGGGCCACGCCGCCGGCGACCGGCTGCTGATCCAGGTCGCCCGCATCCTCCGGCAGCAGTGCCGCGCACTCGACGTGGTGGGCCGTCTGGGCGGGGACGAGTTCCTGGTGATCCTGCCGATGACCAAGCCCGCCGAGGCCCAGGTGTTCGTCGGCCGGGTGCAGAAGAGCCTGCGCGAGTTCGAGCAGAGCAGTCCCGGAATTCGGCCCCTGCACGCTCAGCATGGGCATCGCCGAGTCGCCGCGGCACGGGACCACGGTGAGCAGCGTGCTCGCCGCGGCCGATACGGCCCTGTACCGGGCCAAGCGGGCCGGGCGCAACGCCGTCGAGGTCGCGGACGGCTAGCGCCGATGGCGCACCCCGAGTTCACCCTGCTCGGCGACGCGGTCTGGCTCGACTTCGTCAACTCCGCCCGCGGACGCATTCCCACACCACCCGATCTCCTCCCCGACGCCGCCGCATTCACCCGCTGGGCTCACGCCCAGCGCCTGATGCAGCTCAACGGCGGCGCGGCGTATTCCGTCATCCGCGACTTTCGCCGGCAGCTCACCGAGCTCGCCGAATGCCTCGACGGCGAGCCAGCGGCCGCCGGCCGGCGCCATCGCCGCCATCAACGGCATGCTCGCGGCGAGCACCGGCAGCCACCGGCTCACCCGCGTCGGCGGCGAATGGCGGCTCCAGTTCGCACCCACCCGCGCACTCGCGCCCCTCGAGGCGATCGCCCGCTCCGCCGCCACCACCCTGGCGGACCCGGGGGTGGTCGTGCGTCAGTGCGCCGGCTGCGACCTGCACCCTGTTCTTCGCCGACGCCTCCCCACCCGCAGCCGCCGCTGGTGCAGCTCCGCCGTCTGCGGGACCGACAACCGAGTCGAGCGGCGCCGAGGTGCGCACCGCTGAGCGCCCCCAACCCACGAGACCGCCTTCGAGCGCACCACGGAGGCGCTCGGGCCGCGCTATCGGCTGACGCGCATCGTCGCCTCGTCCGCGGAGCGGGTGCTGTTCGAGGCGCAGGACCAGCTGCTGAAGCGCCGGGTCAGCGTGCGCGTCAACTTCTTCCTCGACGAGGCCGTGCGGGCCTGGTTCATGCGCGAGTCGGAAGCGCTGGGCCAGCTCGACGATCCGGGGATCCTGCACGTCTACGACGCGGGCCAGGCGGGCGAGCTGGCCTACCGGATCGGCAACTGGATGGAGGGCGAGAGGCTCCAGGAGCGCGGTGCGACCGCGGGCCGCGACCGATCCCCACCGTGTTCGCCCTCGCCCGCGACCTGCTGGGCGCGTTGGAGCACGCGCATCTCCACGGCATCATCGTCCGCGCGCATCGCTCCCGCAGTCGCGTGCTGGTGAGCGCCGGCCGGCCGGGCCACGGTGACCGACCTGCGCTACTGCAGCTACTGCCTGTCGGCCGTCCCGCCGGGCGCCGCGCCGCCGGCGCTCGCCTTCATGGCGCCCGAGGTGCGCGAGGGCACGGTGGGCGATCCCGCCAGCGACATCTACACCGTCGGCGCGATGCTCTACTTCGCGGTCACCGGCCAGGAGCCCGCGCTCGATCACCGCGCAGGCTGCGCCGGCCCACCGAGCTGCGGCCCACCTGTCCCCGCGTGATCGAGCGGATCGTGCTGCGGGCGCTGCAGCCGGAGCCGGAGTCGCGGTACTTCACCGCCGCCGAGATGCTGGAGGACTTCGCCTCCGACGCGGGCAGTTACGACCTGGCGCAGCCGTCGGTGGGAGGCGCGCCGATGGCTCGCCGAGCGAGGACCGGGCACGCTGGGAGAAGCGGCTCCGCCGGGCGCTGGGCGACGACTACGAGCTGCTCGAGCTGCTCGGCACCGGCGGGTTCGGCCGGGTGTACCGGGTGCGCGACCTGCAGCTCGAGCGGCTGGTCGCGCTCAAGGTGCTGCACCCGGCGCTGACCCGGGACCCCAGCGTGGTCGAGCGCTTCCGCCGGGAGGCGCAGCTCGCCGCCAGGCTCGACCACCCGAACATCGTGAACATCTACGACATCGGCGGACGCTCGGGCCTGATCTGGTACACGATGGAGCTGATCGGACGGGCCCAGCCTGGCGCAGCTGGTGGAGCGGGACGGGCCGCTGCCGCTCGACAAGGTGCTGCGGCTGCTCCGGGAGGCGCTCTCCGCCCTGGCGCACGCCCACGGGTCTGGCCTGGTGCACCGCGACATCAAGCCGGAGAACCTGCTGATCGCGGAGCGACGGCAGCCTGCACATCACCGATTTCGGCCTGGCGCTGGCGCTTCGGGGAAAGTTCGGTGGGCGCCACCAGCCAGAGCGGGACCCCCCAGTTCGCCAGCCCGGAGCAGCTCCTCGGCGAGCGGGTGGACCAGCGGTCGGACCTCTACAGCCTGGCCGCCGTGGCCTATTACGCCCTGCTGGGCCGGCCTCCCTTCCCGGGGATCACACCCGAGCAGGTGCTCGCCAAGCAGACCACCAATCAACTCCCGGACGCCATGGAAGGGCCGGGAGGACGTGAGCGAGATGCTGGAGCAGGTGCTCGAGCGGGCCCTCAGCGCGGACGTGGAGCCCGCTACGCCTCGGCGGCCGAATTCCTGCAGGCGGTGAATCGGGCGACCGACGCGCGGCCGGGAGCCGGTGGCCGACTGGGCCAGGGCCGCCGCCCGATGGCTTCGCGGCTCCCCCCTTGACTAAACGACGCCGGTATACAGATTTGACCGCGCGAACGACCCCCTTCGGAGCTCATAAAGAAACTCCATCAGGATTCTAGGACCCGGGATAGCCCCTGTCGGGTCTTTCAATTTTTATGACGCGGGATAGGCCCGCGCTCATAAAAACTCGGTGTGCCGGGATCTCCGGCCCCGACGCAGTCAAACAACAATGGAGTAGGACCAATGGCTCGCACCCTCGGCACGGTGAAGTGGTTCAACGACGCAAAAGGTTTTGGTTTCATCACTCCGGAGAACGGCGACAAGGATTGCTTCGTCCACCATACCGCCATCAAGGCGGACGGCTTCCGCAGCCTCTCCGAGGGTGACCGGGTGGAGTTCGACATCGTGCAGGGTGCGAAGGGCCCCGCCGCCGAGAACGTCACCAAGGTGAAGTAGCTGGTCGACTGGACGCAAACGGGCCGCCCGATCGGGCGGCCCGTTTTGCGTTCGCGACCAGCTGCTTCAGCTATGAGCTCTGAGCTATGAGCTGTGCCGGGAACCGGGGTAGCTCATGACCCACAGTTGACTACTTGTGCCGGTAGATCACTCGTCCGCGGGTCAGATCGTACGGGGAGAGCACCACGCTCACGCGGTCGCCTTCCAGCACCCGGATCTTGAACTTGCTCATCTTCCCGGCGGCGTACGCCAGGATCTCATGGCCGTTCTCCAGCATGACCCGGTAGTTGCGGTCGGGCAGGACCTCGGTCACGACGCCCTCCATCTCGATGCCTTCTTCTTTCGCCATCCACGATCTCCGCTGCGAGACACTGCTTCTCACGGCCCGAGCCCGGGCCGGACGGCGTGGAATCTTGTCGCGCAGGGGCCGGGAAGCAACCGGAACGCCGGGGATGGCACGGAATCAGGCCTGAGGCACCTCGGCGCGGACCCGCTCGATTTCGGACTCCACCAGCCGAACCAGCTCGCCGATTTTCCGCACGTCGAACGTGAGCTCGGCCCCCGCGGCCCGGTAGATCTGGGGGAGGCCGCGGATGGCGCCCAGCGCCAGCGCCTCGCGGTACCGGGCCACGGCGTCGCTCGGGTCGCGCAGGCTGTTGCGCCAGACCTGAAGCGCGCCCACCTGCGCGATGCCGTACTCGATGTAGTAGAACGGGTACATGAAGATGTGCAGCTGGCGATACCACCGGGCGATCCGCTCCCGCTCCAGCCCGCTCCAGTCGACCCCGCGCTCGAACCGCTGCCGGAGCCGGAGCCATGCGGCATCCCGCGCGGCGGCGTCGCCACCCTGACCGCTGGTGTAGATCCAGGTCTGAAAGGCATCCACGGAGGCGATGTGTACCAGGCTGAGGAGGATGTCCTCGAGGTGCTCCAGCCAGGCGCTCCGGTGGTCCGTCTTGGTGAAGTAGCCCACCGGCTGCGCGAGATGGGGCCCGGCGAGGAGCTCCATGCTCATCGACGCAAGCTCCGCGGCTTCGGACCCGGGATGGCGCTGCCAGATGAGCGGCTGCTCGTGCGAGGCAAAGGAGTGAAACGCGTGTCCGGCCTCGTGCAGCAGCGTCATCACGTCGTCGACCAGCCCGACGGCGTTCATGAAGATGAAGGGCCGGCCCCGGTGATGGAGCGTCTCACAGTAGCCTCCCGGCGCCTTGCCCTTTCGGCTGTCGAGATCCAGCAGCCGCTCCTCGATCATGGTCTGGAATTCGGCGCCGAGCGTCGGATCCACCTTGCCGAACACCTGGCGTGCGCGGCTGACGAGCTCGTCGGTCGTCGAGAAGGGTCGGAGGGGCGTGCTGCGATACGGATCGACCGCGAGGTCCCAGGGCCGCAGGGTATCGAGTCCAAGGCTCGTGCGCCGCTGGGCCAGGATCCGCTCCACCGCGGGCGCGACGGTGGCCTCGATCGCGTCGTGGAACCGCTCGCAATCGGCCGGCGTGTAATCGAAGCGGAACTTGGCGGGAAAGATGTAGTCCCGGAAATTGGCGAAGCCCGCGTTGTGGGCGGCGCTCTGGCGCAGCTCGTACATGCGGTCGAACAGCGCGGCGAGGTCGGTGCGCTGCTCGGCGTACGGAGCGGCCGCGGCTCGGAACGCGCGCTCCCGAACGGCACGGTCGGCACTCTTCAGATAGGGCTGCAGTTGAGGCAGCGGCCGCTCCTGCCCATCCCATTCGACGGTCATGGAGCCGGTGATTCGCTGGTACCGCGCGCTCAGCTCCTCGAGCTCGGAGAAGACCGGGACGTTGGCTTCGCGGAAGATCTCGATCGACGTCCGGAACCGGGCCAGCGTGGTCTCCAGCTCCGGGGGCCGGTGCCCGGACTCGACGAACCGCCGTGCGAGATCCACGCTGCGCTCGTCCATCTTGGGCAGGATGTCGGTGGAGAAGCGGAGATGATCGGCCTCCTTCTCCGGGTCCGAGGTATCGATGGTGTAGGCGATCATGGCGAGCGCCGCCGCCTCGGTCACCAGCTCTTCCAGCGTGGACCAGCTCTGCAGCCAGCCCTCGATCGTGGCCTCGTCCAGCGAGCGCTCGGCGAGATCGTCGAAGTACGGGACGATGTCCTCCCAGCGCGCCTTGGCGAGCGCGCCGGGAGATGACGGGAGGGCCACCACAGTCACGCTGATCTCCTGATTGGTTGCGGGTACCGAGGGGGGGAGCCGCTTCGGGCGACTCAGGTCAGGAGATATAGGGGGGAACCGTTCGGGTCACAATCCCGGCGGACGCAGCAGGTGAAATTTCGTGCGTTGCTGGTAGCGGTGGCCGACCGCGAGCAGCGCCGCCTCCCCCAATGCTCGGCCGGTGAGCTGGAGGCCGGTCGGGCAGCCCCCTTCTCCGGTGCCGTTCATGAGGAACAGACCGGGTACGCCGCACAGGTTGGCCGGGCCGCTGATGTTGGTCCCCCCGGGATAGTCCGGGTACACCTTGTCGAACGGCGCATCGATCGGCCACGCGACCGTGGGCAGCGTCGGCGCCACGATCGCGTCCACCTCGGACAGCAGGCGATCCAGGGCCGCGGCCGCTGGCCGCCGCAGTCGCATGGCCCGAATGTAGTCCTTGGCGAGGACGACCTGGCCGGCATAACCGCCGATCCGGTCTTCGGGCGCGGTGAGCTCGGTGATTCTGCCACTCTCGAACAGGGGCTCGAACGCGCTCGCGGCCTCCGCTTCGATCACCAGTGACGCCATCTCGTCGTAGGGGAAGTCGGGCAGCTCGAGGCCGTCCACGATCTCGGCGAACTCACCCAGCACGCGGAGCGAGACCTCGAAGTTCCGGCGCACCTCGGGCTGGGTCTTGTCGAGGGTGCCCTTCAGGAGGCCCAGCCGCGCCCGCTTGCGGGTTCGCGCGCCGGACGTGTAGGTGAACGGCTCCGCGAGAGCCGACGGATCGGCGGGATCGGGTCCGGCGAGCGCCGCGAGGACGGTGCCGCAATCCTCCGCCGTCCGGGCCAGCGGCCCGAGCTTGTCCATGGTCCAGCTCAACGCCATCGCCCCATGACGGCTCACCCGCCCGTAGGTCGGCCGCATGCCGGTGACGCCGCAGAAGGCGGCCGGATACTGGATCGAGCCCCAGGTCTCCGAGCCGATCGCGAAGGGGACCAATCCGGCGCCGACGGCCGATCCCGATCCGCTCGAGGAGCCGCCCGACCAGCGCGCCCGATCCCACGGCGAGCGGCCCGGTCCGGTGAAGCTCGCGAACGCCTGGTTGTAGCCCATGCCGCCGGCGAGCTCCACCATCGCCAGCTTGGCCACGAGGACCGCCCCGGATTCCCGCAGTCGTCGGACGACCGTCGCATCGCCCCGCACCATCTGGTTCCGATACGGCTGCGCTCCCCAGCTGGTGGGAGCCCCCTCGGCAGCCAGGAGGTCCTTCGCTCCATAGGGAATGCCGTGCAGCGGCCCCCGATCCTTCCCCGAGGCCAACTCCCGATCGCGGAGGCGCGCCTCGGCCAGCGCGGTCTCGCGAAGCACCGTCACCACCGCGTTGTAGGTCGAGCCCAGCCGCTCCAGGCGATCGAGGAAATGTTCCGCGAGCTCGACGCACGACAGCTCACGCGTCCGCAGCAGTCGGCCCAGCTCCGGCAGCGACATCCACGTCGGCGCGCTCACGCGTTCGTGCCCGGCCGAACGGCGGAGAACACGAAGTCGGGCTCGTCGCCGTTGGCGAGCGACGCCTTCCGGATGGTGTCCGCACGCTCGAGGCCGGTCTGGATCTGCCGGGTGATGGTGGTGAGATCGCCCGCGCTCAGCCGGCTACCGTATTGCGCCCGGATGGCGGAGGCGAGCGCCTTGGCGAGACTGCCGGGCTCCAGCCCGGCAGGCCCGGCGGGCGGGGTGAATGCGCTCAGGTGGCCGCCGCCGGGGAGCGTGCCCAGCACCGGCACCAGGGCGGCGAGTGCGAGCGCCTCCGCGAACTCGCGGCGGTTCAGTTCGGACATGGAGCCTCCACGCTCACGGGGCCCGCTCCGACCGGTCGGCCCGGTAGTAGACGTAGGCGAGCGAGAGCATCACCAGGGCCAGGAAGAACACCGAGCCGATCCGGTACAGCGCGTCGAGCGACGACAGGTCGAAGAGCACCACCTTCGCGACCGCGAGCCCCGCGACACCGAGTCCGGCGATCCGAAGCGGCTTGATGGCCCGGCGGAAGCCGACCAGGATGAGCGCGGCCGCAAACGTCAGCCACCAGGCGCTCACCGCCAGCCCGGCTGCCAGCTCCGCGGTCACCGGCGAGTAGCTCTCCAACTCGAAGTAGCGCCGGATCTCACCCGTGATCCCGAAGAGGACCAGCAATCCGGCCGCGGTCCACAATCCGGAGGGCACGAGCCCCGCCTCGCCCTCGGCGGCGCGAGCGTGGAACAGTCGGGCGGCCAGGAGCAGGGCCACCGCCGTGACACCCCACAGCGCGAGCGCCCATGGTCCCGTGAACGCCCTGTCCGAGGCGGTGCGCACGATCAGTGCGACGCCCACGAGGTGCTGCAACGCCGCGCCCCACGTGAAGAGTCCATACCAGCGTCCGTCACTCCGGCCGAGCCGGGCGTCGAGCGTCGGCCAGAGCACGGCGAGCCCCAGCAGCGCCCAGATCTCCGGCGGCCCTTCCCACTGGGCCTGGGCGGCGACGGCCGCCGCCGTCACGCCGACCAGCGCGAACGGCGGGCGGGTACGGAGGTAGCCGGCCAGGAGGTACGGAGCCGCGACCAGCAGCGGCAGCAGACCCGGTGACGCGTCGAAGCGATCCGGCGCGAGGCCGTGGGCCGCCCACGCCAGCAGAAACGGCGTGACGAAGAAGTACAGCGCCTCGCCCATGGACCATCCATCCACCACACCGCCATCGGGCTTGCCGGGGGCGGCGCCGATCCGGAGCGGCAGGGCCCTGGGATGCCTGAGGGCGTGCCACCAGACCGGCGCCGAGAGAACGAGGCCCGCCAGCAGCACCGGCCAGTGAGCGGTCATGCGATCGCTGGCGGCGGCGATCAGCACCCACCCTCCGCTGAAGGTGAGCAGTCTCGTCTCCCACCACTGTTCCCGCAGACCGACGTACAGCCCTGCCGTCCCGCCCAGTACCCCGTACACCAGGAGCGCCGAGGGGATCGCATGCTCTCCCGCCCCTGTGGTGCCCACCCCGAAATAGCTCGCCGCCACGACCAGCATGGTGAGCCGCCAGCCGCGACGTGCGGCCACCAGTCCCAGCCCTGACGCCATGCTGATGAGGTACAGCAGGAGCAGATTGGCGTTTGCCTCGCTGCGTCCGAGCAGCACCGGCGCCATGAACGCGCCGAGCGCGGCCGCCGTGCCGAGGGCTTCGACATTGATCGCGAACGCGATCACGGCGACTGCCACGGAGACCATCGCGAGACCGACGATGCCGGTGGTCGGTGGAATCACCTCGTACAGCTGGCACGCCGCCCACACACTGAGATAGATGATGCCGCCCCCGGCACCGATGAGCGCCGCGCCATAGGTGCGGTAGCGCTCGTGCAGGCGCCAGCCGATCCCTCCGACCATGAACCCGAGCGCCACTCCCCCGGCGCATCGCATGATCGGTGAGATCCACCCGCGCTCGAACGACAGCTTGAGCAGGTAACCCGTCGCCATGAGCAGGGCGACCACCCCGACCGCGAGGAACGCGCGCTGGCCGATCCATCGCTCATCGATACCGGAAGAGACCGGTTGCCGAGGGGGTGTGGGTTGGGCTCGCGGGCCGGGCGGCGTGGCCGCGGGCGAGGGTCGCGGGGCAACTTCGTGCGGAAGTGCGGGCGGGCTCGCGATCGGAGCCGACTCCGGAATCGTGACCTGCTGCGGGGCCGCGGGAGGCTCCCCGACGCCCGCAACGCGCGCGCCGGCCCGGAGCAGCTTCTCCAGCACCTCCACCCTGCGCTCCAGCCGATCGAGACGATCGTCAGTGCTCATGAGACCCTCGCTTGGTCCTCCTCCACCGGTGATGACGCGGGGGCGCTGGAACCGACCTGGATCTGGAACGCGAGTACGCCGGCGAGGGCCACGCAGCCGCCGGCGATGTAGAACGGCGCGCCATGTCCCAGCCGCTGGAAGGCGGTCGTCGCGAGCAGCGGGGCCGCGACCCGAGCCAGCCCGGCGAACGTCTGGGCCACACCCATGGTGGTGCCCAGCTCGCGTGGATCGGACTGGCGGGACATGAGCGAAGTGGTGGATGGAAACAGCAGCGCGGTGCCGATGGGCACAAGGGGGATGACCAGGGCGAACATCCAGAGCGAATCGGGGGTCGGGTAGAGCCAGAGTCCGATCGCCAGAGTCATCGCCCCGAGCCGCATGGTCCAGAGCTCACCCAGCCGATCCACGATGGGGCCGAGCAGGAGGCTCCGCATCACGAACGACAGAATGCCGACATAGGTGAAGATCGGCCCGATGCTCCGCTCGTTGAGCCCGAACTCGGCGCCGAGATAGAGCGCCAGCACGGAGGTCTGCGACGAGAACGCGATCATCCCGATACCGTAGATCCAGAGCAGTCGCGAGAGCGGCGCCCCGGGGTGGCGGATCGCGGTCCAGGCCGGATGCCAGATCGGTCGTCGAGCGCGCGGGGGTCCCGTGTCGCGGACCCGTGATTCGGGAAGCCACCGCCACATGAAGGCGATGTTCAGCAGGCACAGGCCGGCCGCCACCAGGCCGGGCGCCGCCCGGCCCAGGTGGGCCGCGAACGAACCGATGACCGGTCCGAACGCCACGCCGGCCGACGTTGCGGCGGAGAGCCAGCCCAGCGCCTTGGCGCGCTCCTGGGGCGGAATGGTGTCGGCCACGTAGGCCTGCACCACTCCGGTGGTGCCGCCCCCGCCCCCTGAACCAGCCGCGAGAGAAACAGGAGCCACAGGCTCTCCGCGAACCCGAAGACGACGTACGCGATCGCCGACGCGGTCAGTCCAATCAGGAGCGCGGGCCGACGACCGTACCGGTCCGAGACCCGTCCCCAGAGAGGCGCCGAGACCAGCTGTGCGATCGAGAACGCGGCGATCAGGAGCCCGATGACCTGGGGTGTGGCGCGGAGGCCGAGGGCGTAGAACGGCAGCAGGGGGAGCACGATCATGAAGCCGACCATGTCCACGAAGTTCACCGCGATGAGCACCGCCAGGCGCCGGAAGCCGCTCGGATTGGCAGCCGTCACCCGGCGTTGCCTCCGCGTCCCTGCGCGCCCGACCCGACCGCGAAGACGACGGCACTCACCAGCATCAGCACGACCCCGTACGCCGCCGCGACCCCGACGTCGGCCTGGCGGAGACTGGAGAGGATCTCCAGGGAGATGGGACGGGTATCGTAGGTGTAGAGCATGATGGAGGTGACGAAATCGCCGAAGGCGGTCACGAAGGCCAGGCTCGCGCCGGCGAGCAGCGCGGGACGGAGCAGCGGCAGCGTCACCCGCCGGAGGGTGCGCGCCCGCCCGGCCCCCAGACTCGCCGCCGCTTCATCGAGCGCGGGATCGAGCGCCCGCACCCCGGCCACCAGGGCCCGGCTGGTGATGGGCAGATTCCGCACGAGATACGCGAGGGGCAGGATCCAGAAGGTCCCCACCAGGACAAAACGTCCCGCCCATGGCTGGTGCACGCTGAAGGCGGTGGCCAGCGCGATGGCGAACACGGTCCCGGGCACCGCCCAGGGCAGCGCGAGCAAGCCTTCGATCGCGCGCCTCGGCGCGCTCCTCCGCCCCGCGTGCAGCAGGGCACCAGCGAGAGCAATCACCACCGCGGCCGCGGTAGCGACCGCCGCGAGCCAGAGGCTGTTGACCAGCGGCCGCAGGCGCACCGGGTCGTCCACCAGCGCGACATAGTTTCGCAGCGTGTACGCGGGGGGAAGCGGCTCCGTCGTCCAGGTCCCGACCGGCACGAACGACACCAGCACCAGCGTCAGATGGGGTAGCAGGAGGAGGAGGGCGAGCGTCCAACTGGTCAGTCCGGCAACGAGCCGGGCGGACCGACTCCTGATGGCGATCCGGGCCGGGCCGGCGCCCTTCCTGCCGCTGCCGCCCGCGACGGACCCACCGCTTCGGAACAGAAGCAGGGCCAGCAGTGCCAGCGCGGTGAGCGAAGCGGTCTCCACCATGGCGAGGTGGTTCTCGCCGTTGAGCCGAGTGGCGACGATCTGGGTCGGCATCACCCGGAATCCGCCGCCGAACACGTAGGGCGCGCTGAAGGAGCCGAGCGCGGTCATGAACGTGAGGAGGGCGGCGGCACTCAGCGCCGGCTTCAGGTGCGGCAGAACCACGCGACGCATCGTCCGCCAGCGGCCGGCGCCGAGACTGGCGGCCGCCTCGAGCTGCGAGCCGTCGAGGGAGGCCAGCGAAGTCCGGACCAGCAGGTAGAAGTAGACGTACATCGAGTAGGCGTGCACCAGCAGGATCGCGCCGGGACCCTCCAGCCGCCACGGCGGGTCCTCCAGGCGAAAGACCCGCATGAGCAGCAGCGAGACGAAGCCGGTCTCGCCGTAGAGGAAGAGGAACGCGACCACGCCGACCAGCGGCGGGAGCACCGCGGGCAGCGCCACGAGGCCGGCGAGCACGCGGCCTCCCGGCAGCTCGTAGCGGGCGACCAGGAACGCGAGGGGAATGCCCAGCAGCGCCGCCAGTCCCACGCTCGCCGCAGAGGTCCAGAGACTGCCCCACAGCGCCCGCAGCTCGGTGGGGCGCGCCACGAACGACCGGACGTGCTCGAGCGTCCATCCCGCGGGACCGCGCACACCTTCGGCCAGCACCAGCGCCAGCGGGTACAGGACGAGCCACAGCAGCACCGCCAGGAGCAGCGCGGCGACGATCGCCCCGGTGCGGCGGCTCACGTGCCGCCCTCCGCGAAGAGATGCAGCCCGCCCGCCGCCCGCCGGCTCGGCAGGATTCCGACGCGCTCGCCGGCCCGCACTGCGGCCGGCGGCGCCACGACCTCGATCGTCGCACCACTGGCCGTGAGGACGGTGAAGTAACTGGAGGGACCGGTGAAGCGGCGGCGGGTCACGGTCCCCATGATGGCCTGGGGATCCTCCCCCAAGCGCAGCGCCTCGGGCCGCACCAGCAGCACGGCCGGCCCGGGCAGCAGCACGGGGTGGCCGGCGGGTCGCTCGATCTCCCACTCGGCCCCCTCGACCGCGACCCTGGTCCCCCATTCGGTGGGACCGAGCACCGTGACCGGCAGTACGCTGGAGCGGCCGACGAAGGTCCCGACGAACCGATTGGCCGGGGCGGCATACAGCTCGTCCGGGGTGCCCACCTGTTCCAGGCGGCCGCTTCGCAGCACCGCGACCCGGTCGCCCAGATCGAACGCCTCGTCCTGCTCGTGGGTGACCAACACGGTGGTGATGCCGACGCGACGGATGAGATCGCGGATCTCGTGGCGCGTACGCTCCCGCAGCGTCGGGTCGAGATTGCTGAGCGGCTCGTCGAGCAGGAGGACGCGCGGCTCGGGCGCGAGCGCGCGCGCCAGCGCCACCCGCTGCTGCTGGCCGCCGGAGAGCTGGTCCACTCGCCGGCGCTCGAGACCCGCCAGATCCACCAGCGCCAGTGCCCGCGTGACCCGCTCGGCCAGCTCCTCCTTCCGGACGCCGAGCGACTCGAGGCCGAAGCCGACGTTCCGCCCCACGTCGAGATGGGGGAAGAGCGCGTAATGCTGGAACACCATGCCGAGTCGGCGGTGTACCGGCTCGACCCGGGTGACATCCTCTCCCTCCACCGTCACGCGCCCCGCGTCGGGCGACTCGAATCCCGCCAGCAGGCGGAGCACCGTGGTCTTGCCGCTGCCGCTGGGACCCAGCAGCGCCAGCATCTCGCCCTGAGCGAGCGAGAGCGTCACGTCGTCCACGGCGAGCGTCGGGCCGAAGCGCTTGGTCAGCCCCTCGACGCTGAGAAACGGCGTCATCGCGCGGACTCTCCCTGCCCCCGCACATGGCGGTCCCAGTAACCCATCCACGCCATGCCGTCCCGCGCGAGGCGGCCCCAGTCCATGGGAGCCACCACCATGTCGGCCTCCACCTCGGCGACCCACGCGGGCACCCGACCGGGCGGGAGGTCATGGCGCGCGGGCAGGCGGTACACCCGCTCCGCCGCGAGGAGCTGGCCCTCGATACCACCGACGTAGTCTATGAAGGCCTTGGCGGCGTCGGGGTGCCGGCTGCCACTCACCAGCCCGATCGCGTCATCGATCACCACCGTACCGCTCCGAGGGAAGGTGTATCCGAACGGCAGTCCCTTCGAGATCCCGATCAGGATGTCGGGGAGATCCCACAGGGTCACCAGGCCCTCGCCCCGGGCGAGCTTGGCGTCGAGTATCGCGGGATTCAGCGTGTAGGTCTTGGTGTTGGCGTCGAGCCGCCGGAGCCAATCCATTCCGCGCCCCGTGTCGCCGGTCTCCCGGATGCCGCGGAGCAGGATGAGCCCCCAGATCGCCCGCATGGTGCCGCTCGCCATCGGGTCGCGGATGAGCACCTTGTCGTGCCAGCGCGGCTCGAGCACCTCGTCCCAGTCATGGGGAGCCGTCGCGGCCGACACCAGCTTCGAGTTGTAGGCGATCACCGCCGGGGTGCGGTAGACGGGAAAGTAGAGATCGCCCTGGCCGACGCCGTTGGGACCGACCCGATCGGCCCACGAAGGTCGATATGGCTGCAGCAGGGAGTCCTCGATACCGAGATCGAAGTTCGTCGTCGGTCCGCCGAACCACACGTCGGCCTGGGGATTGACCCGCTCGAAACGCAGCCGGTCGAGTATCTCCTGCGACCCCATGTCGAGCCAGCGGACGTCGATGTCGGGTCGCTCCGCTTCGAACCCTTGCTCCAGCAGCGTGAGCTGGTCGCGGCCGTGCGGCGAGTAGAGAACGACCGGCGTTCGCCCGTCCGAGCCGCACGCCGCCATCAGCGCGCTGACCAGCACCGGGACGGCCGCGGCTCGCACGCCGGCGAGCCGCCACACCTCAGCGAGGCGCGGGCTGGCCAAGCGCGAGCAGGTTCGCGAACAGGCGGAGCGCGCCCGGAACCCCCGCCGGCAGCTGACGGAAGAAGCTCAGGCCGGTGTACACGTAGGTCCCCTTCCCCACATCGGCGATCAGGAGCCCGCCCCGGAGCTCACCGTCGCCCTCGTCATGGGTCTCGAGCACGGGCCGGTAGCCGGGATCCCAGCTTCGGGCGAAGTAGAGTCCGCGCTCCTGAACCCATCCCTCCCAGTCCAGGTCCGATATCCGATTGGGCTGGCGCAGAACCGGGCTGTCGGGCTCCAGCACCGACACCGGGGCGTGCTCGTCCACCACGCGGTCGTGACTCACCGGTCGCTCTTCGGCGACCGAATCGGGCGGGGTCGTCCCGTTCGAGCCGCCCGCGGCGGATCTGTCTGACGCGACGGAGCTGTCTGCCGCGACGGCGCTGTCAGTCGGGGCTGCGCGGTCGGCCGACGTCGAGCTGTCACTCGCCGGACGCAAGGGGGGGCCGCCGACCGTGAGCGGAAGCGGCGCGAAGTTACCGTTGAAGTACAGATGCTGCTGGTACTGCACGATCAGGGTGCCGCCGCCTCGTACGTACGCGAGCACCCGCGTGTTGTTCTCCACCAGGGCCGAGTCGGTCTCGTACGCCCTCGGCCCGATGACGATGACGGGGAACCGGGTGAGGTCGTCACGCTCGAGTGCGCGTGCATCGAGCAGCGTGACGGGCAAGCCGGCGCGCTCGAGGGCCTCGGGCACCAGGTCCGACGCGCCGCGCACGTAACCGATACGGGCGAGGCGGGGCAGCGCAACCGGCGCCAGGTGCACCTCCGCGGTGGCCGGCACGACGTACGACCGCGGCCGAATGTGCGGGTAGTTCACGGTGAACACGCCCACGTCGTACTCCCGACCCGCGGAGTCGCGGGCGACGGCGCGGATCGTCGCCCTGCCCCGGCCGCTGCCCCGTGGCGCGCGCAGGTCGAACGTGAAGGTTTCGCGCTCATCCTGCCCGACCAGGCGGAACGGCTGCCGCCGCACCTCGGGCCACCCCGAGGGCAGCACCAGCCCCACGGTGCCGGCCGTGGTATCGCGCGCCCCATGGGTGAGGGTCACGGTGAAGCGGTGGGTCCCGGGTGTCAGGAGCGACCAGATGAACGTGGTGGGGTCGAGCTTGACGTCCACCCGCGGCACCACGGTAACGGGCCGGCGCACTTCACCCTGCGCCTGGTCGTTTACTCGGAAGGTGACGTCGCGGGAGACTTCGCCGCCCGGACCGAGACGACCGAAGCGCGCGACCGGCGCCGGCGGATCGAACGGCTCGCCGACTTCGACCGATGTCGCGGTGGACCAATCGTAGAGCGCGCCCTGCCGCGGGCGGCGCAGAAAGTAGGGCGTAGTTGGAGAAGAAGCGGAGTCCGGCGTCAGCGTGACAATCGAGCGCTCGACCTGCCCGGGGCCGAGCGTGACCTGTCCGCGGATCGAGTCGGCCTGCACATGCCAGGCGGCGGTGGGCACCACGCCACCAGCCACGGTGAGCGAGTCCGGTCCGGCGTTCCAGAGGAGGAGCTCGACGCTATCGGATTGGCCCGCGATCATCCGGTCGTCGGGGGCGACGGCGTCGGCCACGAGCCCGGCGGCGATGCCGAGGGCGCGCTCGGTGTGCCGGCGCTGATCGGCCTGCTCGGGCGTGGAGAAGAGCATCTGGGCCCGGGTGTCGTCCGACTGCGGCAACAGATCGCGCTTGCCCCGGTCGAGCAGCGCGATCACCCGACGGTACGCGCCGGTGCCCAGCGCTGCGCGGGCGCTGTCCGCCCGTGCGGTAAAGCGCCTGCGCGCCGCGGGCCCGTCGGTGCCGGGAGCGTCGCGCCATGGCATGGCCGGGAGTGAGGTGTCGATCCCGTCGAAGAAGCCGTTCGCGCCTTCGCCGGTGCGGTCCTCGAGGAGCGCCAGCCGCACCGGCGACGGCCCGACCTGCTGCAGGCGGCCCATGTCCTGGGAGCGATGCAGACTTCGTCCGGCCATGGCGATCTGATGGTATGACTTGCCCACCGCGGGATCTATCACCCCGCCGTCCAGTACCAGCGTCGTCGCCGTCGTGTCGTACTGCGTGGTCCGGTAGAGCTTGAGCGGCGCCCAGGGACGGATACCCTCCTCGCGGGCCAGCTCGGGGTAGCGAGTCGAGTCACCCGCCGCGGCGAACGCCTCTTTCGCCACCCATCCGGCGGCTTGATGCTGGCCATGGCCATCTCTCGGCAGGCCGGTGAAGACCGTGACGATGATCTGGGGCCGGAACCGTCGCACGATCCGGACGACGTCCTTCAGTAGGGTATCCTGCGGCCATTGCTCCCAGGTCTCCTCCAGCGTCTTCGCGAAACCGAAGTCGTACGCGCGGGTGAAGTACTGCCGCGCGCCGTCCAGCCGCCGGGCGGCCAGCAGCTCCTCGGTCCGGATCAGGCCGAGCACTTCGCCCAGCTCGGGGCCGATCAGGTTCTGTCCCCCCTCACCGCGATTGAGCGAGAGGTACGCCGCCTCGGCCCCCATCCCGCGCACCAGCACCGTGAGCAGCTCGGTGTCCTCGTCGTCGGGGTGGGCCCCGATCATCAGCACGCGCCGGTAGTGCCCCAGCATCCGGAGCTCGCGGTCGAGCGCTACGACGCCTCCGGTGCCGGGCGGCTCGAGCTGGGCGGACGCCCCTGACGAGAGGGTCGCGAGCAGCGCGAGAGCGAGTGGCAGCGAGCGTGGGATGACGAGACGCAACGAGAACCCCGGGCCGTGTGGACTGAGAGAGCGAAAGTTACACGGCCCGGGGCTGGGATTCGAAGGCGGTGAGGTCAGTTGAGCGGGGCCGCTCCAAGGGGGGTGTCCTGGATCGACCGACGAAAGGCCGGGTGACGGATCCAGAGGTAGAGACCCATGCTGACCGCGGCCAGCGTATTGGCCGAGACGACCGCCCAGAACGGGAAGAGCGCCCCGGTGCCCTCGGACAGCACTTCCAGCAACCCGTAGAAGATCACCTCGAAGGCGAGAAAGACCGGCAACATGGCATAGCGAACCACCGAGTTCTCGGTGCCCCAGTGCACCAGGGCCACCAGCCCCATGCCGATGAGGGCGAAGACCACGAAGTGGAACGCCGTGTACAGCAGTACCGCACCGAATACGACCTGGCCGGTATCGGGCGTCGAGTCGCCCATGAGTACGACCTGCCCCAGCAGACTCGGCGTGAGGAGCGGGCGTCCCGCGATGCTGTCGAGGACGAGGAACCAGAGCGCGACGGCCAGTCCGCCGATGATGCCGACGTCGGTGCCTTCGGTGCCGATGGAATGCGAGCGGTCCGCCACTGCAGAGCCTCCTGCGGCAAGGGCTACCCTACCACAGTGCACGGCGGGCGTGCCGGGCGCAAGCGCCCGATCAGCCTCTCGGCGACCCGGGTGCGTGCGGCGGGGAACGCTCTTCGGCGCCGAGCGGGGCGCCGCTGGCGAGGCGGGGGTGTTGGCGCCAGGTGTACCAGGCCATCGAGGCGACACCGATGACCGACCCGCCCACCACCGACCAGAGGGGCACCCGCTCACCCGTCGCCGTCACCAGCGCGTAGGTGATGCCGATCAGGAAGCAGGTGACGACCACGAACCCGATCCACAGCCCCATGCGGAGGTCCAGGTTGCGGCTCACCAGGTGAGCCAGCGCGGTCAGCCCGATCCCCAGCAGGGCGAACATGATCAGATGCACGACGGTGTAGCCCGCCACGATGCCGGGAACGATGTTCCTCACCCCCGGCTGGAGGTCGCCACGGAAGAACACCTTGCCGAGCGCGTTGGGAGTATGGAACGGCCGACCGAACGCCGTGTCCAGCACGAAATACCAGACCGCGACCGCCGCCGCCCCGAGCAACCCGGCCACGAGACCCTCGCGCACCGTGGAGTGTTCCTGCTTGTCCATGCCTGCTCCGCGATCATGGTGAATGCGGGTAAATGAATGAGTGAGAATAGGATGGACGAGAAGGGAGGGGCTGTGTCCGCCGTCACCCGGAGGCGCCCGGATCCCCGCAGGCGGGACAGGGACACGCCGCGCGGAGTCGATCGAAGGTGTAGATCCCGGTGTCGTGGCCGTCGCTCCAGCGCACCCGGAGGCCGTACGCCCCCACCAGCGCGACGGAGACCGGCCGCACGTCGCTCGGGACCGAGGCGGGATTCAGCAGGGCTCGACCGCTCATCTCGTCCACGCAGGCGGCGCAGGGACAGGCCAGACGCAGGCCACGCGCCGGATAGAGCGCCGTGTGCCCGACGGTGTCCCACTCGATCAGGAGTCCGTCGTCCCGGCGGTTGATGGCGTAGGGCAGAATGGTGGTCATGAAGTGAATGATAGACGTCCGCGACGACCGTCGTTCCGGCCTTCGCCTTTCCGCCTCCCGCCCTCCCCACCCTCCGCCTGCATATATTGCCCGAAAGCGTCGCAATCCACTCCATCAGGACCCCCCAATGCCTGCTGATTCCATCAATCCCTTCGGCTCCCTGGGGACAGTGCGCCTGGGGAGCGAAGATGCCGCCGTCTACCGCCTCCCCGAGCTCGCGCGGCAGGGCCTCGCCGAGCTCGATCGACTGCCCTTCTCCATCCGCGTGCTGCTGGAGAACGTGCTCCGCAATGCCGGCCGCGGAGTGGTCACCGAGGAACATGTCCGACAGCTCGCCGGGTGGCATCGGGATGGCGCGGCCCGCTCGGAAATCCCGTTCATGCCCGCGCGAGTCGTGCTGCAGGACTTCACGGGGGTGCCGTGCGTGGTGGACCTGGCCGCGATGCGCGACGCGATGGCGAGGATGCAGGGCGATCCCGACCGGATCAACCCTGTGGTCCCCTGCGACCTCGTCATCGACCACTCGGTGCAGGTGGATCACTACGGCTCCGACAACGCCTTCCGGCTCAACGTCCAGCTCGAGCTGGAGCGGAACGTCGAGCGCTACCAGCTGCTCAAGTTCGCCCAGCGCGCCTTCCGGAACTTCCGGGTGGTGCCGCCGGGCACCGGCATCGTGCATCAGGTGAACCTCGAGTACCTGGCACCGGTGGTGCAGCTCCGCGAACAGTTCGGCACCATGACGGCGTATCCCGACACGCTGGTCGGCACCGACTCGCACACCACCATGATCAACGGGCTCGGCGTGCTGGGCTGGGGCGTGGGTGGGATCGAGGCCGAGGCGGTGATGCTGGGGCAGCCGTACTTCATGCTGATCCCCGAGGTGGTGGGGATGAAGCTCACCGGCGCGCTTCCGGTCGGCACCACCGCGACCGACCTGGTGCTGACCGCCACGCAGATGCTCCGCAAGAAGGGCGTGGTGGACAAGTTCGTGGAGTTCTACGGGCCGGGACTCTCGAGCCTGGGCCTCGCCGACCGCGCTACCATCGCCAACATGGCGCCGGAGTACGGCGCCACCATGGGCTTCTTCCCGGTGGACGCGGAGACGCTGCGCTACCTCGAGCGCACCGGCCGGAGCCGCGCGGTGGTCGAGCGGGTGGAGCGCTACTGCAAGGAGCAGGGACTCTTCCGCACCGACGCGACGCCCGACCCCGTTTTCAGCGCGACGCTGGAGCTCGACCTCTCGACCATCACCCCGAGCCTCGCGGGGCCACGCCGCCCGCAGGACCGGGTGCCGCTCGCGGGCCTCAAGCGCGACTTCATCGTCAACCTCCCCGGCCTGATGAGCGCCACCGTGCCCGCGGCGCGGAAGGAGCTGGCGGAGAGCGCGTATTCCCGGTGGGTGGGCGAGGGCGGCGCCAGCGTGACCATCGGCGATCACCGCACCGAGTCCGCCACCGCGGAGGTCGACCCCGACGCGCCGCCGGTCGTGGCCGGCGTGCTGGATGGCTGCGAGGTCATGTTGCATGACGGCGCCGTGGTGATCGCCGCGATCACCAGCTGCACCAACACCTCGAATCCCTCGGTGATGATCGGCGCGGGCCTGCTCGCCAAGAAGGCCGTCGAGCGAGGCCTGGAGAGCCGGCCCTGGGTGAAGACCAGCCTCGCGCCCGGCTCGCGCGTGGTCACCGACTACCTCGTGGGCTCGGGTCTGCTGCCCTATCTCGACAAGCTGCGGTTCAACGTGGTGGGCTACGGCTGCACCACCTGCATCGGCAACAGCGGCCCGCTGCCCGACGTCATCTCCCAGCTGGTGGACGAGCACTCGCTGGTGACCGCGGCAGTGCTGAGCGGCAACCGGAACTTCGAGGCGCGGGTGCACCCTCAGGTGCGGGCCAACTACCTGGCCTCACCCATGCTGGTCGTCGCCTTCGCGCTGGCGGGAAGGGTGGACATCGACCTCACCCGCGACCCACTCGGCCGGGGTCGCGACGGCAAGCCGGTATTCCTCCGGGACATCTGGCCGTCCGCCGAGGAGATCCAGGCGACGATGGCCGCGTCGCTCAAGCCCGAGCTGTTCGAGCGGCAGTACGCCTCCGTGTTCGATGGCGACGAGATCTGGCAGGGGCTCGAGGTGCCGAGCGGCAGCCGCTACGCCTGGGACGCCAGCTCGACCTATGTGCAGGAACCGCCGTTCTTCGTGGATCTGCCGACCGATCCGCTCCCGCTCCTCGACATCAATGGCGCGCGAGTCCTCGCGGTACTGGGCGACTCGGTGACCACCGATCACATCTCACCGGCTGGCTCCATCCCGAAGAACGGCCCGGCCGCGCGGTATCTGCGCGAGCACGGCGTGGAGCAGCCCGATTGGAACACCTTCGGCTCCCGCCGCGGCAACCACGAAGTGATGATGCGCGGCACCTTCGGCAACGTGCGGATCAGCAACGCGCTCGTCCCCGACAAGGAAGGCAACTGGACCCTGCATTTCCCCACCGACGAGGTGGTCTCGATCTACGACGCCGCGATGCGCTACCAGGCCGAGGGCACGCCGCTGGTGATCCTGACGGGCAAGGAATACGGTACCGGCTCGAGCCGTGACTGGGCGGCGAAGGGCCCATCACTGCTCGGCGTGAAGGCCGTCATCGCCGAGAGCTACGAGCGGATCCACCGGAGCAACCTGGTGGGCATGGGCGTGCTGCCGCTGGCGTACGAGCCGGGCAGCGACCGCAAGTCGCTCGGGCTCACCGGGCGGGAGTCCTTCTCCATCAGTGGCATCGCGAGCGGGCTCACGCCTGGCGGGCGGGTGACGGTCATCGCGCGGGACGAGAGCGGCAAGGAGACCCGTTTCCCCGCGGTCGTGCGGCTCAATTCGGCGGTGGAGCTGGACTACTACCGGCATGGAGGGATCCTGCAGCGGGTGCTGCGGCAGTTCATGGGCCGGTAGCGCTTAGGATCTCGCTAGGCCGAATAGCGGCAGGGTGGCGCCGCCGGGCACCGTACCGCTGCCGACGCGCCTCGGCGGCGCCACCCTGCCGCCATTCGGCCAGGGAGATCCCAAGCGACCGGACATGGAACTGCCGCAGCACCCTAATGGTCGTGCCAGCCCAAAGCCTCATGAACAAGGAGTAGCAGTGCCCAAGCTGAGTGAATTGCTGCTGGCCGAGATGGCGATCGAGATGCCGGGAACCCGTCGTGCGCTGGAGCGAGTGCCCGAGGGCCGCGCCGACTGGAAGCCGCACGAGAAGTCCATGGCGCTCGGCTATCTCGCCAAACTGGTCGCGACGATGCCCGGCTGGATCGTCTCGATGGTGACCCAGCCCAACATCGACCTGGCGAATCCCGGCGCACATCGACAGCCCGAGGCCGACACGAACGCCGTTCTCCTCCGCACCTTCGACCAGGCCGTGGCCGACGCCCGGCGGGTCATCGCCGAAGCGACCGACGATCACCTGCTCAACACGTCCTGGCGGCTGATGATGGGCGAGAAGGTCCTGTCGGAGCAGAGCCGGTACGAGGCGGTGCGCGTCAGCGCGCTCAACCACCTGTACCACCACCGGGCCCAGCTTACCACCTATCTGCGTCTCAACGAGAAGAAGGTGCCCTCGCTCTACGGACCGACAGCGGACGAGCCCTTTCCCGGCGCGTAACGCTCCGAGTGTTCCCCGAATCCGGTCCGCGCTGCCTCCATTCCAGGAGGTCGGCCCGATAGCCGAGAGATGTAGCCGCCGAGGCACGTCGGCCGCGGTACGGTGCCCGGCGGCTTCATCTCTCGGCTATCGGGCTACACTCACCAACTGATCAGCGCGCCCCGTAATCGGTGAACACGTAGTCCCGGTTCTTCACGATCGTATGGCACCCGAAGCCGCACTTGGCGTCATTCGCCTGCGGCGGCGCGTCGGCCGTGGTCTGGGGCGTGTACGCCCCCTTCGCGCCGTCGTACTTGAACGCCGCATATCCCCACCCCCCGCTGTCTCCGAACCGCTTGCTGTCCTTCACCATGAAATCGACGTCATGCAGCGCGCCCGGCACCGTCGGCTGCCCCGGTGCCGACACGTTCTTCTTCGGAGTCCAATGGACCTTCGCCATCTTCGCCCCGTCGGGGATCGGCTTGCCGTTGCCGGGGTAGCCGTCCTTGTAGGCTTGGATCATGGCGGGATTCCCCAGGATCGCGGCGACCAACTCACCCTGACTGAGGGCGATGAACTCCCAACTTTCGTATCCCCTGAACTCGGAGAACGCGAGCCCACCCGGCACCTTCAGCGTGTACTTGTCCTGAGCGGACACGGCACCGACCCCTCGAGTGCTGACCAGCGCCATCACGAGACCAATCGTCCACATGCGTCCGCTCTTCATCACCAGTGTCTCCTTTGTGGCCTTCGTGTCCTTGGTACCTTCGTTGACCGTGTCCCGACTCCCCCCGTTCATCCCACTCCGCCAACGCAGTAGCCCCGCAAGCTCAGATGAGCACGAACCGCCCGCCCCCCGTCGTCAGAATCACCAGGCAGGCGACGAGGTAGGTCAGATCGTAGTGCCACCCGTACGTCTTCTCTCCCCAGAACCCGGTGTGCCACACGAACACCTTCTTCTGGATGGCGCCCAGCATGATCAGGATGAGACCCGCCGCCGCCACCTGCGCCAGCACACCGAGTCCGACGCCGATGGCGGCCGCCATCTCGCCCCATCCCAGAAACCGGGTGAACCCGGCGCTCAGTCCGAGGCTCGCGGCCCGTCCGACCGGATCCGCCGCGTGCCGCCGTCCGCTCTCGAAGAACACCACCGCCACCACGAGACGCAGGCACAGCAGGGCCGCGTCACTGAATGGGAGCAGTTGCGGGAAGGCCGGATTCACCTGGGTTTACCCGGCGAATCGAACGTCACCGTCTGCCGAGTGAACACGTTCCCTTCGGGATCCACCAGCTCGATCAGCACTTTGTGCTCGCCGCGCGGCAGGCGATGAGGATGATGGTGTTGCTCTGACCGAAATCCGCCCACTGCCACGGCAAATCGTCCACCGTGATGTGCAGATGGCCGACCCGAGGCGACACGCCGCGTGCGGCCGCCCCGCCCAGGGGCAGGATGCGCAGGTTCTCCACCCGGTACGGGATATAGGCGACGCCCTGGGCCAGCGGACCCGGAAGCGGCGGGTCCACGATCAGCCTGGGCGCGGGCTCGTCGTCGATGGGAACGACCGTGCTCTGGGCGCCGGCGATTCTGCGACTGCAGCAAGCTCTCGTTGAGCGGGTTCATTGCGTTTCCCTCGCTGGAAGATTCGCCTCGGCGCCATTGGCGCCGCAGGTTTGTTCAGGCGGCGGATGGCGCCACGTCCGGCGCGCCATCCACCGCGACCTTGGGGCTACCGCAGCGACTTGAGCCCCGTGCGCAGCTCTTCCACCAGGAGCTTCGGCTGTTCCCAGGCCGCGAAGTGCCCGCCCCGATCGAGCTGGTTGTAGTGGATGAGCTTGGGGTACGCCCGTTCGGCCCAGCTGCGCGGCGCCGCATCGATCTCGTCCGGGAATACGCTCACGGCAACCGGGATGGAGACGCCTTTGGGTGAGAAGAACGGCAGCTTGTTCTCCCAGTAGAGACGTCCCGCGGAGATCCCCGTGGTCGTCAGCCAGGAGAGCGTGATGTTGTCGAGGACATCGTCCCGCGTGATCGAGCCATAGGGCGTGCCGTCCACGAACAGGCGCGAGATGGCCTGGTAGCTCAGCAGGTCGTGATCGATCATCCAGGCGGCCAGGCCGATCGGTGAATCCGCGATGCCGTAGAGCGTCTGCGGACGGAGACCCATCTGGAGGGCATAGGCCACTTCCTTCGAGAACCATCCCTTCATCTTCTCGAGCCGCTGGGTCTCTTCGTCGGACAGACCGGCTGGCACCGCGCCGCCGGCGGCGACGGCCTTCCACACGTCGTCAGGAACGGCGCCGGGCATGTTGGTGTGAATACCGATCAGCTCCGGCGGAGCCTCCACCGCCATCATGTCCACCACGACCCCGCCCCAGTCCCCGCCCTGGGCCGCGTAGCGCTGTGTAGCCGAGGCGCTTCATCAGCGCGTTCCAGGCGCGTGCGACCCGCACGGCGTCCCAGCCGGTCGTGGTCGGCCTCCCCGAGAATCCGTAGCCCGGCATGTTCGGGATCACCACATGGAAGGCATCCGAGGCCTTGCCGCCATGCGCCGTCGGGTTGGTCAGGGGATCGATGATCTTCAGCTGCTCGATGACCGAGCCCGGCCATCCGTGCGAGACGACCAGCGGCAGCGCGTCGTCGTGCTTCGAGCGCACGTGAATGAAGTGAATGTCGACCCCATCGATCTCGGTGATGAACTGCGGCAGCGCGTTCAGTCTCGCCTCGACCTTGCGCCAGTCGTACTCAGTGGCCCAGTAGCGCGCCAGCTCCTGCATCGTCGCGAGCTGCACGCCTTGCGACGCATCGGTTTCCCGGTCGGGCCACCTGGTCGCCTTGATGCGTCTACGCAGCTCCTCCAGCTCGGCCTCGGGGGTCTTGATCGTGAACGGCCGGATCGCCGGGACGGAGGCGGCGGGCGGCTTTGCGGTTGCGACGGTCATGGTGAGTCTCCTTCAACCTTGTTGAGTGATGTCACCGCGGGGTGACGTCAGCGTGGCAGCTCTTCGCCGGACTGCTCCCGCACGAGGTACTCGGCGTACCAGTCCGGCCAGTTCACGTCATACTCGCCACCGTTGCGCTTCTCGTGCTCGCCGTGCGCCGCGCCGGCGCGCCGCAGCGCGGCGGCCAGATCGGGGGCCGAGGAGTAGGTCGTCTCGCCCGCCACTCGGCCGGGCTGCCGGGTCGTGATCTCCTGCACCAGCCAGCCGTTGCCATCTGGATCGTTGAACGAAACGAACGACCCGTAGCTCTGCCGGTCGGGCGCCGGGCCGCTCAACCGCTGGCCGGGATCGACCCGGTTGACGCCGGCATAGTGGTAGACCTCGCTCACCTCGATCCCGCGCGCGACCAACTCCTCACGCGCTGCCTGGATATCGGAGACCACCAGCAGCAACCCCTGCGCGGAACCGGGCACGGCGGGGGTGAGGTGGGAGCCGAAATGGATCGAGGAGGGGGAGCCCGGCGGCGTGAACTGGATCCCATGGCTCTCCGCCACGGTGAAGTCGGCATCGAGCCGCCAGCCGAGCTTGCTATAGAAAGCCTTCGCGCGGTCCACATCCGACACCGGGATGGAGACCACCTCCAGCTTCATCGCAACGGTTCCGACACTGCCGTTCATGGCTGCTTCGGCGCTGGGGACTGCGGTCGTGCTCATCGCGTGCCTCCTGGTTTCGTTGGTGGTGGATCTGGCCACCACGATACCGGTGTGAGCGCGCGCACGCGTCCCTAAGCCTGGGAGTCTTTGACTACCACCTTTGAGGTAGGATCAGTCGAGGCGGATGAAGCCGCGCCGGAGCGCCGTCGTGACCGCTTCGGTGCGGTCGTCGACGCCGAGCTTCTGGAGGATGTTCTTGAGGTGGACCTTGACCGTGCCCTCGGTCCGGCCGATGCGCCCGGCAACTTCCCCGTTGCTGAGCCCCTTCGCGACCAGCGAGAGCACCTCGGTCTCCCGAGGCGTGAGGGGGATCCGCGGCGTGTGCTCGGCGAGCTTGGCGGCGACCGCGTGGGGGATGCCTCGGCGTCCCTGGTGGACGGCGCGCACCACGTCCATGTACCTCATCCACCAGCATGTCCTTCACCAGGTACCCGCGGGCGCCGGACTCGAGCGCGCGATGGATGTCCTCGTCGCCGCCGTACGTCGTCAGCACGATGACCCGGGCGTCGGGAAACTCGTCCAGGATCGCCTCGCGTCGCCGTGAGGCCGTCCATGACCGGCATGCTGAGATCCATCAGCACGATGTCGGGGCGCAGGTCGCGGTACCGCTCGATGCCCTCTTCACCGTTCCCCGCTTCGGCGATGACTTCGATGTCCGGATTCGGTCCTGAGGAACGCCGCCAGCCCCGCCCGGATGAGCGGGTGGTCGTCGACCGTGAGGATGCGGATCGGCGGTGAGCTGTACATGCCTCATGATGTTAGCCGCAGTACCGGGCCGCCACCATACCCCGAAAGAGGTAGCGCGCTCTCACCCTCCGGCCCAGTGGACCGTACATTGGACGCGATGCGCACTCCCGGGTTCATCCCGTTCGCTGACGCTCGGCGCCGTCGCCACGGCGGGCCTGCTGCCTCTCTCCGCGCAGCAGCACGAAGCACCGCTGCCTCACCTCTATCACACCGCCTGGACCATTCGGGACGGTGCGCCCGCCGACGTCCAGGCTCTCGCCCAGACGGCGGACGGGTTTCTCTGGATCGGCAACGCTGTCCGGCCTCTTCCGCTTCGACGGCGTGCGTTTCGACCTCTACGAGCCGCCGCCACCGGACACCTTGCCGTCGGTCGGTGTTTCCGCGCTGCTCCCGCTCGAGGATGGCAAGCTCTGGGTGGGCTATCAGTTCGGCGGCGTCAGCCTGATCGGAGACGGAGAATCCGGAGCTATGGCGAGAGGCGATGGGTTCCCGCGCGGGGACGGTGATGAACCTCGTGCAGGACTCCAGCGGCATCATCTGGTCGGGGGGCACCGGGGGCTGTCGCCAGACTGGAGAATGGACGGTGGCACACGCTCGGCCCCGACGAGGGACTCTCGGGAGCGCACGGTCACGGGCATGCTGGTGGACCGCGGCGGGCGGATCTGGGTCGCCGGCCGATGACGGCCTGCTTCGTGCGCGCGTCAACGGAGCGCCTAGGTTCGAGCGTGTCGGGCCGGCGAGGAGCTCGAACGTGGGATTCAGGGACCGCAACGTGATTCAGGAGAGCGCCGGATGGAGCCATCTGGTCCTCGTCGCAGGATTTCGGACTGCAGAAGCTCGCTCCGCCTGCCGCGGCCAGCCGACGCCCGAGCGTCGGTTCCGAGAATCCCGATCCGGGGATCATCGCTGATCGAACGGAGCGGCACGTTCTGGCTCAGCCACACCCGCACGCCGGGCATCGAACGCTTCGGGGCCGATCGCGCCGGACGTCGCAGCGAATGACGTCAGGGAATGTCCGGGGGCACGTGTGCAGGCCTGGCTCGAGGACCGCGAAGGCAACGTGTGGGCCGGCGACGTCCGAACGGCCTGGACCACTTCCGCCGCACCAAGCTGAATCGTCTCGAGCTGACGGGTCCGCGGGACGATTTCGCGCGTCGCGCCGGCGGATTCCGGCGCCGTGTGGGTCGGCTCCACCGGAAGCTCCGGTCCGGAGGATCGGCGCCCGGATCGACGAGTTTCCCGCGAGCTGCCACGAGCTGGTGGACGTCGCCTATCGCGATCCGAGACGGCGTGGTCTGGATCGGGAGCCCAAGGGCCTGTGGCGATCCGAGCGAGGCGAGTTCGAGCAGGTCCGCCTGCCGGACGTGAAGAACATCGGGATCCAGGCGGTCACGCGGGACGGCGCGGGCAACCTGTGGATCTCCATCGTCGAGGAGTGGCGTCTTTCGCAGGATCGGGGACGCGCTGGGAGGCATTCGGCGGACGTCGACGGACCTCCCGCGGGAGCCTGCGGTGGTCCTGACCGCGGACGAGACGGGCCGAACCTGGCTGGGCTACACCGGCAGCCGCGTCGCCCGGCTCGAAGGCGATTCACTCCGGCTCTACACCGCGAAGGACGGACTTGAACGTGGGCGATCGTGCTCGCCATCCACGTGCGGGGTCCGCACGTGTGGGTGGGCGGCGACCGCGGAGTGGCGTTGATCACCGGGATCGCGTCCAGACCGTGACGGGCAGGAACGGGCTTCGAGCTTCGAGGGCACGTCCGGCATCGTGGAGACGCCGGCGGGTGAGGTGTGGCTGCACGGCGCGATCGGCATCACCCGCATTCCTGCGGAAGAGGTGCGGCGCGCCAGCAGGATCCGCGCTGACCAGGTGGATGAACGAGCGGCTCGACTTCCGCGATGGCCTGGACGGGTGCGGCCGCGCAGATCCGCCCCGCAGCCCACCGTCGTCGCCGGCACCGATGGCCGACTCTGGTTCGCCACCACCCTCGGCGTCGCCTGGCTGGATCCGAGGCGCGGTGCCGCGCAACCCGATCCCCTCCCCCGGTCGCCGATCCGTCGGCTGGCGGCGGGCGGCCGGAGTCGTGGCCCGGCCGCGCCGGGACTGCGGCTGCCGGTCCGGACCACGGCGCTGCGCATCGACTACACCGCGCTGAGCCTTTCGATTCCCGACCGCGTGCGCTTCCGCTACCGGCTGGTCGGCAGCGACACCGCGTGGCAGGACGCCGGCAGGCGGCGCGAGGCCTTCTACACCAACCTGGAGCCCGGCGCCTACCGCTTCCAGGTCACCGCGGCCAACGAAGACGGCGTCTGGAACGAGGAGGGCGCCGCGGTGGACTTCACCATTCCCCCCGGCGATCACCCAGACCCGCTGGTTCCTCCTGGTATGGGTCGCCGCGCTCGGCGCGCTGATCTGGCTCGCGTACCTCGCGCGGGTGCGCCAGGTGGCCGCCGGGATGCGGGTGCGCTACCAGGCGGGACTCGCCGAGCGGGCCCGGATCGCCCACGAACTGCACGACACTCTGCTCCAGGGCTTCACCGGGATCACGATCCAGCTGCGGGCCATCGAGCGCCTGCTGGCGCAACGGCCGCCGGAGGGTGCGGAGGCGCTGAAGAACGTCCTCGCGAGCGCGGACACCACCCTGCGCCAGGCGCGGCACACGATCTGGGATCTGCGGGCGGTGGAGCTGGAGGGACACGACCTGGCCGGCGCGCTCGAGACGGCCGCGCGCGCGACGGTCGCCGGCACGGGCGTCGAGTTGGTGTTCGCGGTGCGCGGGGAGGCCCGCCGGCTCCGGTGGCCGTGGAGACGACGGCGCTCCGCATCGGCCGCGAGGCGGTGCTCAATGCGGTCAAGCACGCCGCCCCCGAGCCTGATCCACGTCGCGGTCGAGTACGACGCCGCGCGCCTTGACCGTGCGCATCCGGGACGACGGCGCCGGCATGCCGCCAAGCGCGATGGAGCAGCGCAGCGAGGGCGAGCACCTCGGCATCGCCGGCATGCGGGACCGGGCGCAGCGCGCGGGTGGGACTCTGGAGATTGCCAGCACGCCCGGAGGCGGGACGGTCGTCACTCTCGTGCTGCCGGCTCGCCCGTCAGGCGGAGATGAGACGGCTCGGAGTGGAGATCAGCGTCAGGGGAAGATCACCAATGCCCGACCATGAATTGCCATACTAGATCCTGATGGAGCCCCGGAATCCCCTGGCGGCATAGTACGACTCCGCCCCGTTGTGATACAGGAACACCGTGTCGTAGCGACGATCGCAGAAGAGGGCGCCGCCGAGCTTCCTGACATCGGCAGGGGTGCTCACCCAGCTCGACGTGGTGGTGTCGAACTCTCCCAGCTTCTGCAGTTCCCGGTATTGCTCCTCGGTGAGAAGCTCGATGCCCATGGCACCCGCCACATCGAGCGCGTTGTTCTTCGGCGGGTGCTCCTTCCTCGACCGCAGCGCTTCCCGATCGTAACAGAGACTTCTGCGACCCTTGGGACTCTGCGCCGAGCAATCACAGAAGGTGAATGCGCCCGTCTTCTTGTCCTGCCCGATCACGTCCGGCTCACCGCCACTCTGCTCCATCTCGTGGAGTGACCACAGCTTCTCAGGTTCGGCTTCCAGCCTGGCCTGCACCCTGGCCCATTGCAGACCCGAATGGCGGGTCATGTTCTTCTCGAACCGGGTCTTCAACGCCTCGAGCAGGTCTTGAGCCTGCTTGGGTTTCAGTAGCTTGTCTTTGGGCATGCTGCATCCTCGGGCAGGGTCATATCTCAAGTCCTAATACTGGTCGTGATGCCGGATCCAGAAGTCCTTCTCGTTGCGTCCCTTTGGCGCGCGGTCGAGCCACTGATACATGCCCCAGAGACTGTCCACTCCGCGGGCGAAGGCGGAGTACGTGTGATAGACGACCCCGTCCTCGAGCGCGAACGCGCTCATGCCCGGCCGCTCACGGGTATAGGTGCCCACGTCGGTGCCGGTGAGCGACGCGCCGACGCTCGAGCCGTCAGGAGTCGTACGCGACTTCATGTCGGTCTCTTTGCTCGGCTTCACCGGCTCCTCGCGTCGGTAGTTGTACTCGATCTCTCCCTCGCGCTGCTCTTCCTCGGTGAAGTAGACGTTGAAATCGGGATTGAAGTCGCCGCGGAACGCGGAGGCCCAGGGAAAGCTCCAGCCCATCCGCCGCTTGAAGCCCTGCAGCTTCTCCAGCGGCGCCCGCGACACCGCCCACAGCATCACGTCGTGGTTGGCCAGGTGGGTCTCGATCCCGTTGAAGCCGTCCGCGATGGACGAGCAGGCGGGGCAGCCCACCTTGTAGTCGGGCCCGAACATGAAGTGGTAGATCAGGAGCTGCGAGCGACCGCGGAACAGGTCCGCCAGCGAGGCCTTTCCCTCGTCGGTGTCGAACTCGTACGCCTTGTCGATGCGGACCCAGGGCAGCTCCTGCCGCCGCCGCGTCAGCTCGTCGCCTCGCTTGGTGTGCGCCTTTTCCTCCGCCAGCAGCTTGACTCGCGCGGCGAGCCACTCTTTGCGGGTCCCGGTCGGATGGGTCGTTGTAGTCGCAGCCATGATGTGTGTTCTCCTCCATATGTCTTGGCCGTCTCGTGATGGCCCAGCGACGTTCTCCGCAACATCCCTCCCGTCTCTACCACCCAGACGTCGCTCTCGGATTCCTGCAGCAGCACGAACAGTCGGTCCCGGCTGAGTGTCCAGTAGGGCCGATAGGGCGCCCGCACCGGATCGTCGAACCGCAGAACCAGCTCGGGCTTGCCGCCGGCTGGCCAGGGCACCGCCCAGATGCCGGCCATGCCGGCGGCATCGTCCCACCCCATGAAGAGAAGCTCCCGGCCGTCGAGCGAGAACTTGGGGAAGGTCACGTCGGGCGGCGGCGCGCCGCCGGAGTCCACCGGCGATCGAGGCGCGCCCGAGTCCACGGGCATCACGAAGCAGGCGGCGAACTCCGACCGGGGCACTGCCGAAGGCGAGCCAGCGTCCGTCGGGCGAGAAGCTTGGGGAGATACCCCACCCGAGCCGCTCGACCGGCTTGCCGAACGCGCCGCCCTGCTCCCGGCGCGCGACCCGGACGCCGCCGGTGACGCCGATGAGGCCCCAAGCCAGCGTCTGTCCGTCCGGCGACCAGCGTGGAAGTACCTCCTGGTCCGGTGTGTCGGTCAGCCGCGTCAACGTACCGTCGTCGAGCGACAGCAGGAAGACATCGCGCGAGCCGGTCCGGGTGGAGTGGAAGGTCACCGTGTGCCCGTCGGGCGAGGGCGCCGGAGCGAAATCCTGATGGTTGTCGGTCGTGACCCGCTCCTGCTCCCCACCGCCCGCCGGCACCCGATAGATCTGCGAAGTACCGCTCAGATCGCTGTCGTAGTAGACCAGCTTCCCATCCGCCGATACGGTCGGGTTCTCCGCGCTCTGGTTGCCGCGGGTCACCTGGCGTCGCGTCGCGGAGACTCATGGGTCGGCGTCCGAACGGCAGGGACCAGATGTTTCCCACGGTGCGGTAGACGTTGTAGGCCAGGCGCCGTCCATCGGCTCCGAGCGAGAGGCTCTGGGCGCCGAGGCCGACCGTGAGGCGCTCGGGCGTCGTGCGCCCGCCGCCGGCGGGAATCCGATAGATGTCGGTCGGACCGTGGCGGTCGGAGACATAGTAGATGGACCGTCCGTCCCGGCTCCAGATGGGAGAACGGTTGATGCCGGCGCTGTCGGTCAGCACCGTCCTGGCCCCGTTCCGCACGTCGAACAGCTCGATCCAGCTCGGCGCCAGGTTTCCGAACAGCGCCCCCACCATGAGGAAGTATGCGTTCCCCGAGGCGCACGCGAGCCGGGCGCCGTCGGGCGACCAGCGGCAGCCGGTGACACTGGTGCTCGTGGCGAGGAACCGGGGCGCCGCGCCGGCCGGCTTTCACGAAGATGGTATCCGCCACCACGTAGGCGGCGCTCTGGCCGTCGGGCGACCACTGCGACCATATGATCGGCCCGGCGGCACGCGCCGGCGCCTCCTGCCGCGGCGTGCCGCCGGAGGCGGAGACCGAGAACAGGCCGTGCTGGTTGGCGAACAGGATCCGGGTGCCGTCCGGCGACCAGCTCGGCGAGACCTCGACGGCGGCCGAGTCGTCGGTGAGGAGAGTCGGCCGGCCGCCGCTCACCTGGCGCACATACACTCTGGTGTGGAGTGGATTTCCGCCGGCGTACGCCAGGAACCGGCCGTCCGGCGAGAGCGCGGGGTGGACCTCCATGGACGGCTCATAGGTCACCTTGAACGCGGCGCCGAACGACGGCCTCGCATCGCCGCGACGTCCCGCGGCGAGCGCGCCGAGCCCGGCGCCTACGGCGAGCGCGCCGAGCGCGACGGCTGCCAGACCGGCGCGGGACCGCGAGGCGGAGGCGCGCGACGGTCTCGGCGCCGGTCCTGGCGCCGTGAGCGCCGCCGCGAATTCCCCGGCGCTGCCGAACCGGTCCGCGGGGAGCTTGGCGAGCGCGGTGAGCACCGCGGCTTCGAGGGCCGGCGGCACCGTCTTTCGCTGCCCGGTGGGCGGCCGCGGCTCGTCGGTCAGCACCTTGGCGATGATCGCCTGTGCCGTGGGGCCGGTGAACGGCGGCTCGCCCACCAGCATCTCGTAGGTCACGCACGCCGAGGGCGTAGACGTCGGAGCGGGCGGTGATCTCGCGCTCGCCCATCGCCTGCTCGGGCGACATGTAGTGCGGCGTGCCGAGCGACATGCCGGTCTCGGTCATGCGGGTGCCACCGGCGCTGGAGAGCGCGAGCGCGATGCCGAAGTCGGCGACCAGCGCGCCGCCGTCGTGGAGCAGGACGTTCTCGGGCTTGATGTCGCGGTGGATGATCCCATGGCGATGGGCGTACTCGAGCGCGCGCGGCGATCTCGGCCGCGATCCGCATGGCGTCAGCGACCGGCAGCTGCTTCTCCCGCCTCAGCCGGTCGCGGAGCGATTCGCCATCGACGAACGGCATGACGTAGTACGCGGTGCCGCTCGACCTCGCCGGAGTCGAAGAGGCCGAGGATGTGGGGATGCTGCAGGTGGGCGATGGTCTTGATCTCGCGGAGGAACCGCTCGGCGCCGATCACGGCGGCGAGGTCGGGCCGCAGCACCTTGATGGCGACCTGGCGCTCGTGGCGGAGGTCGTGGGCGAGGTAGACGGTGGCCATGCCGCCCTGGCCGAGCTCGCGCTCGATGCGGTAGCGGTCGGCGAGCATGGAGCGGGAGGCGCTGGAGGCCCTCGGACAGGTTGAACCTCGGCGTGGGACGGAAGCGATGGAATTAGTGGTGAACTTAGGCCCCGCGTTCGACGCAGGCTAGCCGTGTCGTCGCGACCGTGACGGCAGGCCTTGGCTCTTGTCGGAAACACATGGATAAGGGAATGAAAGGGGCGAAACTCCCGGTTTCGGCCCTACGCAACACAGATACGAATGGCGGTCAAGCGACCAAGTCGCGCAACCGGTCGCCGGTCTCCCCCTCACGGAGGCGGAGGAGCGCCCGATCACGCAGCTGGCGAATGCGCTCGCGGGTGACACCCATCATACGGCCGATCTCTTCCAGGGTGCGGCTGTTCCCATCGTCGAGCCCGAAATAGAGTCGCAGCACCTTCGCGTCCCGGGGTGGGAGCGCCGCGAGCGCGGCCTCGATGTCCCGGGTCTGGCTGTTGGCCATCGTCGACATGTCGGTGCTTTCCTGCTCACCGCTGGTGAAGCGCTCGATCCGCTCGTTGCCCTCGCCGTCCCGGGTGGGATGATCGAGGCGCACGGCCTCGGAGTTGAGGGCACTGAGCGAGCGGACGGCTTCGACGGTGAGCCCGGTTGCCCGGGCCAGCTCCTCGGTGGTCGGCATGCGACCGAGCTTGTCCTTGAGGAGCGTGGTGGTGCGGCCGAGCCGGCTGAGATCGGCGGTCCGGTTGAGCGGCACCCGCACCGGGCGTCCGTGCCGGGCGATCGCGGCCTGGACGGCCTGGCGGATCCACCACACGGCGTAGGAGATGAACTTCACGCCCCGATCGGGGTCGAACTTCCGGGCGGCCGTCATCAGGCCGAGGTTGCCCTCGCCGATCAGGTCCACCAGCGGGACGCCACGATTCTGGAATTTCTTGGCGACCGAGACCACGAAGCGGACATTGTGCCGGGCCAGGCGTTCCTGGGCCGCCACGCTGCCCTTGAAGGCCTTGCGGGCCAGCTCCATCTCCTCTTCGCGATTGAGGAGCGGTACGCGGCTGATCTCATCCAGGTAGAGGTCCAGACTCTCACGGCCTTCGTCGATTGCACGGGCGATCTGCGCTGGTCGCACCGGGCGACGCTTGCTGCGTGCCTTAATCGTCACGCTGGCTGCCTCCTCGGACTCCCGTCCCCCGCACGTATACCTGCAACGGAACCTGGGGCCGCCCCCAGGTCGAGACGCGCGAATATAGTACCTAAGATGCGGAAAATCAACACCTTAGGCTAAATCGTAGCGGGATGGCGGTTTGCGGGTAGTCGGGCCGGGGGGCACCATCTGTGTGATGTGCGGCCAGAACCGACTGCAACTTTGGCAGGCCGAAGCATTACAGGTGAACGAGCACTCGCAAAGCTATAGGGGTCCCCCCTATCATGAGCCCGGTCCACCCATCTCCTGCGGGGTCTCCGTAATCGAGGACTTGGCACCGTCACCGCTCGAGGTCAGGCTCATCTCGAAGTCCTTCCCCACCGACTTCACCAGGAAGAACGGACGCGAGGGTACCACCCAGGTATCGCTGTTGTACTTGGTGCTGTGGTACTTGAGTGACTTGAATGTGCCGGCGGGGACGGTCACCGATTCCTCGCCCGCCGGGGCCACGCCGTCGCAGATCATGGCGAGGATCGAGTGCTTGTTCAGCTGGCCCCGGAGCATCTTCAGCATCATCGTGTTCATCTTCATCGCCGGCTTGTCCCCCGGCTTCAGGACGACGGCCTCCGCCTGATCCAGCTCCGCCGGGCTGCCCGGCGTGAGGACCTGGTACACGATGGTCTTGTCCTTCTTGTTCTGGTTCTCCAGGCGGAGCTCCAGCCACTTCATCCGCTTCCCCTCCCGCTCCTCCGAGCCCACGACCGCGTAGCGGATGAGGTGCGGATCACCGTTCAGCATGCCCTGATACTGGGCCCACTGGCCGACCTCCGGCATCGTGATCCCTGCGAGGCAGTCCTCGCCCTGCGCCCCCGCGTTCGACGCCGCCGCCAGAGAGAGTGACACAATTCCGGCCACGGTGCCCCGCATGCGAAAGCCCACATTGACGCCCATACAAGCCCTCAGTGAATTGAAGTCTCGAAGGTCCGCCCCGCTAATGCATCCCGCTGCCGCCAGCCAGCTGCTTCACCAGCTCGCCGATCACGCTCTTGGCGTCGCCGAACAGCATCCAGGTCTTGTCCGAAAAGTACAGCTCGTTGTCGATCCCGGCGAACCCCGGGTTCTTGCTGCGCTTGATCGCGAACACGGTGCGCGCCCTGTCGGCGTCGATGATCGGCATGCCGTAGATCGGGCTGGCCTTGTCGGAGCGCGCCGCGGGATTCGACGACGTCGTTGGCGCCGACCACCAGCGCCACGTCCACCTGCGGCATGTCGGGGTTGATCTCGTCCATCTCGACCAGGTCGGTGTACGGGATGTCCGCCTCCGCCAGCAGCACGTTCATGTGCCCGGGCATGCGGCCCGCCACCGGGTGGATGGCGAACTTCACCGTGATGCCCCGCTTCCTGAGCTGATCGTACAGCTCGCGGACCTTGTGCTGCGCCTGGGCCACCGCCATGCCGTAGCCGGGGACGATGACCACCAGATTGGCCTGCTCCAGCACCTGGCCCGCCCCCTCGATCGATTCCGCCTTGTAGACCTGCTCCTCCCCGCCCGCCTTGGCCTGCTGCACCTGGCCGAAGGCGCCGAAGAGCACGTTGGTGAACGAGCGGTTCATCGCCTTGCACATGATGATGGCGAGGATGAGGCCGCTGGAGCCGTCGAGCGCGCCGGCGGTGATCAGCAGCTTGTTGTCGAGCACGAAGCCCATCGCCACGGCCGAGAGGCCGGCGTAGGCATTGAGGATGGCGATGACCGTCGGCATGTCGGCGCCGCCGATCGGGATGATCAGCAGCACGCCGAACATGAGCGCCAGCACGATGATCACCGCGAACGCCAGCGGCGCCCAGGCCGCCGTCGGCTGGAGCACCAGCGCCGACGCCGAGCGCGGCGGCGAGCACCAGGAGCCCGAGGTTGGTGACGTTCTGCAGCGGGTAGGTCACCGGCCGCTGCGGGATCCACTTCACCTCCTGCAGCTTGCCGGCGGCCATGAGGCTGCCGGTGAAGGTGAGGAAGCCCAGCAGCATCTCGGCGATGATCGCGGTCATCCGGAACGCGGTGAGCTGCTCCGGGCCCTCGCCGAGTCCAGAGGTAGAACTTCGCCGGTGCCGACCAGGCCGGCCGCCAGGCCGCCGAAGGCGTGGGACAGCGCGGTTCGCTGGGGCACGGCGGTGAGCGGCACCCGGGAGAGCGGGATGCCGACGGCGAAGCCGGCGACGATCGCGATGACGATCCAGAGGTGGTGCACGACCTCCGGCTGGGCCCAGGTCGCGGCGACGGCGAGCGTCATGCCGACGACGCCGGCGTAGACGCCCTGCCGCGCCGTGGCCGGCGCGTTCATCCAGTGCAGCGCGAAGATGAACAGGCCGGTCGCGACGAGGTAGGCGAGCTGGACCAGGCCGTGGCTCATGCGCGGGCGCCCTCACCCGGCTTCGGCTCGGTCTTGAACATCTTGAGCATGCGGTCGGTGATCAGGAAGCCGCTCACGATGTTGGTCATCGAGGCGAACAGCGCGATGGCGCCGAGGATGCGGATCTCGACCGGGATAGTCCGGCGCCGGTGACGATGATCGCGCCGACCACCGCGATCGCGGAGATGGCGTTGGTCAGCGACATCAGCGGCGTGTGCAGCAGCCGCGAGACCCGGCGGATCACGCCCAGGCCGATGAACGTGGCCAGCACGAAGACGAAGAGCTGGGACCAGAAGTCCGCGGTCTGCGCGGCGGCAGCCACGGCCGGCGCAGCGGTCTCGAGCAGTGTCATGCGGCCTCCTTCTGGAGCGCGTCGCGGGTGCGGGCGTGCCGCACCTCGCCGTCGTGGGTGATCAGCGCGCCCTGCTGGATGTCGTCGGCGAAATCGAGCTCGAACTGCTTGTCCTTGGTGAACGCCTGCACGAACGCGGTGAGGTTGCGGGAGAAGAGCAGGCTGGCGTGCAGCGGCATCGAGGCCGCGACAGTTGAGCGGGGCGAGGATGGTGACGCCGTCCACGTGCGCGGTCTCGCCCGGCCGGGAGAGCTCGCAGTTGCCGCCGCCGTCCGCCGCGAGGTCCACGATGACGGCCCCGGGCTTCATGCTGCGGACCATCTCGCCGGTCAGCAGCCTGGGCGCGAACACGCCGCCGATGAGCGCGGTGGTGATCACCACGTCGGACTGCGCCACCTGCGCGGCGAGCAGCTCGCGCTGCCTGGCCTTGTCCTCCTCGGACAGCTCCTTGGCGTACCCCCCGCCGGCCGAGGCCGCCGTCGCCTGAGCTCGATGCCGACGTACTTCCCGCCGACGCTCTCGATCTGCTCCTTGACCTCGGGCCGGACGTCGGTGGCGACGACGTTCGCGCCCAGCCGCTTGGCGGTGGCGATCGCCTGCAGCCCCGCCACCGCCGCGCCGATCACGAACACCTTGGCGGGCGGCACCATCCCGGCGGCGGTCATCAGCATCGGGAAGTACTTGTTGAGCTCGCCCGCGGCGAGCAGGACGCCCTTGTACCCGGCGATGTTGGCCATCGAGGACAGGGTGTCCATCGACTGCGCGCGGGTGGTGCGGGGGATGGCGTCGGTCGAGAAGGCGGTGATCCGCGCTGGCGGCGAGCGCGCGAACCGCGTCGTGATTGCGGAGCGGCATCAGCGAGCCGACGTAGATGGCGCCCGGCCCGCATGGCGCCCACCTCGTCTCGCGCGCCCCCGGCCGTCGGGGGCCCCACCTTGAGCACCAGGTCGGCGGAACCCAGCAGCCCGGGTCCCTCCGCCGCAATCGAAGCGCCGGCGTCCCGGTAGGCCGCGTCGGGATATCCCGCGGCGCCCCCCGCCCCGGCTTCGACCTCAACCTCGTAGCCCGCCTGGATCAGCTTCTTGGCCGGATTCGGGCACCAGCGCCACGCGCCGCTCGCCCGGGGCGGTTTCTCTGGGAACAGCGATGCGCATGGGAACTCCGCTTCTGGATGGGGATGAGCAAACTTATCCGCCAGGTTCGGCTGAGCCAGACCGCCCGGCGACCGGGCGCGCGGGTCAGAGGCCGAGCTTGGGCAGCTTGATTCCGGGCGCGAGGCCGGCGGTGAGGCGCTTGATCTCGGCCTGCAGCTGGCGCTCCACGCCCGCCACCTCGCCCCGCTGCGATCCGAGCCGCGCCTCGGCCTGGGTACGCACCTCCGCGATTCGGCGCTGAACCGGCGCCACCGCCGATCCGACCGCGCTGTCCACTTTGGCGCGGACCAGCTTCTCCGCCTTGGCCACCTCTTCGCCGATGACGGCCTCGAGCCGCTGGGCGATGGCGCGGTCGAGATTGCTCGACACGGACAGTCGCGGAGCACGGACGCTTCCGCTCACGCGCGCGTCCACCGACAGCTGCTTGAGCCCGGACACCACCCGCCACACGATGCTCTCGAGGTCGTTGAGCCGCGGCGCGGTGCTGTCGAGCGCCCAGGCGACCCGGTCGGAGCTGATGGACCAGCGGCCGGCGACGCGATCGCCGCTGAGCCCGAACGCGAGGTCGGCGCCCCCGACGCCCGGCTGGACGCGGAACGGCAGTCCCGGGCACCGAGAGGTTGGGAAGCGACACGCCCCGGAGCCGGGCCGACGCCGAGTCCCTGACCCGCTCGGGGTGGACGTGGTCGATCACCGCGCGCACGTCCATCGATGCGATCGCGCTGCCGGCCGCGCGGCGGCTGGAGCGGACCAGGGTCGGCTGGCCATAGAGTGACGGGTCCGAGGTCAGGCCCTGCACCGCCGCCTCATACACGCCGCGCAACGGGCTGTCGCCCTCGATGGCCAGGTCGATCCGACCGAGGCGCATGAGGAACTTCGGCCACTCGTGCTCCTTGGGGAACCGGATGGTGCGGCCCGAGGCGCGGAGCCGCTGCGGGCCGGCATCGCGCTTCGGCAACAGTCCCGGAGGCATGTAGTGGCGCGCCAGCTCGGTGTAGTAGAGCGCCTGCTGGAACCGGTCCACGCTCACCTTCCCGAAGAACGCCTGACCGATCTCCGGCGCCGAGAACGACGGCAGTTGCAGGAGCGAACGGGCGAACGCGTAGTCCTTGCGGCGCGCTTCGTCCAGCGCCTCGAGCCCCGAGGTCAGCGACCCGACGCCGCCCGTGACCTGCTGTTGCAGGGTCTCGACCCGCCGCTTCGCGTCTTCCAGACGAGCCAGGCTTGCCCGCGCGTCCTCGATCGCCTGGCGGGTGCCGTCGACGCCGAGCTTGCGTGCATCGGTAGCGCGAAGACGCGCCACCAGCGCCTCGGCGGTATCCACCGTCCCGGACACGTCGAGCTGCTGGAAGGAGCGCTCCAGTCCGCTTCGCGCCGAATCGACCCGGCCGGCCAGGGCCCGGGCGGCACGAACCGTGGTGAGCTGCGCCGGATTGAGCACCAGCTGCTTCACCGTGTCGAAGGGGGTGAGCTTGAGGATGGGCACGTCGAACTGCTGGGCCCACTGCCGCACCGACCGGAGGGCCTGCGGTGCGAATCCGTCGCCCTTCACCGGCCGCGCCGGCGACTGCCGCGTGGTCCCGAATCGCATGCCGCCCAGGCGGAAGCTGTCCACCACGAACTTCTTCTCGGCCAGGGCCAGCGGATTGAGCTTGAGCTGGATCCGCTCGGCCTGGACGAGATTGCGGGTGGAATCGAAGGGATCCGCGATCTGGAGGGCCCCGATCTCCACCGATGCCTCGTCCGCGGAGATGTCGAGTGAGCCGAGGTCTACCTGGGTACCGAGCAGCTCGGTCCCCACCTCCTCGGTCGTGTCCTTCGCGATCGGCTCGGCGAACAGCCAGAGCAGCACGCCCACCAGCACCAGGAACAGAGCGAGCGGCCCGATCGCCTTCCAGCGGAAGATCTTGACGGGCATGCCTCAGTCCGGCCGGAAGAGGCGGTACACGTTGTAGGCCTTGGAGGCGGTGATTGCCTTGTAGAGCTTCGACTGCTGTACCCGTGCGCCGAGGGTGGCGCGATAGCGGGCGACGCCCCAGCGCGCGGCGAAGAAGATCGGGACCGCCAGCGCGAGCCACCCCAGCACGCTGCCCAGCACGACCGTGTTGTTGAAGTTGGTGTACGGCAGGAGCGGGGAGTTGTACCAGCCGGTCCAGAAGGCCCGCAGTCCCGGCGCCTCGAGCAGGCTGAGCCCGACCCCGTCGAAGAGCGGATCGAGCAGGAAGCCGAGCGGCAGGAACAGGGCCCACCCCAGCATCGCGCCCCCGAACGACACGTTGAGCAGCACGATCAGCGAGAAGACCACCAGGTTGTGAACGTTCAGCAGCGGCGTGAGCCCGAGCGCGGCGCCCAACGCCATGCCCGCGGCGACCTGACCCGGCGTGCCGTCCGAGTGCAGGGTCTTGATGAGCGACTGGATCAGCTTGAGCAGGGCGAACATGGGAGGAATGTAGGCGGGGCGGACGGGGCGGACGGGGCGGCGGACGGGCGGAAGACTGTCATCCCATGTGCAGCGAGGAATCTGGCCAGGCGGTCCCGCCGAAGCTCGCGGAAGATCCCTACGCTCGGCTCGGGATGATGGCTGCGTCGGCCTATCCGACCTTCCGCCTGTCCGACCTTCCGCCCGTCCGACCTTCCGCCCGTCCGCCCTCTTATATACTTCCCCCCCATGCCCCGTCCCCGCCGCGCGCCCCACGTGCACAAGTTCGGCGGTGCGTCGCTGGCCGATTCCACTGCCGTCCGCCACGCCGTCGAGATCGTTCGCCGCCATCGCACCGAGCCGACCGTCGTGGTCGTCTCCGCCATGGCGGGGACCACCGATGCGCTGCTCGAGGTGGCCCAGCAGGCGGGAAGCGGCCAATCGCGCACCGTCTCCGCGCTCATCACCCGCCTGCGCTCCCGGCACGCCGAGGTGGCCCGATCGATCCTGCCGGGCGGCCGCCTGCGAGCCGATGCGCTGTTGTACGTCGGGGAGCTCTTCGCCGAGCTCGAGGCGCTGGCGGAGGGACTGCGCCTCCTGCGCGAGCTCACCCCGCGGACCACGGACTACCTCGTCAGCCGGGGCGAGCGGCTCAGCGCCCGACTGGTGGCCGCCGCGCTCGCGGCCGCGGGGACGCGGTCCAGATTCGTCGACGCACTCGAGCTGGTGCACACCGACGCGACCTTCGGCCAGGCCTCGCCCGATCACGCGCGCACCGATCGCGCCGTGCAGCGGGTGCTCGGTCCGCTGCTGGCGCGCGGGGTCGTGCCCGTGGTGCCCGGCTTCATCGGCGCCACGCCCGGCGGTGAAGTCGCCACGCTCGGCCGCGGCGGCTCCGACCTCACCGCTACGCTGCTCGCCCGCGGGCTCGGCGCCGCGCGCGTCTCGCTCTGGAAGGATGTGCCCGGCCTGCTCACCGCCGACCCCCGTGTCGTCCCCGATGCCCGCGTGATTCCCCAGCTCCATGTGCGGGAAGCCGCTGAGCTCGCCTACTATGGCGCCAAGGTGCTGCATCCCCGCGCGCTCATCCCGGTGGCCGGCCGTCGCATTCCGGTGTACGTGCGGCCCTTCGCCGACCCCGAGTCCGCGGGCACCGAGGTCTCCGAGCGCGTGGGCGCCGGTCGGAACCCGGTCAAGGCGCTCACGGCGGCGGGCGGGCAGGCCCTGCTCACGGTCACCGGCAACGGCATGCTTGGCGTCCCCGGCATCGCGGCGCGCACCTTCGCGGCGCTCCACGCCAGAAGGATCTCGGTCTCCCTGATCTCCCAGGCCTCGTCGGAGCACTCGATCTGTTTCAGCGTGCCCGAGCCGCTCGCCGATGACGCGCGTGACGGCCTGGAGCGCGAGTTCCGCGGGGAGATCGGCCGCGAGGAGATCGACGGCGTCGAGGTCGTCACCGGCATGGCGACCATCGCCGTGGTCGGGCTCGGGATGCACGGCACGCCGGGGATCGCGGCCGGCGTCTTCTCCGCGCTCGCCGCGGGGGGCATCAACGTCGTCGCGATCGCGCAGGGGTCGTCGGAGCTCAACATCTCGATCGTGGTCGAGGCGCGGCAGGCCGCCGACGCCCAGCGGCGAATCCATGCGGCCTTCCAGCTGGCCCGCATCGCGGGCGGCGCGGTCATTCGACCGGAGCGCATGGAGATCGTGCTGCTCGGGTTCGGCCAGATCGGCCGAACCCTCGCGACCCTCATCAGTCGGGTGCGGCGTCCGGCGCTCTCACTCTCGGTGGCGGCGGTCATCGACCGGAGCGGTTTCGTGTTCGACCCGCGAGGGTTGAGCGCGCGCCGGCTCGCCGCCCTCGCGGCGGACAAGAAGAAGGGGCGCCCGCTGGCCGACTCGGCGCGCGGCCAGGCGGGGTCGGCGGAGGACGCCATCGCCCACATCGCGGGCCACGCGCTCACCCGGCCCGTCGTGGTGGACCTGACGGCGGACGACACCGGCGCCGCGCTGGAGGCGGCCCTCACCCACGGCATGGATCTCGTGCTGGCGAACAAGCGGCCGCTGGCCGGCAAGCGCAGCGCGAGCGACTCGCTCTGGCAGACCGCGCGCGCGCGCGGGCGCCGCGTCCTGCACGAAGCCACCGTCGGCGCGGGACTGCCGATCATCGACACGTACCACAAGCTCACCGAATCCGGTGACCGGGTCGAGCGGATCGAGGGACTGCTCTCGGGTACCCTCGGCTACGTGCTGAGCGAGGTCGGCGATGGCGTGCCCTTCTCGCGCGCGGTGCGCTCGGCGAAGCGGCTGGGATATACCGAGCCCGACCCGCGGGAGGACCTGTCGGGGATGGATGTCGGGCGAAAAGCGCTGATCCTCGCGCGGCTGCTCGGGTATCCGGGCGAGCTGAGCCGGCGATCGGTGGAGTCGCTGGTGCCCAACTGGGCCCGCACCCTGACGCTGGCCGATTTCCTCGACCGGCTGGAGGAGCTCGACGCGGGGTGGAAGCGGCGGGTAGACGCCGCCCGTCGGGCGGACAGCGTGCTGCGCTACGTCGCGACGGTGACGCCGGGCAAGATCGCGGTCGGTCTTCGGTCGGTTCCCTCGTCGAGTCCGCTCGCCTCGATCAAGGGGGCCGACAACCAGCTCGTGTTCACCAGCGCCCGCTACAAGACCAACCCGCTCGTCATCCGCGGTCCGGGCGCCGGCGCCGAAGTCACCGCGGCGGGCGTGCTCAACGACATCCTGCGGCTGGCGGGCGCGTGAGCGGCGAAGCGGTCACGGCATTCGCGCCGGGGAGCATCGGGAACGTCGGCCCCGGGCTCGACATCCTCGGCCTCGCCGTCGCGGGCGATGGCGATTCGGTGCGGGCCGAATGGCTGGACCGTCCCGGCATCCACATTCTGGACCCCGGTCATCCCGAGTTGCCCCGCGAGGCCGAGCGGCACACGTCCGGACTGGCGGCGCGCACCGTACTCGCGCGCGCGGGCGACGCGCTCACCCGCGGGCGGGGGATCGGCCTCTCGGTCACCAAGGGCCTGCCGCTCTCGGGCGGACAGGGCGGGAGCGCCGCCTCCGCGGTGGCGGGGGCGGTCGCGGTCAACGCATTGCTGGGCGGGCCCGCTCGACGCGATGGCGCTGATCGAGGCGTGTCTCGACGCGGAAGAAGCGGTCGCGGGCCGGCATGCCGACAACATCGCGCCGTCGCTGCTGGGCGGGATGATCCTGATCCGCTCGATGGTGCCGCTCGATGTGATTCGCCTGCCGGTCCCCGCGGAGCTCTTCGTGGTGCTCGCGCGGCCCGAGCAGCGGATGCGGACGGCCGACGCGCGAGCCGTGCTGCCGCGCGATGTGTCGCGCGCGGTCGCCCTGCACCAGGCGGCGCACGTGGCCGCGATGGTGGCGGCGATGGCGCTCGACGACTACGCGCTCCTCGCCCGCGCCGTGGACGACCGCATCGCCGAGCCGGCGCGCGCGGGCCTGCTCCCCGGCTTCCCCGAGGCCAAGGCGGCGGCCCTCGCGGCGGGCGCGCTCGGCAGCAGCATCTCCGGAAGCGGCCCCACCGCTTTCGCGCTCGCGCGCGGGCGGCCGAGCGCCGAGCGGGTGGCGGCGGCGATGGCGGCGGCCTACGCCGCGCACGGCCCGGGCTGCCAGGTGCGGGTGGAACCGGTGGACCGGGAGGGCGCGACGGTCCGTCGCGAGGGAGGGGTGCCGACATGAGGTTCGAGACCGATCGCCCGGTGACGTGGCAGGCCTGCACCTCCTGCGGCGGCGAGCTGACCGAGCTCGACCCGCGGTCCCGCTGTCCGACCTGCGGCGGGCTGCTGGAGGTCGTGCATCGGACCCCTACCCTCACCCGCGCCGAGCTGGTGCTGCGCTTCACCGAGCGGCGGGGCCAGCAACCCGGCGTGGGCGCGTCGGGCGTGTGGCGGTTTCGCGAGGTGGTGCTGCCCTCGGCCGAGGTGGTGGTCACCCATCCCGAGGGCAACACGCCGCTGTTGCACCGCGACGCGCTCGACGCCTGGACCGGACTCGGGCGGCTCCTGCTCAAGCACGAAGGGCACAATCCCACCGGCTCGTTCAAGGATCGGGGCATGACGGTGGGCGTCACCCAGGCCACGCGCATCGGCGCCCGCGCGGTGGCGTGCGCCTCTACCGGGAACACCTCGGCGTCCCTGGCCGCGTACGCGGCCCAGGCGGGGCTGCCGGCGCTCGTGCTGGTCCCGGCGGGAAACGTGGCCTCGGGGAAGCTGGCGCAGTCGCTGGCGTATGGCGCACGCACGCTGCTGGTGCGGGGGGGATTCGACGACTGTCTCCGCCTGGTCGAGGAGGCCAGCGAGCGGCTCGGGGTGTATCTGCTCAACTCGATCAACCCATTCCGGATCGAAGGCCAGAAGACCATCGTGCTGGAGCTGCTGCAGCAGCTGGGATGGGATCCGCCCGACTGGATCGTGCTCCCGGCCGGCAACCTGGGAAACACCGCCGCCTTCGGCAAAGCTCTGCGTGAAGCGCGCGCGTGGGGCCTGATCGATCGCATGCCGCGTCTCGCGGCGGTGCAGGCCGAGGGCGCGGCCCCCTTCGCGCGGAGCTTCGCCGAAGACTTTCGCACCCGGTATCGGGTGGAGCCGGAAACGGTAGCCACGGCGATCCGGATCGGCGATCCCGCTTCGCACGAGCGCGCGGTGCGCGCCATCCGGGAGACGGACGGCGTGGTCCTCTCGGTGAGCGACGCGCTGATTCTGGAGGCGAAAGCGGCGGTGGACGGCTGCGGCGTGGGCTGCGAGCCCGCCAGCGCCGCCGCCGTCGCCGGGGTGCGCGAGCTGGTGCGGCGCGGTGCGATGCGTCCCGATGCGCGCGTCGTCGCGGTGCTCACGGGGCACGTGCTCAAGGATCCCGGCATGCTGCTGCACTATCACACCGAGGCCGATCCGCCACCGCCAGGCGCCAATCGCCCCCGGGAAATCGAGGCCGATCTGCGTGAGGTCGAGCGCGCGCTCGACCCGCGCGAGCGCTGACGCGGGGCGCCGGCGCGACGCTCCCCGGGGAGCGCGGAGCGATTCTCCCGGGGGAAATCCGGCATTTCCCTATTGCGCCGCTGCGCCGGTCGTTTACTGTTTGTCACGGGAGTTCTGCGGTACCGCGGCACGCACGGTCCTCACAAACACTGGGAGACACGCGATGGCCACCAAGAAGAAGGCAGCCAAGAAGTCCGCCAAGAAGAGCGCCCGGAAGCCGGCGAAGAAGACTGCGGCACGAAAGAAGGCGACCAAGAAGAGCGGCAAGAAGCGCACGCCGAGCGCGGCGTTCATGAAGCCGATGCAGCCCAGCAACGCCCTGGCGGCCGTGGTCGGCTCCAGCTCGCTGCCCCGCACCGAGGTCACCAAGAAGCTCTGGGCGTACATCAAGCGGAACGGGCTGCAGGATTCCAAGAACCGCCGCATGATCAACGCCGACGAGAAGCTCCGCCCGGTCTTCGGCGGCAAGAGCCAGGTCAGCATGTTCGAGATGACCAGCAAAGTGAACAAGCACCTCAGCTGACCCACATCGCACCCCGACCCTCCGAGGGCGTCCCCGCTGGGACGCCCTTTTGGTTTTTGGGAGCTATGAGCTATGTGAGCTATGAGCTATGACGAGCTATGAGCTATGAGCCTGGAGCGATTAGGTTGTACCCGCGGTGACCACGCTGGGGGCAGGGCGATGTCCCATGCTTTCAGCTCATAGCTCGTAGCTCATAGCTCAAAGCTCCCCATGGCCGGCGAATACGTCTTCACCATGCGCGACCTCCGCAAGGTCGTGCCCCCATCCCGCGAGATCCTCAAGGGCATCCATCTCGCCTTCTTCCCCGGCGCGAAGATCGGGGTGCTGGGCGCCAACGGCGCGGGCAAGTCCTCCCTGCTCCGGATCATGGCGGGAGTGGACAAGGACTTTCTTGGCGACGCGCGGCCACTCCCCGGCACCCGCATCGGCTACCTGCCGCAGGAGCCGCAGCTCGACCCGTCCAAGGACGTGCGCGGCAACGTGGAAGAGGCGGTCGCCGTCCAGCGGGGGCTGCTGCGCCAGTTCGAGGAGATCAGCGCGAAATTCGCCGAGCCGATGGATGACGACGAGATGACCCGCCTCCTGGAGAAGCAGGGCAACCTGCAGGAGCGGATCGACGCGCAGGGGCTGTGGGAGCTCGACCACAAGGTGGACATCGCGATGGACGCGCTCCGGCTCCCGCCCGGCGACGCCGACGTGGCGCGCCTGTCGGGCGGCGAGCGCCGCCGGGTGGCGCTCTGCCGGGTACTGCTCGAGCAGCCCGACATGCTGCTGCTCGACGAGCCGACCAACCACCTCGACGCGGAGAGCGTCTGGTGGCTGGAACGCTACCTCGCGCAGTTCCCCGGGACGGTGGTCGCGGTGACCCACGACCGCTACTTCCTGGACAACGTCGCCGGCTGGATCCTCGAGCTCTACCAGGGGGCGGGCATACCCTGGGAGGGCAATTACTCCTCCTGGCTGGAGCAGAAGGAGCGCCGCCTGGCGCAGGAGGAGAAGCAGGCGTCCGCCCGGCAGAAGACGCTGCAGCACGAGCTGGAGTGGATCCGGATGTCGCCCCGCGCGCGCCAGGCCAAGAACAAGGCGCGCATCACCCGCTACGAGGAGCTGCGCGAGGAGGCCGCTCGGCAGACCGAGGGATCGGCGGAGATTCTGATCCCCGTCCCCGAGCGCCTGGGCGACGAGGTGGTGGTGGCCGAGCACCTGAGCAAGGGCTACGGCGACCGCCTGCTGATCGAGGACCTGACCTTCGCGTTGCCGCGCGGCGGCATCGTGGGGGTGATCGGCCCCAACGGCGCCGGCAAGACCACCCTCTTCCGGATGATCACCGGGCAGGAGTCGCCCGACAGCGGGACGCTGACCGTGGGCTCCACGGTGCAGATCGCCTACGTGGACCAGAGCCGGGACGCGCTCGACCCCGAGAAGACCGTCTACCAGGAGATCTCCGGCGGCCAGGATCAGCTGCAGTTCGGGCGCCGCACGGTCAACGCGCGGGCCTACAGCGCGGGCTTCAACTTTCGTGGTTCGGATCAGCAGAAGAAGGTCGGCACCCTCTCGGGCGGCGAGCGGAATCGCCTCCACCTGGCCAAGCTGCTTCGGAGCGGCGGCAACCTGCTGCTGCTCGACGAGCCCACCAACGACCTCGACGTGGACACGCTGCGCGCGCTGGAGGAGGCCCTGCTCGGCTTCGCCGGATGCGCCGTGGTCATCAGCCACGACCGCTGGTTCCTCGACCGCATCGCCACCCACATCCTCGCCTTCGAAGGCGACAGCGAGGTGGTGTGGTTCGAGGGCAACTACGCGGACTACAGTGCCGACCTCAAGCGGCGCAAAGGCGTCGAGGCGGGCCAGCCGCATCGGATCCGGTTCAAGAAGCTGGTGCGGTAGGGTCGGACGAGCGGACGGGCGCCATTCCACCCTTCCTCCCGGCCCGGCTATACTACCGCCCTATGACTGTCCAAACCGGCCACATCCCTTACCTGCCCGCCCGCGTCGAAGGCCTCTCGGCCATCGCGAAGAATGTCTGGTGGAGCTGGAATCGCGAGGCGCGCGGATTGTTCCGCAGCATCGATCCCGCGCTCTGGGGCATGACCCGTCACAATCCGCTGGAGCTGCTCTGCCGGGTCGATCCCGAGCGGATCGCGGCGTGCGCCAGCGAGGCCGACTTCCTGCGCCGGTACGACGAGGTGATGGTGCGGATGGCGCACGAGACCTCGAGCCACGACACCTGGTTCACCCGGCACCACGCCGAGCTCGACACGGGCCGGCCGGTCGCCTACTTCTGCGCCGAATTCGGACTCCACAGCTCGGTGCCGATCTACTCCGGCGGGCTCGGCGTCCTGGCCGGAGACCATTGCAAGGCGGCCAGCGACGTCGGCGTGCCGCTCGTCGGCGTCGGCCTGATGTACATGAAGGGCTATTTCGACCAGCACCTGCGGCCCGACGGGTGGCAGGAGGACAGCGACGACGAGTACGACGTCTCGCTCACGCCGCTGGAGCCGGTGCGCGGTCCGAACGGGAAGCCGTTCCTCACGATCGTGGAGACCTCGGGCCGGCCGGTGCAGGTCCGCGCCTGGCGCATCATGGTGGGCCGGGTGCCGATCTACCTGCTCGATACCAACCTCGAGCCCAACCATCCGGACGACCGCGGTCTCATGAACAAGCTCTACGCCGGGGGGCCCGACCTGCGCGTGAGGCAGGAGTGGATTCTCGGCGTCGGCGGCGTGCGCGTGCTCCGGGCACTCGGCATCGACCCCGCGGTGTGGCACGCGAACGAGGGCCATGCCGCCTTCATGATGATCGAGCGGCTGCGCGAGCTGCTCGTCGCCGGCACGCCGCTGGACCAGGCGATCCGCGAGGTCCGCGCCCGCAGCGTGTTCACCACCCACACGCCGGTGCCGGCGGGTCATGACGCGTTCGCCGTCGAAGCCCTCGAGGCCTGCGCCGGGCCGATCTGGAAAGAGATGGGGATCGACCGGGACACCCTGTTCGGGTTGGGCAAGCATCCCAGCATCGAGGGCCAGTTCCACATGACGGTGTGCGCCATGCGGATGTCGGCCCGGGTGAACGGCGTCTCCCGCCGCCACGGCCAGGTGTCGAGAAACCTGTGGCGCGATCTGTGGCCGGGCCGGCCCTGGGAGGCCGTCCCCGTTGGGCATGTCACCAACGGCGTCCATCTGGCCACCTGGATGGCGACGCCGATCATGGAGCTGCTCGATCACCACATCGGTCCCGACTGGGGCGAACGGCTCGACGATCCCGGCTTCTGGGACCAGGTACTCACCCTGGACCACGGCCGCTTCTGGAGCGCGCACCTCCGGCTCAAGCATGTGCTGGCGACCCGAATCCGGGAGGACACCCGGCGACGCTTCGCCACCCGCTTCAAGGAGGCGGCGCAGGTCGTCGGCGCGGGGACCCTGCTCGATCCCGCCGCCCTCACGCTCGGCTTTGCCCGGCGCTTCGCGACCTACAAGCGGGCCAACCTGATCTTCCACGACCTCGACCGCTTGCGGCGGCTGCTGGTGGACCAGCGGCGCCCGGTGCAGATCATCTTCGCCGGCAAGGCGCACCCGGCCGACAACCCGGGAAAGGAAGTGCTGCAGAGCGTCTACCAGTTCACCCGGGATCCCGCGTTCGAGGGGCGTGTGGCGTTTCTCGAGGACTACGACATGCACCTCGCGCACCTGCTGGTGCAGGGTGTGGACCTCTGGATCAACCTGCCGAGGGTTCCGCTCGAGGCGTCGGGCACCAGCGGCATGAAGGCGGGACTGAACGGGGTGCCGCAGCTCAGCACCCTCGACGGCTGGTGGCAGGAGGGGTTCGACGGCCTCAGCGGCTGGGCGATCTCCCCCGCGGGCGACACCGAGGACGCCGATGCGGCGGACGTGGAGCGGTTCTATCGCCTGCTGGAAGACCAGGTGGTGCCGCTCTATCACACGCGCAACGACGGTGGAGTGCCCCTCGGCTGGGTGGACAAGATGCGCCACGCGCTCCGGCTCGCCGGCTCGAAGTTCACCGCCCGCCGGATGGTTCAGAACTACGTGCAGGAGTACTACGCCCCCGCGATCCGCGGCGAAGCGGCGGGCGACGACCCGCCCACGGGATGAGGCACGACTGATGGCCGGTCTGGTCACCGCCACGGGCGAGCCCGTCTCGATCGTGCACCTCACGGCGGAGTACTCTCCCTACGCCCGGACCGGCGGACTCGCGGAGGCGGTTGCCGGGCTGGCCAACTTCCAGCATGCCGCCGGCCTGCCCGTCACGGCGATCCTTCCCCTGTACCGCTCCGTCCGCGACGAGGACCCCGACCTGGAGCCGGTCGGTCAGCCGTTCGTGGTGCCCCTCGGGACGCGGAACGAGGAGGGCCGCATCTTCCGCGTGACCGGCCCGGCCACCGGCCCGCAGGTCTACTTCGTCGAGCATCTCGACTACTTCAATCGCCACGGGATCTACGGCGAGGCCGGCGCCGACTACGCCGACAACCACCGCCGGTTCGCCTTCTTCGCCCTGGCCTCGCTGCTGGCGCTGCCGCGGCTGGTGCCCGGTCCCATCCTGCTCCATGCCCACGACTGGCACACCGCGCTGGCGCCCGTCTACCTCCGGACCATCCTGGCCCACGAGCGCTGGGCCCGCGCCACCACACCCGTGGTGTCGGTGCACAATCCCGGCTACCAGGGGCACTTCGGTCCCGAGATCGATGCCCGAGATCGGTCTCCCGTGGGAGGTCTACAACTGGCAGCAGCTGGAGTGGTACGGGAAGGTGAACTTCCTGAAGGGCGGCGTGGTGTTCGCCGACGCCGTGACCACCGTGAGCCCGACGCAGGCCAGGGAGCTCCGCACCCCGGGCGGCGGCTTCGGGCTGCACCACCTGTTCGGCGCGCTGGGCGACCGGCTGGTCGGCGTGATCAACGGCATCGATCAGCGGATCTGGAATCCCGCGACCGATACCCAGATCACCGCCCAGTACTCCGCCGACAAGCTGGAGGGCAAGCGGCGCTGCAAGGCGGCGCTGCAGCGGTCGTTCGGCCTGCCCCAGCGCCGGAAGGTGCCGCTCTTCGGCCTGACCGGCCGGCTGGTGACCCAGAAGGGTCTCGATCTCATCCTCGGCGCCGGCGAGCTGCTCGGCAGTGACGCCCAGTTCGTCTTTCTCGGGCAGCGGCGATCCGCGCTACGAACAGGCACTGGTCGAGCTCGCGACGTCGGCGCCCAACCGCATCGGCGTGCAGCTCGACTTCACCGACCGCCTGGAGCACCGGCTCATGGCCGGCGCCGACATCTTCCTCATGCCGTCGCTCTACGAGCCCTGCGGACTCACCCAGATGCGGGCGCAGCGCTACGGCGCGCCGCCCATCGTGCGCCGCGTCGGCGGACTCGCCGATACGGTCGAAGACGGCGTGACCGGATTCGCCTTCGACGGCTACACGTCCGAGGCGTTCCAGGACGCCAGCTTCCGGGCGCTCCGCGGTTACGCCGAGACCGCCAAGTGGACCGCCATGATCCGCCGGGGGATGGCCCGCGACTTCAGCTGGGAGCGGTCGGTGGACCAGTACCTCGAGGTGTACCGACGCGCCGTCGCCCACGCCGCCATGCGATAGGCGGCTCCGATGGACTTCGTGCTCGCGCTCCACAGCCACTTGCCGTACGTCCTGAACCACGGGCGATGGCCGCACGGCAGCGACTGGCTCTGCGAGGCTGCGCTCGACACCTATCTGCCACTGCTCGAGCACCTGCAGCAGCTCGCGGCCGAGCCGAATCCCCGCCCCCGTCACCCTCGGCGTCACCGCCGGTGCTCGCCAATCAGCTCGCCAGTCCCACCTTCGGGTCGGAGATGGAGACCTTCTTCGCGCACCGGCTCGAGACCTGTGACGCGGCGCCGGAGTCGCTCGCGGCGACGGGGGAAGCCCACCTCCTCCCACTGGTGGACTTCTGGCGCGACCGGCTGGTCCGGCTGCGGGACTTCTTCCACCATATCGGCGGGGACATCGTCGCGTCGCTGCGCGAGCTCGAGCGTGCCGGGCGCCTCGAGACGCTCGGGTCCGCCGCCACCCATGGCTTCCTCCCCCTGCTCGCCCGTGACGAGAGCATCCGCCTGCAGCTGGCCGTCGGACGCGCCGAGCACCGGCGGCTCTTCGGCCGAGCCCCGGAAGGGCTCTGGCTTCCGGAGTGCGCCTACCGGCCCCGCGGGCCCTGGCGACCGTCGCGATCGGCGCCCGCCACCGGCGTGCGCCGCGGCATCGAGGAGCACGTGGCGGACGCCGGCTTCCGCTACTGTTTCGTGGACGCGCATCTCGCCTCGGCCGGGCGGCCGCTCGGCGTCTACGGCGACCCGGCGTCGGATCCGATGGTGCCGCGCTCGAGCGAGCGCCCCGGCGGCATCGCGCATCGTTCGCCGTACGTGGCCTACCAGATCGCCCCGACGCGAGGGGATGGCGTCACTGTCCTGGTACGGGATCCCCGCTCATCCCTGCAGGTCTGGAGCCGCCATCAGGGATATCCGGGAGACGCGCATTACCTCGAGTTCCACAAGATGCGGTGGCCCGGCGGCCTCAAGCTCTGGCGGGTGAGCGGCGGCGACGTCGACCTCGGCGCCAAGGAGCCCTACGATCGCACCGCCGCGCTGGAGCGCGCGGGCGATCACGCCGATCACTTCGCCGATCTGCTGGCGGAGATCGCGCTCGCCGAGCGCCATCGGCTCCACGAAGCCATCGTGGCACCGTTCGACACCGAGCTGTTCGGGCACTGGTGGTTCGAGGGACCCGATTGGCTCGCGGCGGTGTACCGGTCGCTCGCCCGCGCTGACCGTGGCATCAGACCGGCGACCGCCGCGCGACGATTGGCGGACCATCCAACCCGCCAGCCGATTCGCCTCGCGTCGGGGTCCTGGGGCGCTGAAGGGGACTTCAGCATGTGGCTGAACGGCCGCACCGCCTGGACCTGGGAGCGTCTCTGGCCGCTGGAGGACCGGTTCTGGGACGCGGCGCCCGCCGCGCTCTCCGAGCCATCGGCCCACCCGGTCCTCGCCCAGGCCGCCCGGGAGCTGCTGCTGGCCCAGGCGTCCGACTGGCAATTCATCATCTCTACGGGGGCGGCGGCGGACTACGCCGAGCGCCGATTCCGGGAGCATTGCGACGATGCCGACGCGCTCCTCGACGGGCTGGCCGCCGGAGAGAGCGGCCGCGCCCAGGCGCAGACGCGCGCCGAAGAGCTGGCTCGCCGCGACGACATCTTCCCGGACGTCCTGCCCGCGATCGCGGCGGCCCTCGGCGGATCCCGCTCCCTCGTCTCGACCTGAATCCCATGCAACCCATACGCTTCGTCTTCGGACTCCACCTGCACCAGCCGGTGGGCAACTTCGACCACGTCTTCGCGCAGCACGTGGAGGACGTGTACCGACCTCTGCTCGACCGGCTCGCGGGCCGCGGGTTTCTGCCGATCGTCCTCCACCTCTCCGGGCCGCTGCTCGAGTGGCTGGAGCGGCACGAGCCGGCCTACCTCGACCGGGTGGGCAAGCTCGCCGCCGATGGTAAAGTCGAAATCCTCCTCTCGGGCCTCTACGAGCCGGTGCTCGCCTCGCTGCCTCGTCCCGATCGCGTCGAGCAGATCCAGTGGATGCAGGAGGCGGTCCGCCGGCGCTTCGGCGTGGATGCCGAAGGGCTGTGGCTGACCGAGCGCGTCTGGGAACCCGAGCTCGCCGCCGACCTCGCGATTGCCGGCGTGCGCTACGCGCTGGTGGATGATCGTCATTTCCTGGTAACCGGATTCGAGCGCGATCGGCTCCACGCGCCGTTCTGGACCGAGAGCGACGGCCGCCGCCTCGCCCTCTTTCCCATCGACGAGCGCCTGCGCTACCTGATTCCCTTCCGCCCGCCGGAGGAGACCGCCCAGTACCTGCGCGACCTGCGCTCCAACGGCCACCGCCTCGCCGTGCTGGCCGACGACGGCGAAAAGTTCGGCGGCTGGCCGGGCACCAAGGAGTGGGTGTATGAGCGCGGGTGGCTCGATCAGTTCGTGGGAACCGTGGCGGGAATGGTGGAAGCGGGAGAGGTCCGTCTCAGCCGGCTCGACGAGGCCCTCGCGGAGGTGCCCAGCAACGGCCTCGCCTACCTTCCGACCGCCTCATATACCGAGATGGAAGGCTGGTCGCTGCCTCCGGATGCCGCGCTTCGGCTCACGCGTCTCCGGGACGACATGGGCGAGGCGCGCGCCGCCGGCCCCGACGGCGCGCTGGTTCGCGGGGCGCACTGGCGCAACTTCCTGGTGCGATACTCTGAATCGAACCGGATGCACAAGAAGATGCAGGCCCTGTCGGCGCTCTGCCGCCGAAAGGGCAACCCGTCCGACGCGCGCCGCGCCATCGGCCGGGCTCAATGCAACGACGCCTACTGGCACGGCGTCTTCGGCGGCCTCTATCTGCCACACCTCAGGGACGCCGTCTGGCGGGAGCTGGCGCTGGCCGAAGGCCTGCTGCGCCACGGAAAGGGTCTCGCCTGGGAGATCCTCGACTTCGACGGCGACGGGCACCAGGAGATCTGGGTGCACTCGGAATCGTTCTCTGCGCTGGTGAGCCCTCAGCGGGGCTCGGGCCTCGAGGAGTACACCGTGTTTCAGCGGGGGATCAACTACGCCAACGTCCTCACCCGACGGCGCGAGGCGTACCATGACCTCGCACTCGAGCGCGCCGCGGCCACGGCGGGACATGCGGACGGCGGCGCCGCGAGCATTCACGATATCGAGGAGGGCATCCGCCTCGACACGCGCCCTCCGGTGGACCGAGAGGACCGGGCGCTGTTGCTGGAGCGGATTCTGCCCGCCTCGCTCCCCCTGGAGGCATTCGCGGGCGGAGACTACCCCCCGTCACACTCCTGGGCCAGGGCGCCGTTCCACTACGCGATCCAGCGACGGCGAGGAGCGGTGGAGATCGCCTGCGCCACGGGCGAGGGGCGGGAGCGATTGGCCAAGCTGTACCGGTTCGGCAGCGACGGACGGGTGACGGTGCAGTTCGCCTGGGACGCCGCGGCTTTCGCGGCCGACGACCTCTTTTCCACCGAGCTCTCCCTGGCCGGCGGCATCGACCTCGAGCCGACGCCCGCGGCAGACCAGTGGCGCTTCGACATCGAGACGGTCGCGAAATCGGAGCGGGGACTCGACCGCACCAGGCAGGGCGAATCGCTCACGCTCCGATGGCCCGCTCGCCTCGGTGAGGCGGCGGTGTCTTTCCGGGCCTCGTCCTGAGACTACTCCCCTCTACCGCCCCCCTGCTTGGGATCCTTGGGACGTCCGGCTGCAATGCGCTTCCCGGCGCGGCCCGTGAGGTAGGCGTAAATCGCATCGACCTGCTCCGCGGTCACGGTCTTCTGGAATGCCGGCATGCCGCGATCCGCACGCCCATCGACCACGACTTTGGTGAACGTCTCCTTGCCGGCGGCGGGACCGCCCGGCGCGAGGCTCTCCAGCAGATTGGCCGCGACGGGATTGGGTAGTGCGTCCTGACCGTGGCAGCGGGCGCAATGCACGTTGTACTGCCGCCACCCCTCGTACTCGGCTGCACTGACGGTCGCACCGTCCTGTCCTCGGGCCGGTCCGACGCGGACGACGGTGTGCAGCGACAGCAGCGCGACCGCGAAGACGACGGGATTCATGGACTACCCCTGTTGTTTGACCGCGGGTCGGCCCGGGCCGATCTTGCCGGCGCTCCGGCCCTTCACGTAGGAATAGATCTGGTTGATCTTGGCCGGATCCATGCCGAGGGCACACCACGCCGGCATGCCTTTCTCCGGGCGGCCGGCGCACACCACCTGTACGAACGCTTCCTGGGTGTTGATGGGCCCATCCGGCTTGAGCGACATGATGAGATGAGGGGCGATGGTCGTGCCCATCACGTCCTCGCCGTGGCAGCGGGCGCAGTTGAGGTTGTACTGCTTCCAGCCGTCGTAGGTCACCTGGTCCACAGTGTCCTTCGGCGCCTGATGGTAGGCATCGCGCAGCGGTTCGCTGGCGCTCTGGGTCTCGCCGGAGGTGGGGGCGCTCGGCGCCGCGGCGGCCGCTGGCGCAGCAGCTGGCGGCGTCGAATCGGAAGGCGTCGCGGTGGTGGCGACCGCCGCGGCCGCGGTGTCCGCCGGTTTGGCGGTGTCCGCCGGCTTGACCGCGGGCTTGGCAGCCGGCTTCGCGGTCTTGGCCGGAGCGGGCGGCTGGGTCGGACGCTGTGCGGATTGCTTCGGAGCGGTGTCGGGCACCGCGGCGGGAGCCGCTGGTGCTGCCGCGGTATCGGGCGCGGACGAAGCGGCGGAATCCGCCGCGGTATTGTCGGCCGGCGCGGTGACGGCAGAGTCCGTCACCGCTGCTCCTTCGGTCCCGCCCGCGGTCCCGCGCTGTCGCGGCTTCCGCCGCCGCACGCGGCGAACAGGGTCACCGCCGCAAGCATCAGACAGCGCTTGGCCGCGCGCCGCGCAGCCGAAGCCTCCATCCACTCAGTGTGCATCCCTCGCCGTCCTTTCCAGGTTGTGGCCGTACCCTTGGTGCCGATGACCATGCTAGCGCCCACGACGCATCCCATGCCGCGACCTGTCACCACGGTCGGCCAGGTGATCTGGATCACTCCGGCGAAATCCTGTTCGGGCATTATCTTAGACACATGAACCCTCTCGGCAAGTCGGTGACGGTCGGGCTGGTCCAGATGCAATGCGGTACCGACCCGCAGGAGAACCTGGACAAGGCCATTCGGCGGGTGCGCGAGGCGGCGCAGCAGGGCGCCCAGATCATCTGCCTGCAGGAGCTCTTCCGCAGCCAGTACTTCTGCCAGACCGAGGACCACAGGTACTTCGAGCTGGCCGAGCCGATCCCCGGCCCGTCGACGGACCGGCTCGTGACGCTCGCGCGGGAGCTCGGGGTGGTGATCATCGCCTCGCTCTTCGAGAAGCGCGCCGAGGGACTCTACCACAACACCGCCGCCATCATCGACGCGGACGGGCAGTATCTCGGCAAGTACCGGAAGATGCACATCCCGGACGACCCGCAATACTACGAGAAGTTCTACTTCACGCCGGGCGACCTCGGCTTCCGGGCCTGGGACACGCGGTACGGCCGCATCGGCGTGCTCATCTGCTGGGACCAGTGGTATCCCGAGGCGGCGCGGCTCACCGCCATGAGCGGGGCCCAGATCCTCTTCTATCCCACCGCGATCGGCTGGCTTCCCGCCGAGAAGGAAGAGCACGGGGCCCAGCAGCAGGCGGCCTGGGAGACGATCCAGCGCAGCCACGCCATCGCCAACGGAGTCTACGTCTGCGCGGTCAACCGGGTCGGCCACGAGGGCCAGGCCGCTCCGGGCGGCATCGAGTTCTGGGGCGGCAGCTTCGTGTCCGATCCCGGTGGTCGTCTCCTCGCCAAGGGCGGCACCGGCGAAGAGATGCTCACCGTCGCGTGCGATCTCGTCCAAGGTGGACGCAAGCCGGACGCACTGGCCCTTCCTGCGCGACCGCCGGATCGACGCGTACCAGGACATCACGCGGCGGTACCTCGATTAGCACGCCCGCCCTCCGCGACTTCCACATGCCGGCCGAGTGGGAGCCGCATCGCGGCACCTGGCTCAGCTGGCCTCACAAGGAGGCGTCCTGGCCCGGGAAGTTCGGGCCGGTGCCGCGCATCTTCGCACGGATGGTGCGGCTCCTCGCCGACCGCGAGGAGGTGCACATCAACGTGGCCGGACCCGCCATGGAAGCCGAGTCCGCCGCCTGCTCGCCGACGAGGGCGCGGACCCGGGCCACGTCTTCTTCCACCACCAACCCCACCAACGACGCCTGGTGCCGGGACCACGGGCCCATCTTCGTGCAGCGCGCGTCGGACGGCGGCGCCGAAGAGGCCATCCTCGACTGGGGATACAACGCGTGGGGCGGCAAGTACCCGCCGTTCGACCTCGACGACGTGATCCCCACCCGGATCGGCCGGGAGCTCGGCATGCCGGTGCTTCATCCCGGGATCGTCCTGGAAGGCGGATCCATCGACGTGAACGGCCGCGGCACGCTGCTCACGACCGAGGCCTGCCTGCTCAACCCGAACCGCAATCCGCAGCTCGACCGCGCGGCAGATCGAAGCCAGCCTCTGCGCGCTACCTCGGCGTGCGCCACATCCTCTGGCTGGGCGACGGGATCGTGGGCGACGACACCGACGGCCACGTCGACGACCTGACCCGCTTCGTCGATCCGCGGACGGTCGTGACCGTCGTCGAGGAGGATCCGGCCGACGAAAACTACGAGCCGCTCCAGGAGAACCTGGAGCGGCTCCGGGCCATGCGCGATCAGGACGGACGACCGCTCCGGGTGGTCACCCTGCCCATGCCGCGCCCGCTCTACCACGACGGCCAGCGGCTGCCGGCCAGCTACGCGAACTTCTACATCGCCAACGGACTCGTGCTGCTACCCACCTACGATCCCGACCGCGCGACGCCGAGGCCCAGGCGACACTCGCGGGACTGTTTCCCGGCCGCGAGGTGGTCGGCATCGACTGCACCGACCTGGTCTGGGGCCTGGGCGCCTTCCACTGCGTCACCCAGCAGTGGCCGGCGCTGCCGGCGCCCGCGAGGTAGGCGGACTCAGGTCTTCTTCCAGGTCCCCACCAGGGCGGCCCGCCGCCCGCCGCAGGAATCCATCCCCAAGCCGGCGATGTGCAGCTCGTTCTCGGTCCGGCTCACCACGTAGCGCGCGTCGGCGGTCTGGCAGGCGCTGCCGGCGGTGTCGGCCTTGAAGACCAGCGTGTCGCCGGTGAAGGCGGCGCTGTGCCCTTCATGTCCACGCTAGTCCGGCCAGCGGGGCGACGGCAGCATCAGCTCCAGCCCACCGTTCGAGGCCAGCTTCATCTGCACTTCTCCCTCGCCGTAGAGATCCCGCTTCCAGGAGCCGGAGTACTTGGATGCCTCGCCACCGCAGGCGGCGACCGAGAACAGCACGACGGCGGCGGCGAGCAGACGAACGCCCGAAACTCGGGTGATGCGGTGGATCATCTCGATGCCCTCCCGTGAGAAGCGACGCGCGACTACTGGCCAAGAGCGTCCATCAGCGCGCCAGAATCTCGGCCCGCGGAACGGGGAATGTCTGGAACACCGACTCGCCGCCTCCCACCCTGGTGGCCGGCAGATCACCGGTCGGAGCCAGCGCCAGACGGCCGTACCGACGAAGGTCGATCCAGCGGTGCCCGCCTTCGTACAGCAGGGAGAACAGCCGGTTGTAGAGCAGCTCGTCGATGGCCTGATCCGGCGGTGCCCAGCGTCGCCGAGCGCCGCGAGGCCGCCCGACTGGGTCCGAATCAGGTTGATGTCGGTGAGCGCCGCTCCCAGATCGCTCAGGTTGATGTTGGCCTCGGCCCGCAGGAGGATCAGCTCCTCGTTCTTGATCAGCGGGATGGGCGACGTGGGGCTGGGATAGCGGGTCCAGCCCAGCGCCGAGCTGAAACCGTTGGAGTTGGTCGTCGGTCCGGGTCACCGTCTTGGTCACCAGCCGCCGGTCGAGGGTCACTCCGTCGGTCTGGAGTCTGCGCCAGGCCGGGCAACGACGGGTGCGCGAAGTTCTCGCCCGCCTGCGGGTCCTGCGCCAGCGGGTTGGCGAAGTCGCCCGGTCCCGTCCCGTAGTTCATGTAGACGCCGAGCTGCGAGGTCGGCCAGCGGGATCGATGAACGACGCCGCCAGGGCGGTCAGGACTCCGGCCCAGTCCTCCCGGTAGGCGGCCACCCGGGCCCGGAGCGCCCGGTTGAACTGGCGAACGTGGCCGGGGTGTCGAAGCCCGCGAAGCCCGGCGGCAGCGCGAACGGGAATGCGGCTCCACCCGCCAGCAGCTCGGTGTTGCCCGTTTCCAGCAGCGAGATCGACATGATCGTAGGCCGCCGCGTTGGTGACGAACGGCGCCGGCGGCGCGGTCACGTCGGTCGAGATGTCGATCGGGATCGAGTCCTGGGTGTGGGCGTTCAGCACGATGATGAAGTGCATACGCCTGCATCGTCTTGGCGTAGCCCGAGGTGGCGCTCTCCTCCTCGGCGGTGAGCTGCTCGGCGGTGGTGAGCGCCTCCAGGAGGAGGTTGCCGCCCCGGATGGCGGTGTACTCCTCGGCCCAGTGGTCGCCGCCGAAGGCGCCGCCGCCCGGATCGAGCTGGCCGAGCAGGAGCTCGTCCACGAATCGCGGGTCGGAGCCGTCGATGCGGAGCGCCTCGCGGCCCAGGATGCCGACGTCGAGCGCGAAGTCCTGGCACGTCGTGCCGCAGGGAGATCAGCATGCCGTTGGCCGCGGCCGACACCTGGCCGCGGGTCGGGTTCGCCCCGATCGGATCGGGGCTGTTGGGGTTGGTCGTGAGGTCGAACCCGCAGGCTCCCAGGCCGAGCACACCGGCCAGGAGCACAACGCGACGAATCGTCATGGTTGCTCTCATGGTCAGAAGCCCAGGTCGAAGCCGAAGAAGAAGCTCTGGCTCGGCGGGAACGGAGCCACGTCGATGTTCCGGACGATGGCCTGGTTGCCGAAGTTGCTGACTTCGGGATCGAGCCCGCGGTAGCCGGTGAAGCGGAGCAGGTTGCGCGCGCTCACCGAGAGCCGCACGTAGCGGGCGGTGCCGCCGAAGAGGCTGCGGGTGATGCGTCTCGGGCAGGTTGTACGCCAGGGTGACCTCGCGAAGCTTGAGGTACGAGCCGTCCTGCACGTACGTCTGGGTCAGCCCGCTCCGGAAGCGGTCTGACGATCGGCGCCGCCGCCCGGCTCGGTGTAGTCGACGCTGTTCTGCCCGGCGTCGTAGAGGAACTCGGTCAGGTTGATGATGTCGCCGCCCTGCTTCCAGTCCAACAGGAAGCCGAAGCTGAGCCGCTTGTAGGTCAGGTCGTTGGAGAAGGACATCTGGAAGTCGGGGTTGGCGTCACCCACCAGCCCTTCGGTGCCCACGATCTGGGTGGCCGACTTGCCCTGCTCGATGAAGAACGCTCCCAGCGAGGTGCCGAAGCCGCCGGTCTCGAAGGCGGGCACGTCCAGCGCGCGGACCTGGCTCCGGTTGAGGAAGAAGGTGGTGCGGAAGAGCCAGTTGAAGTTCTGGCTCTGCACCGGCGACACGTTGAGCGCCGCCTCGACGCCGCGATTCCGCAGCCGGCTGTCGGAGCTGAAGATGCGGGTGCCCTGCCCCACGCTGGGTGCCAGGGTCTGCTCCAGGATCAGGTCGGTGATCATCCGCTGATACACCGAGACATTGAGCTCGGCCCGGCCGCCGGCGAGCTGGGCGTCGAAGCCGAACTCGAACTCGGTCTGCTTCTCCGGCTGGATCGAGGTCATCGCCGGCCCGCGGGCCCGGGGATCACGCCGAACAGGCCGCCGATGGTGCCGGTGGTGTCGGGCGAGAACTTCTGGCCGAAGAGCGGCTGGTTGCCGGTCTGGCCGAAGGCGCCCCGCAGCTTGATCTCGTCCACGCCGCCGAACGGCTTGATGAAGCCGGTAGGACGCCGCCGCCTTGGGATAGAAGAAGAAGTCTCCGGTCTGCGCCGTTGTTGCTGGTCTTGTCGGCCCGAACGCCGGCGGTGAGCAGCAGCCTGCGGTCCATCAGCAGCAGCTCTTCCTGGCCGTAGAGACCCGAGGTCGCGCACCAGCTGCTCGTCCTGGAACGTGGTGACGCTGGTCGCCTGGTCCGGGTTCTCCTGCCCGCTCAAGCAGCGTGCGCGCGAGGATCCGGGTGGCGTCGAGATCGCGGTCCTCGTACTGGACGCCCAGCGAGAAGGTGGACTGCACCGCCGCCCGACCCGGGCACGTAGGTCGTAGTTGCTGTTGACGGCCAGGTTCAGGTTCCGATTGGACGACTTGCTCAGCACCACGGTGCCGGGCTGCCCGTCGTTGGGCTCGTACTCCAGCTCCGGGGGCGAGACGAAATCGTTGTCCTGCTCGAAGTAGTCGGCCCCGCCGATGGCGATCAGCTGCCAGGTGTGATGCTGCCGGGCGAGCACCGTGGCCTTGGCCGTCAGCGTGCCCATGGCCCGCCAGGTATCCTCTTCGTTCTTGAGGAACTGGAAGGTCTGCAGCGGATTGCTGCGCTCGAACGGATTCAGCGGGAAGTCGGCCGCCACCAGCTCGTCCTCGGAGATGTCCGTCGGGCGCCCGGAGATCCACGAAGTTCGGCGTGAAGGGAAAGACCAGGTACGGGCGAGGTGCCGGCGTTGTCGTTGTTGGAGAGTCCCCGCTTGGAGCGGCTGTGGATCACGTTGGTATTGGCCGAGAGCAGGAGCCACGTGCCCAGCTGCTGGTCCACGTTCACCCGCATCCCCTGCTTCTTGTACCCGGTGTTGACGCCGATGCCGCCGTCGTTCTTGAGCAGGCCGGAGATGTAGTACCGGGTCTGCTCGGTTCCGCCGCTCACGCTGGCGTTGGTCTCGTACGACAACGGACGCTCGCCGTAGAGGAAATCCTCGTTGTCGAAGGTCTGGCCCGCCGCGGCATCGAAGAGCCGGGCCACCGTGGTGTCGGGGTCGAACGCCGCCTGCGCCTCGGCCAGGCTGCCGAAGGTGCGGGAGCCCAGCGTATTCGCCCGCCACGAAGGTGCCGAGGCGCTGGGTGATGTTGAACTGCGGCTTGCCCTGCACGCCCCGCTTGGTGGTGATGATGATGACGCCGTTGGTGGCCTTGGAGCCGTAGATCGCCGCCGCGGAGCCGCCCTTGAGGACCTCGATCCGCTCGATGTCCTCCGGGTTGAGATCGGCGATGCGGTTGGTGGGGTTGTCCTGGTTGCGCGGATTGCCGCCCGCATTGGCCGCCGTCACGGCGTCGGCTCCGTTGGGGATCTGGGAGTTGGCCACCACGATCCCGTCCACCACGAAGAGCGGCTCGGCGCCGGCGTTGATCGTGGACACGCCGCGCAGGTTGACCTGGATGCCGCCGCCCGGCGCGCCGGAGTTCTCCTGGATGAGGGCGCCGGGGATCTTTCCCTGCAACGCCGATTCGAGCGTCCCGGTGGGTGCCCGAGTCAGCTCATCGGCGCCCACCGTCGCCACCGCATTGGGGAGATTCTGCCGCTCGATGCCGGTGGACTGCCCGGTGACCACGACCTCCTCCAGCTTGAAGGGGTCGGGCTCGAGGGCGACCGTCAACCGTGGCGATGGAGCCGGGGGCCGCGACGGTCTGCCGCTTGAAGCCGATGGCCCGGACCGTGAGCGTCTGGTCGCCTTCCGGCACATTCACCGCGAAACGACCGTCATTCCCCGTCCGGATCGCGATGCCGGTCCCCTCGACCGACACCGCGGCCTCACCGACCCCTTGACCGGTCTCCTGGTTGGTGACCTGTCCGGTCAGCTCGCGGACCTGCGCGAGTGCCGGGGAGGCCACAAGGACGCTGGAAATCAGGCACAAGCCCAACAGGCGAGATGCCATGGCGCCTCCGTTTTTCAGGGGTGATCTGCTGTGTCTGGAGACCTACAGTGCACTTGGACGGGCGTTCACGCAAGTTCTTGCACACCTGCCGAATCGCTCCCATTCTCACCCGGGCTCCCGGCTGCCCGACGTACCGCTCGCCCGCCAGACCACCTGCCCCCGCGCCACGGTCATCCGGCAGGCATTCGGCCGGAAATGGTAGAGCCAGGTCTCCGGATCGGGCGCGTCGATGAGGGCGAAATCGGCGGTCATGCCCCGTTGCAGCGAGCCGACCCGCTGCTCGAAGCCCAGGGCCTTGGCGGCGTAGAACGTGGCCCCCTTGAGGGCCTCGGCCGGGGTCATCCGCTGGAGGGTGCAGGCGAGCGTCATCGCGAGCGGCAGGTGGTAGCTCGGGGCGGAGCCGGGATTGAAGTCGGTCGCCACCGCCACGCCTACCCCGGCCTCGATACACCGTCGGGCCGGCATCGGCGGCTGGGCCAGGTAGAGGGTGGCGATCGGCAGGCTGACCGCGACCACCCCGGCTCCGGCCATGGCGGCGATACCCGCGTCGGACACGTGCTCCAGGTGATCCGCCGAGAGCGCGCCCACCTCGGCCGCCAGCTCCGCACCACCCGCCGAGGTGAGCTGATCGGCGTGCAGCCGGGGCGCCAGTCCCGCCGCGCGGCCCGCGAGGAGAATGCGGCGGGCCTCGTCCACGCTGAAGGCCGACTCCTCCACGAACACGTCGCAGCAGGAGGCGAGACGCTCGGCGGCGATCGCCGGGATCAGCTCGTCCACCAGCAACGCCACGTAGGCCTCGCGCCGCTCGCGGTACTCCGCGGGCACCACGTGGGCGCCGAGAAACGTCGCGACGATGCCCACCGCCTCGCTCTTGGCGAGCCGGGCGTACACCCGCAACAACGCCAGCTCGTGCTCCCGATCGAGACCGTAGCCGCTCTTGCACTCGATGGTGGTGACGCCGAGCGAGATCATCTCGCGCACGAAGCCCCGGGCGCGCTGGTACAGCGCCTCGGGGCTCGTCTCGCGCGTCAGCCGCACGGTGCGGGCGATCCCGCCTCCCGACTTGGCGATGTCGAGATAGCTCTCACCCTGCAGCCGCCGGGCGAACTCGTCGGCGCGCCAGCCGCCGAACGCGAGATGGGTGTGGCAGTCCACCAGGCCGGGCACGACCAGAGACCCCTGGGCATCGAACCGATCCGCGCGCCAGTATTCCTGGGGCAGCTCGGGTCGCGGCCCCACCCACCGGATCGTGCCACCCTCCCACGCCATCGCAGCGTCGGCGACGGCGTGGATCTCGCCCTGGCCGCCTTCACCTCGGCAGGTCGCGAGGAGGCCGATGTTCTCGAGGAGCTTCACGTGGCCGGGGCGCGGCTCACCGCTGGGGCACCGACGGCAGATCCACGCCGCGCTGGTGCGCGGTATCGATCGCCAGCTGGTAGCCGGCATCCGCGTGGCGCATGACGCCGGTGCCGGGGTCGGCGGTCAGCACCCGCTGGAGCCGGCGATCGCCCCCATCGGTTCCGTCGGCTACCGCGACCATGCCGGCGTGGATGGAATAGCCGATGCCCACCCCGCCGCCGTGATGCAGCGAGACCCAGCTCGCCCCGCAGGCGGTGTTGAGCAGAGCGTTCAGCAGCGGCCAGTCGGCGATCGCGTCCGACCCGTCGCGCATCGCCTCGGTCTCGCGGTTGGGCGACGCCACCGACCCGGTGTCCAGGTGATCCCGGCCGATCACGATCGGCGCCGCCACCTTCCCCTTCCGCACCAGCCAGTTGAAGCGAAGTCCCATCTCGGCGCGCTCGCCGTATTCCAGCCAGCAGATCCGCGCCGGAAGGCCCTGGAACTGCACTCGCTCCTGGGCCTGGCGGATCCAGCGGGCGAGGGACTCCTTCTTGGGAAACGTCTCCAGTACCGCCCGGTCGGTGGTGGCGATGTCGGCGGGGTCTCCGGACAAGGCCGCCCAGCGGAACGGCCCCGCGCCGAGGCAAAACAGCGGGCGGATGTACTCCGGGACAAAGCCCGGGATGTCGAAGGCCTCCTTCATGCCCCGATGGTCGGCCACCTGGCCCCGCAGATTGTTGCCGTAGTCGAACACCACCGCGCCGCGCGACTTGAGATCCAGCATGGCGCGCACATGTGCCACCATCGAGTCGAGTACCCGCCCCTCGTACCCGGCGGGATCCCGCTCGCGGAGCGCGGCGGCATTCTCCAGCGAGCAGCCGACCGGCAGGTAGCCCAGCTGGAGATCGTGAGCCGACGTCTGGTCGGTCACCACGTCGGGGACGATCCCGCGCCGGGCGAGCTCGGGCACCACGTCGGCGATGTTGCCGAGCAGGCCGACGGAGAGGGCGCGCCGGGTTCGGCGCGCGTCGTCCAGCAGGCGGAGCGCCTGGTCGAGGTCGGTCTCCAGCCGGTCGCAGTACCCGCTGTCCACCCGGCGGCGGATCCGGCTCTCGTCTACGTCCACACCGAGGAAGGCGGCGCCGTTCATGGTCGCGGCGAGCGGCTGGGCGCCACCCATGCCGCCGAGCCCGCCGGTCACCACCAGGCGCCCCTCGAGGGTGCCGCCGAAGTGTTGCCGGGCGCACTCGGCGAACGTCTCGTAGGTGCCCTGGAGAATCCCCTGGGTGCCGATGTAGATCCACGATCCCGCCGTCATCTGGCCGTACATCGTGAGGCCGAGGGCCTCGAGTCGGCGGAACTCGTCCCAGGTGGCCCAGCGCGGCACCAGGTGGGCGTTCGCGATCAGGACCCGCGGCGCCTCGTCGTGGGTGCGGAACACCCCCACCGGCTTGCCGCTCTGGACCAGCAGGGTCTCGTCGTTCTCGAGCCGCCGCAGGGTGGCGACGATCCGCTCGTAGCGAGGGCCAGTCGCGGGCGGCCTTCCCGCTCCCGCCATAGACGACCAGCTCCTCGGGACGCTCTGCCACCGCCGGGTCGAGATTGTTCATCAGCATCCGGAGCGCCGCCTCCTGATGCCAGCCTTTGCAGGAGAGCGTCGTGCCGGTCGGGGCGTGGATGGGGCCTGCGGTCGTGGTCACGGTCATGGCTTGCGTGGTTGGATGTGAGCGCAAGATCACCCGGTCCCACCCTCGACGCCACCGCGCGCCGCTGCAACCTTTCCATCGGGTTTCCGATCCAATTCCTCGCAATGACCCGAACCCGTCCAGGACCGGTGACGCTGCGGCGAGACCTGACCACCAAATCCGATTCGGACGCCGTGGATGCCACTCTGGCCGCCAGCGGGGACGCCCATGCCTTCGAGCGGCTCTATCGGGGCCACGTCGGGCGGATCCACAGCCTGGCCCGGCGGATGCTCAGCGACGACGAGGCGGATGAGGCGGCCCAGGACGTCTTCGTGCGAGCCTGGGAAAAGCTCGGAACGTTTCGGGGTGAAGCGGCCTTCGGGACCTGGCTCCACCGGCTGGCGATCAACGTGATCCTCGGCCGGCGGGAGCGGAGGGGGCTGCAGCGGCAGCGGTATCTCGAGGGCGACACGATCCTGGACGCGGTGCCGGCGCGCCGCGCCGCCCCGGAGACCTCGATGGACATGGAGAGCGCGATCGCGCGGCTCCCCGACGGCGCCCGGCAGATCTTCGTGCTGCACGACGTCGAGGGGTACCGGCACGAGGAGATCGCCGAGATGCTCGGCCTCGCGAGCGGCACGTCGAAGTCGCAGCTGCACCGGGCGCGCATGGCGCTGCGCCAGCATCTGGATCGCTAGGAGAGACCCATGACCGACAATTGGACCGACCGGCTGTCCGAATACCTCGACGGGGAGCTTCCCGAGTCCGAGCGGGCGGCGCTGGAGGCGCATCTCGAGACCTGCCCCTCGTGTCGGGAGACCCTGGCAGACCTCCGACGCATCGTGGTGCGGGCGCGCTCCCTCGACGATCGGCCGCCGAGCCGGGACCTCTGGTCCGGCGTTGCCGGGCGGATCGGGATGCCCGAGTGGATCGGCGCGGCGCAGACCTCCGGCCCGGCCCGTCCAATCAACCCGGTCGAGCGGATCGTCGCGGCGCCGCGGCGAAGGGGGATCACCTTCTCCGTGCCCCAGCTGCTCGCGGCCGGAATCGCGCTCGCCGTGGCCAGCGCCGGCGGCGCCTGGCTGGTTCACCCCGATTCCACCCGCGTCGCGTCTGCGCCGGTCCGATCCGCCCCGGCGCCCGGTGACGACCGTGGGCTCCGCCGCCGCACCGCGGTCCGGAGCTACGACGCCGCCGTGCACGACCTGGAGCGGATCCTGGCCGAGGGGCGCGGGCGGCTCGACAGCACGACGGTGCGCGTCCTGGAGCAGAACCTCGCACTGATCGACCGCGCGATCGCGCAGGCCGAGCGCGCGGTGGCGGCGGACTCCGCCAACGCGTATCTGAATTCCCACCTGGCCGAGACGATGCGGCGCAAGCTGGACCTGCTGCGGCAGGCGGCCTCGCTCGTCTCGGCCGTGAGCTGAAAGGATCTCGCCGTGCTTACTGGTACTCGCGCTCCTGCTAGCAGATCGACTCGACCGTGCCGGTGCAGCGAGGACAGCGCCTGGAGGTCAGCGCCTTCGCCGGCGACGATCGACGTGAAGACCTGGGACCGAGAGCGCGGTCCGGGTGAGGCCGACCCCGACGCAGCGGACTCGGGTCGAGATCGAGCGCACCGGCGCGTCGATCACGCGTGCGGACCGAAGGGCACCGCGGGGCGCCCCGCATGGTGGACATGACGATCACCGTGCCCGCCTGGATGCCGCTGGACCTGTCGGGGGTCTACACCGACGTGACGGTCGTCGGCGCCAAGGGGCCGGTCAACGTGGAGACCGTGCAGGGTGAGGTGAGCGTGGACGGCGGCGAGGGCCTGGTGTCGCTGCAGTCGGTCCAGGGCGGCTGTCGAGCTCAAGAGCGCCAAGGGGCGGCTCGAGGTGCACTCGGTCAACGAAGGCGTGACGGTGCAGCAACAGCAGCGGGCGAGGTGACGGCCGAGACGGTGAACGGCGACGTCGACTCTCGAGAAGGTGGATGCCACCAGCGTGAGCGCCACCTCGGTGAATGGTGAGATGATGTACGACGGGACCATCAAGGACGGGGGCCGCTACGGCTTCTCCACCCACAACGGCGACATCACGGTCACCGTCGCCGCCGAGCAGCAACGCGGCCGTGTCGGTGTCCACCTTCAACGGGGAGTTCGCCTCGGAGTTCCCGGTCACCCTGACCGAGACCCGAAAGGGCAAGCGGTTCAGCTTCCGGCTCGGCACCGGGAGCGCCCAGATGACGCTGGAATCATTTCAGGGGTCCATCGAGCTGGTGCGCCCCGGGAGCAGCCGGAGCAGCGCGACCGGGACGGCGACGACGACGACCATGACGCTGATCGCGATGAGGACTGGGAGTGACCGGAGCTCACTTGAGCCCGAGCAGCTCCACGTCGAACACCAGCGTCGCGCCGCCCGGAATCACCGGCGGGCTCCCCATGGTGCCGTAGCCCAGCTCGGAGCGGAATCACCAGCTTCCGCTGGCCCCCCACCTTCATCCCCGCCACGCCCTGATCCCATCCGGCGATCACCTGCCCGCCGCCCAGCGGAAACTCGAATGGTTCGCCCCGGTCCCGGCTGCTGTCGAACTTCTTCCCGTCGGTGAGCCAGCCGGTGTAGTGGACGACGGCGATCTGCCCCGGGGCCGCCTCGGGACCGGTGCCGACCACGATGTCCTGGTACTGGAGGCCTGACGCCGTCTTGGTGAGCGCCGCCGAGTCGATCGCCATCGCGCCTCCGGATTCCGCCGGCCTTCTTGTCGGGCCATCGCCGCAGGCTGAGAGAAAAAGGGCAAACAGAGCGAGGGTCGTCACGCCGCATGCGGCACCTCGAGGAGAAGGTGGATCGGTCGTCCGGTGAATCCGATCACGACAAAGCCGACCGCGTGCGGTCGGCTCTGTGCCCATCGGGACGGCGGGATTTGAACCCGCGACCCCTGCAACCCCATTGCAGTGCGCTACCGGGCTGCGCCACGTCCCGTCATTGCGGAGACGGAATTGTAGTCCGGCCAAGCGGATGGCGGTAGTCCGCTCCATCGGCGAGACGCGGGTGCCTCACGGAGGTCGCGCCGCGCGGCCCGGCATTTGCTCGTAGATGGACCCGCTGGAATCCCAGAGACTACTTCAGGAGCGGGTCATGAGCCTACAGGATGGGCGACCCTGGGAAGGCGAGGGAGATCTTCCCTGGGACACGCCGGATACGGATTGGGAGCCCACCGATACCGAGGTGTGGCGGGGAGATCTCCATTCCGACGACTGGCCCGAGAATCTGGCCGGTCCGGAGTACTGGCTCTACAAGAACCAGGGCGAGGACGAGTAGGGCCTGTTCAGCGCCGACCGCCGTTCCATATCGCGAGCCCGACCCCGCCCAGGATCGTGCTGCCGCCGACCGCCGTTCCCCATGTCACCGCTTCGCCCAGGAACATCACGCCCAGTCCCACCGCCACCAGCGGCGTGATGAGCGGGATCAGGAGCACGCGCGACACCGGGACGCGCCGGATCAGCCAGTAGTAGGCCAGAAACGCGACCACCGAGCCCATCACGGTGAGATAGACCAGCGAGATCACCGCCGAAGCTGGTCCATGCGAATCGCAGCGGATTGCCTTCCAGCAACGCACCCCCCGCCACGAGTGGAATGGACCCCGCGGTCATCTGCACCCCGGCCAGGACGGCCGGGTCGATGTGAGTGCCCTTCGCCTTGATGAGCACGCCGGCGTACGCGCCGGCGAGCGAGGCCACCAGCACACCCACACTCGCCCAGGCGGCGAGCGGGTCGCCCCCGCCCAGCTCCGTGCCGAACACGATGGCGAGACCCAGCACCCCGAGCACCACGCCACCCACCTTGTGCGCCGTCATCGGCTCGGCATGGAGGGCGCGGTGCGCCAGCGGCAGCCCGAACAAGGGGATGGTCGCGTTCAGGACGGCGGCCAGGCCGGACGAGATGTGCAGCTCGGCCCAGAAGACGAGCGCGTAGTTGATGGTGATCGTGAGCAGGCCGGTCCAGGCGAGCAGGCGCCAGTCGCGCGCCGCCCAGGGCAGCCGAACGCCCCGAAACGCGATTATCGCGTACAGGATCATCGCGGCCAGCACGAAACGAATGCCGGCGAAGCTGATCGGCGGCAGGTCGCGGAGCCCGACCTTGATGGCGAGCCAGGTAGATCCCCAGATCAGGCACAGAGCCAGGAACGCGGCGATGGCCTTGAGGCGCCCACTGGACCGTGGGTTCGAGGGTCGAGACACCTGCAATCGCGGCTGGGCGTGGGGCTGGCCATCGGCTGGGGCGGTGGCGTCGTCGTGGCTGAGGGTCGCGGTTGTGGGCATTTTCGCTATCCAAGTCAATGTGTTGATTGCACAATATTGCTATTGACTTGGATAGTGTCAATTGTCATATTGTCATTATGACAATGTGGAACCCCGCCATCGCCCGGGACGCCGAGCCCAAGTACCAAGCCCTCCTCGACGCCCTCCAGCACGACATCGACGCCGGGCTCCTCCCCCCAGGTACCCGCCTTCCCACCCAACGCGATCTCGCCCAGCGGCTCGGCATGGCCATCGGCACGGTGGGCCGCGCCTACTCGGTCGCCGAGGAGCGGGGAATGGTGAGCGGCGAGGTCGGCCGCGGCACCTTCGTACGGGGTCCCGAACCTGGCTTGGAGGAGGGCTCGGTCGAAGGCGAGGACCCGTTGGTCATCGACCTGAGCAAGAGCCGGCTGGTGCGCGATCCGCGAGTCGGGTCGATGAGCGACGTCCTGCAGAGCCTCGCCCGACGGCCGGACCTGGACCGCCTGATGGACTTCTACCAGCCCGCGCCCGGCATGGCGCGGCACCGGGAGATGGGGGCGCGGTGGATCCGCCGATCCGGGCTCCAGGTGCCCGCGGACCGGGTCATCGTCACCAGCGGCGCCCAGCATGGTGCCGCCACCGTGCTCGCCTCCCTCGCGAAGCCCGGCGACCTGGTGCTCACGGAGCAGGTCACCTACACCGGGATGAAGGCGATCGCGAGCCTGCTGCATCTCCAGCTTCGCGGCGTCGCGATGGATGGCGAAGGGATCATCCCCGATGCCTTCGAGGCGGCCTGCCGGGAAGGCGCGCCGCGCGCGCTCTACTGCATGCCGACGCTGCAGAATCCCACGGCCCGCACCATGTCCCTCGCTCGGCGCCGAGCGATCGCCGCGGTCGCGGCGCGCCACGACGTGGCCCTGATCGAGGACGACGTCTACGGCTTCCTGCCGGACGATCCCCTCCCGCCCCTCACCGCCATCGCTCCCGCCAACAGCTATTACATCACCAGCACGTCAAAGAGCATGGCGCCGGGGCTGCGAGTGGGCTACGTGGTGGCGCCCGGAGTCACGGGTGGATCGGGTGGCCGCCGTGATTCGGGCGAGCGTGTGGCTCATCGCGCCGCTGCTCGCGGAGGTGGCGAGCGAGTGGATCGAGCGGGGCGAGGCGGATGGGATGGTCGCGTGGAAACGGGAGGAGACGGCCGCGCGGCACGCGGCCGCGCTGGCGATCCTCGGCCGGTGGCTCCCGGTGGACCCTCCCCGGAGCTTCCACCTCTGGCTCCCGCTGCCGGAGCCGTGGCGCACCGAGGAGTTCGTGACCCAGGCCCGGGCCCGTCAGGTGGTGGTAAGTCCGTCGGAGGACTTCATGGTCGGCCGGGGGAGCGCGCCCCACGCGGTCCGCGTGTGCCTCGGCGCAACCGCGAGCCGCGCGCGCCTGGAGGAGGGACTGAGTCGCCTGGCCGATCTGCTCGAGAGCGGACCGGCGCCGAGTCTCACCGGCTACTAGGCTGACCCACTCGGCCCCGAGGGGTAGCGCCTCAGGATCCTGAACCCCGGCCTACGTCAGAACCCCGACCCGACCCGGAAGTAGACGGCCGTCCGCTCCGAGCTCTTCGCGAGCGAGAGACTCACCATGTACGAGCGGTCGAGGAACGAGGCCCAGATACCACCCCCGCCGGCGGCGTGCCACTGGTCCGATTCCTCCCCGTCGAGATACACCCGGCCCACGTCCGCCAGACCCAGAACGCCGAAATCGGCCGGCGCGAGGAAGTAGAACTTGGTCAGGAAGAGCCGCAGCTCGCTCCCGGCGTAGAGCGACGCATCGCCCGCGTAGCGATTCTGCCGGCCGAGGCGCACGGTGGATGCATCGCCGATGTAAGCCGCTTCCTGGAACGGGAATGCGCCCCACACCTTCTTGCCGCCGACCTTCAGGGCCAGGGTCGGCTGTAGCGGCAAACCTGGAGACGCGACGAAGCCCGACGCCTCCGCGTGCATCTCGCCGAAGGATTCCTCGACGTCGAACACGGCGGGGTAGAACCCACCGCCCAGCTCGAGCCCCAGCCCCCGCGTCGCGCCAAGAGGCTGGTCCTGCGACCGGTACGTCAACGCTCCCGTCGCGCCGAGCAGGCCGAACTTCCCCGCGCCGTAGGTCGCGGGTGTGAGAAATCGCACGTCGTCGAAATCGGTGGAGGAGTAGCGAAGCCGGGGACCGATGCTGAACTCGGCGCCCTGTGCCACCGGGAAGCTGAGTGAGGGAACCAGAGTCAGGTCGATCTGCTCGACCCGGTAGAAGTCGTCCTCCCCTTCCGCGCTCACCTCGTTGCCGAACCCGTGGAACCTCAGCACGTCGATTCCCGATGCCCGGGCGAGCAGGTCGGCCCGCAGCCGCGAGTTGGGGGGAATCCACGAGGCGTTGAAGTCCGCCCGACCGGTGGACGCGCCGGTGGACCATCCTGCGCGCAGGCGATAGCGCTCGGCGTAAGGATCTCGGCGGAACCCGTATCGCTTCAGGGAAATGCCGGTGCCGGCGAAGAGCCCGATGTCGGGGCCCGCCGCCAGCCAGGTGACCGAGAGCCAGCGGTCGCCCCAGTCGCGCGCCGCCGTGTCGGGTGGGGCATAGGGTTTCCGGTTCACCCTGACGTCCCGACCGGGCAGGACGCTATCGCCTGGCTCCTCGGTGTACAGCGCGACCCGGCCGCCACGCGACGAATCCACCACTTCGTCGTCGCCCTTCCCGGGCAGCACCCGCACCCGGATCCCTCCTCCACCCTCGCCCCGCACCTGGACCCGGTCGGCGCCGCTGTGCATGAACAGGCGCACCTCCTTCGTCTCGGCATGGTCGAACCGGCGCCGGAAGTACGGCTCGCCCACCTGCCCGCTCGAATCCACCGCAGCCAGCGAGACCTCGGTGAGGCGCCCGTCGATGCGATGGACGTCCGCGATCTCGTCGCGGTCGGTGCCGTGCACCTCCACTTCGCCCGCGAGGTGGCGGTAGTAGTTTCGCGCGGCCTGGGGCAGCTCGTCGCGCCGCTGCTTCAACGCGTCGGCGAGGCGTGCCGAGTCGAGCGGGATGTAGCTCGGCGGGAGCTGAGCCGCCGCGGATTCGATGACGTCGTCGGTGAGCCGCGCCTGCAGCGCGGTGGCGACCGAATCCCATGCCGGCCGCTCCAGCGACACCAGGAAGCGGCGATCGAGGTCGCGGCCGTTCCAGGTCTGTCCCAGCGTGCCCGCGTACGAGGGCCCGAACTTCACCAGCTGCGGCGTGCTGGCGCGAGCCACCGTGAGGAGGAGACCGTCATAGCGGACGAAAGCCTGGTCGCGGTCGCGCGGGATGGGAATCCAGCGATGCGGCTTGGCGTCCCCGAACCGGGCCCAGCGCCACTGGTCGGCGTGGCGATCCCAGTCGCCGATGAAGATGTCCACCAGCCGCGCGGTCAGGAACGCCCGGGCGTCGACCTGATCCCCGGGACTGTCCTCCACTTCCTTGAGCAGCTTCGTGGTGCTCACCACCCCGGTGGCGCCCTCGAACGCGGCGCCATCGTCATCACCGGGCCGCTCCTCGATCGTCCCGAGCATCCCGCCGAACTCGGCCGCGAACTCGCCGAGCCTGGGGTCGTCCTTCGGCAGCATGACGATCTTGGGGGCCGCGTGCAGGACCCCGGCGGCTTCCAGAATGGGCGGGGCGATGAGCATGCCGACGGGGTGACCGGCGCTGGTCTGGTCGCGGACGACTGACGCGGCGGCGGTGGACCTCAGTGCGGGCGGCAGGGCCTGGACCGGATCCTTGTCGATGGACCGGAACTGGTACTCCTTGCCGTCGGCGCCTTCCAGCCGGAGCGACTTGGTCTGCTGGCCGCCGCCACGCTGGGTCACCTTGAGTCCGCCGGCGAAGCCCCCCATGTCGAGCAGTGGGGCCTCGATCGGGGTCGTCCAGAGATCCCGGTAGTGATTGCCGAAGAAGAGACGGTGCAGCCAGCCGGCGTCGTACTGCGGCCCGGGAGCGACGCGACGGGGATCCCCGGGTGACGTGCTGTCCGGGCCCGACTGCGCCGCGGCTCGACCGGCGCCGAAGCAGGTCAAGATCAGGAGCGCCTGGGCGCTCCCGCGGAGCGCACGGTACAGAGCGATCGACATCGGTTCAACCTCCGACGGGATGCGTGCTTGCGGAAGAGGCAGGGGCGAACTTTATATCTGCCGGGAACGCCACGACCGGAGCCACGGTTCCTCGATCTGCGCAGCCGGGAAGAGGCCGCCCGTCACGACGCGGCCCCCAATACGTCCGTACATTCGATCTGACCCCGATGCCGTCTCCATCCGGACGAGGTCCTATGGCCCAGACTCGCGAAGCCGATCGTGTGACGCCGCATTCGCCGGGCTTGCCCAAGCCCCGGCTCTGGTGGCTGCTGGCATTCCACCTCGCCATGATCGCCATCGTGGTGGGACTCGCCCGACTGACCACCGGCTTCGCCACCGGCCCGCTGCTCGAGGACGAGCTGCGCGACCTGGCCGGCGGCCCGCTGGCCGGCGCCGTGAATCAACCCGCCTGGAGCGGTCGCGGCTGGCTGGTGGCGGTGGTGGCGATGGTGAGCGCGCTGCTGCTGATGCTGCCGATCGCCTGGGCCTACGTCGCCACGCGCGAGGAGCGCAAGGTAGACCGCTCGGTGGTCACCACCATCACCCTGCTCCCGATCGCCGTCGCCGCCATCCTGGTCATCGTGCAGGACAGTCTCGCCGTCGCGTTCAGTCTCGCGGGCATCGCGGGCCTGGTGCGCTTTCGGAACGCGCTGGACGACACCAAGGATGCAATGTACGTATTCGTCGCCATCGCAGTAGGACTCGGCGCCGGCGTCGGTGCGCTCGAGGCGTCCGCCGCTCTGTCCGGCCTCTTCAACCTCGTCGTGATCGCCCTGTGGAAATGGAACCGCTCCCACCCGGCCATCGCGGACATCGCTCTGGGCGAGCGGCATGTGCCCGAGGGGCAATCCGTGCTCGAGGCCCTGCGCGCCCCCGACGACGGGGCCGTTCACCCGGCGCCGGTCGCCGAGTGGCTCGAGGTGGCGGACGCGAAACCGCTCACGCCGTCCGCCGAGGCCGGCGCGCAGACCTCGGAGACCGACAATCGTTCGGAAGCCCGCAATGGTGGCGAGAAAAAGGCCAGGCGGCAAGGTATCCTGCGCGTTCGCGCGGCGAACGACGTCGCGACTCGTAGGACGATCGATGAGGTACTGGGCTCGGTGGCCAAGCGCTGGACACTCGAGTCCGAGGAGCCTGGCGCCGATGGCCTGCCGGCGCTGACGTATCAGGTCCAGCTCAAGAAGCGCCGCGAGTGGAGCGAGCTGCTGGAGGCGCTGCAACAGAAGCTCGGCCCGGAGCTCAGCGCGCGCGTCGCCGATTCGGCATCCGGGCAGGAGCCCGAGTGAGCACCAGCTTCGAGGGCCTCGCCTTTCATCTGCTCCTCTGTCTCGGCTTCCTGCTTGGCCCGGGTGTCGCACCGGCACAGACGGTCGCGCCCACCGGCGCGCTGGCTCGCTACGACCTGGCGGCGGCCCCCCCGCAGCGCCTCGAGCTCCCGGGCGACCTCGCCGAGATCTCCGGCCTCGCGTTCACGACTGACGACCGTCTGTTCGCGCACGGGGACGAGCGCGCGGTCGTCTGGGAGCTGCAATGGCCGAGCGGACGACCGGTCAAGCGCTTCGGGATCGGCGGCCGCAACGGGCCGGCGCTGGACGATTTCGAGGACATCCAGGTGGTGGGGGAGCGAGTCTTCCTGGTCTCCAGCACGGGGCGGGTGATCGAGGGACGCGAAGGCGCGGATGGCGAGACCTCTCCGGTCGTGCGCGCCACCCGCGGACTCAAAGCGGGCTGCGAGGTCGAGGGGATGACCTGGGATCCTGAATCCAGCTCGATGCTGCTCCTCTGCAAGACGGTGGAAAGCCGGAAGTGGAAGGATCACGTAGTGGTGCTGGCGGTCGCGCTGGAGACCGGCCAGTTCGAGCCGGAGCCCAGGATCGTGGTGCCGGAGAGCGATCTCCGCCGGGTGACCGGTCAAAAGCGCTTCGCCGGCACGGCGCTGGTGCGCCACCCTCGCACCGGCACCTATCTCCTGCTGGCCGGGCCGCAGCGCGCCATCGCCGAGATCGACTCCACCGGGAAGGTGATCGGCGGCGCCAGGCTGCCGGCCTCACGGCACCGCCAGCCCGAAGGGATCGCGATCGCGTCCGACCTGAGCCTTCTCATCAGCGATGAAGGCGCTGGACACGCGGCGACGATCTCCGGCTATGCCTACCGCCGCTAGGGCGGTCCTGTGGATAGTCGCCGCGGCGTCCGCGGCGGCCTGCACGCCCGCGCTGGAGCCGGCCAAGCCGGTGCCGGCGCCGGTCGCGCCGAAGGACAGCATCGAGCTCGCCATCTTCCTCATCGGCGACGCCGGCAGCTCGGCCTACGACGGCGAACCGGTGCTCCAGGAGCTGGCCAAGCAGTCCGACTCGCTTCGGCCGGTGCGGCAGTTCGTGGTCTTTCTGGGCGACAACGTCTACCCCCGCGGCGTACCTCCCCTGGGACACCCGAATCGGGACGACGCCGAGAAGAAAGTCGCGGCCCAGGTGCTCGCGATCCGGAAGGGGAGCGCTCAGGGGGTCCTGATCCCGGGCAACCATGACTGGGACCGGCAAGGTCGCGACGGCTGGAAGTCGATCCTCCGCCAGGACACGCTGGTCCGCAAGTTCGGCGCTCCCGACGTGCGGCTGGCTCCTTCGGGCGGGTGCCCGGGACCCGACGTCATCGACATCAGCGCGAACGTCCGGCTCATCGCCATGGATTCCGAGTGGTGGGTGCACAACGACGTGAAGCCGTTCGGGCCCGAGTCGCCCTGCCCGACGCGCACCTACGAGGAAGTCGCGGACTCGCTGGCCGGGGCGCTCCGGGACAAGGGCAGCCGCCACGCGATCGTCCTCACCCACCATCCTCTCCGCTCCGGCGGGATCCACGGCGGGTCGTTCACCCTGATGGACCACATCTTTCCGCTCCGCAACTTCAAGCGCTGGCTCTGGCTTCCACTCCCGCTCATCGGCTCCGCCTACCCATTCGCGCGTCAGATGGGCATCTCCAATCAGGACATCTCCGGCCGGCGCTACAGCCAGATGCGGGACGCGTTCGAGGCCACGTTCGCCCGCTATCCGCCCCTCGTGATCGCGTCCGGGCACGACCACGACCTCCAGGTGATCCGAGGCGGCCGGCCCCGCATCACGAATGCCGAGTACCAGCTGGTCAGCGGCGCCGGGATCCTGGGGCACGAGAGCGTGGTGCGCGACATCGAAGGCTCGTTGTTCATGCGCGAGGCGGCGGGGTTCATGCGGCTCGACGTCACCAGCGACGGCCGGGTGCGCCTCTCGGTGACCACCGTGGTGCAAGGGAAGGAGGGCAAGGGTGAGAGCAACGAGGTCTACTCGATCTGGCTCACCCAGGAGGGAGGCGTCTAGCGGCACAATGCCGAGCGCTTGGACTTTCGCCTGACCGGCCCGGAATTCCCCGCCGAATTATCCCCATAAATGCTTTTCACATAAGCGCTTAGCAGTCATCATCACGCGGCCCGTTTTGTGCTTCTCAGGGTGGCAGATCACCCCTGCGCAAAAATTTTCTCCACGGCCGTCATGCACCGACTACTGAATCTCTCCATCGGAGTCGCCGTTCTTGGTGCGTGCGCCACCGGGTTGCCGCCGGCGCCGACCACCGCGCCGATGTCTGCACCCGTCGCCGACAGCCTCTCCCCCATATCCGTGGCTCCGATCCCGAGTCAGCAGCCGGATGCCGGTCTGCTCGCCGGCCTGGCCGCGGACAGCGTGGGTCCCGAGGTCGCCTCGCTCGACGCGGCCGATGTCACCTGGGACATGGACGTCAGCACCTACGCGTCGCACCCCAGGGTGCAGCACTACCTCAGCTATTTCCGGGGGGTGCCCGCCAGCCGGATGGCGGAGGTGCTGCAGCGGGGCGCCCGCTACGAGCCCATGATCCGCGAGCGCTTCGTCGCCGAGGGGCTCCCGGGCGACCTGTTCTACCTCGCGCTGATCGAGAGCGGGTACTCCAGCGAGGCCGTGAGCCGGGCCTACGCCGTCGGGATGTGGCAGTTCATGCGGCGCACCGGCCGCGGGTACGGCCTTCGGGTGGATTCCTGGGTGGACGAGCGCCGCGACCCGGTCAAGGCCACCGAGGCCGCTGCGCGCCACCTGCGCGACCTGCGGGCGCGGTTCGGCTCGCTCTACCTCGCCGCCGCGGCCTACAACGCGGGAGCCGGCAAGGTGTCCCGCAGTCTCGGCAAGCTCGAGTCGGTCGAATCGGACGACGATGAAGGACGAGGCGGGCAACGCGGCCTTCTTCCGCCTGGCCGAGTCGAACCTGCTCGCCAACGAGACCCGCGACTACGTCCCGAAGCTGATCGCCGCCGCCATCATCGCCAAGCAGCCCGCGCGCTACGGGATCGAGACCGTGCCGGTCGGCGCCGTTCGCCTACGACTCACTGATCGTCATCGGACGCCACCGGCCTCGACGTCGTCGCCCGGCTGGCGGATGCGGACCTGGACGAGATCCGGGACTACAACCCCCAGTATCTCCGCCTCGCCACGCCGCCCAAGACCCGTTCCGTCATCCGGCTGCCCTCCGGCACCGGCACGACGGTGGGCGAGGCGTACGAGAAGCTCCCCTCGTCCCAACGGGTGCGGTACCTGACCCACGTCGTGCGGCAGCGCGAGAAGCTCACCACGATCGCCGCCGCCTATCGGATTCCCGTCGCCGAGCTCAAGGCCGCGAACCCCAAGCAGGGGTCGAAGCCCCGTGCCGGGGCGCGCCTGGTGGTGCCGACCGTCGCCATACCCTCGGCGCTCGCGATCCGCGCCACCGGCGAGCGCCGGCCGCATCACTCCGCGAGCTCCCGGACCCACCGGGTGCGCCGCGGCGAAACGCTGGGCGGCATCGCGCTCCGGTACCGGGTGTCGGTCAAGGCCCTGCGCCGGGCCAACGCCATTCGCAACGAGCACGCGCTGATGGCCGGCACGCGCCTTCGCATCCCCGGCTGACCGTCCCTTCACCCCAACCGAGACCGGAAGCCACCCAGTGTCCGCCAACTCCAGCGCCAAGCCGAGTGCCAACGCCGCGGTCGCCCCGGTTCCCGAGCGGGCGGCTGCCGCCATCCTCGGCTCCATGATCTTCCTGATCCTGCTCCTGGTCGCCATCCTGGTGCAGACCACGTGGGTGGATCGCGCCAGCGCTTCCGACACGCCGCCGGCCGCTCCGGTGGGCTACGCCCAGCGCTGAGCACCATGCGGGTCTGGCTGCAGTTCACCGCTCTCCTGACCCTCGCGGCCGCCGCCGCGGGACCGACGGCTTCCGATGTGACCGACGGGTATGGGACTGTCGCGGCCGGCGCCGACACGGCCCGGGGTGTTGAGGTCCGCACCCCGGCGATCGGGCTGGGCGAGCGGCTGAACGCGCTGCCGGTGGGCGCGGAGATCGGCGGCTTTCTATCTCCCCGGGGTCTACCGCCGCGGCCGGGACGGCTCGTCGTGACGGACACCGGACTCGTCTTCCTCTCCGCCGATGGCCAGCTGGCCCAGACCTATCCCCTGATCGGCCCCGTGCGGATTCGCCAGGGCCGCCCGTGGCGCGCTCCGATGGTCTCGCTGGCGTACGCCGACTCCGCCATGGGCGGCCTGGTGTACGTGTTCCGGGTGGACGGCGGAGTGTTCGGGACGGCGACGCCCGGTCTGCTGCTCGACGTGGCCGCTCGTCCCCGGTGGCTCGACAGCGTGCCTTCGCGCGAGGCGCGGCCCGATCGGCCGCTGGTCAATCCGCGCGACACCGCCGCCATCTGGCTCGTCACCCGGACGATCGAGCGGAGCCGGTTCGCCGACACGCTCTTCGCGCTGTTCGGCCGGCCGGCGCGCTCGGCCGGGCTGGTCGGCATCCGCGGCCGCCACGCGGGCCGGCTCGGCGAGTACATCGCCTCGCGCGACTCGGTGGCGCTCGATCCGGCCCGCATGAGCAGCGAGGAGCAGCTCCGGCACGCGATGACCCACGAGCTGGCGCATCGCTGGCAGGCACGCTCCCCCGGGCAGGTCCGCACCCTGTGGCAGGGCGTCGCCCCGATCCCCGACCGGCGGCGCTACGGGCACAACAGCGCAACCGAGCATCAGGCTGAAGCGATCGCCTTCGCCGTCCATTTCCTCCAGGTCACCGCGGTCCCTTCCGGCGCCTCGGTGTCCCTGCTCGAGCAGTACGAGCTGCTGGTCCCCGGTACCGCCACGATGGCGCGGTTCCTGGCCCTGCAGCCCGTGTACGAGCATCACCCGCTGCGAGCGCTGCTCACCGGCGCGCGGCACTAGCACCCTCTGGGACGGCTTCGACTCGAGAGACTGAGACGGCCGGCTACCCGTCCAGCAACTCCCGAACCTTGCGCGCCAGCGCGTCGGGAGCGACCGGCTTCGGCAGGAAGGGCCAGTCCCGCTCGATCATACCCCGCTCGACCACGTCGTGACCGGTGTAACCGGAGGTGAACAGGATGGGGACGTCCGGCCGCCGCGCGCCGAGCTGCAATGCCAGCTCGCGGCCGCCGAGCTCCGGCATGACCACATCGGCGATGATGAGGTCGATGCGGGCCGCCGGATCGGCGGCGATGCCGAGCGCGTCCCGCCCATGTGACGCCTCGAGCACCTGGTATCCCTGCTCCCGCAGCACCCTGCTGAGGACGGATCGCACGCTCGGCTCATCTTCCACGACGAGGATCGTCTCGCCCTCGATCGCCACCGGTACGGAATCGCGGCGGCGACGTTCCGCGGGCGCCGCGCCCACGGCCGGCAGGTAGATCTTGAAGGTGGCGCCCTGCCCCGGCTCGCTGTACGCCCAGATGTACCCGCCGCTCTGCTTCACGATGCCGTAGACCGTCGCCAGGCCCAGCCCGGTGCCCTCCCCGATCGGTTTGGTGGTGAAGAAAGGCTCGAAGGCGCGCCCGGCCACCTCTCGCGTCATGCCGAGCCCGGTGTCGCTCACGCTCAGCAACACGTGAGGCCCGGGAATGATGGTCGCCACCGGCTTGAGGGCCGCGTACTCCTGCGAGAGCATCACCCCCGACGTCTCCAGCGTGACGGTCCCGCCGTCGGGCATCGCGTCCCGCGCGTTCAGCAGCAGGTTCAGCAGGACCTGCTCCAGCTGACCGGGATCGGCCTTCACCCGCCCGATGCCGGTGCCGGTGACGGAGCTCGCAGGCGCGAGCGTTCGCCCAGGGTCCGCCGCAGGATCGACTCGCTGCGCTGGATCAGCACGTTGAGATCGAGCACCTGCGGCTGGAGCACCTGCCGGCGGCTGAAGGCGAGCAGCTGCTGGGTGATGCCCGCCGTTCGTTCGGCCGCGCGCTGGATGTGCTCGACGTCTTCGCGCGCGTCCTGCGGGACGTCGGTCCGCCGGAGAACGAACTGGGCCGAGCCCGAGGATCACCGACATCTGGTTGTTGGCCTCGTGGGCGATGCCTCCCGCGAGTCGTCCCACCGTTTCCATGCGCTCGGCGCGGCGGAGCCGGTCTTCAGCGAGCCAGCGCTCCTCGACGTCGGTTACCGTGCCGATCCACTCCCGCACCGAGCCCTCGGCCTCCAGCACCGGCACCGCCCGGGCAATGACGTGTCGGTAGCCGTTCTTCTGGACCGACCAGAGACGCCCATGGTCCTCGTGCACCACGCCGGGCTCCCGCGACCGCCGTTGCCATGCGCGCCGCACCGCCTCGCGATCGTCCGGGTGCAGCGCGTCGATCCAGCCCTGGTCGCGGTGGGCGCTCCAGGGCTGGCCGGTGTAGCCCTCCCACGAGGGCTGGGGCGCGACGAACCGGCCGGCCGGGTCGCTGGTCCAGACCAGGACGCTGCTCGCCATCACCAGCGCGCGATAGCGCTCCTCGCTGGTGCGCAACGCCGATTCCACCTGCTTCCGGGCCGTGATGTCGCGCTGCGAGCCCCAGGCGCGGTAGAGGCAGCCGTCGCGGATGATGCCGACGAGATTGTTGAGGAAGTAGCGGCTCCCGCCGTCGGCGCCGATCTCGTGCGACTCCGCGTCGGTCATGCGATACCCGTTGGCGATGAAGCCGCGCAGGTACTCGATGTTGGCGGGATCGGTGCGCGGCATCAGCTCGGCCAGCGGGATGCCGACGATCTGGTCGGCGCTCTCGAGGCCGTACATCCGCGCCATCGCGTCGTTGCACTCGGCGAGATAGGAGTCGGCGTAGACGCGGTCGATCTGCTCGTCGGGCGTGAGCCGGATGTCGATCGGCACCCGGACTTCACAGCGCCAGACGCCCTCGGACGTCTGCTCGATGAAGGCGCGGTAGCGCTCCTCGCTCGTTTCGGCCGAGGGGACTGACGTCGGGCGGGTGACGCGGCGGAGGAGTTGGTGTCATTTACCAGGGCGCGATCGGGGCGTGGGCGGTGCCGAGCCCTGCTGGGAGGATGGAGCCGCGAGAGCCACTGGTCGGATTTGAACCGACGACCGCTCGATTACGAATCGAGAGCTCTACCCCTGAGCTACAGTGGCCGACTTGCAACAAGGGGGCGCGTATGGACGCGCCCCCGGTCGGGATGCCCTGGCGCGGATTCGAACCGCGACGCCTTTCGGCACTACCCCCTCAAGATAGCGTGTCTACCAGTTTCACCACCAGGGCGTGGGGGGTCAAGATAGTGGCCGCCTGAGGCCAGATCAACCTCAGAAAAAGCCGATCTCGAGCCCGTACGGACTGCCGGCGATTCCGTTGCTTCCCAGGCTGATGAACACCTGATGTGCGCCCGTCGCCAGCGAGAACGAGGGGATCGTGGCGGTGTACGTGCCGTTGCCGTTGTCGGTCACCGCCAGGTCCGTGGTTCCATCCACGTTGACCGTGAAGGCATCGCCTCCACGTCCCACCGGATTGCCGAACTGATCCCGCGCCGTGATGGTGATGTTGATGGTGGCGAATATGGAAGCCGATGTCGGAACGTCCGCCGAGCTCTGCGCCGCGGCGGCGCCTCCCGGCAGCACCTGGCTGGTGAAGGGCGAGCCGGCGAGGTCCACTCCCGACACCCGGATGGTCACCAGGTCCGCACCAGTGGCCTGCGGCGTATAGCTCGCCGTGTACCGGCCGCCGCCCTGATCCGACGCGGCGACGCCCCCGATGTTGTTCGCGCCGGAGATCACCACCGCGATCGCGCTGGCGCGCCCCGGAGCGGGGTTGCCCTGCGCGTCCCTGAGCTGGATCTCGATCGTGGTCGTCGCACCCGCCTGGCCGTTCGGGACCGTGGCCGTGCTGGTGCTCGCGGACGGTGCCCCCGCTCCCACAGCCACCGTCGCCGTCTGCTCGATTGCGACGCCGCCCGCGGTGGCCGAGACGGTCCGGTTGCCGGCCGTGCTCGCGCTCAAGCGCCCGGTGGTCGTGCCGTTGGCCTTGGTGGGCTCGGTCGGCTGGGTGAGCGTGTTCCCGGTGCCGCTGGCTGCCAGAGCCACCGTCACACCCTGCAGCGGATTGCCGAACTGGTCCCGCACCGTCACCGTGATCGTCGACGCACTCGACCCGCTGGAAGCGCTGATGCTCGCCGGCGACGGCCGTCACCGTGCTCTGCGAGGGGCTGATGGCCCCGGCGACTCCGGTGGCGCTGAACACCACCGGGCCCCCGCTCAGCTCGACGCCGGCGACCGCCGCGGAGAGGGCGTTGGCACCCGCCTCGGTGCCCAGGGTCCACGCACCCACCGTCGCCAGACCGTCATCGCCGGTGACCGGCGTGTCGTTGCTCACCGAGCCGCCGCCGTCGGTCACGCTGAAGGTGACCGGAATCCCGCTGAGGGGATTGTCGTCGGCGTCGCGCACGATGACCGACGGGGCCACGGGAACCGCTGCGCCGACGGTGGCTGTCTGATCGTCCCCGGCCGCGAGCGCGATCGAGGCGGGCGCACCGACGCCGACCGCGATGGGCGGCGTGGTGGCCGGCGCGAAGGCGTCGGCCGCGAAGATCAGCCGGCGGGTGCCGGGCGAGCCGCGGATGGCCAGGTCGGTGAATACCACCGCGCCGTCCGGGTTGCTGGTCGCGGACGTGGCCCCGTCCAGTGACCCGCCGCCCGAGGCGATCTGGACCGTGACGATGACCCCCTCGCGGGCGATGGGAGTGCCGTCGGCGTCCTGGAGCTGCAGCGCTGGCTGGGGCGACAGCGGCACGCCTGACACCGCGATCGCGGGAAGCACCGACGTGAGGACCAGGCGCGCGGCGAGGCCGGTGCTGATGAACCTTGCCGCTTCGGAGACGCCGGCCACCGAAGCGAGGGTGAAGTACGTGCTGGGCTGAGGGCCCAGGATGCGGCGAGTGCCGGCCCGGCCGTCGGCGTCGGTGAGGCTCTCAGCCGGATCCACGGCGCCTCCGCCTTCGGCGGACCAGGTCACCGCCACGCCGGCCACCGGGTCGTCGAAGCGATCGGTCACCACGACCACGAGCGACTCGCCCAGCGCCTCTCCGACAGTGCCGTTCTGCCGGTCGCCGCCGTCGATCGTTATCGCGGCCGGCTCACCCTCGTCCGGCAGCGAGAGATTGTCGCCCCCGCAGGCATACAACAGACCCCCGAGGATGAGCATCAGACGAAATGGCGTGCGGCGAGGAATCAATCGTCGACCTCGAATAGGGACGTTTCCGCGGTACCGAGCTCCGGCATGCCCGGCGCCGTGGCCCGGAACCGGAAATCATCGTGATGGTGATCGATCTCCAGATCGGTGAACACCGCCACGCCACCCACCGTGGTCTGGGTCGGATCGCCATCGAAGTCGTGCGCACGATTGTCGCGAATCAGCTCGAGCTCGATCTCCACGCCGCTGAGCGGGAACACGTTCCCGTCGGCATCCACGATCGCGACCTGCAGCGGTGGCGTGATCGCTTCGTCCTCCTGCTGCGGGCTCGACGGCTCCACCAGGAAGACCAGATGGTCCGCCTCGGGATCCGGATCCGGCAGCACGCTCACCGTCACCTCGGCGGTCGCGTCCAGCTCGACTTCGCCAGCCACGGCGGAGACGACCTTGGATCCCGGCAACGCGCTCTGGAGCATCCCCGTGGCCCGGCCGTTCGCGTCGGTGGGCGCCTCCGGCTGCGTCAGGTCGTTGCCGACTCCGGTGGCGGCGAGCTCCACGCTCACCCCCGCAACCGGATCGCCTTGGGCGTCGAGAACAGTGACGGTGATGACCGAGGCACCGATCCCGGCCACAATATTGTCAGGCGAGGCCGTGATCGAGGAGCGACTCGCGCTCGGCACTCCGGCGCCATCGCTCACCGCCGTCGCAGTGAAGCTTACCACGCCGACCCCTGAGACCACAGCGTTCAGGGTGTTGTCCGTGTCTTCGCCGAGCGTCCAGCCGGTGGAGGCGAAGCCATCGGCATCGGTCGTGCTGGTTTCGGGAGAGGCCTGGCCTCCTCCCGTGGCCACCACCCACGCCACCGCCCGTCCGGACACGCCGTCGCCCCGCTCATCCACCAGTCGAACTACCAGCGGCGCGGAGAGCTCCGAGCCCGGCGCGGCCTCCTGCCCGTTCCCCGATGAGCGCTCCAGCGTGAGCTGCGACGACCGCTCGGCCTGCGCCGAGAAGGTGGCGACCAGGCTCTGGCCGACCACCGAGGCCGTCACCGACTGTTGGCCCTCGGTCCCGCCCAGGACCCATTCCGAAGAAGCCTCCCCATCGGCGTCGGTCGTGACGGTATCAGGCGCGATATCACCGCCGACCGCGCCCGCGGCCAGCTGGAAGGCCACCAGGGCGTTGGCCACCGGCTCGCCCTCGACGTCGTCCACCCGGACCACAAGGGGAACGGCCAGCTCGGCACCCACCAGACCGGTCTGGCCGTTCCCGGCGATGGGGGTGATCGCGGCCGGCGCGGTGTCCTGCGGCAGCAGGAGATCCCCACCGCCGCAGCCGGCGACCGAGGTGAGCAATGCAGCCGCGACAAGCGGATGGGCCAGGCGCACGAGGCACCCCCTGAACGACGGTCGAATCGATGATTTCCGGTAGCTTGAGATTAGCACCAGCGGCAGGCCGACGATAGGGCGCAGATCACACATCGGCCCCAGTCGGAAACAGTGCAAGATTTTTCACTACATAGACTTGCGGATACCCGACTTCTAGGGTCCCGTCGGCAGGTTCACGGTGATCAGCACGGTGGCGGAGGCCGAGGCGGACCCCCCGTTCACCTGGTAGGTGAAGCTGTCCTGCCCGAAGAAGGTCGGGTCGGGAAGGTAGGTGAAGGACCCGTTCGCGTTGAACGTCAGAGTGCCGTGAAGCGGGTCGGTGAGCAGCTCGGCACTGATCGGATCGTCGGGGTCGCTGTCGTTCTCCAGCACGCCCGGGGCGGGCACCGTCAGGAGCACCCCGGCGGTTGCCGCATAACCATCATCTATTGCGGTTGGCGGCGTGTTGGGAACCACCACGGAGTGCCCCGTCGTCCCCGAGCTCGCGCCGAAGACGCCGGCTGCCGCGTATCGTGCGGTCAGGGTCCGATTCCCCGCCCCATTCAGGACGATGGTGCACCGACCCGTCGCTACCGCCGCGCTGCACGTCTCGCTGCCCCCTGACGCGGTCACCTGCACCGTCCCCGTCGGCGTGCCGCTGGGCGAGGTGACCTCGAAGACCACTTCTACGCCCTGTCCCGGTGCCGATGGATCCGGCGAGTCGGAGGTGATTCGGGTGGTCGTCTGCGCCGGATCGACGGCGATCGTGGCCGAGGTCACCGAGGTGCAAGGCCCGCGGCCGCGAAGATGAGACGGTGCGAGCCGGTGGCGCCGACGATCTCGAGATTGGTGAATGTCGCGCGCCCGTTCGCACCCGTGGTCTGCGACGTGGTGCCGCCGATCTGCCCGGCTCCCGACTCGATCGCCGCCGTGATGGTGACACCCGCCGCCTGCACCGGGTTGCCTGCCGCGTCGCGAACCTGCACGACGGGCTGGCGCGGGAACGGAACTCCCACCACGACACGGGCCGAGGGCTGCGTCATCAGCCCAAGCACGGCGGCAGATCCCGCGGTCGAGGTCGCGGTGAACTGTACTGATCCGGCTCCAGGCGCGCTGGCCGTAACCTGCTGCGATCCCAGGCCGCGGCCCAGCGTCCAAGCCGTGGCGGCCTGGCCGTCCGCGCCGGTCTGGGCCGTAGCGGGCGACACCGCGCCACCACCGGACTCCACCCTGAATGTCACCGTCACGCCGCTGACCGGATTGTCCGCGTCATCGAGCACCTGAACCACCAGCTGCGCGGGTAGCCTGCCGCCCGCGGGGCCGCTCTGACCGTTCCCCGATACCACGCGGATGTCGCTGGGCGCACCCGCCGCCGCCGTCGCGGTGAACTCGGCCTGGCCCACGCCCGAGACGATGGCCTGAAGCGTGTTGGTGACGGCCGCCGCGCCCAGGGTCCAGATGGTCGAGGCCCGGCCCTCAGCGTCGGTCGTCCCGGTGCCCGGCGCCACGGTACCCAAGCCTGCCGTCACGACCCAGGTGACCGCGGCGCCCACCACAGGATTGCCGTCGCCGTCCACGACCTCGACGATCAGCGGATCGGGGAGAGTCGTGCCGGGCGCCGCGACCTGATTGTTGCCGGAGACGATGACCACGCCGGAAGCACTTCCGGCTGTGACGGTATGCGTGAAGACCGCCGGTGACCCCGCGAGGCCCTCGGACGTCGCGAGCGTTGACTGCGTACCCGCCACCGGTCCCAACGTGCGAATCACCGAGGTACGCCCATCGGCGCCGGTGGTCGTGGACGGCGCACTCACCGCACCACCACCCTCCGCGGTCCAGGTGATGGGGACGTCCGCAATGGGATTGCCGAACGCGTCCGTGACCTCGACTACCAGGGGCTGAGGCAGCTCGGTGCCGGCGGCACCCGACTGGTCCTGCCCCGACACCGCCAACAGCCCGTTGGCTGAGGCGGCGACTGCCGTCACCGTGAACGTGGTGCTGATCTCAGACGGCCCTTCGGGATCGATCACGCGCACCGAGCCCGCCGCCTCCCCCACCGCCGAGCCCAGCGTGATCCCGATGCTGGCCTTGCCGTCGGCCACCGTGGTGACGGTGTCCGGGTCAGCCAGGGCCCCGGCGACCTCCACCACGAGGGTGACTCCGGGCACGGGCCGCTCCACCCCATCCAGCACCTGGACGACCACGGGCTCCGCCAGGGCCTCGCCCACGCGGCCGCTCTGATCGTCTCCCTCCAGCACCACCACAGCCGCAGGGTCACCCTCGCCGGGAAGGACGAGATCGTCGCCGCCGCAGCCGATGGCGAGCGCACACAGAACACCGCTGGTCAGGAATCGCAGAGGTCGCATCGCGGCGAGGATAGCGCCGAAGTGGCGGTCCCGCTAGGACGCTCGTCACACAGCGTCGTAAGTGACTTTCGCGAAAGGAGTTGAGATTTTGGGGATTCAGCGGGCTTCGATGCTCTCCGAGACGACCGGCAGGTAGCCGTCGGCGGTGAACACGATAGTGTAGTCGCCCGGGGTGCCCACGATGGCGAGGTCGCGGAAGGTGGCCTGGCCGGACTCATCGGTGTTGCGGTTGACGAGCCCGGTCAGCCGGCCGTCCCCACTCGCGATTTCCGCGGTGACGAGCACGCCCGGCGAGCGCACGTCGGCGCCCGATGGGGCCCGGAGCTGGATGATGGGTTGCCGGTCCAGGACCTGTTCGACCGTGGCAGTGCCGGAGGGCTGGCGCACCAGCGCGAGGAGCCGCGCGCCCGGCTGGGTGGCCACGGCATCGAACTCCACCGATCCCACTCCCGAGACGACCGCGCCGACGACGTTCGCTCCCGGCTGCCCTCCCAAGGTCCAGCTGGTCGAGGCACGCCCAAGTTCATCGGTGACGCTGGCCGCCGGACTCACGCCGCCGGCGCCGTCGGTCACCACCCAGGTGACCGATACGCCCGGAGTGGGGTTCCCACTTTCGTCCGTCACCAGCACGACGAGGCTGTCGGCCAGTGTGGCACCCGGCATCCCCGTCTGGCCTTGTCCGCTCGCCAGAGACACCGAAGCCGGTTCGCCCGCCACTGCGGTGTGGGTGAACGTCACCGGTGAACCGGCGACGCCTTCCGCGGCGGCGAGCGTCGCCTGGGGCCCCGAGGTCGGACCCAGCGATCCTGGTGACCGACGTCAGGCCATCCGGCCCGGTGACGGTCTCGCCATCGCTGACCTCGCCGCCGCCCTCCGCGCTCCAGACGACGGCGACGCCATCGACCGGATTCCCGAACGCATCGGTGACCTCGACCACGAGCGGATCGGTCAGCGCGCGTGCCGACGGGGCCGGATTGCCCGTCGCCTGAGAGGACGTGGATGCCGATCGCGGATGCCGGCAGCACGGTGACGGTGAAGTCGGCAGCGATTTCGACGGGTGCGCCGATCACGCGCACGCGGCCGGCGATCGGGCCGACGGTAGGGCCGAGTACGACGGAGACCTGCACCAGGCCCTCGGAGTCGGTCAGCGCGGTATCGGGATCGGCGGCCGCACCCTGGAGCTCGAGGACGACCCGGGCGTTACGCACCGGGCGTCCCGCCTCATCCGTCACCCGCGCGACGAGGGGATCCGGAAGCGGCTCGCCGGCCCGGCCGCTCTGGCCGTCGCCTTCGACCACGACGACCTGGGCGGGCTCGTCTTCGGCGGGGAGCACGAGGTCGCTCCCGCCACAGGAGGGTACCAGGGCGAGGAGAAGGAATGGAGCGCCGAAGCGAAGTCGCCGGGAGCGAAGACGGAGATCAGAATCTGCGAGCACGCGACATGATCGCGTGCCGCTCAGTACGAGACTAGGACCTGGATCACAACGGCGGCGGGCGCCGCCGTTCTTCAGGGATCGATGGTGATCGTGAAGGCCTGCGACGCGCTCTGGGCGCCGCCGCTGTCCACCGCCGTCACGGTGACATTGACCACGACCTGTACCAGGGTGAGTTGGGCGCGGTAGCTGAGTGTTCCATCGGCGGAGACCTGCGGGAGATCGATGAAGGCGGCGTCGTTATCGGTCGTGACCTGGAAGCTGACGGTCTGCGCGTCCTCGTCGGGGGGACCGGGATCGATCCCGGTCGCCCACGCCGGGACCGCTACCCCGGTCCCAATTGTAGAGAGCGCCGAGACCTGCTGGCTGGGCCCGGCCTGGAAGCCGGGGTCGTCGTTGACGGCGTTGACGGTGATCGTGACCGTCACCAGGCCCGACTGCGCCTGGCCGTCGGATGCCTGATAGGTGAACGAATCCGACCCGTTGAAATCCGCGGTCGGCGTGTAGCTGAACGATCCATCGGCGTTGAGCTGAAACGCCTGCGCATTCGACGGGCCCTGACCGAGTATCGCAGTCAGGTTGTCACCGTCATCGTCGTCATCGTTGGCCAGCACGCCGTCGGGGTTGACCGTGAGGGTCTGGTCCTCGTCCACGGCGAAGTCATCGGGGGTCCCCGACGGCGCCTGGTTGACCGCGGTCGCCGTTGCATTGAACGTCTCGGTGCCCAGCCCCGCGGCGCTGGGCACGCTCGCGACCAGCGTGTTCGCGCCCGCCGCGCCCAGGATCCAGCTCGTGACGGTCGCGATTCCGTTGCTGCCCGTCGTGACGGTGGCGGGGTCCACCGATCCGCCGCCGGCCGTGACGTCGAACTGCACATCCACACCCGAGACCGGGTTGCCGCCGGCGTCGGTGACGATCACCGCCGGATCCACCGCCACCGCGGCGCCGGCGAGCGCTGTTTGATTGTCACCCGCCTGAATCGCCAGCGAGCTGGGCGGCCCGACCGTGATGCTGATGTTGCCCGATTCCGCGGGGGTGAGCGCTCCCGACGAGAAGAGCAGCGTGCGCACGCCCACCGCGCCCGTGATGCGCAGATTGGAGAACGTCGCCGTCGACCCGCCGCCGGTGCTGGCGGTGAGCGTGCCCCCCAGCGTGCCGGCGCCGTCGCCGATGGCGACCGTGATCGTCCGGTTGCCGGTCACCGGGTTTCCGGTCGCGTCCACCACCTCGACCTCAGGCTGCTGCGGGAAGATCTCCGCCACCTGGGCCGTAGCGGAGGGCTGCGTCCGGATCACGATCCGCGTCGCTCCACCGGCCACCACTGTGAGCGCCGTAGAGGCCACCGGCAGGAGCGGCGTACCGCCCACCGACGCGGTGAAGGTCAGGATGTAGTCGTTGTCCGGCGGCCCGGTGATCGTCAGGTTGTTGAACGTCGCCCGGCCGGAGCCGTTGGTGTTCCGGTCATCGTTCGTCAGGGTGGCGCCGACCTGGCCTGACGTGATGCTCGCGCTCACCGTGATGCCGCCCTGGCTCACCGGGTTCCCCAGCAGGTCCTGCACCTGGATCGACGGCACCGGAGAGAATGCCTGGCCACTGGTGGTCGGACTGCCCGGCTGGGTGACGATCGCGAGCCTGGCCGGAGGACCCACGGTCGCCGTGGAGGTGAAGGTCACCGGCGAGCCGGAGAGCCCATCCACCTCGGCGGTCGTGGTGTATGGTCCGGGCAGGAGACCCAGGGTGCGCTCCACCTGTGCCAGACCGGCGCTGTTGGTGGCCGTCGTGGCGTCCGACACCGAGCCGCCGACGGCCGCGGTCCACACCACGGAGACGTTGGCGACCGGGTTGTCGTTGGCGTCGGTGACCCGGACGACCAGGGGGTTGGGGAGCTGCGAGCCCACGGCCGCGCTCTGGTTGTTCCCGCTGACGAGTGTGACGGTGGTCGGGGCGTCCGCCGTCGCCGTGGCGGAGAACGGCACCGGCGGGAGGCCGGAGAACACGGCGTTGATCGTGTAGGTGCCGACCGTGCTCGGCAGGGTCCAGCGAGTGGCCGCGAGTCCGTTCGCGTTGGTCACGCTGTTGATCGTCGTCACCGAGCCGGCGCTGGCTGGTACGACCCACGTCACCTGCCGTCCGCCGATTCCGTTCCCGTTGCCGTCCTCGAGCCTGACGATGAGATCTTCCGCGACCTCGAACCCGCCCGGCGCGGTCTGGTCGTCACCCGAGACCAGCACCAGGGCTGTCGGATTCGCCGGAACCGCGGTGTGAGAGAAGGTCACCGGCGATCCGCTGAAGCCATCCACCGTGGCCCGTGCGGATACCGGTCCGGCAGTGGAGCCGAGGACCCGCTCCGCCGCTGCGAGACCAGCCGCGTCGGTGAGCACGGTGACCGGCGTGATGGAGCCCCCGCCCGCGACCGACCAGGTCACCTCCACGCCCGCAACCGGATTGCCGAGCGCGTCGGTGGCCTTCACCACCAGTGAATCGGCCAGGGCCGAGTTGACCGGACCGGTCTGGTCGTCACCCGTCACGCCGACGAGGATGCTGCCGGTGCCGGACACGGCCGTCGCCGTGAAGGTCACCTCCAGCGGCGTGGCCGAACCGCCACGCGCCGTCCGCACCCTGAGGCGCTGCTCTCCGATGCCGCTGCCGAGGGTCCAGGCCGCGGCCGCCTGACCGGTGGAGCCGGTCGCCACGGTGGCGGGCGCGACCTCGCCTCCGCCGCTCTCGATCGCGAAGGTCACGTCCTGAGTGGCCACCGGCCGGCCCTGCGTATCGGTCACCCGCACCACGACCTGCTCGGGAAGGGCGCCGCCGGCCGGAGCGATCTGCTCGTCCCCGTCCACGATCTCGAGGTTGGCCGCTTCGCCCTCGCTGGGCAGGGTCACGTCGCCCCCGCAGGCAGCGATCGCCATGGCGAGGAGGATCCCGAACGATGCGGTGAGGGAACGGCGGGGCGTCATCAGGTCTGCTCTTTGAATTGAGTGGTGACCGGACACCTGTCCGGCATCGGGGAAGAAAGCACGATGCATGCCGGAAGGGGAGTCCGGACAAGGTCCCTAATGTCTTGTCCGGCTACGACTTCATCCGGCTCACCAGGGTGCATGTCGCGGGGGTGCCACGGCACGCGGCCGTCAGAACAGCACCGTGGCGGTGAAGGTGACCGGTTTGCCATGCGCCCGATCCGCCCGGGCGGTCATTTTCTGCACCCCGATCCCGAGTCCGAGGGTCCAGGTGACGGTGGCCTTTCCGTCGGCACCGGTGGTGGTTTGGCTGCTGCTCAGAGTGCCGCCGCCCGAGGTGACATCCCAGGTAACCGCGACTCCGGGAACCGGATTGCCGAACTGGTCCACCACGCGCACGGTGGGATCGTCCGCCACGGGCTGGCCGATCCGACCCGGCTGACTCACGGGGCTGGCGGCGGCCACCGTATCCGGCTCACCGGCCTGGGCCGAGGCTTCGAAGGTCGCGGTCGGCGCCGGTGCCGTCACCAGGAGACGCGCCTCGACCTCATACGGTCCCACCTCCGGGCCCAGCACCCATTGCGCCGTGGCCAGGCCGTCGGGGCCGCTGACCGCGGTATCCGGCTCGAGCCGGCCCGCGCCGGCGCCGGTCACGATGAATGCCACCTGGTGCCCGCCGATTGGTGCGCCGTCCGCGACGACGCGGACTTCGAGTGGGTCCGGCAGCGCCTCGCCCACGGTGCCGATCTGTCCGTTTCCTCCGGTGATCGCGAGGTCCATTCCCTCGCCCGAAGAGCTGGGCAGACGGAGGTCACCTCCGCAGCCGAGCATCGCCGCCAGAGCGGCGCATGCGACCGGCGTTATCCGATTGCCTGAAATGTTCATCCTTCCCGAAATATTCATCGAGATCACCTGCCCCCCGGCTTCCGCTCCGCCGCGCCGCGTCAGCGGCCGCTCTGGAACAGGATGCCGAGCCCGAAGTTGACCAACCGTTCGCGATAGCGCTCGTTGCCCCGGCCGGTGTAGCGATGCCCGACGACATCCACCGACGGGTTGAGATACCAGCGGCGGCCGACGCGCAGCTCCCACCCGGCGCCGACCAGTCCGGCGAAGCCCGTGTCCCCCACCCCGCCACCCTCGTTGAAGTCCACCGCGTTGCGCCCGAGGCCGAGCCCGCCCTTGAGGTACAGTCCCGTCGTCGCCACCGGATAGAACTGGCCGATGAAGAGCAGGCTGGTGAGCGATTCGACCCGTCCACTCTCCTCGTTGACCCACGCCAGCGCCTCGCCGCCCAGGCGGAGGTGCTGATTGACCGTGCCGCCCAGGCGGAAGGAGACCGACGGACGGTAGAGCTCCTCGCTGTAGCCGGCCCCGTCGCGCAGGTCGAAGGACTCGCCGCCGGCCCCCAGCGAGAAGCCACCCCAGAACCCGGCGCGACCATCATCCCGAGCCAGCGACAGGCCTCGGGGTGCCTCCTGGGCCGACGCGCCTCCGAATGCGATCAGGACCAGGGCGATCGCGGCAGGTGCGCCGCGCCACAGGGTACGCATGATGAGAGCCTCGGGTCGTTTATGTTGGGTCGTAGACCACATCCAGGCACCGGCGCTCCCAGCTACGGCAAACCCCGGACCGTGCGACGACTCCTCGGAAGCGCCTGTGCCTGTGAGCTTTGCGCTCGGTGCGTGGCCGATCGTCACGTCTCACGTCCTCGACCACAGACAGCCCATGTCCTCTGTATCCCGTCGCGTGGCCATCGTCGGCCTGATGCTGATTGCTGCGCTCTGCGTCCGGCTGGGCATCTGGCAGGTCCACCGGCTGGGGGAGCGCAAGGCACTCAACCGGACCGCGACCGCCGCGCGAGAGAAGCCGCCGGTAGACCTGCGCGGGGCCACCGAGTGGCAGGCCGAATCTCTGGTCAATCGGTGGGTCGAGGCTCGAGGGACGTACGATCGGAGTCAGGAGATCGTGCTTCGCGGACAGGCGTTCCAGGGCACGCCTGGGGTCCACGTCGTGACGCCGCTGCGCCTGGCCGGGCGGCAGGACGCAGTGCTGGTCCTGCGAGGATTCGTCCCCTCCAACGATGCGGTGCGTGCGGAGACGGGGGATCTGTCGGAGCCTGGAGAGGTGGTGGTTCGTGGGCTGGGGCTGGCCGTGGCGAGTGGCGGCGGGCAGCCGATCGAGCATGCGGGTGGCACCACGTGGGCGCGGCTCGATCTGGACGCGCTGCGCGCGCGAATGCCCTACCCCGTCCTGCCCGTCGCGGTACAGCAGGTTCCCGACTCGGCCCTACCCCGCTCGCCTCGGCGCCTGCCGGTCGCGGCGCCGTCCGAAGGCTCGCACCTGGGGTACGCCGTCCAGTGGTTTCTCTTCGCGGCGATGAGCGCCGCCTTCGCGGTACTCGTCGTCGGACGAACTAGGGAACGCTGACCGCCGGACGGTCGAGCTGCTCGATCGTCCGGGTGGATGGCTGGCGATCGCGCTGCAGTCGGGCCGCCGTGGCCTCGGCCGCCTTGAACGCGCGCAGGAGGTTGCGTCCGGCCAGCTTCCGCAGGTCGTCGTCGGTCCAGCCCCGCCGCACCAGCTCGGCGAAGAGCTGAGGGAACGTGGAGACGTCTTCCAAGCCCACCGGAGGATTATCGAAGCCGTCGAAGTCGCTGCCGATGGCGACATGGTCCGGGCCGGCGACCTTCCGCACGTGCTCGATGTGGTCCGCCACGTGGGCCAGGGTCGCCCGCGGACGGGGATGGGCGGCCTCCCACTCGTCGGAGCGGCGGCGGCGCTCGAAGGTGTCACTCACCTCGGCTTCGATCCTCTGGACCTCCTCGCCCGCGCGCTTCTCCCAGTCGGCCACCTCCTGCGACACGAAGGCCGAGACGAACGTCACCATCACCACTCCACCGTTCTGCGGCAGCCGGCGAAGGATGGAGTCGGGAACGTTGCGGACATGGTCGGTCAGCGCTCGCGCCGACGAGTGGGAGAAGATCACGGGCGATTCCGTCACATCGAGCGCATCGCTCATGGTCCCCGGTGAGACGTGCGACAGATCGACCAGCATACCCAGCCGGTTCATCTCGCGCACGACTTCACGACCGAATTCGGTGAGGCCGCCGTGCCTGGCGGAGTCGGCGGCCGCATCGGCCCAGTCGAGCGTGACGTTGTGCGTCAGCGTCATGTAGCGCGCGCCCAGATCGTAGTAGCTGCGCAGCGCCCCCAGTGAATTCTCGATGACGTGCCCGCCCTCCATGCCGAGCAGCGAGCCGAGCCGCCCCCGCTTGAACTCGCGCTCGATATCGGCCGCGGTGAGGGCGAGGGCAAGGCGGTCCGGGTAGCGCGCGATCACCCGCCGCGCGATGTCGAACTCCTCCAGCTGGATCTTCGCGTAGCCGCTGTCCTTCACCTCGCCCGGCACGTAGATCGACCAGAACTGCGCGCCGAGCTGGCCCGCTTTCAGCCGCTCGAAGTCGGTGTGGCCGGGGGCGCGCCGGCGCAGATCGTAGGCGGCCACGTCCCGCGGCGCGGTCTTCGAGTTGCGGATCTCCCAGGGCAGGTCGTTGTGCCCGTCGATCAGCGGGACGGATCGCAACACCTTCCGGGCTCGGTCCAGCGCGGGGTCGCCCTGCGCGGTCGCGGAGGCTGCCGACGTCATGAGCAGTGCCAGGAGAAGAAGGCCGGAACGATGGACCGGAGGCATGGGGCGGCTCGTGTCGGTGTGGGAGGCAACCGGGAAATGGCGCAGATCGCGATCAGGTCAGGCGATGGATGTGCACGAGCTCCGGGCGCAGAATGAACTCGGGACAGATGGTCCGATCGTACTCGTACGGTCCGCCCGTCTCCGCGTCGGTCCACGGGAATCCGCGGCAGACGGCCGGGTAGTAGGACTCGGCGTGGATGGTACACACATTGTCGCGCAGGAAGACGCATCGACGGCCGCGCACCCGCGTCCGCCATTCACCCCACCGGGTACGATAGGCCGCCGTCGCTCCGTGCGCGGCCGTGATGGCGGCGGCCTCGTCTTCGCTGAGGGTGACGCCGAACGCGCAGCACGCGGATTGGTGGGGACAGGGATAGCACGGCAGCGCCGGGAATTCGCGCATCCGAGAACATAGCCCTGCCCCGCGGCGCTCGGCAGGTCCGGTCAGCGCTGGACCAGCCCGTTCAGACCTCGACCAGCAAAGTGACGATCGCACGGGGGCCTGCGAGGAAGGGGATAGCCCCACCTTCCACGGACAGCGGCTCGGGTTCGCGCTCGTCGGCACGGACGCGGTACGCCCGGGACACCGGCGCGTTCAGCTCCAGGCGTCCGGCCACCTCGGATTCAGTCGCATTGAAGCATCGGAACACGATCGCGTCGCCTTCGTCGGCCGGCTTCAATGACGAGAACACCAGGCCCTCGCCGGAGAGCCGCACGGCGATCGGCTCCGGGTCGAGCCGGGTGGCCTGACGCAGCCAGATCGCCCGCGGCGGCTCGAAGGTGTCCTCCCAGAGCTCGGCCAGCCGCGCGCCGCTCGAAGCCTCTTCCACCGTGAGCGGTGCGACGGCCAACTGGAGCCGCTCGCGTCCGATGCACTGCGCGCCCGGTGTGGCCGTCGGCCACCCCGCGTGGCCCGGACGCGTGGGCAGATCGTCGCGCGAGAGCTGGCCCACGCAGCGGAGCAGCGTGACCAGGACGTCGCCTTCGGAAGTGTGTTCGTACTCGAAGAACCCGGGAGCGAGCAGGGCGAGGCCGCCGCGGGTTCCGGCCAGGCCGAGAAATCGCTGTGCCGGCGCGGTCGCGACGGGGGTCTCGCGCGGGTACCGGGCGGGATCGAACTCGACGGGTGCACGGCGGATCGGGCCGAACGGCGCCCCCGCGAGCGCCTCGGCACCCGCGGCTCCGGCGGGCAGGCGAAGGCGGAGCCGGTGATCGCGGGCCTCGTTCTCGAGGTCGAGCGTGCAACGCAACACCGGGCTGCCGGCGTGCAGCGTGACGACCAGCCGAGCGCGGACCAGGCCCCCGCGGAGAGACGCACGGGCCTCGAGCGCCCCGACCAGCGGCCCGTCGGCCACCGGCCTGATCGATGCCCAAGTCGCGGCCCCTGCCCCGGGATCGCTCTTCGCCGGCGCGTAGCTATAGGTGTCGCCCGCATCGGAGTCGGATTCGAGCCGGAGCAGGCGGTCGTGCCGCAGTCCAGTACGGTGGTCGGTCAGGCGTAGCAGGCCGTCGGCCGCGATCTCCACGCGCACGAGGCCGTTGTCCAGGGTGCGGCCCTGCCTCGTCACCGCCTTTCCAGGCAGTTCCGAGCGAGCGCCGCAGGAGAGCCCGAATCCGCTCACCTGCGGCGCCGCGATCGCCACCCGCACGACATCCACCGCATCCTGGTCGGGATAGTGTCGCGCGGAGTCCAGTCGCTCGTCGCCGTGGCGGCGTCCCACGACCTGGTAGAGCATCCCGACCAGGGCCGCGCCCACGTCCGCTTCGGACGGTGCGCCCGCTCTCCGAGGCTTCCGATCGCCCGGCGGTCCGACCAGCACGTCGCGGCGGAACCAGCTCAGCTCCGTCACCACCACGCCGCCTCTGGCGCGGGGCACCGGATTGTAGAATACCAGCCGTGACCGGGTGTCGGCCGGACGGTCACGCGCGGCATCGGGATCGTTCCCGGTGAGCGCGTCGAGCGCGCTCCGCGCGAGGCTCCTCGCCATCGTCCCTGCGTCCGCCAGCCGGACCATCACGCGCTCGGCGACATCGTCCGAGGTGCAACCCCCGATCGAGTCGTGAAACTGCGAGCGGAGCAGCGTGCGCCAGGCATGGTGGAGTAACGGCCGGGCGTCGTGTCCGCGCCGCCAGCTCGCCAGCGCCAGTAGCGGCTCCGCGATCCGCTCGAGCGCGAGCTCGGCCGCGGCGTGCAATCGCTTGAGTGGTGCTCTGGTCCCGTGCACGCCTTGCAGCGTCCAGGTGTACCCGTAGGACCAGCGAAGCTCCCCATCCAGGCGTGGCGCACCGGCCGCGTGTTCTCCGGCCGCCCCGAGGTATTCGGCCAGCGAGGAGACGCGGACGTCCGCACCCGGCTCGAGGCGGGCGATTCCTTCACGCACCCGGTCGATGCTCGGGTGGGCGGCGTGGTGGTCGGCGCCCACGAACACCGCGACGTGAGGTCGAGCGGGCGCGCGGAGCCAGCTGCTCCCTGAGTCGCGGCCACGCCTCGGCGAGCGCCGCCGGATCCGACGGTAACGAGGCGCCGGCTTCGTACCCATCGGGGGAGAGGTGATGCACCAGGATCTCGCGGCCGTCAGGCGCACCCCAGCGGTAGAGGTCTCCGTCCTGCCCCGCCTCGCCGCCGACGCCCCGCCAGAGCACGCCGGCCGCCATGCCGAACTCCGCTGCCAGCGCGGGCCAGATCGCCGGATGGCCAAATGCATCGGGCGAGTACAGGACGTCGAGCCTGGCGCCGCAGCGGTCGGCGTCCCGGCTCCCAGCCAGCAGGTTTCGGATCAGTGACTCGCCCGAAGGGACCTGCTCATCGGCGAGGACGTACCAGGGGCCGACCTGCAGACGACCGGATGCAACGAGCGAGCGAACGCGTGGCGCCATGTCCGGCCTGACGGCGAAGTAATCCTCGAGCAGGACGGTCTGTCCGTCGAGCGCGAAGGCGCGGTACGCGCCGTCACTCTCCAGTTTCGCCACCAGGTCGTCGAGCGCCGGCACCAGCCGGCAGACGAATGCCGCGCGCGTCAGATACCACTCCCGGTCCCAGTGGGTATGGGGAATCAGGTGATACGTGCGCGTCGGCATGCCAACAAGCTAACCGTAGTTTTCGTACGGCTCGGCAGTCTCGCGCTGATGGGACGACAGGCGCTCGAAGATGTGGGTCAGTCGGATGGTGGAATCGAGAGGCTCGACGCGGGACTCCATCAAACGAAGGTCGGGGTCGGTTCCGAGGCCGAGCTGGTTGAGCCGCTCGGCCTCGCCTTTGCAGATATCGCCTGGAGTTGGACGGCTGGCGGGATATGCGTCTTCGTGGAACCGGATCAGCGCCTGCCAGTGCTCATCACCCGCGCGCTCGACTGCCTCGCGAACCTGCTCCCGGGTGAGCGACACGCGAAGCGCTAGATCGCCGGGTGGTGTCCGGAGGTGCGGAGCGGCCGCGTCCCGGCGATCGCCAGCCGGCCGCTGTAGCACACGCCGGCGAGGATGGCGAAGCCCGCTACCAGCGGCATGAACCGAACGTTGGCGAAGTAATAGCCCATCATCGCCAGCGCAGCCGCCATCATGAGGCAGGTCCGGCCGGCCCAGCGCTGCAGCTCCTCGTTCGCAAACATCGGGTTGCTCCTGACGGAGGATACGTCCGTAGTATGCCGGCATCCGCGCCTGTCAGGCTGTAGTGCAGGTCACGCGCCAGGAGTGAGTCGGTCCGGTCACCGGGTCCGGAAGACCCAACTCGCGATCCGGAGCGCGATTAGGCCGAGTGCAGCATATCCCACGATTTGCCAGTTGACGCGGGAAAGCCACAACTCTGCCGAGTGAGCTCAGGTCCCCAGGGTCGCAAACGCGGAGTGGGCCACGAGGACGGCATACTCCACCACGGGTCCTCCGATGGGTTAAGGTGGCTAAAGCAGTTAGGGTTAGCACTTGGCGCGACGCTGCGGCGAAGCGCCCGGCATCGAGCAGCGCTGCAATCGGCACGCCGGGAACCCGCATCTCACCCTGGGCCGACATCGTGAGCTTGATGACGTCGGCGTTCCGGCCGAACCAGCGGGTGCTGGGCTCGAGATCCGAGGGGTAGACGAACCCGGGCATGCGCGGCCGCCGCGAGCGCGGCCTGGGATCCGAGACCTGACTCCGGCATGGTGCCGGCCCAGAGCTTCGCACCGCATTCGCGCGCGATCCGAACCACCCGGCACACCTCGGAGAGACCTCCCATCCGATGCACCTTCACGTTCCAGACCAGGGGGCCGCCGAACTCGGCGATCTGGCGAGCGGCGCGCGCGTCGCGCAGCGTCTCGTCCACGCAGACCGGGGTCTGCAGGCGTTCCGCCAGCCGCGCGTGGCCGACCAGCTCGTCCGGGTGGAGCGGCTGCTCGATGTAGAGCAGACCGGCGTCGTCGAGCGCGCGGAGCGCGCGCTCGTGCTCCGGCCATTCGTATCCGCCGTTCGCGTCCACGGTGAGCGGGAGGTCGGTGCCCGCCATCGCCTCGCGCGCGACCCGCACGGGAACCTCGTCCCATCCCGGAGCCACCTTGATCTTGACCCGCCGATAACCCGATGCGAGCGCTGCCGTCGACCCAACGCCGCAGCGTGTCGGGCGAGCGATCCGCCGGGATGCCGAGCGCGACGCCGCAGGGCACGCGCTCCGCCGGCGAGGCGTCGAGGCGCTCGCCCATCAGCGCCGCGAGCCCCACGTTCCGCCGGTGGGCCTCGAGATCCCAGGCGGCCGTCTCCACCGCGGCATGCGCGAAGCGGTTGCCCGCGAATGCCGGGGCGCAGGAGCGCGTCCACGTCTTCCGGCGATGTCGACCGACGCTACCGACCACGCGGGGGAGGAGGACGTGCTCGAGCAGGTGGCGGGCGCTGGCGAGTGGTCTCGTCCGAGTAGAACGGCAGCTCGAACGGCGGCGACTCGCCATAACCCCGGTGGCCCTCCTCGTCGTGGAGCACGACGACCAGCGAACGGCGCTCGTGCATGGTGCCGCCCGAGATGACGAACGGCTCGACCAGCGGAAGCGACAGCTCGCTACAGCTCGACGCGCGTCGATCCGCATCACGACGTCCGTCACGTCCAGGAAGCGGAGCTCGCCGTCGCGGCGGTGGATCCGCCCCTCGGCCTCCAGATCGAGCAGGCCGGCGATGAGCCCGCTCTCGGGGTCGAAAGAGCAGCGCGTGGAGCGCCCGCTGGGTGCGGGAACCGGCGGTGGCGGGATACTCCGAGAGCGGCAGCTGAAAGAAGGTGTGCAGCTGGACGCTCTCGCAGCCGAGCTTGGCGTACTCCAGAATCATCCGGCCCGAGGAGACGTTACCGGTGCCGGCGAGTGGCGGATGTCGAACGTGCTGTCGCACGCGCCGTCCGGAGCGCCCGCAGATTGCGATCGCTCAGATCGTATCCGCCATACGCCGCGCCGCGCGCCTCCGACCAGAGGCGGTTGAAGCACACCAGCGCGTCGGCGCCGGCAGCGGCCTCGATCATCTCCACCTGAAAGGGCTCGCCATGGCGGGCGTTCATCAGCTTCAGGGCGACGCGCACCGCGCGCGGGCGCGGCGGAGCGGCGAATCAGACCGGGGACCTCCCGCAGCCAGCGAAGGATTCGATCCCGCTCGTCGGCGAGCGCGTCGCCGGCCAGCGTGGGGGAGAAGTCCTTCTCCAGGAGCAGGGTGCCGTCGCCCCAGGCCGCGGCCAGGCGCTCGTGGTGTGGCGGTACTCGTCCTCGCCGAACGGCTCGTCCAGCATCGGGAGGTGGAACTTGGCGGAGGGCACCACCAGCATCGGCCCCGCGCGCGTCATCTCGGCCGCGACCTTCACCAAGGTCGAGGTAGTCCTCGAACGGCCGGTCCCACCCACGGCCCTTCCAGGTGACGGTCCAGCCCTCGAGACCCGAGCCGGACCGAACCCGTTCGACGCGCATCCTGGTCTCGTGGATCGCCCACGCGGCCATGGCCTGGCGTCCCGCGGCGTCCTCGGCGATCACCGTCTTGAGGATCGACGAAGGCCAGGCCGGCCGCGCGGTCGGTCTCCAGTTGTTCCTGATTGAGCGAGAGCTGGCCGGAGCCCTTGCCGATCGGATGGGGAAGGTCGCACGCCGAGATAGCGGGCGGTCAGGTCGATGCGATAGGCCTCGCGGACGTGCGCGGCCGGGTCGGCGGGGAGCTCGGCGCGGAAGCGCTCGAAATCACGCGCGAGCTGCGCGCGCATCCGCCACCACCTGTTCCACCGCCTCGCGCTCCTGCTCCGGCAGCGCGGGACCCCACGGGATCGTCGCACGAGTCTCGGCCGGAATCGCGCCCTCGGCGGCCGCCGCCCAGAGCATGCGACGGATGTATCCCTCCATCGGCTCGGTGAAGGTGACCTGCGCCAGCCGGTCGCATTGCGCCGACAGGGTGACGAATCGGTCCCACTGCCGGTCGCGCCACGCGGTGAGCAGCTCGGCCTGCATCTCCGGCAGGGCGGCGCCCATGCCGATCAGCGCGGCGGTGGCACCCGCCATCACCGAGTAGCCGAGGAACCGGTCCTCGCCGGTGACGAGCACCTTGTCGGGGTGGCTCCGCATCAGCGCGGCGATCCGCTGGAAGGTCATCACCGAATCGAGCGTCGCGACCTTGATGCCGACGACACCGGGGAGCTCGAGAATCGCGTGGAGCGTGGCGTCGTCGTACGCCACGCCGCCGGCCGCTTCATAGAGGTAGAACGCGATGACGGGCAGCTCGCGGCTGAGCCGGCGGTGGTATTCGACCGGATCGCCCCGATCGGGAAAGGCGAGCAGCGCGTCGGCCCGGCCGCGGCGCGCCTCGATCGCCATGGTGATGTCGCGCGCGCCGGCCACGACGACCCGGTCCGGCAGCGCCTCGCGCCACGCCTCCAGCACCTCGCGGCGCTGCTCCGGGCTCAGATGCGGGCCGCGGCCGGTGTGGGCCCACACCGCCACGCCGGCGATGGGCTGCGCGCTCATCCACGCGGCGTACGCACGCTGGGCGCGCGGCGTCCAGCTCGCGGCCGCGGAACGGCACCGGCACCGCCGGAATCAGTCCCCACGCAATGCGCGACGCGATCATCCGCGCCGCGCCGCGCCTGGGCCGGCGTTGCCGGACTCGATCGCGGCGCGGTCGCCGTCGCTCAGGTCCAGCAGATCGAGCTTGGCGATCGCCGTTCTCGGGAATACGGAGCGGCTGCCCGGTGCCGAAGACGAAAGCGCGCGGGGCCGACGGTTCGCAGCAGGGTCTCGAGATGATCCTCGGGCGGTCCCCAGACCCAGGAGATGTCCCACCAGATCCGCGCCGCCTCGTCGGGCGTGGCGCCGAAGTGGACCTCCTCGATGAACGGGCGGTCGGCGTGGGTGACGATGAGCCGGACCCGGGGATCGGCCCGGATCAGCGCGCGAACGGCCGCGGCCGGGAGATCCGCGGCATGATCGTTCGGGTGGCGCTGGCGACCGTCTTCCAGCCGAACGGCCAGCATGAGCGGGCAGCCCGGCGCCGCCGCAGGCCGCCGCGAGGGCGCGCATGGACGGTCCGCTCGGGGCGATGCCGTAGAACGTGGGGTCGGCTCGCACCGCCGGCGCGCCCGACCGGGCGGCCAGCCGCGAGCACGCTGCTCCCATCCGGCCATCTCGGGGTGCACCGCGAGTACCGGACGGAGCCGCGGCTGCCGGCCCGCCGTCTCCAGCAGCCACTCGTTGCCCGCCGCGGGATCGCGCCAGAAGATCCCGGGCAGATGGCTGACCCAGGCCTGGTCGATTCCGACGCGGTCCATGGCGGCGAGCAGCGCGTCGGCCGAGGTTCCCGGCACGCGCCGGTAGGGATAGCTGCCGAGAAAGGCGTTGACGTCGACGCGCATCAGTCGCCGGGAAAGGCGCCACGAGGGAAGATCCTCGCGGCATTGCGCCAGCGCCACCCGCTCGAGATCGGCCGGCGAGAGGAGGCGCTCGAGATAGCGGAGCTTGGCCCACCCGGTCTCGATCGTGAGGTCGCAGCCCCAGAGCAGGCGCTCGACGCCGACCGCGTCGATGCAGGCCTCGAGCATGCCGCCGTCCACACCGCTTCCCGACAGGTCCACCAGCACGTTCGGGAGTCCGCCCACCACGGGAAGGGTGTGCAGCCAGTCTCCGCCACCGCCGATGTGCGCGAGGATGAAGGGCACCGAACGGTGCCGGACCGCGAGGCGGCCGAGCTCGACCGCGTCCGACGCCTCCTGTCCCGGATAGTCGCGGCGGCGGTGCTGCCAGATGTGCTGGAGCACCGGCACGCCCCGCTCGGCGGCCAGCGCGCAGATCGGGTCGAGGAGCGGGTCATCCGCCCGCCGGCTGGCGGCGAGCTTCACGCCGATCATCCCGGCGTCGAGGCAGCGCCGGATCTCCGCGAGCGGCATGCTCGGTGTAGTTGGGATTGACCGCGACGTAGCCGCGCACCCGGTCGGGGTGTTCCCGCTGGAGCCCGAGCATGTAGTCGTTGCCGTAGCGGCAGTCGTCGGGCGACGGGAAGTAGATCGGCGAGGTGTGGCCCCAGCTGCCGAGAATGGACGCCACGTGGACGGTGATGCCCACTCGGTCACCGGCGCGCAGCCGGCTGGCGTTGCGCTCGCGCCAGTCGGCCCGCGGCGTGCGGTCGTGCAGGAAGTGGGCGTGGACGTCGATCAGCACCATGCCAATCTAGGCGGATCGAGCGACCGCGGAGAGGGCGCCGTCGAGGATGTCCAGGGTCCGGTCGATGGTCGCCTCGTCGTGCGCCAGCGCGACGAAGTTGTAGGCACCGCGCTTGAACAGGAGGCCGCGTCCGGCGCACGCCGCGGCCACGCGGCCGGACATCGCCTCGTCGCGATACTCGAGATGACACATCTCGGGAAGGCCCGCGGCGCGCAGCACTATCGCCTCATGCCTGGCGGCGAGCGATTCGAGACCCGCGAGCAGGCGGCCTCCCACCCGGGCGAGGTGGGCGGGCACCCCCTGACCCACGATGGCGGCGAGTGTCGCCCGCGACGCGGCGAGCGATACGAACTCGGTGGCGAGGGTGGACGAGATCCAGGTGCGGGAGACCGCTTCCATCACGTCCGCCCGTCCGCCCACCGCCGCCAGCGGAAACCCGTTGGCGATCGCCTTCCCGATCACGACCAGGTCGGGCCGGATGCCGTAGCGCTCGCACCCGCCCCCGACCGCGAGTCGGCACACCGTCTTCACCTCATCCACGACCAGCAGCGCGCCGGCGCTGATCGTCTCCTCGCGCAGGACCGCGAGCCAGGCCGGGTCGGGCGCCTGCAGGATCACCGGCTCGAATACCACCGCGGCGAGGCGGTCGCCCGCTGACCGGATGAGCGCCCGCGCGCCCTCGGGATCGTTGAACGGCAGCTCGCGATAGAGCGCCCGACTCGACGCCGGAACACCCCGCCCTTCGCCGGTCTGGCACCAGTCGAGCCAGCCATGATAGCCGCACCCCAGCACCTCGTCGCGGCCGGTGACCACGCGTGCCAGGCGTACCGCGGCCGCCATCGCCTCGGCGCCGGTCTTGAGGAAGCGCACCCGCTCCATCCACGGAATCAGCCGGCAGAGCTCGGCTGCGAGCGCTTCCTCGATCACCGGCGGCAGCGGCCCCACGACGCCGAGCTGCGCCGCGTCCGCCACGGCACGGCTCACGTCCGGGTGAGCGTAGCCGAGCGCGACCGATCCGAGGCCCATGATGTAGTCGGTGTACTCGCGGCCCTCGCTGTCCCACACCGAGCAGCCCGAGGATCGCGTCATCCGGGCAGGGACGCCGGCGGCGGACGATCCGAACAGGGCCTCGGGACGCTTGCTGCCGGTGGAGGTGAAGCCGGCGACGCGATCCATCAGCGCAGCTCCAGGACGCCGAGGCTCGACGGATCCTGACGATCCCCGCGCAGATACACCCACCCGCCGCCGCCGCTCCAGACCAGCTGGCCCGACCGGCGTGCCCGCCCCTCCTCGATCCGGTTCACCAGCAGGTCGAAGCCGATCTCGTCCCCCGGAGCGGGAGTCCAATCCGGGGGCGTGACCGCGACCGAGAGCCCGTATCCGTTCTCCGTCGGCTCCCATGCGCCTCGGACCATTTCCGGCTCTCCCGCCAGTCCCTCCGGCCACCCGCACGCGTATCGAGCCGTCGTCGCCCGGCCGGCGCGACCAGGAATCCCAGCGGGGCTCCCTCGGCCCCGATTCGGAGGTAGACCTGGATGCCATCGGCGTGGATGTCGTCCGGCTCGTTGTCGAGGCCGAGCGGTGGGGCGTCGTCCGCGCGCAACCGGAGCTCGGGTTTCCGCACGTCCACCGTCACGTAGATCGCATCGGCGTCCCAGTTGACGGCGGCGGTCGCGGAGAACTCCTCGGCGCCGGCATACGGGTCCTCGCTGCGCCGGTATTGATCTTCGTGGTCGAGCTCCAGCGGTGCCGACGTGTCGAAGGTGTCGGGTGTGCCGTCCAGCACCGGTGGGTCGGCGATCCCCATGGCGAGGCCGGTCGCCGGGGTCCTGCGCTCGTGATCGATCAGCGGCCGTGCCAGTGGTGGCGACGCTCGACGCAGACCGCGCAGCGGCACCTGGTTCCCGTCCGCGGTCACATCCCACCCGTCGCTGGTCTGCACGTGGCGGTCCACACCCTCCGCCGTTTCCACCTCGATCACATCGCCGGCGGCGCGCCACGACGCGCACCATGCCGGCTCCCGATGCCGCCTCCACCACCGAGACAACTCGGACGCCCGGGCCCCGGCCACGCTGAACCAGCATGCGGGCCGGCGCCGCCGATCCGGGCCGGCCCGGCGCGACCGCGCGGACCAGCTCCAACGCGGGATCGAGGAGAAGCGAGAGCGTCCCTCCGGACGGACTGCCGGCCCGGGCCACGACGTTGTCGCCGGAGCCCGGGGTGAAGCGCTCGGCGGCGCTCACGAACTCGTCAGCGGAGCGGGTCGGCCTCCCAGCGTCCGCTCGAGGTGACCTCGACTCCCCCGGCGGGGTGCCACGACAGCTCGACCAGGTGTTCCTCCTCTGCGGAGAATTCCACGATGTCGAGCAGGTAGCGCGGTCCCGCGACGACGGTCCGGGTGAACCGGTCGTATGCACCGCGGGCCCAGGCCCACTCCCCGGATTCACCGAACGCCGTGCATTCCGCGTCGCGCGGACCCTGGGAGACGCCGTCGAGTCGAGGCGCATTGTGGGCCAGGGTGGACCGATACCAGAACAGATCTCGGGCCACGTAGGAGCCGGTGCCGGGGTCGGCGAGCCAGTGCACGCCGGCGGCGTGAAGCGTCAGGTGCAGACGGTCGGGATGCCCGTGACCGCCGCCGTAGGCGCCGCACTCGAGGCTGGCGTAGCGGTCGCCACGGCGGAGAATCGCCAGGCCCTGGCCCTCGAGAAGCGTGTTGCCGGGACGCCAGGTACCCTCGCCGGCGGGCCACGTTGGGGCCATCTCCAGCAGTGCCCACCAGGACAGGTCCGCCCGTGTGCGCGGACCGCTCGGGGCGTCGGCGCCGGTCTCGTGCAGGTAGCTGTCGAACCGCTCGGCGGCGGGTGCCGGCGAGCGATACAGCGCCCGCAGCCAATCCCACAGATCAGAGGTCGGGTTGCCGAGACGCGCGAGCCCGACTTCCCACAGCTCGAGGTACATCGGCTGCGCCAGTGATACGCCGAAGCGGGAATCCTTTCGCGCCGGAAACGTGAAGTCCGGCAGCGCGCTCAGCGCCGGCGCGCGGAGGGCGCCCTCGAGGCGAGCCGCCAGTCTGGGATCCGCCAGCACGTCCACGCCCGCCTGCCGTGCCCATCCCATCGCGAGCAGCTGCCCTCGCAGCGCGAAGAGATGGTAGTTCTCCCCTTCGTACCACATGCCATCGCTGCCGAAGCCGCGCACCAGGTGCGCGATGATGCCGGTGGGTCCCTCGACCGCGCGGCCGGCAAGTTCCTCGTCCTGGAACCAGACCGCGATGCAGGCGAGCGCCGCGTTGTGCCATGTCTGCCGGTTCGAGAAACCCTCGTCGAACTCCCCGATCAGGTTGGCGGCCTCGTCGGCCACCGCGTTCACGCCCTCTTCCACCGACGGGTCGAGCAGTCCGGCCTCCCGCAGCAGCCCGGCAGCCGCGAGAAAGTTCGTGATCCAGATGGACTCGAGATAGGTCGAGAAGAAGAGCCGGCTCGGGCCCAGGACGTTGTCGCGGTTGGGATACTCGCCGTAGCGCGCCGCGTAGCCGGCAAGGATACGGCTGGCCGCCGCCGGCGGCCTCGTCCACCTCCGAGAAGACGGCCACCGTGGCCAGCTCCGCCGCACGCTCCGCGAGCCACAGATGGTGCCACCGCGCCCATGCCCGGTCGTGCCGTGGCCCGGAGACCGTTCGCCGGCAGGAGGCGCAGCGGTGCGCCTCGGGCTGCCAGGGATCGAACTCGAGCGCCTTCTGCTCGTCGGGGCAGATGCCTCCCTCCGCGGTGAGCTCTGCCTTGAGCGGCGAAGGCTCGGGCAGCCGCGGCAGCAGCGCGACCGCGCGGCGGGTGATCCGATCGAGCAGCGCGGAAAGCTCGGCGGACTCGCGCACCGTGGCGCGCCGCGACTCGACCTGGTCCACCGTCAGCACGGGCGCACTCCCATCACCGCCCAACGGACCGGCAGGAGACGCATGCCTTCCCGCCGGACGACGTCCCGAGATTCGGCTGGATCGTCGGGGCCCAGGAAGAACATCGAGCCGCCCGCGCCGGAGCCCGCGGCCTTTCCACCCAGCGCTCCCGCATCGAGCAGGGCTCGCTCGAGCCTCGCCATGTCCTGGGTGGACATGCCGGGATCGAGAATTTGCTGGAGCCGCCAATTCTCGCTCAGCAGCGCGCCGATGCGGGCGAAGTCGGCCGCGCGGAGCGCGTCGGCCATCCGATCGGCCACCTGGCGCAGACCGTCGAGCGCCCCGGCGATGGTCGCGTCGCCCTGTTCATAGGCGCGCATCACCCGCCCGATCGTCGCGCCCGAGAAGCGCGAGGCCCCGGTATAGCAGAGCAGCATGCGCCGCTCCAGCTCCGCCGCGAATGCCGGATCGAGCACCAGCGGTTCGACCGTGACGTCGGGATCCCGGAAGGTGAGTCGGAGAAAACCGCCGTGGGCGGCCGCGAACTGGTCCTGACGTCCACCCGGGATACCCGCCTCGACCCCCTCGAGCCGGCATGCCAGGTCGGCGAGCTCGCGCACCGTGGTGCGCTGTCCCGCCGCGGCCGCGAGTGCCGCCACCAGCGCCACGTCGATCGCGCCGGAGCTGCCCAGCCCGCTCCCCGGCGGCGCATCGGATCGGGTCACCAGGCTACAGGGCGCCGATTGGAGCATCCGGAGCCCCGCGCGCAGCAGCGGCAGGGGACCATCGCCGGCCAGTGCCCCCAGGTCGGCGAACTCCTCGGCCTGGCCCAGGTCCTTCGACACGAGCAGATACCCTGACTCGCGCGGAGCCACCTCAGCGTAGGCATGAAGCTGTACCGCCGCGGCCACCACCACCCCGCCTTCGCGCGCGGAGTACGGCGGCACATCGGTCCAGCCTCCCGCGAAGTCGAGCCGCACCGGCGCCGCCGCGCGAAAGTTCGTCACGGCGCGATCCGCCACCGCTGTACCGTGGGCAGCTCGCCCCGCAGATCCATCTCGACACCTTTCACCCGTCGGTTGGCTCCTTGCAGTCCACTCGCGTGATAGAGAAACGCCACCGGCACCGAGTCGGCAAAGAATCGTTGCGCCGCCGCGGGATCGGCGGGTGCCTCGAGCCCCGCGGCCTCGGCGAGCGTCGCGAGATATCCAAGGCCGACATCCCCCGCGATCCCCAGAACGGCAGCGTCGAAGTCGCGGGCCGGTCCGTAGACCCGATCGAGGTAGGTCGACAGCTCCAGCTGCCGGATGGTCACCTCGAACCCCGCGGCTGCCAGTCGCGCCTGGACCATCTGCTCCAGCGCCGCTTCTCCACTGCCGACCGTGAGCAGTTCGAACCGCTGTCTCGCCTCACCCGGCGGCATGGGCGCCCTCTCCGGCACGGGCACCGGAAGATATCCGGGCACGCCCGGTGGCACCGGCCCCGTGGCGGGGTTCCCGAACCCGTACAAGTAACCGTCCACGATCTCCTGCCGGTCGATCGCGGCGCTCACGCGGCGCCGGGCCGCCATGGCGTCGAACGGCGGGCGCCGCGTGTTGAACACGATGCCGTAGGTCATGAGCAGGGGGAAGGTCCGCACCTCCAGCGCGGGGTCGCGCCGCACGAAGGCGGCGTGGGCCGGTTGGATCCCCGCGAAGTCCAGCTCACCCGATGTGAGCGCGGCGAGCTTGGTGGTCGGCTCGTCCACCACCACCACGATCAGGCGATCGAGCCGCGGCGGCCCGCCGAGCGCGGCGGGAAAGGCGCTGTCCGCCGCGAAGACCCAGCGGCGGTTCGGCTCGTGCGCGACGAAGCGGAAGGGCCCATTGCCGACGGGGTGTTCGTTCCACCTGGCGCGGCGTAGCCGGTCCGGGGGCACGGTGTCGAGCAGATGCGCCGGCAGGATCGCGAGATCGGTGAGCACGTCGGGAACGCGCGCCTGGGGTGTCGCGAAGCGGAGGGCGAGGGTCGAATCGTCGGTGGCCGTGACCGCCTGGATCGCGCCCATCTCGGCGAGGCGCGGGTAGCCGGTCGCCGGATCCCGCGCGCGGGCCAGGGTCCACGCCGCGTCCCGGGCCGTGGTCGGCACCCCATCATGCCATCGGACCCCGGGCTGAATGGTGAAGGTGAGCGCTCGCCGGTCGTCGCTCCAGCGCCACCGGCTGGCCAGATAGGGCTCGACCACGAGAGCGCGATCGTAGCGGACCAGGGTGGTGAGCAGCACGTACCGCTGCACCTGGCGGGCGAGCGGGTGTTGGGTCAGCAGGGGATTGATACTCTGGAGATCCGCACCCGAGGCAAAGAGCACGGTGGCGCCTCGCCGGTCGGCGGGCGGCTGGCAGCCGGACAGCGACCCGGCCGCGAGCAGTGCCGGCAGCAGACGTCGAAGCACGCCGGAAGGTATCTCACTGGCGGCGGCGATGGGGAGGCTGGAGATTCCCGCCATGATGCTGCTTCTGCTACGGCGCGCGGCCAGCGGGGCCGCGGTGGTCTTCGGCGTGCTGACGCTGATGTTCTTCCTCCTCCGGCTCGCCCCGGGCGACCCGGCGCGGCTGCTGGTCGGACCGGCCGCCACCGAGGCGCAGGTGGCCGCCCAGCGCCGCAGCCTGGGACTCGACCGCCCGGTGGCCGCACAGTACGCCACCTGGCTCGGCCGCTTCGCCCGGGGCGATTGGGGCACCAGCATCGCGACGGGACGCCCGGTTGCCGCAACGCTGGCGCAGGCGTGGCCGGCCACCGTGCGGCTGGTGGGCGTCTCGCTGGTGCTGAGCTACCTGATCGGCATCGCGGTCGGCGTCTTGCAGGCCACGCGCGGGGGCCGGCTCGATACCGCCCTCTCGGTGGCGACGGTGACGCTGTTCGCCCTGCCCGGCTACTGGCTCGGCCTGATGCTGGTGATGGTGTTCACCTACCAGGCGCGGGTCCTCCCCGCCTTCGGCGCGGCGGGGTTCGATTCCGATTTCCTCACCGGCTGGGACCGGGTCGCCGACCGACTTCGCCACCTCGCGCTGCCGCTCACCACGCTCACGCTCATCGGCATCGGCGGCACCGCCCGATTCGTCCGGGGCGCGATGCTGGACGTCGCCGGGGCGCCGTTCGTCGCGATCGCCCGCGCCAAGGGCCTGACGCCGACCCGGGTCGCCGTGGGGCACGTGCTGCGCAACGCGATGATACCCGTCGTCACGCTGCTCGGCCTATCCCTGCCGACGCTCTTCTCCGGCGCCGTCTTCATCGAGGCGATCTTCGCCTGGCCCGGAGTGGGGCGGGTCCTGGTGGAAGGCGTGGTGGCCCGCGACTACCCGGTGATCATGGCGGCGACCGCGGTGAGCGCGACGCTGGTGGTGGCCGGCAACCTGCTCGCCGAGGCGCTGGTGGGCTGGGCGGACCCGCGGGTGCGCGCCGACGGGCAGGGGCGGGCCACCTGAGCCGCGGCCTCTGGCGCGATCGGCGCGCCACGGTCGGTCTCGGCCGTGCTGGGCGCGGCCGTGCTGGTGGCGGTCTTTGCGCCGCTCGTGGCGGGAGATCCGATCGCGCAGCGGGACATCGTGGCCACCCGCTTCCTCGCGCCGCTCAGCTCGGACCTGCACGGCGGCTTCCACCTGCTCGGCACCGACCGGTTCGGGCGCGACGTCTGGGCCCGGCTCGCCTACGGCGCCCGGGTGTCGCTCGGAGTCGGCGCGCTCGCGGTCCTGGTGTCGGTCGTCATCGGCGTAGCCGTCGGTGCCGCGGCCGGATTCTGGCGCGGGTGGGCGGCCACGGTGCTGCTGGGCCTCACGGATTTCGCGCTGGCCCTGCCCCGAGTCGTGCTGCTGCTGCTCCTGGCCTCGCTCTGGCAGCCGAGCGCGGGGCTGGTGATCCTGGTGCTGGGTCTCACGGGATGGATGACGATCGCCCGGCTGGTCCACGGCGAGGTGCGGGCACTGGCCGTCCGGCCGTTCGTGGAGGGTGCCGTGGGGCTGGGCGCCACGGACCTGCGCGTGCTGGTTCGGCACGTCCTGCCCAACGCGATGACTCCGGTCATCGTCGCCGCCGCGCTCGGCCTGGGCAACGCCATCATGCTGGAGGCGGGCCTCTCCTTCCTGGGGCTCGGGCGTGCAGCCGCCGACGCCGTCGTGGGGGAACCTGATCGCGTCGGGCCGGGACACGCTGGTCAACGCGCCGTGGGTGGCGGCGGCGCCCGGCATAGCGCTGGTGCTGGTGGTGGTGGGTGCGACGTTGCTGGGAGATGCCGTGCGCGACCGGCTGGATCCGTCGCTGGCCGCGCAGCGCTCGAGCTGAGCGTCAGCTGCCGCCGACCCAGGTGGCAGTGCCCGCCACCTGGTCGATGAGGCGCTCCAGTGCCGAGAGCGCCTGCGGGGCCGCAAAGCAGCCGTAGTCGTGCCGGATCCGCTTGGTTCGGCCGCCGGCCGTCACCGAGGTGATCACGGTCGGAGAGTCGGTGGCATACTGGCCGCAGGCCGGAGCGTTCATGACGTACTCGTCCGCAAAGTCGAAGTAGCCCCCAGCCTCCAGCGCCCCAATCAGGCTGTCCACCCGCTCGGGGCCGATGTTCCCGGAGGCGATACCCTGTTTCGCCACGTGATGCGTACCGACGAACTGCACCGCACCCGACCGCGCAATCGCGACGCGATACACCGGACAGGTGCCGAAACAGGGTGTGCGCTCGAGCGTGACGACGGCCGAATCTCCTGCCGGCGCTCCGGATTGGACGGTCGAGGAGTCGGGAGCGGTCTCGACGGCGGGGGCTCGCGGCGAACAGGCGGCGACCGCGACCGCCAGCAGCAGGCGACTCAGGCCCGCGGCCGCGCATCATCGAGACGGTGCCCGCAGCCGGACGTCCCGGCTGCGCACGCGATCGGAGATGGAGAGCGAGACCTCGTCGCGAGCCGTCGTCACCTCGGCTTCGCCGCCCCGCGCGAAGGAGAGCACCTCCCCGGTGACGGGATCGCGCACCAGAACCATCGGTGCTTTCGCGGCGTCCCATCGAAGCGCCAGGCGACCCGCCGATGCGCGGCTCACCTGGACCGTGGCTGGTGTCGCGGCCGCGATCGCGGCCGAGGCCGACGCGCCCGGCCCGCTCAAGTGCAGCGAAGCCATGCGCTGGGCGCGCTCGGACCGGAGCGGCACGACGAACGCGAAGTGCTTCGCGCCCGTCGGATCGTCCGCGAGCTCGAGCGGAGCGAAGTCGAGCGCGAAGAGGCGGCCGCCGTCGGCGCCGCGGCCCTCGATGTGGTACGGGCCGGGGCGGCGGGGCAGGCTCGGCCGCGCGGTGATGTGGAAAGCGGGCTCCAATACGGCCCGACCCCGCTCGATCCGGCCCCAGACCAGCAGTCCGGGCTGTATCGCTTCAGCCATGCCGGCGACCGAGGACTCGGTGGACCTGTACGCCATGACCCCGTTGTAGGTGTAGTCGCTGATCCATTCGTCGTCGCAGTACCCCATGAGATCATGAGCGCTCGCGGGATGAAGCCGCCCCTCGACGACATCGTAGCCCACCACGCCGATCTCCCCGCCGGCATACGGGTAGTTCTGGTCGGGTTTCCGGCGCCGCCGCAGGGCGCGTGCTGTCGGCCCCAGTTGTGGCCCCACTCATGCGCCGCCACCGAGCTGCCGCTGGGCAGCTTGTCCCACCCGATGGCGGCTTCGGCCCCGATGTACCCGACCCCCGCGACCCCACTGTTATACGACGGGCTGACCACGCCGTAGTAGTAGCGCGAATCGCTCTCCGCCTGCCGCAGCGCCAGGATCTCGTTGACGATGATGTTCCACGCGTTGTTGGTGTTGTCGGACTGGAGCGCGAGATTCGTCGCCGTGGTGTACGGCGTGTGCACCGCCGAGGTGAAGCTCGCCAGCGGGTGCATCCGCATGGTGAGGTCGAGGTAGCGATCGCGGTTCGCCTGGGTCACGTTCCCCTGCCGGTTGTCGGCCTTGGTCACTACGGGGATGAACACCACGTGGAACGGCGTGGCGTTCCGCACCTCGAGCGAAGCCGGCGTGCCGTTGCCGGGGAACACGTTGTCCGCCTCGTTGCCCTCGGCGATCGTGTTGTCGGGGTCCACCTCGACCAGCACCGACAGGTTCGGTTGGATCAGCGCCTTGTCGATCACGAGATTCCACGAGGTGGCGATGTCGGCCTCGTCAGCGGCGAGCGGTGTGGTGAGGCCGGGCGCCACGACGGTTGTGGTCGATGCCAGCACGCCGTCGCTGTACAGCCGGACCCGCACCGTCGGCTGCGCCGCGTTCACCTGGTTCGCGGTCACGAACACTCGGAGCAGGGCGCTCCGCCCGCTCACCAGCGGTACGCCCCGCGTGTAGGTCTGTACGCTCTGCACCAGGTACAATCCGTCCACCCGCAGGTTGAAGCCGGCGGTGCCGCCGCTGGAATAGTTCACGGTCGCCGACGCGGTGCCGCTTCCTACGGTAGTGACCTGGCTGGCCGGCGCCGGCGAATACTGGTCAGTCCCATCGGTGACCGGTTGCGCCGTGAGCGTGTACTGTCCTGCCGCGAGTCCGGTGAGGGTCTGGCTCGACGTCGCCTGGTGGGTGTACCCTGCCGGCCCCGATACGGTCACCGCCGCGCTCGTGCCGCCGGGCAGGCCGCCGATGGTGATCGCCAGCGCGCCCGAGGCTGTCGAATAGACCACGTCCGCATTCGCCGCGTCGCCGCCGGTCACCGCGATCCCCTGGGTGGTGGGCGACGGCGTGTACGCCGCCGAGCCGGCCGAAACGCCGGTCGCGGCGACGGTGTAGCTCCCGGCAGCCAACCCGGCAAGAGTCTCCGTTTCGGTAACGACACGCTGGTACCCGCCGGGTCCGGTCACGTTCACGGCCGCGCTCACGCCGTCGGGGAGTCCCGACACCGCGACCGCAAGGCTTCCGGTGGCTGGCTCGGTCGAGCCGCCACCGCACGCGCCGAGCAGCATCAGCAAGGTGACGGCAACGGGGCGGCGCGTCATGCGATACCTGGCAGTGAGGTGGTTGTCCCGGAAATCGGACGCGAACCCGGGCGTTCTGCACCGCACCACGGGACGAGGCTCGCCGCGGCGCCGTGGTGCAAGTAATTAGGCGACAGGTGGTTGCTCGATGACGGCGAGACGGATGCATGCCGGCACCGGCGTCGATCGCAGCCGAATGGGCAACTGGCGGGCCACCGCTTGCCATGCCGAACCTGTGCGCCCTGAGTACCTTACGTCAGAGCTGCACCCCACCGTAAACAGCCGGCTTCGGCTTCCTGAGGCGACGGAGGCTCTCTATGGACGAAACTCCTTCGGACGAGTCCACTTCTTCGGACGAGTCCACATCGCCTCCGATACTAGAGCCCGCCACCGAGGAGCTGGAACCCCAGACGTACTGCCAGCGCGTCGCGCTCGAGCTGGCGGCGCTGATAAAACACCAGCGGAAGCCGCGTCACCGCATCCGGCGGGATTCGGCGTTGCTCCGGCGCTGCGTGGAGCAGCTGCTGAGCAGCGGCGCTCCCGGTGTCACCGACCCGGGCCCGTGGCGCACCGGGACCAAGGCGCTCCAGCGACCGGGCCGGGGCGGGGTGCCGTACATCCCCACCGTGTCTCGGGGCTCGACCACGATCATGGTCGCCACCCAGCGTGAGGCGGACGACCTGGCGGCCTTCCTGAACTACTGCGGTACCCAGGAGATGGAGGGCTAACCGCGGAGCCGCGGCAGCGAACGCTCGATCGCGGAGCGGCGCGGCTCCAGCCAGGGCGGCAGGATCAGCTTCTCTCCCAACGACTCCGCCGCCTCGTCCACCGCGAAACCCGGTCCGTCGGTCGCCACCTCGAACAACGCCCCTCCCGGCTCCCTGAAGTACACCGACTGAAACCAGAAACGATCGATCACCTCGGTCGGGCGTGCGCCCGCCGAGGCTACGGCCGACTGGACGCCGAGCTGGGCATCGCCGTCGGGGACCCGCCAGGCGATGTGATGGACGCTGCCGACCCCCCATTCGCCGCGCGGGACCTCGGGCGTCACCTGGATGTCCAGCACCCGCCCCGATCCTCCGCCCCCTACCGCGAAGCGATGCCAGCCGGCTTCCTCACCGGCGGAGACGAACCCGAGCCCGGCCGTCAGGAAGCGGGCGCTGGGGCCGAGGTCCCGCTGCGCCAGTCGCACGGCATGGAGCCCGCGAACCTGCCGCGCGGCGTCGACCGGACTGTCGTCCCACGCGGTGAACTCGCGGGTGTCGGCCGTCTCCACCAGGGCGAGCGCAAGCCCGTCGGGATCGGTGAATGGCAGCACCGGCTCGCCGAACCACGCGGTGCGAGCGCCAGGCTTCACTCCACCTGCGGCCAGCCGTTCCGACCACCACTCCAGCGTCCCCGGCGGCACGGCGAGCGCCACTTCGTTGGTGAGCCCGATGCCGCGACGCCCGGGAGGCAGATCGGGCCAGGGGAAGAAGGTCAGGTCGCTGCCGGCGTGCCCTTCGGCGTCGGCGTAGAACAGGTGGTAGGTGTCCGGCGCATCCTGGTTCACCGAGCGCTTGACCAACCGCATGCCCATCGTGCCGGTGTAGAAGTCCAGGTTGCGCTGCGGGTCGCCGGCGATACAGGTCACGTGGTGAAGGCCGGTGACGGTGGAGGAGGGTGCGGGCATGGGGGTCTCGTGTGGGAGCTATGAGCCATAAGCTATGAGCTATGAGCTATGAGCTTGTAGCTTACAGCTCATAGCTTACAGCTCATAGCTTCTGGCTGAGGCTCGAAGCTCATAGCTCATAGCTCATAGCTCATAGCTCATAGCTCATAGCTCCCACAGAGAGATCCCATGCCCCCAGACATATCCCAAATGGAAGACCCGCTGGGGCTGCAGCGGCTGGGGTACGCCGGGCCTCTGCTCGAGCTGCAGGCGCGCCGCTGGCAGGATGGGCGCACGGTGGAGCACGCCGAGATCGTGGCCGAGGAGATTCCGGTCGCGATGGTCTACAACGGCATCCCGCACGTCGTCATGATGGCCACGCCCGCAGGATCTGGAGGACTTCGCCCTCGGCTTCAGCCTGACCGAGGAGCTGATCGGCTCCAGAAGCGATCTGCATCGGGTCGAGTCCATCAAGTACAGCCGCGGGATCGAGGTGCACGTCACCGTCGCCGCCGCGTGCGAGGAAGGGATTGCCGCGCGTTCCCGCCGCCTCACCGGACGCACCGGATGCGGCATCTGCGGGGCCGACAGCATCGCCTCCGCGCTCAAGACGCTGCGGCCGGTGAGCGACGCGGTGCGACTCTCACCCTCGGCCGTGAGAGCGGCCATGGAGGCGCTCGCGTCGCATCAGACGCTGAACGCGGCGGCGGGTGCTGTGCACGCTGCCGGGTGGGCGACACTGGACGGGGCGATTGCGGTGGTGCGTGAGGATGTGGGACGGCACAACGCCCTCGACAAACTGGTGGGCGCCTTGCTGCGGCGGGACACCGATCCCAAGTCCGGGTTCGTGGTCGTCACCAGCCGGGCCAGCTTCGAGATGGTGCAGAAGGCCACCGTGCTCGGCGCCCCGTTGCTGGCTGCCGTCTCCGGACCGACCGGACTCGCCATCAGGGTGGCGCAGCAGGCGGGGCTCACCCTCGTCGGATTCGCCCGGGGCGACCGGCACACGGTGTACACCCACCCCGCGCGCCTGACCGACTAGCCGGCTACCTGGCCGGGGAGCCCTTCGGCGGGCGGCCGTTCCCGGCGGCGTCGGGCGGGCGATTCTGCACGTATCTCCAGCCGAAGCGCCCCTTGATGCAGAGATTGCCGCGGGTGACGTCGTGGTCGAGCGGCGAGGTCACCTTCACGATCTCGTTGTCCTGCACGTGCAGCTCGAGGTTGCAGCCCACTCCGCAGTAGGGGCAGACCGTGCGGGTGACCGTCTGGCGCGACTCGTCCCAGGTCCCGGCCTCCCGGTGGTCGTGCTCGCTCTTGAACATCAGCGCGCCGGTGGGGCAGACGGCGATGCAGTTGCCGCAGTAGACGCAGGCCGAATCCGGCAGCTTGACCGCGAACTCGGTCGAGATCCGCGCGTCGAACCCCCGCCCCGCCACGGTCAGCGCGTAGGTGTTCTGGTAGTCCTTGCCGCAGGCCTCCACGCACTTGTAGCAGAGGACGCACTTGCCGTAGTCGCGGACGTACAGCTCGTTGTCCACCTTCACCGGCTGGGCTACCGTCGCGGCGTACTCCGGATCGGGCGGCGCGTGATGGCCGGGCATCAGGCTGTCGCGGACGCCCGCGGGTGCCGGCGGCGCGGGCGGCCCGTATCGCTCCGGCCGAGCGCCGTAGTCTTCCAGCCATCCCGTCGGCATCCGGGGTGGTCGAGAGGTCCACCGAGGAGGCCAGGAACTCCAGGACCATCTTGCGGCTGTGCTGCACCCGCTCGGAGTCGGTCTTCACCACCATTCCCGGCTCCACCTTGCGGGAGCAGGACGGCACCAGCACCCGCGACCCCTCCACCTCCACCACGCAGACCCGGCACACGTTCACCGGATGCAGCGTCTCCAGGTAGCAGATCGTCGGGATCTCCGTGCCTTCGGCGCGGCAGGCGTCGAGGATCGTGCTGCCTTCGGGCACCTGCACCTTCTTGCCGTCGATGGTGAGCTCGACGGCGCGCTTCGGGGGGCGGAGCTGGACCAGCGGTGTCATCGTCATGAGGCGGGAGTCGCGGCGAAGAGATGGAGGCGCTTGACCGCGGACTCGACGGCGCTGTAGGCGGTCTGGCCCAGGCCGCAGATCGAGGCGTCCTTCATCGCGAGCCCGATCTCCTCGAGGAGAGCCAGCTCCCCGCTCAAACCGCCGCGAGTCCTGCGCGACGTGAATGCGGTGGAGCGCCTCCTCCTGCCGCACCGTCCCGACCCGGCAGGGCACGCACTGGCCGCACGACTCGTCGCGGAAGAACGCCGCGATCCGGAGCAGGATGTCGGTCAGGTCGACGGTGTCGTCGAACACCATGATGACGCCCGAGCCCAGCGTGGCCTGCGCGGCCCGCGCGCCCTCGAAGGTGAGCGGCATGTCGAGCTCGTCGGGCCGCACGAACACGCCGGCGGCACCGCCCAGCAGGATCGCCTGCAGCGGCCTGCCCCCGGCGACCCCGCCGGCCATGTCCAGCATCTGGCGGAGCGTGGCCCCGAACGGCACCTCGTAGACACCGGGCCGGGCGACGTGGCCCGACAGGCAGAACAGCCGCGGCCCGGACGACGCCTCCGTGCCGATCCGGGCGTACGCGGGGCCGCCGATGCGGAGGATCTCGAGCACGTTCACCAGCGTCTCGACGTTGTTGATGACGGTCGGCTTGCGGAACACGCCGGACTGCACCGGGAACGGCGGCTTGTTGCGCGGCTCGCCGCGGAAGCCCTCGATCGAGTTGAAGATCGCGGTCTCTTCCCCGCAGATGTACGCGCCCCCGCCCTTCCGGATCTCGATGTCGAACGCGAAGCCGTGCGCCCATGACGCTCGCCGCCCAGGAGACCGCGCGCGCGCGCGGCGTCGATCGCGCCCTGCAGCCGCTCGATCGCCAGCGGGTACTCGCCTCGAACGTAGATGAAGCCCTGCTCGCATCCGGTCGCGAACGCCGCGATCGTCATCGCCTCGACCAGGCTGAACGGATCGCCTTCCATGATGACCCGGTCCTTGAACGTGCCCGGCTCGGACTCGTCGGCGTTGCAGATCAGGTAGTGCGGCCGCACCGGCTGGCGGGCGACCGCGTCCCACTTCCGTCCGGTCGGGAACGCGGCGCCGCCGCGGCCGAGCAGCTTGGCGTCGGTCACCTCGCGGATGACGCCCTCGGGTCCGAGCGCGAGCGCCGCGCCGGAGCGCCTGGTAGCCGCCGTTGGCGCGGTAGCCGTCGAGGCTGGTCGGGTCGGCGACGTCCACCCGTCGGAGCAGGCGAAGCGATGCTTCGCCCGCCTGGGGCAGCCGAGGGCGGGGCGCCAGACTCGGGGCCAGATCGCCGGCCAGGATCTGTCCCGCCTTGGCGGCGTCCACGTCGCCGAACAGCCGCTCGACCGGCTCTTTGCCCGCGACGGTGAGCAGCGCGGCCGGGGCCTGGTCGCAGAGGCCGAGACAGGGACTGCGCAGCCAGATCGCGTCGTCCTCGCCCAGCTCCACGTGATCGCCGTCGGGACCGTGGTGAGGCGCGTGGCCCGCGGTGCGCTCGAGCGCTTCGCAGACCTTGGCGGCGCCCTTGCACGCGGCAGGCGATGTCGTCGCAGACGTGGAGCACGCGCCGCGGCCGCGGGGTGGTCGAGAGCAGCGCGTAGAACGTGGCCACGCCGTAGGCGTCGGCCGGCGGCACCGTGAGTCGCTCGCAGACGTAGTTGAGCGCGCCTTCGCTGATCCAGCCGATGCCCGACTGCACCGCCTGGAGGGCCGGCAGGAGCAGGTGGCGCTGCGACTCGCGCCTCATGGCCACCGCTGGACGCGTGGGCATCGCGCTCCTCGTCCCGCGCGCCGCCGTCCCACCCGGTAGCGGGAGGGCCGAGCAGCGCGTCCACCGCCGCGCGCTCGGCCTCGGTGGGCTCGGCGTCGAGCAGGTGAAGATCCACTCAGGCTCCCACGTCGGGCGCGCGCCGCGCGCTGCGGCTTGGTGGCCTTCACCGGCTCGACCCGCACCGCGCAGGCCTTGAACTCGGCCGTGCCGGACTTGGGATCGGTCTCGTCGATGGTGAGCAGGTTGACGTTGACCTCGTCCTGGAAGTGAAGTGTCATGAAGACGAGCCCGGCCCGCAGCGAGCGGTCGATGCGCACCGGGGCGACCACGCTGCCGCGCCGGGATGTGACCCGCACCGGATCGCCGTCCTTGAGACCCATCCGCTCGGCGTCCTCGGGCGAGAGGTCGAGCGTCTCACCGCGCCGGAGCGGCGAGGTGTAGCCGCCGGTCTGCACGCCGGTGTTGTACGAGTCCAGCCGCCGGCCGGTAGTGAGCAGGAACGGGTACTCCGCATCGGGCATCTCCACCGGCGGCTCGTGCTCGACGACCGAGAACGGCGCCAGCCGGCCTTCGACCGGGTCCTTCCAGAGCCGGCTGTGCAGGAACAGCTCGCCCGGATGGTTCTCGTCGTAGCAGGGCCAGTGCAGCCCGCCCTCGCGCTCGAGCCGCTCGTAGCTCATGCCCGGCGAAGATCGGCGCCAGCGAGCGGACCTCGTTCCACACGTCCTCGGCCGACGGGTGACCCCAGTCGCCGCCCATGCGCTGCGCGATCTCGGAGATGATCCAGAGGTCGTCCCGCGCGTTGCCGGGCGGCTCCAGCGCCTTGCGCACCCGCTGCACCCGCCGCTCGCTGTTGGTGACCGTGCCCTCCGCCTCGCACCAGCTCGACGAGGCCGGCAGCACCACGTGCGCCAGCTCGGCCGTCTTGGTGAGGAAGATGTCCTGCACCACGAGGTGGTCGAGTCCGGTCAGCAGGCGAATCGGTGCGGTGCTGGTCGGCCTCGGCCTGGGCCGGGTTTTCCCCGATGGCGTAGGCGGCGAGCACCTCGCCGTGCTCCATCGCCTTCGAACATCTGCGTCAGGTTCCGGCCGTACTTGGGCTCGAGGGTGACTCCCCACGCCTGCTCGAACCGGGCCCGGACGTTCGGGTCCATGGTCCAGTCCTGGAATCCGACCAGGCGATTGGGGATGGCGCCCATGTCGCCGCCGCCCTGCACGTTGTTCTGGCCCGCGGAGCGGGTTGACGCCCGAGCCGTACTTGCCCACGTGCCCGGTCAGGAGCGCAAGGTTGATCAGCGAGAGGACGTTGTCCACCGCATTGTGATGCTCGGTGATGCCGAGGGTCCAGCAGATCACGGCCCGGTCGGCGCGGGCGTAGGCGTGTGCGGCTTCGCGGATCACTTCGGCCGGCACGCCGGTCTCCCGCTCCGCGTACTCGAGCGTGTAGGGCTCGACGCGACGCGCGGTACGCCTCGAAACCGGTCGTCGCCCGCCGGATGAACGCCTCGTTGGCAAGCCCGCTGTGGATGATCTCCCGCGCCATCGCGTTGGAGAGCGCGATGTCGGTGCCCACGTTGAGCCCGAGCCAATGGTCGGCCCACTGGGCGGACGAGGTCCGCCGGGGATCCATGGCGAACAGCTTCGCGCCGCTGTGGATGCGCCTTCAGGACGTGATGGAAGAAGATCGGGTGATTCTCCCGGGCGTTCGCGCCCCAGAGGAAGATCACGTCCGTCTCTTCCACCTCACGGTAGGAGCTGGTTCCCCCACCGGCACCGAACACCGTCGCCAGACCGACGACGCTAGGAGCGTGTCACGTTCGGTTGCAGCTGTCGACGTTGTGGCTGCCGAAGCCGACCCGGACCAGCTTCTGCGCGAGGAAGTTGACCTCGTTGCTGGCCTTCGAGCAGCTGAACGTGCCGATGGCGTCGCTGCCGCCCTTGTCGAGGGCCGCCCGGAAGCCCTCGGCGGCGCGGTCGAGCGCCTCGTCCCAAGTGGCAGGGCGCAGCTGTCCGTCCTCCCGAACCAGCGGTTCGGTGAGACGGGTGTAATTCATTGCCATACAACCTCCTGTGAGCCCGGGCCGATGGTGATCGCAGGCCCGTTTCGGAAGTATGGACCGGCCCGGCCGGATCATCAAGCTGTGACCCCGAATGCAACGGGCCACCCTGTTGGGTGGCCCGCTTGAAATACCGGAGGCCGACCTGCCCGCGGCTACCTCGTGGGCGCCTCAGCTGCAGCTGGGAAAGCGGCTCTATCGACGGGCGCCTGAGCCCGGCAGGCCACCGCGGCGATCACGCCATAGATGACCACGAGGGCGAGGATGATCTTGCGGGGCGGAGCCGGGCGGGTGGTCATGGCGCTCTCCTTTGGGCAGCTGCCCACTGTGGATCGCGCAAGCAAGCATCGCCACGTCAAGAGAATGTCAAGAACGGCCGAGTGGGTTCCCTAAGTCGTTCAACGCCAGGTTGATAGCGCCTTGCACCAAAAGCCCGGCGTGCATCTCTGCGCCGGACCTTCGCCCTGTGCTCTAGCTTCCGCTCTTCCGGCCCGAACCTACTTCACGACCGCGACCGGACGCGGCAACCGCTCGCCGGGGGCTGGGCTGTCGACACGATCCGATGGTGCAATTCATTGCACTCCTTCCTCCATGGGCAATCTGCTTATACCAAACTGCTCACCCCTAAGGGACGTCATGCGGAGCGACTTGAAATCCGCTTGACATCCAGACCGCAGGTTGGCCTCGTTGTCGCGGGCTTGGGTCCGGCTATCCGGCTCGGCCCGCAGGTGAGCGGCACACTTCCCACGTCCTCTACGACCCGCGGCCGCTCGGGGGTCGGCTGAAGGAGATCCCCAATGCGAGCGACCACCGTATTGTCGGCCTGCGCGGCGATCGGGCTGTTGGCGTGCGCGCCCGGAGACAGCCCGACGGAGCCGGGTGGCGTCGGAACACTCGCGGCCGCACCGGAGCCGGCGGCGCTCAGCAATACATGGAGCAAAAGGGGTCCGCACGAATTCGGTACCCTCGACGGAGTGTCCGTCGGAGTCATGACCAACCCTGCCGGCGAGTCGGTGGTGTATGGAGTCGGAGGCTTTGATTACGTCAACGGCGGCCTGGGTGAAGGGACTGGGTTCTCGATCGCGAGCTACAACGTCGCGACCAATGTCTGGCAGCGTGTCTCGGACCAGGTGTTCGTGTTCAAGGCCAATGGGGTTGGGGCCATCGGAGGCAAGCTCTACTTCGCCGGGGGCTATAACGGGATAGACGGCGGGGTGGCGCAGCAGAGCCGGCGTGTGTGGTCCTTTGATCCAGTCTCACGCCAGCTGCTCCAGCGAGCCGACATGCCCAGAGCCACCGCGGAGGGAGTCACCGGCGCCATCGACGGCAAGCTGTACGTCCTGCCCGGTACCTGCGACGCGAATCAGTGGCCCCAACCTGGCTTCTGCGAGACGGAGTTTATCCGCCAGCTCTACCGCTACGATCCGCTCACCAACATGTGGGCAACCCGGAAATCGGCGCCTCACTTCCATCGGTCCGGCGCGGCCGGCGTGATCGGCGGGAAGTTCTACGTGGTCGGCGGGTTCAACGGCTTCCAGCCGGTTGCCGCCCTCGACGTCTACGATCCGCAGACCAATACCTGGACCACGCGGGCGCCCATTCCGACTAGCGGGGCAGCCATCGGCGCCGCCCTGGACGGCAAGCTGTACGTCATCGTCGGGCCCCGCGCCTACGTCTACGTACCCGCGACCAACAAGTGGACTTCCATCGCGGCGCCGGCCTTCGCGCACCAGGGCGTCGTGCGGGTGGCGATCAACGGCCGGCCTCGCCTGTTCGCGGTCGGGGGCCAGCATGGATCGAACCTCGATGAGCCGAACAGGAGCGAGGTGTACGTTCCGTAGATCGGTCCTATACGATCCCCCAGCGGAGGCTTCATGCGAACGGCTCGTCGGACCTTCTCGTACCTTCCGGCCCTGCTGCTGCTCGGGGCGCTTGCCTGCCGGGAGGATGCGGCCCCCACGGGCCCGAACGCGGAGCCCGCCGCTGCTGTGGCGACCGTCGTGGCGCCCTTGTTGTTTCGCCAGGTGAGTGCCGGCACCCGCCACACTTGCGGCGTCACTACCACACACCAGGCCTACTGCTGGGGTTACAACGGCTTCTCTACCCAGGGAGGGCAGCTAGGCGATGGCACCACCGTCCAGCGGCTCAAGCCGGTGGCCGTGCTCGGCGGGCTCCCTTTCGGCCAGATCAGCGCGGGGGTAGACCACACCTGCGGCGTTACGACCGACAACCGAGCCTACTGCTGGGGGCGGAACGACTACGGCCAGCTGGGCGACGGCACCACGGAATCGAAGCTCACCCCGGTCCCCGTGGCCGGCGGGCGACGCTTCCGGGTGGTCAGCGTGGGGAACTTCCATAGCTGCGGGATCACGCCGGCCGACGTGCTGTTCTGCTGGGGTTCGAACCGCTACGGTGTGATGGGCACGGCCGCCGCTCTCAACCACACGCCGGTCAAGGTCGCGGGCGGGCTTACCTGGCGCAACGTGAGCGCCGGCTTCTCCCACACCTGCGGCGCGACGACGACCAACGTTGCGTACTGCTGGGGCAACAACAGCAACTTCCAGCTTGGCAATGGCCAGGCGAGCCTAGCTCCCCAACCCTTGACCAAGGTGGTCGGCGGGCTGAGCTGGAGACAGGTTTTCGTGGGCTCCGGCTTCATTGCCGCGTCGAGTGATGCCCCTGACGACGCGCTCAGCTGCGGCATCACGATGGCGGACCGGGTGTACTGCTGGGGCAGCGGCGCGGCGAGCAGCACCCCGAAGCAGATCATCGGTGCGCGGCGCTACAGCCAGCTCGGTGTCGGTACCCAGGGCTGCGCGGTGCGGTTGACGGGAGTGATCGACTGCTGGACCAGCGAGAGCATCGCCCCAGTGGCATCCGGGACGCTGCGGTTCCTGCGGGTGAGCGTGTCGGGCCTCCGGGGGCACAAGTGCGCGGTGGGGACGGACAACAAGGCGTACTGCTGGGGCTCCGAGAATATGAACGGGCAGCTCGGCACCGGCACCACGAACCCCAGCGCCACCCCCGTGGCGGTGGCGGCGCCGTAATAGCCCCGTCGCCCTGAGCAAGGTGCACACGCCCTGAGGGGCAATGAGAAAACGGCCTGGCGCAAGCCAGGCCGTTTCAATGAGTGCGCCGCGTAGGAATCGAACCTACAACCTAGTGATTAAGAGTCACTTGCTCTGCCAATTGAGCTAGCGGCGCTGGCGGTCTCAAATAGCCCCAAGGGGAGTCGAACCCCTCTCTCGACCTTGAAAGGGTCGCGTCCTAACCGATAGACGATGGGGCCGACCGCTCTGCCATAGCGCTAACGGGATTCGAACCCGTGTTTGGGCCTTGAGAGGGCCCCGTCCTAGTCCCCTAGACGATAGCGCCGTGGGTAACGCCACAGGCCCGGCAGGACTCGAACCTGCAACCCCCGGTTTTGGAGACCGGTGCTCTACCACTTGAGCTACGGACCTCTGCTGAATAGCTGTGCAGCCATGAGCTAGTAGCTGCTAGCTGATGAGCCATTAGCTCCCAGCCCAGGGTGGCTGACGGGGATCGAACCCGCAACCTCCGGAGCCACAGTCCGGCGCTCTAACCGATTGAGCTACAACCACCGCGGCGGAGCCAGCGCCCCATGACAAGGCCGCAAAAACTACCGGGTCCGGGGGCCCTCGGTCAAGACCAGAACGATGCGGAAAGCCGCGATGTTCCTGGGTCTTGCGGCACCGGATGGCCCTCGAAAACTCCGCACCGGCACCACCCCCCGGACCGCGTTCGCCACGAACAGGCTCCGCCCCTCGATATCCCCCACCCGCACCCGCCGTTCGGCCAGGTCGCCCGCCAGCTCCGCGATCCTGGCCCGGGCCACGCCCGGCAGGATCCCCAGCATCAGCGCCGGCGTGCAGATCCGGTCGCCCTCCCACCAGAACAGCGTCCAGATGGCGCACTCGGTGACGTAGCCGCCCTCGTTGACCAGCAGCGCGTCGTCGGCGCCCGCCTCACGCGCCTCCTCGAGCGCGCGGTCGAACTGCGCCCGCTCGGTGGTCTTGTGAGGGTACGGCCGGTGCGGCGCCTGCGCCAGCGCCAGCGAGACCGGCTGCAGATCGCCGACCGCGCCGCTCGCTGACCTCGAGCCCACCGGGGCCCACCACCAGCCGGTGGACCCGGTCGCGGCCTCCCGACGGAGTCGGGAGATCGCCGGGAAGAGGGACGCCGAGCGCCCGGCAGCTCCCGGCGAGCCGGCGAAGATGCAGGTACCAGAGCGGCGCAGCGCCATTCCGGACGCGGACCGTCTCGATCAGGCTCGGCATGCGTGAGGGCATACGCTATCCCACCGGGACGCGGGGGTCGTTCGGCGTCGAGCCGAACCGCGGCATCGACCGCCCCGTGGCGCGCGTCGAGCACCGCGCGGATGGTCGTGGCGCCGAGGATGACCCCACCGCCGGCCAGCGCCCACACACCGGGCCGCTCACCCTGAAAGATCCAGGCCCAGACCGGATTCAGCACCGGCTCGATCAGGAGGATGAGCGACGCCTCGAGCGCCGGCATCGTCGCCAGCGCCTCGGGTGACGAGCACGTACGCGAGCGCGATCTGGAAGACGCCGAGGTAGCCGATCACGGTCCAGTCGCCGGCGCGTGTGGCTGCCGAACGGCAGCGCGAAGGGCAGCGCCGCCGAGAACGCGATGACGTTCCCCGCCGACCACGGCCGCGGCCGCCGAGCCGCGCTCGCCGCCGTCGCCGATCCCATCCAGCGCAGGCCGCACACCGTGAGCGCCCAGAAGAGCCCGCTCGCGAGCGCGAGCATGTTGCCCCGGACCGGGTCCGGCGCCGTTTCCGCCGGCGCATCCACCCCGACGAAGAAGAGCGCCGAGGCCCGAGCGCGACCGCGGCCATGAACACGATGTCCTGCCGCCGGGTCGGCTCCCGCAGGAGCCACGGCGCCAGCAGCGCCAGGTAGAGCGGCGCGGTGGACTGGAGATAGATCGTGTTCGCCGCGGTGGTGAGCCGGTTGGCGAGGACGAAGAGCGTGAGCGTGGCCGCGTAGGCCACCCCGACCACCAGCGTCCGCCCGGTCCAGCCGCCGCCGGGCCTCGCGGGTCATCAGGAAGATCGCGACGCGCCGCGATGCCCGAGCGGAGGCAGGTGATCTGCCAGGCCGTGAAATCCACGGCCTTGATCGCCGCGCCGCCGGTGGAGAACAGCAGGGCCGCCGCGCGCGAGCTGCAGGCGAGCGGTCGAGCGGGAAGCCAGCGGCCCAGCCTCGACTCGTTCTCCCCGGGCACGCTCACCTCGTCGCCGACGACGTCCCGGACGTAGAGCATCTTCACCGGAATCATGACCGTCGCGAGCAGCGGCACCGCCAGCAGCAGCCCCATGAAGCCGAAGACCAGCGCGAAGAGCGCCTGGCCCAGCAGGGTCATCACCGGCGGCAGCTCGAGCCCTTCCTTCATCAGCAGCGGCTGGAGCACGACGCCCTCGAGCTGCTGGATCGCGATGTAGGCGAGGACGACGTAGAGCGCCTTGTCGGGTCCGTCCACCAGCGCCATCGCGATCGCCGGCACCGCGGAGAGGATCGGGCCCACGTAGGGGATGAACTCGAGCAGTCCGGCGATGATGCCGAGCGCGATCGCGCGCCTTCACGTCGAGCAGCAGCAGCGCCACCGTCGTCACCGCGCCGATCGCCAGCATCGCCAGGAACTGCATGACGCAGCCAGCGCCGTAGCGTGGTCGCGGTCGCGCTCAGCACCTCGCCGGCCTTGGCGCCGCGTCCGGTGCGGAAAGAGGTGCATCAGCCCGCGATGGTACAGGTCGGGCTCGGACGGCGACGAAGATGGACACGAAGAGCAGGAGGATGATCCCGCCGAGCACCGACACCGTGGAGCGAGAACACCGCGAAGAAGTGCTGGCTGACGTCCCGCGAGCTGCTGTCCCATGGTCTGGCGCAGATCGACCGGCGGCGCCTCGTCGGCCGGTCTTCTTCTTCCCGCGCCGCGTCAGCCTCTGCCCCCGGTGGAATCCGCCTTGCCCTGCCGCTGCCGGCTGGGAGTCCGGCGCCTGGATCAGCTCGGCGACGCCGCCGCCCCGCTGCTGGATCCAGCGCTCGGCGCCGTCGATCGCCTGTGGGCACCTGCTGCCGCAGCTCCGCCGAGCTGCTTGGTGATCTGCGGGAGCGGTGAGGAACCCGAGGCCCACCATCGCGCCGATCACCACGGCCACGATCAGCACGGCGCCCACGCCGCGGGGCATCCGAAGCTGCTCCAGCCGGTCCACTCCCGCCGACGAGCGTGATGCCGAGCAGAATGCCGAAGAAGCCGAGCAGCAAGACGCTGCGCCCGACCCAGAGGAGCTGCAGCGCCACGAGACGCCGGCGACGATCGCCGCGGCGCGCAGGATGTCGCGCGAGCGCCATCCCGGATCCTTGGCCTTCGGCGGCGGGGCTCATGCCGGCGGCCACCGTCGGCGGAGTAGGTCTCGCGTCCGCGGTCGGCGAGAAGCCCGCGGTGGAGGTAGTTGGGCAGCGCCGCCGGATGGTCCAGGGTGCAGGTGTGCAGCCACACGCGCTGCGGGCTTCAGCGCCCACGCCGCCCGCACCGCGCTGGTCAGCAGATGCCCGCCCCAGCCCCGGCCCGACGAACTCGGGCAGCAGCCCGAAATAGGCGATCTCCACCGACCGGTCGTCATGGGCTCGCAGCTCGAAGTATCCGGCCGGCGCCCCGCGATGGCTCAGCAGCCAGAGGCTCACCCCGGGATTGGCGAGGTGGGCCCGCACCTGCTCGTCGCTCCAGGCGAGCCGGTCGGTCCAGTGGTAGGCCCGGCCGACCTCCGCATAGAGATAGCGGAAGAAGGAGCCGGGGCACTCCTCGATGCGCTCCAGCCGGGGCGGATCCGCCGGCGTCGCCGTCGCCACGAGCAGATCGGGCGACGTCATCTCCAGATACGTGCGAACGACTTCGACGGTGGGCATGGCGGCATTCTAGCGCGCCGGAGCCAGCGCCAGAAACGAACAAAGGCCCCGGCAACCTGCCCGGGGCCTTCGTCCTGAGGTACAGCCAGCCTTGCTTACTGAGGAGCAGCCGCGCTCGTGTCGGCCGGGACACCGAGGGTATCGGTCCCCATCCCGCTGTCCACGCCCGCAGAATCGGCACCGACGGTCGGATCGGCCGCCGGATCGATACCGGCTGGTGCTGAGGTATCGGTGCCCGCCGCGCTCGGGTCAGGCACATACGCGCCGGTGTCCGACGGGGTCGGGGCCGGCATCGACGGATCCATGCTGGACGTGTCGGGGGTCGTCGTCGCTCGGCGTCGGATACTGGCCGACGCTGGTGTCGCTCGGAGTCGTGGGATCGGGGTCGAATCGCCGGATGTCGGTCGGCTGCGCATTGACCTCACCGGTCGCGCCGGTGGTGTCCCACGTGCCCGTGGCCGTATCGACCTGGGTGGTCACCGCCGTGGTGTCGCCACGATCGGGGGCCGCTCCGACCTCCTCCTCGTTCCGGTTGGCGCAGGCCGCAAAAGTAGCGGCGGCGGCCAGGATCCATAGCGTCTTCATAGGCTGCTCCCCTGGTTTCATCGAAAGTCATGCCCGCTCCGCGAACTGATGACGTCCCATTGTGGACGCGGGCCGAAAGGTCTCGCATTCGTTCGCGGGGGCTAACCTAACGTTCGGCGCGGAGCCGTACTAGGTCATGGATCACACTTTTCATGGGGGCTGGAACCGGTCTTGCCAACGTGTTGTCAGGACAGGAGTTCCGGAGATGTTTTCGAAGAGCCTCAAAGCCGCCGGATTCGCCAGAGCCTCCGCGTTGGTGACCGGACGGCCGTGGACGACCTCCCGCACCGCGAGCTCGGTGATCTTGCCACTGATCGTTCGAGGGATGTCGGCGACCTGAAGGATGCGTTTTGGCACGTGATGCGGACTGGCATGCTCGCGGACCATGCGCCGGATTCGGTCACGCAGGGGCTCGTCGAGGGTCAGCCCGTCTCGAAGCCGGACGAAGAGCACGATGCGGACATCCCCCTCCCACTCCTGGCCGACGACCAGACTCTCCATCACGTCTTCGATCTGCTCCACCTGGCGGTAGATCTCCGCCGTGCCGATCCGGACCCCGCCCGGATTCAGGGTGGCGTCGCTCCGCCCCGAGATCACCAGCCCATCGTGCTCGGTGAGACGGGCCCAGTCACCGTGGCGCCACACGCCGGGATAGCGCTCGAAATAGGCCGCGCGATACTTGGCGCCGTCCGGGTCGTCCCAGAACGCGGTCGGCATGCTCGGGAAACGGCCGGGTGCACACCAGCTCCCCGTCGCGATTCCGTACCGCCCGGCCCTCCTCGTCGAACACCTCGACCGCCATCCCGAGTCCGCGGGTCTGCAGCTCGCCGCGCCACACCGGGGCGATCGGATTGCCGAGCGCGAAAGCAGGAGACGATGTCGGTCCCGCCGCTGATGCTGGCCAGGTGGAGATCCGGCTTGATGTCGCGGTAGACGTAGTCGAAGCTGCTCGGCGCGAGCGGACTTCCGGTGGAGAGAATCGCCTTCAGTGCCGCGAGGTCGTGGGACTCGCGCCGGGCGCAGGCCCTCCTTCTCGGCCAGCGCGAGATACTTGGCGCTGGTCCCGAAGACCGTCACCCGCTCCCGCGTCCGCCAGGTCCCACAGCATCGCCGGCGGCGACATCGGCGCGCCGTCGAACAGCACCACCGTCGCGCCTACCGCGAGACTCGACACCAGCCAGTTCCACATCATCCACCCGCAGGTGGTGAAGTAGAAGATCCGGTCGTCCCGCGTGAGATCGGTGTGCAGCACCAGCTCCTTGAGATGCTGGAGCAGGGTGCCGCCCGCGCCGTGCACCATGCACTTCGGCAGGCCGGTCGTGCCGGACGAGTACATGATGTAGAGCGGGTGATCGAACGGGAAACGCGCGGACCTCGGCTGGTCGACGCCGGGCGTCGAGCCAGTCGGACCACAGCACCGCGCCCGCATCCCGGCGAGGTCGGGGCGCTCGGTGAGGTAGGGCACCACCACGACCCGCTCGATCGCGGGGATGCGCGACCGCACCTCGCGCACCCGCGCGAGCGAGTCGATCCGCTTGCCCGCGTAGCGATACCCGTCGGCGCAGAACAGCACCCGCGGGCGAATCTGGCCGAAGCGGTCGAGCACGCCGTTGGCGCCGAAGTCCGGCGAGCACGACGACCAGATCGCGCCCAGGCTCGCGGTCGCCAGCATCGCGATCACGGTTTCCGGCAGGTTCGGCAGGAAGCCGGCGACCCGGTCGCCCGGCACGATGCCGTGCGTCCGCGAGCGCCGCCGCGGCGCGCGCCACCTCGACGCCCAGCTCGCGATAGCTCAGCCGCGCGCTGGCGCCCCGCGCTCGTTCCAGAACACCAGCGCGTCGCGATCGTCGTCGTAGCGAAGCAGGTTTTCCGCGAAGTTGAGCCGGGCGCCGGTGAACCAGCGGGGGCCCGAGCTCCGGGTCGGGCGGCGCCATCCGGTCCAGCCCGACCACCACCTCGTCCCAGGCGGGCCGCCCCGGCCGCTCCTCGGCCACGACGCCGCAGAAGGACCAGACCTCGGGCCAGAACGCATCCGGCCGCGCCACCGACCAGCGATAGAGGGACGGGAAATCGGAGACCGCCTCCGCCCCGCCGGCCGCGCGGTCCCGGACCCGCGCGAGGAAGGCGGTCATGTTCGCGCGCCGGACCCGCTCGGCGCCGGGAGCCCAGATCGGCTCGCTCAAGGGTCGCGGCGAGCGTCTAGCTGGTCGGCGGGTTGAACTGCGCGTGCTGGGCGTCCAGCCACGACTTGTGGTAGTTCGTGGTCCTCGATCGCCAGCGCCGGCTTGGCCACCTGGAGCGGCCGGAAGCGTGTCCATCATGACCGCCAGCTCCTCCGTGTACTTGGCGCCGATGCTCGCCTCGGCCCGGCCCGGGTGCGGGCCGTGGGGGATGCCGTCGGGATGGTGGGTGATGCTGCCGAACTCGATCCCCTTCCGGCTCATGAACTCGCTCGAGGCGTAGTAGAGCACCTCGTCGGAGTCCACGTTGCTGTGATTGTACGGCGCGGGCACCGCCTCGGGATGGAAGTCGTAGGGCCGCGGGCAGAAGCTGCAGACCACGAAGCCGTCGCCCTGGAAGGTCTGGTGCACCGGCGGCGGCTGATGGACCCGCCCCACGATCGGCTCGAAGTCGTGGATGTTGAACGCCCAGGGATAGAAGTAGCCGTCCCAGCCGACCACGTCGAACGGATGGTGGTCGAGGATGATCTCGTTGAGCCCGTCGTACTGCTTCACCAGGATGGGGAAGTCGCCCTTCTCGTCGTGGGTCCGGAGCGCGGTCGGCCGGCGGATGTCGCGCTCGCTGTAGGGCGCGCCTTCGATGAGCTGGCCGAACTCGTTGCGGTACCGCTTGGGCCAGCGCACGTGCCCCCGGCTCTCCATGACCAGCAGCTTGGTCTGCTCGGCGCTCAGGTCGAGCCGCCAGCGGTGCAGGATGCCCCGGTGGATGATCAGGTAGTCGCCCTCGTGGAACGGGCAGGTCGCCGAACACCGTCTCCAGCGTGCCGGTGCCCTTGCTCACGTAGACCAGCTCGTCGCCCTGGGCGTTGCGGTAGAAGTGGGCGTCGTTCTCGTCCGGCTCGACGTACAGCATCGCGACTTCGTTGTTGAAGAGCAGCGGAATCCGGTCGAGCGTCGGGCTCCCGCCCTTCTTGATCTGCGAGGTGCGGAAATGGCGGTGCCGGAGCGTCTGATCGGGATCGGCCTCGTACTTGGTCTCCCGCAGGCGCCGCGCCGATTTGACCGTCGTCGGCGGATGGATGTGATAGAGCAGCGAGGCGGTCCCGGTGAACCCCTCGTGGCCCATCAGCTCCTCGGCGTAGAGCCCGCCGTCCGGCTTGCGGAACGCGATGTGACGCTTCCGCGGGATCTGGCCCATCGTGTGGTAGATCGGCATGATTTCCTCTGACTCCGATGCAGCGGTCGCGCCTACAGATTGCCGCGCAGGGCCTGCTCCCGCTCGATGGCCTCGAACAGCGCCTTGAAGTTGCCCTTGCCGAAGCTGCGCGCGCCCTTCCGCTGGATGATCTCGTAGAACAGCGTCGGCCGGTCCTGCGACCGGCTTGGTGAAGATCTGGAGCAGGTACCCGTCGTCGTCGCGGTCCACCAGGATCCCCAGCTCCGAGAGCGTGTCGATCGGCTCGTCGATCCTGCCCGACCCGGGCCTGCAGGTCGTCGTAGTACGTCGTCGGCACCCGCAGGAACTCCACGCCGCGGTCGCGCAGCGCGGTGACGGTCTCGACGATGTCGTCGGTGGCGATGGCGAGGTGCTGCACGCCGGGACCGCGGTAGAACTCCAGGTACTCGTCGATCTGCGACTTCTTCCGGCCCTGCGCCGGCTCGTTGATGGGGAACTTGATCCGCTCGTTGCCGCTCGCCACCACCTTCGACATCAGCGAGCTGTACTCGGTCGAGATGTCCTTGTCGTCGAACGAGATCAGGTTGCGGAAGCCCATCACGTCCTCGTAGAACTTGACCCAGGTGTTCATCCGGCCCAGCTCGACGTTGCCGACGCAGTGGTCCACGTGCAGCAGCCCGACCGGCGGCGGGCTGTAGCGGCTGGTGACCGGCCGGAACCCGGGCAGAAGAGCCCCCGGTAGTTCCGCCGCTCCACCAGGCTGTGGATGGTGTCGCCGTAGGTGTGGATCCCGGCGATCACCACCTCGCCGTCGTCGTCCTGCAGCACCGTCGGGCTCGGCCGCCGACGCGGGCGCCGCGCTCCACCGCCGCCGCGAACGCCTCGCGCGCATCGTCCACCCAGAGCGCGATGTCGCGGACGCCGTCGCCGTGGCGGTTCACGTGGTCCGCGATCGGATGGTCCGGCGCCGAGCGCCGAGGTCAGCACCAGGCGGACCTTGTGCTGCTGCAGCAGGTAGCTGGCCCGATCGCGGGTGCCGGTCTCGGGCCCGCGGTAGGCGACCAGCTGAACCCGAAGGCGGAGTGGTAGTAGTGGCGGCCTGCTTGGCGTTGCCGACGAAGAACTCGACGAAGTCGGTGCCGTTGATGGGGAAGGTATCGGTCGTCTCGGTGGCGACGGCGAGGGTATCGGTCTGCATGGGTCCCCCTGGACCTCGGCGGAGTATCCGTGATGCTGTACGACCGGAAAAGTAACGCCGATCCGAGCGACCCACCACGCCCTCAGCTGTCGGGTAGCATCCGCGCGACCTCGCAGGACTCAAGTCACTGCCCGTGAAGGGTTTCTGCAGGAACGGCTGGTCCTCCCGGAGCAGGCCCCGGTAGAGGATGTCGTCTCGCGGATACCCCGACATGTAGAGGATGGGCAGGTCGGGATGCAGCTGCACGGACGTGGGACTCCAGCTCGCCCATGCCCATGTCGGGAACGATGACGTCGGTCAGCACCAGGTTGGGACGGTGCCGCCGCTCCCGGAGCAGCGGCGAGCGCCTCGTCGCCGCTCCGCGCCTGGAGCACATGGTAGCCCGCGCTCGGTCAGGATCCGGGCGGCGAGCTCCCGGACGCGCATCCTCGTCCTCCAGAATCAGCACCAGTCCGCCCGCCTCGGCGAAGCTCCTCGGGTTCCGAGGGCTCGTCGCCCGCGACCTCGCGGGCCGAGCGCACCTCGGGGAGACACACGGAGAAGCTGGTGCCCTGCCCGGGCGCGCTTTCCACCCAGACGTACCCGCCGCTCTGCTTCACGATGCCGTAGACCGTGGAGAGGCCCAGGCCGGTGCCCGGACCCGACCGGCTTGGTGGTGAAGAACGGCTCGAACACCTTGGCCACCGTCTCGGCGTCCATGCCGTGACCGGTGTCCAGCCACCGAGACCACACCATACCGCCCGGCGGGAATGGGAATCCCGATGAGGCGCCGTCCCTCGGCCTCGTCCAGCCTGCCGGAATTCGCTCACGATCCGGATCGTCCCGCCGCCGGCCATCGCGTCGCGCGCGTTGAATGCCAGGTTGATCAGCACCTGCTCCAGCTGCGACTTGTCCGCCCGGACCGACCGATCCTGCTCGGCGCAGAGCCGTCTCCACCCGGATGTTGGCGGGCAGCATGAGCCGAAGGACCGGGACGATCTCCTCGATCACGCTGTTCAGGCGGAGATCGCTCGGACTGGAGCTCCTGCTGGCGGCTGAAGGCGAGCAGCTGCGTGGTGATCCTGCGCAGCCCGCATGGCCGCCTTCCGGATCTCGTCCACCTCGCGCGGGTGGTCGTCCGCCACCGAGACGCTCGCGGCTCAGCAGGTCGCTGAAGCCGAGGATGATGGTCATCATGTTGTTCACTTCGTGGGCGACGCCGCCGGCCAGCCGGCCCACCGCCTCCGTGCGCTGCGCCCGCTGCAGCCGCTCCTCGGTGCGCTTGAGGTCCGAGAGATCCTGCACCGTCACCACGTAGGCGCCGGGGTGCGCCTCGGCGTCGAGCGGGGTAACGCTGACCAGGACCGGCACGGACGACGCCGTCGCGGCGGAGGTGGACGCTCTCGTAGACCTTCGCCTCGCCCTCCGACCACCACTCCGCGGGCTCGCGCAACGCGGTCGGGGGGCAGCAGATCGGAGAAGAGCCGCCCGGCGAGGCTGGCGGGATCGCTGATAGCCGTGCAGTCTGGCGAAAGCGGGATTCACCGTGTCGATCCGGCGATCGACGCCATCCACCAGCGCCGCCCCCCACCACGACAGGTCGAAGACCCGAGCCCACTTTCGAATCGCGTCGCCCACGCCGTTGGACCGCCGCTGGGTGAGCCGAAGAGTGTCCTCCAGCCATGCGGCGTCGATCGCCAGCGCGATCCGCCGGCCGAGCACCTGCGCCGTCGCGAAATCCGCGGCCAGAAAGGGCTCCATGGCACTCGAGCGCGCCAGGGCGAGCCCGCCGATGGTGCGCCCGCCGGTCCGAAGCGCGACCGTGATCAGCGATCGGACATCGAGATCCGCAGCAGCGGCGCCGAGGGTCTGGTCGCCGTTCGCGGCGAAGCGAAGCGAGGCATCGGTGACGGAGGGAATCCAGCGCGCGGTCCGGCCTTCGTGCGCGCTCGGATTGCGGACGCGAGATGACCGCCTCCAGCGCGCCGGAGATGCGTGCGGCCGATCCTGCGGCGTCAGGTGAGGGCGAGAGTGCACCAGCTCGACGCGGTGGCCTTCAGGGGCGTGGTCCAGTACCAGGACACCGAGGTCGGCGATGCCGAGCACCAGCGTGTCGAGTGCGACCTTGACCACCGCATCCAGCCCGGTGGCGGCCTCCAGCGCGCGGCTCGTCTCCTCGACGAGTGCGTGCGCACCGAGGGAAGAATCGTCGACTGTTCTGCGATCATGGCTCGCGTCGCTCCATGACTCAACCTCACGACTTGCCCAGCGCCAAGCAAGCGGCCTGCAACGACATGTGAGCGGCATCACGCAACGCATCTGCATCGGCATGTCACGACCATGACCTGATCACCCATCGCCGGCGAGACCCGCTCGAACGTGCAAGCATCCTTGGGCGGCGCATCTCCCCCGACATCCCTCACGCGCGCGATCGCATCCGGGTCGTCGCATCCCGCAGGGGTGATCGCCTCGCACCCGTGTCGCAGGGAAGGCCGCGTGTCCTCAGAGTGGAAATCGCAGACGCGTGCGTGCCTCGGCTGGTATTCTCACCTGCCGGCGAGTCCTAGATGCGGCCGAGCCGACGAGTCGGCGTGCTCGGGCGAAATTCGCTCGGACGGATGGCCGGGCTCCACCGTCTCATCGGCAAACGTGGAAGCACTTGTCGGTGACCGCCCTGGCGTGATCCGACGGCGATCGAAGCTCCAACTCCCCGACTGTGTATGACTTTACGGACGATTGTAGCGGGGTGGGTCGGAGCTCGGTTCAGGCTAACCGCCGGAGGACTGTGCAGTACCGGACCGCGCAGAGATTGGCATTCCGTGCTGGGAAACCGTTGGCCGGTCTGGACTGACCTCCGGAACCCCGATAGGATCTCTATCACCACCACACCGGGTTGGCAGGGTGCATATTTCAGTGTGGTGCGATTGTTGCCGAGGATGACCCCTTATCTCTCGGCTGGCTAGGAGGTTCTGGTGGCAGGCCGGCGAGGGAGCATTCCGAATCGCCCAGCACGGGATCGAATCTGGAAGCCCGGCGAGCTGGCGGTGGTGGTCCGTGACTACAGGGGCACATGACGGCCGATCTGGCCCGACTGTTCGATGAGTTCTATCCCTCGCTCGTCCGCATGCTCTACCGGCGGACGGGGGACCGGGATCGCGCGGAGGATCTGGCGCAGGAAACTTTCGCGCGGGCGGTCGCGGCCCCGCCGGACAATCCGCGCCCCTGGCTCTTCGCCGTGGCGCTGAACCTGGTGCGCGAGGATGGCCGCAAGTCCGTGACCCGGGGCCGTCGGCTGGAGCTGTTGCGGAACGAGCAGGATCGGCCGGTGGCGGGCCCGGACGCGGAGTTCGACCGCAACGAGGACGTCGCTCGGGTCCGTGCTGCGTTGGCGCAAGCTGAACGAGCGCGATCGCGAGGCCCTCCTCCTCAAGGCGGAAGGGTTCGGGTACGACGAGATCGCCGCCACGCTGGGACTGGCCAAAGGCGCGGTCGGTACGACGCTGGCGCGAGCCCGGCGGCGGTTGGTCGAGGCGTATCGTGGGCAGGAACGAGGAAACAATGTCGCATCTTGATGAAGGCACTCTGCACGCCCTGCTCGATGGCGAGCTGGACCTGCACGAGGTGAAGGAGATACAGGCGCACATCGGCAGCTGCGCCTCGTGCGGCACCCGGCTGCGCGAGGTGAAGGAGTTCCATGGCGAGTCCGACCGGCTGGTCGGGCTGCTGGAGATGCCCGGCGAGCCGTCGCGGCGTGTCGCCGTGGCGCCGAGGCCGACGGTCGAGGATGCGGAGCGAGCCGGTGGCGGCGGTCGCCGCGCCCGCGGCCGCCGCGCCGCCTGCCCCGCATCTCGGGCTCGGTGACGGAGCCTCCGCCGCTCCTGCTGCCGGAGAACCCGGAGTACGGCTCCGGCCGGCTGATGCGCCGGATGCGCTGGGCGGCGCTGATCCTGGTGACCGTCGGCGCCGGGTACCTGGGCACTCAGATGCGACAGACCGGCGGCGTGGATATCACCAGCATGCCCGCCGATCGCGAGCCTCTCCGACTCCTTCGCCGGACCGGTGGTGAGCGCGGAGGAAGCGACCCCGGCGAACCAGACCGACACGGCACTCGCCAAGGCCAGCAGCTCGCCGCGAGCCGGCCAAGCGGGCGGCGCGTGCCGGCTCCGTCCGCTCACGCACCGGCTCCCGCGCGGCGCGACCGAGCGTCGCCGGGTCCGCGGCTGCGCCTGAGCCGAGAGGACGCCGGACACCGACGAGGCAACGACGCTTCTCGAGCCAGGGAGCGGCGGAGCCGAGCCAACCTGGCCGCCTCCGGCCGATGAATCGCCAGGCGAAGCGGCCGAGCCGCGCCACGCCAATCCAGGCCGACGTCCGCGCCGAGGCCGCCCGCGCACTCCGGGAGCTGGATCGGGAGCGGCAGGTGGACCGCGCCGATGCGGCCACGGCCGCGCTCGACAGCGCGCGCCGCCGTGAGGCCCAGCTGCGGCAGGTCGCGGCCGCCTCGGCGCCGGCTCCGGCGCCAGCTCCCCGGACGCCGGAGCAGCGCGCGCAGATCTATCTGCGCATCGGCCTCGACGAGGCGTCGCAAGCAGCTGGGCCGCCCGGTGCACGTCATGGAAGGGCATGAGCCAGCTGTTCATGGGCCTGGCCTCGGGTCGGGTCTCGCCCGGGTGCGGACAGCGACCCGACCGGTGGTGCGGGTGGTGTACCAGGATTCGCAGGGACGGTTGATTCTGCTGGACCAGCAGCGGGTGCGCCCGGGCGCAGGCCACCAGCTCCCCCGGCAACGAGCCGCACTGGCTGGCTGGCGAGATCTCGCTGCACCTGAGCGGAGAGGTGGCGCCGACGTGCTTCGCAACCTGCGGGGCCGGGTCAGGTAGTCGCCGGCGTCTCCCCGTCGCAGGACCTCCTGCACTCGGCGGGCGAGCCCATCGGCCGTGAACGGCTTGTGCAGAAATGGGCCCCGGTCCCCTCGACCCCGCGTCGCATCAGCTCGTCGCCGGTGTAGCCCGAGATATAGAGGACCTTGAGGTCCGGCCGTAGCGCGGCCATCCGTCGCACCAGCTCGCTGCCGCCCATCTCCGGCATCACCACGTCCGTCACCAGCAGGTCGATCGGACGCTCGTAGCGCTCCGCGAGCATGCAGCGCGTCCCGGCCATGCGCGGGCCGCCAGCACGGTATGGCCCTGGTCGGTCCAGCATCTGCGCACCAGCTCCCGCACGCCGTCCTCGTCCTCGACCACGAGCACCGTCTCGCATGCCCTGGGCAGCTCCGGGCTCCTCGGAGCGCTCGGCCTCCGGTCGCCGCCTGCGGCAGGTAGACCTTGACGCTGGTGCCCTGCCCCGGCTCGCTGGAAACCCGCACCGCGCCGCCGTTCTGCCGCACGATGCCGTACACGATCGAGAGGCCCAGACCCGAGCGCCGCTGCTGCGCGGCGTCGGCCGGGAAGGGCTCGAAGAGGTGGCGCGTGCCTCCCCGTCCATCCCCGTTCCGGTGTCCCGAATCGCGAGCATGACGTAGGGGCCCGGACGGACCCGCCGGCCCTTGCGCACGCTTGCTGACCTGTCGCTCGGCGGTCTCGATCGTGAGCACGCCGCCCTCGGGCATCGCGTCGCGCGCGTTGAGGATGATGTTGACCAGCACCTGCTCCAGATGGCCCGGATCCATGCGAAGCATGGCGGCACCACGCCCGCAGCTTCAGCTCCACCCGGAATCCGCGCCGAGGAGCCGGCGGACCAGCCCTCCATCGAGCCGAGGACCTGGTGCAGATCCAACACCCGCGGGCCGCCGGCGCCGCCGCTGGCCGAAGGCCAGGAGCTGCCTGGTGAGCAGCGACGCCCCGGTCGGCCGCCTTGCGGATCTGCTCCACATCGGCGCGACGCGGTCGTCCCCGGGGAACTGGCGCGAGCAGCAGGTCGCTGAAGCCGCGGATCGTGGTCAGGAGGTTGTTGAAGTCGTGCGCCACGCCGCCGGCCAGCCGGCCGACGCGAGTCGAGCCGCTGCGCCTGGCGGAGCTGCTTCCTGGCTCTGCTGCAGCGCGGCCCGCATCCGGGTCGCGGTCGCTGATGTCGGTGGCGAGCACCAGGCGGGCACGGCGGCCGTCGAGCTCGAGCTCGTGGGAGATGAGCTCGACGTCCACCACCGTTCCGTCCTTGCGCTGATGCCGGGTGAGGGCGGATCTCCTCCCGCTGGCCCGCCTCGCGGCGCGGGACGGCCGGGCGGCTCGTCCGCCGGGCGGATGATCCATGATGGTCATGGCGAGGAATTCCTCGCGGCGAGTAGCCGTAGTGCCGGACCGCCGCATCGTTGACCGCCAGGAAACTCAGCGAATCCACGTCGAAGCCCACATCGGCTGGGGGTTGGCATCGAACAGCAGGCGATAGCGCCGGTCGGCGTCCTGCGCTTCGCGATAGAGCTGTCCGGCGCCCATCGCGAATGCCGCCCGCTCCCGCAGCTCGACCGACATACGGACATCGTTCTCGTCGAAGCGACGGCCGTACTCCGAGCGTCATGCCCAGCGTCATGCATCCCGGCCGACCTGACCCTCGCGCCAGCAGCGGCGCCTGCAGTGTACCACGTCGTCACCAGCGCGCGATAGAGCTTGCGCTGGTCCTCGCCCGAGCCAACAGCCCGAGGCGGCTCTTCGGTCACCTCGACCGGGCGGGCTCGCCGCCGGCCGGATCGTGCCCGAATGGCAGCGGCCGGTCATCGTACTCGCACAGTGCGCGGACCGAGAGGTCGCGCGCGGGATCGCGGTGGGCGCCCGGCGACGAAGCGCGGCTGTCCCTCGGGCATCGGCGACGTGGATCGCGCACCAGTCGGCCAGGGAGGGCACCATGATCCGGGTCAGCTCGCGCAAGGTGACCTCGTAGTCCAGCGAGGACGCGAGCGTGCACTGGCCTGGGAGAGGAACGACACCCGCCGGTCGAGCGCCTCGGCCTCGTCCCGCTCGAGCCGGCGGCGTGGCCCCGATGCGCCTCAGTGCGCAGGCGGGACACCAGCACCGCCGACCCGGCCGCGGCCACCAGAGTCCCGAGCAGCGTCAGGCTGTACCCGCCGCTGGGCCGATAGTGAAGCGGCATTCCCGGGTCGCGAGGAAGTGGGCGGCGTACAGTACCGGTGAGCACCGCGCTGACCACCGCCGCCAGCAACCCGCCGACGTAGGCGGCGTATGGCGACGGTCAGCAGCAGGAGCGGGAAGGGGTGCGGTCAGCCGGCATCCCGGTGCCGGGCGAGCTGGTCGAGGCCGATCAGAGTGGCCAGGGTGAGCAGCGGTCCCCGCACGATCTGGAGGCGCGGTCGCCCCAATGGCCGGGCGTGCGCCGGTCGCTTCCCCAGCCGGTTCGGGCGGTCGTCGACGATCGTCTGGGTGGCTCCGCCACTGTGGGCCATGGTCCGTCCGGGCATCGGAGTCGCGGCCCCCGACCTGTTCCGGGATGGTCGCCGGGGACAAATCAGCGAATCGACCGGTGCGCGGTCCCGCCGGGCCGGTGAACGGGGGACTCAGAGAAGATGAGCGAAGCGGCGGAGAAGCGCTGTGACACAGCCTTACACCGCCGGCTCCGCCGGCGGTGTAAGGCTCGGGGAGGTCAGGTGCTGCGGAGGGCCACCATGGGATCCACGGTGGAGGCGCGCCGGGCGGGACCAGGCAGGCGGCGGCGACGATCAGGAGCAGGACCACCGGTCAGGGCGACGAAGGTGGCCGGATCGGTGGCCTGGAATGGAACAGGAGCCCGGCCATGAGCCGGGTGAAGCAGAACGCGGCCCGACGGCCCCGAGCACCAGCCCGATGCCGACCAGCCGCAGCCCCTGGCGCAGGATCATTCCCAATACCTCGCAGCGGGCGGCGCCCAGCGCCATGCGGACGCCGATTTCCTGGGTGCGCTGGCTGACCGAGAAGGCCATCAGGCCGGCCAGGCCCGCGGCGGTGATCACCAGCGCCAGCCCGGCGAAGATCCCCAGCAGGGTCGCGGTGAGGCGCGGCGCCGCGAGGGACTCGCCGCGCACTTCGCCAGGGGGCGCGCGCCGGCCAGCGGCTGACGGGATCGATAGCCAGCACCTCCTCTTTGACCCGGCGGGCCAAGGTCGCGAGTCGGCGGACCCGCGGCGGACCAGGGCGCCCTCCCGGAAGGGGACCTGGTCGAACGGGAGGTACATCTCATCGACGGGGGCGGCGTCGAGGCCGTATTGATGGACGTCGCCCACGATTCCCACGATCGTCGTCCAGGTCTTCCCCGCTGTCGGTGGTCACCCGCTGACCCACCGGGTCTCACTGGGCCCAGTAGCGCCGAGCCATCGACTGATTGATGATGGCCACCGAGGGCGCCTTGGGCCCGTCCGGATCGGTGAACAGCCGGCCGGTCACCAGGGGGATCCCGAGGGCCCGGAAGTAGTCCGGGCTGGCGGCCCGGAAGTCGGCCTGAGGCCGGGCCGCGCGGGGATCTCGCGGCCGCCGCTCGATCAGGAAATCGAAGCCGAAGGCGCGGCGGCCGTCCAGCGGATACCCGCGGCTCGAAGCGACCAGCTGAATGCCGGGCTGCGCGGCGAGCCGCGCCCGCAGCCGCTGGTGGAACGCCGGACCAGCTCGTTGCTGGTGTACTTGGAGAAGTTGAGGTCGAGCGTGGTCCCCAGCACCTGCTCGGGGTCGAAGCCGGGATCCACCTGCTGCAGCGCCAGCACCTCCGCAGCATGAGGCCGGCCCCGACCAGCAGCACCACCGACACCGCCACCTGTGCCACCACCAGGCCGGCCCGTGCGCGGAGCGAGCGCGAGGACCCGATGGTGGTCCCGCCGTCCTTGAGCGCCGCGGCGAGGCCGACCCGGCTGGGCAGCGCCGGGAGCAGGCCGAACAGCAGGCCGGTGAGCGACGCAGAGCCCGAGGCCGAAGAGCAGCACCGGCGCGTCCAGCGCGATCTCTCCGGCCCGCGGGGTGAACCGGGCGGCGAAGGCGGTGAGCATGCCGCAGACCGGCCGCGGCCAAGGCGACGCCGGCCACGGCGCCCGCGCCAGCGAGGAGCAGCCCCTCGGCGAGGAGCTGCCGGACCAGCCGCCCGCGGTCGGCGCCGAGGGCCGCGCGGAGCGCCATCTCCCGCTCCCGCCGCACCAGCCGCGCCAGGCTCAGGTTGGCGACGTTGGCACAGGCGATGAGGAGTACGAAGGCCGCGGTGCCGAGCAGGAGCAGCAAGGTGGGTCGGGCCTGCGCCGTGAGCTGCGCCTGGAGCGGGGTGGAGACGATGCCGAAGCCCTGGTCGTCGGGGTAGTCGCCCGGGTACTCGCCGTGGAGCCGCTTGGCGATGCCGCGTCGAGCTCGGTCTGGGCCTGGGTCGAGCGTGACGCCCGGCGCCAGGCGCCCGAACAGGTCAGCATCCGCATCTGGCGCCCGTTGATCATGGACTCGCTGGACCGGAAGGGGCAGGCCGAGCTGGGCATGTAGATGTCGTTCTCGCCCGGGTACTGCGGAATCGGCGGGAGGACCCCGATGACGGTGTGGACGTGGTCGTTCATGTTGAACGTCCGCCCGACGATGCCCGGGATCTCCCCCGAGCTGGGTCTTCCAGAAGCCGTAGCTCAGGACCAGCACCGGCTCCGCGCCGATGGCGTCCTCGCCGGGGCGGAAGGTGCGGCCGAGGGCCGGCGTCACCCCCAGCAGGTCGAAGAAGTTGGCCGAGACCACGCCGGTCTGGACCCGCCGTGGCTCCCCCCGCCCCAGCAGGATGAACGGCATCGAGTGGTACTCGACGATGGCCGGCGAGCGCCCGACTCTGGGCTCGGTAGTCCATCAGCTCGGGCACCGAGAACTGCGCGTTGGTGACCCCGGCCCGGGTGGCGGGCTGCTGCAGGAAGACAAGCTGCTCCGGGTCCCGGTAGGGCAGCGGCCGGAGCAGCACGCCGCGCACCATGCTGAAGATCGCGGTGTTGGCGCCGATGCCGAGGGCGAGGGTGAGCACCACGATGAAGGTGAAGCCGGGGCTCTTCCGCAGCGTGCGGAACGCGTAGCGGAGGTCCTGGACCAGACCACGCATGTAGTCCTCCTTTCGCGCGCGCGCACCCGCTGCTCGGAGATGCCGCGGCACTCGCGCTCCACCGCGGCCACGTCGCCGAAGGCGTGAAGCGCGGCGAGCGGGCGGCCTCCGGGGAGAGGCCGCCCGCGATGAGCTCCTGGGTGCGCATCTCGAGGTGGAAGCGCAGCTCGCTGGAGACGATCCCGGGAGACGTCGCTGGGCGGCCGGGAGAGACGGAAGAGGCGGCGCATGGGCACCGTCAGGCGGTGCACGGCGTCGAGCGCGGCGCCGACGGCCGGGCGTAGGCGCGCCAGCGCGCGACCTCGGCGCGGAGCTGGCGGCGGCCCGCCGGCGTCAGCCGGTAGTACTTGGCTTCGCGACCGGTCTCGGTGAGGCCCCACTCCTCGTCCAGCCAGCCCTTGCGCTGGAGCCGGTGCAGGGCGGGATAGAGCGCGCCCTCCTGCACCGTCAGCACCTCGTCGGTGGTCTGCCGGATCCAGCGGCCGATGCCGTAGCCGTGCATCGGGCCCCAGCTGAGGGCCTTGAGGATGAGCACGTCGAGCGTGCCGACGTAGAGATCGCTGCCCGCCATGGCGGCGCTCCGGCGTGAGGCGTTGCGATCCCTAGGTGACATAGGTATGATAGGGCCTCCATCCCTAATTCAGCAAGGGGTGCGACCCGAGCATGTTCGATGACTGCTGCTTCCCGGCTGCGTCCGCCCTGGCCGTGCCCCGCGCTCGCCGGCGCCGCCCGGGCCGCTCCGGCCGCCGCTATGACCGCCGACGGCGCGCTGATCCGCCCGGACGGCGTGGAGCGCTGGATCACGGTGGGCGCCTCGCTGGGGCTGGGCTACTCCGACCCGACGGAGGACGGGGCCGGGAGGTTTCCACCGGGTGTATCTGGAGCCCGGGCCTACGAGCACTACCGGCGGACGGGCGGCTTTCCCGAGGGGACGATGCTGGCGCTGGTGATCCCGCCACCCGGCCGGCGGGTGGCCCCGGCTGGGCAGGGTGTGTTCGCGGGATCTCGCGGCGGCTGGAAATGGCGGTGAAGGACCCGGCGCGCTTCCCCGGCGGATGGGCCTATTTCGATTTCGGCGCCGCGGCGCCGGCGCCGCGCCCGGGCGATCGCCGCCCGAGCGGTGCGCGCGCTGTCATGCGCGACCACGCCGCTCGGGACAACGTGTTCGTGCAGTTCTATCCCCAGCTGCGGGAGCGCTGAGCGAAGTTCCCATCGCGTCTTGCCGAGTCCCCAGCCGCGCGCTATGCTATCGCCAATCCCGGCCCATCCCACAGACCACCATAGGTCTTCCGGCCGGATCGATCACGGGATTTCCCGCGCAGCTGGAGACACGGGTATCCGATGCGCGTCCGCCCCGCCTCGCCTTCGCCATGCATCTCCGCTGCTCTCTCCTCCTGCCTCCTCTCGCCGCGGGCCTGCACCGCCCCGCGTCGCTCGCGCAGGGCGTCACCACCGCCGCCATCAACGGCTTCGTCACCGGCGACGGACGGCGCGCCGCTGGCGGATGCGAACATCGTGGCGGTGCACGTGCCGAGCGGGACCCAGTATCGCGCCGTGGCGCGGACCGGCGGCGCCTACAGCCTGCCGAACATGCGCGTCGGCGGCCCCTACCGGGTGACGGCCACGATGATCGGCTTCGAGCCGCAAGCCGAGGAGAACGTGTTCCTCAGCCTGGGCGCAGACCTACCGGCTGGACTTCGCGCTGACGCCGCAGGCGGTCGAGCTGGAGGAGATCGCGGTGACGGCGGAGCGGGACCAGGTGCTGAACGCGGGCCGGACCGGCGCCGCGACGTACATCGACTCCGCAGCAGGTGGACGTGCTGCCGTCGATCAAGCGCAGCACGCGCGACCTGACCCGGCTCGATCCCGCGGAGCGACGGCAACTTCAGCTTCGCCGGCCGGAACTGGCTCTACAACAACATCTCGCTCGACGGCTCCTACTTCAACAACCCGTTCGGCCTCGACGATCCGGCGCCGGGCGGCCAGACCAACGCCGAGCCGGTGCCGTACGACGCGGTCGAGCAGGTGCAGGTGTCGCATCGCGCCGTTCGACGTGCGCGAGGGCGGCTTCACCGGCGCCAACATCAACACGGTCACCAAGAGCGGCACCAACGACTTCGCGCGGCTCGCTCTACACGTTCGCCCGCAACGAGGCGCTGCAGGGCAACACGGTGCGCGGCCCGAAGGTCGTCGCCAATCCCGACCTCGAGCTACATCCAGTCGGGCTTCTCGTTCAGCGGCCCGATCATCCGGGACAAGCTGTTCTTCTTCGTCAACGGCGAGCTGGAGCGGACCGAGGATCCGGGCATCGAACTTCGTGGCCAGCGCACGGGCGGCGCGCCGGGCTTCGGCGTCTCGCGGGTGCAGCGCGGCGATCATGGACGCGATCCGCCAGCGGATGATCGACGCAGTACGACTACGATCCCGGCGCCGTACGAGGGATACATCAACGAGACCGACAACAACAAGCTGCATCGCCAAGCTCGACTGGAACATCAACGCGAGCAACAACGCTCACGTTCCGCTACAACTACCTCGACGCCAAGCGCGACCTGCCGCCGCACCCGTTCGTGCTGAGCTTCAACAACACGGGCCGCGGGCCCAACGAGAGCAGCCTGCCGTTCCACAACTCCGGCTACGCGATCAACAACGAGCTCCATTCGTTCGCGCTCGAGCTCAACAGCCGGTGCACCGGCTTCGCCAACCGGTTCTTCGCCAGCTACAACCGGTTCCGCGACTTCCGCGAGCCGTTCAGCGAGCCTTTCCCGACCGATCGAGATCGGCGAAGGCGGCGTCACCTACACGACGCTCGGGCCACGAGCCGTTCTCGATCCACAACATCCTGGACCAGGACGTCTGCCAGCTCACCAACAACTTCAGCTGCTTCCGCGGGCAAGCACGCGTTCACGTTCGGCGCGAACTTCGAGACGTTCAGCTTCTTCAACTCGTTCAACATCTTCCGGAACGGCGTGTTCTTCCTGCCCGGCAGTTCGATTCCGTCGGGCAGCACGTTCGCGTCGCTGCAGGAGTTCTTCGACGCCACCGACCCGGCCAACCCGAACCAGATCGACTTCCGCGGCGATGATCGGCAGCGGGCCGTTCAAGGGCGAGAACATCGCACGTCGGCCAGTTCTCGCGTCTACGCCCAGGACGAGCTGCTCGCGACCGAGCGGCTCAACCTGACGTTCGGCGTGCGGGTCGACTTCCCGATGTACTTCACCGATCCGGTGGACAATCCCTTCTCGCGCGGCCTGACGGCGCTGGACGAGAACCGGCAGCCCGGAGACGGTGGACCAGAGCAAGCTGCCGGGCACCAAGCCGCTCTTCTCGCCGCGCGTCGGCTTCAACTGGAACGCGGTCGGCGACCGGCGGACCCAGGTCCGCGGCGGCACCGGCATCTTCACCGGCCGGGTGCCGTTCGTGTGGATCGGCAACGTCATCTCCAATCCCGGGCGCCAACCCGAATCTCTTCCCCACCGGGCCGCCGAGCGACCGACGCGGAACGACGCCACGCTCGCGCAGTCGTTCGACCTGAACGCGATGGATCCGGACTTCAAGTGGCCGCAGGTCTGGACCACCGACCTCGCGATCGACCAGCAGCTGCCGTGGCGGCTTGCTCGGCACGCTCGAGGTGATCTACGGCGAAGGACATCAACAACGTCTTCGTGCGGAACGCCGACCTGCGTGGCGCCGGTGCGGACTCTGCCCGACGGCCGGCCGTACTACGGCGGCTTCGGCGCCAACGAGCTGAACCCCGACGGCGGCGCCGGCATCTACGTCATCGACAACACCGACGAGGGCTACTCGTTCAACGTCACCGCCCAGCTGCGGAAGACGTTCGGCTTCGGCGCTGAGCGCAGCCTCGGCTACAGCTTCACCGAGGCGAAGAACAACCTCAAGTCCACCGAGATCGCGAGCGTGCTCTGGCAGAACCAGCCGGTGCAGGGCGATCCCGAACAACCCGGAGCTGAGCTTCTCGGAGTTCGGCCAGCGGCATCGCATCGTCGGCGCGGCCACCGTACGCGAAGCGTGGTCACCGCAGTCTGCGGACGCAGGTCGGCATGTTCGTCGAGGTCGCCGAAGGCAACCGCTTCGCCGGCGCCGGCGGCAACCGCTACTCGTTCATCTACTCCGGCGACGTGAACGGCGACGGCCAGGGCGGCAACGACCTGATCTACATCCCGCGCGACCAGAGCGAGATCATGCTCGCCGACTGCCGACGGCTGCGGCACCACGTGACCGCCGCAGCAGCAGTGGGCCGCGCTCGACGCGTTCATCGAGCAGGACAAGTATCTGAGCAAGCACCGCGGCGAGATCGCCGAGCGGTTCGGCGCGGTCAATCCGTGGTACAGCAACATCGATCTCCGGATCCTGCAGGACTTCGCGTTCGGCGGGGATCACGCGGCACAGCTTCCAGCTCAGCCTGGACGTGCTGAACGTCGCGAACCTGATCAACTCGGACTGGGGCGTGCGCAAGGTCGCCAGCTCGGCCGCGACCTCGCCGCTCCGCCGCTCGACGCGGCGGGTCCCAATTCGACGCCAACGGCGCGCCGGTGTTCAACTTCACCGGGCCGGCGGAGACGTTCATCGACGATCCGAGCGTCTTCTCGCGCTGGCGGGCGCAGGTGGGGTTGCGGTACTTCTTCGAGTAAGCATGTCGCCGCCGGCGCGGCACCGGCAGGGCCTCAGGCCGGAGTGGGAGACCGATGGACAGAAGGAGCGGGACGCCATGGCCGGCGTCCCGCTCCTTGCTTCCGGATGCCCGATCCAGGGACGGATCGATTCAGAACGTCAGGCCGAAGAGCAGCGCCATCCCCCGGTTCCTGAGGTCGACGTGCCTTCCAGCACCGAGCGGGTCCCCACCGAGTAGCGGCCCTCCAGCGCCAGGGTCGTCCGCGGGAGGTGCATCTCGATCGCGGCGCCGGCGATCCAGCCGAAATCCCATTCCCGTACGCCTCTGACGGCGTTCTCACCGCTGAGGCTGTCCTGGCCGCAGGTGAGATTGGTCGTCGTCGTCGGCGATGAAGAGGAAGTTGCAGCCGATCTGGAGCCCGAGCGACGGGCCGCCGAAGATGGCCGGCCGGTACTTGCCTCGCGGCAGGGTCGCGCGGACCAGAAGCGGCAGCTCGAGATAGGCGAGCTCGATGTCCACCAGCGCGATGTCCGGGGTGCCCTGGATCTGGGCCAGGGTCTGCCCGCCCTTGAGCGAGAACAGCACCTCGGGGCGCAGGCTGAACATCCCCGTGAATGGGAGGTGCAGGTAGACGCCGGTGATCGCACCCTGACGGCTGCTGACCGCCGTGGAGCTCTCGCCGATCAGGTCCGCACGGCCGTAGCCGACCTGCGCGCCGACCGCCGCCCGCTCCTGTGCGCTACCGATGCGGGGCGCCGCCAGCAGGCAGATCGCCGCCCCGAGGAGGGTGGCACGCGTCGCACTCGTCGGCCGGGGGCGTGGGGGCACGGGTGCGAATGTAATCGGTCCCCGGGCCGGGCCGCGCGACCCGTCGCCGCCGCTGGTGCATTGTCCCTCGGATGGAGCTTGATGGCCGCGCGGTCGAGCATTACGTTCCCGCCCGGTCTCACAACAACCCAAAGCCCCCATGTCGTTGCTTACGCTCGAGCGGGTTTCCAAACGGTTCGACGGCGTGCCCGCCGTCGACGACGTCACCTTCGGGGTGGATCGCGGACAGGTGGTCGGCTTCCTCGGCCCGAACGGGGCCGGCAAGTCCACCACGATGCGGATGATCACCCAGTACTTCGAGCCCGACTCCGGCAGTATCCGCCTGGAGGGGGTGCCGCTCGCCGAGGGCGGGCGGGAGGCCAAGCGGCGGATCGGATACCTCCCGGAGAACAACCCGCTCTACGCCGAGATGCTGGTGTCGGAATGGCTGGAGTTCGTGGCCGGCCTGCGCGACATCCGGGGCGCCGAGCGTCGAGCGTCGCTCGACCAGGCGATCGCCGCCACCGGGATCGAAGCCGTCTACCATCGCCCGATCGGCGAGCTGTCCAAGGGATTCCGTCAACGGGTCGGGCTGGCGGCCGCCATCCTGCACCGGCCGGACCTGCTGGTGCTCGACGAGCCCACCGAGGGGCTCGACCCCAACCAGCGCGTCGAGATCCGCCGCCTGATCTCGGACCTGGGGCGGGAACGCACCGTCATCCTGTCCACCCACATCCTGCCTGAAGTGCAGTTCACCTGCAGCCGACTCCTGATCATCAACCGCGGACGCATCGTGGCGGACGGTCCGGTGGACGAGCTCGTGTCGCGAGCCAAGGACGGCGCACGGATCAGCGTCGAGGCGGCCGGGACCGGGGTGGCCGACCGTCTGGGCGGGCTGCCCGGCGTACGCGGGGTGGAGGCGCGAGGTGAGGACGGCGGGCGCGTGCGCGTGACCGTGACGGTAGCCGGATCGGAGGATCTTCGACCGCACGTGTTCGAGCTGGCCAAGTCGTCGGGATGGACGCTGTACGAGCTGCACCAGGAGGCCGCCAGCCTGGAAGACCTCTTCCGCCAGCTGACCACCGACCAGGAGCCGGCATGAGGCGCGTCTGGACCGTCGCGAGCCGCGAGCTGCGGGCGCTGTTCGACCTGCCGACCGGGTACGTGCTGCTCGTGGTGTTTCTCGCGATCAACGGATTCCTCTTCTTCCGCCAAGCCTACCTGTCCAACACCGCCAGTCTCCGGCCGATGCTGGACCTGCTGCCCTGGGAGTTCCTGTTCTTCGTGCCGGCCGTCACGATGCGCGCGCTCGCCGAGGACATTCGAGGCGGGCAGATCGAAGTGGTCCTGGCGCAGCCGGTGAGCGAGCTCGAGCTGCTGCTCGGGAAATATCTCGGCTCGGTGTTGTTCCTCTGGATCGCCTTGCTGCTCACGGTCGCGATTCCCGTCGGACTCGCGGCCGGCTCCGATCTGCCATGGGGCACGGTCGTGGGCCAGTACGTCGGCGCCGGCCTGCTCGCGGCCGGACTGGCGGGAGTCGGGGTGTGGGCGTCGAGTCTGACCCGGAGCCAGATCACGGCCTTCATCGTGGCGGCGGGGGTGATGTTCGCCCTGGTGCTGGTGGGCCTCGATCCGCTGCTGGTGGGCCTGCCCCCGGGTCTCGGCGCGATCGCCGCCCGGATCGGGGTGCTCTCCCATTTCGAGAGCCTCGGACGCGGCGTGATCGACCTGCGCGACGTGATCTACTTCCTCTCCCTCGCGGGCGTATTCCTGGCGCTGGCCTATGGCGCGCTGCTGGCACGCAAGCTCGCCCCGGGGGCCGGCGCGCGCCGGCTCCGGCTCGGCATCGCGATGCTGGCCGCGTCCCTGGTCGTGGTGAACCTGCTCGGGAGCTATATCGGCGGACGGCTCGACCTGACGCCCGGCAACGCCTACACCCTCTCGCCGGCCACCGGGCGCATCGTGCGCGACCTCGACGACATCGTCACGATCAAGGTGTTCGCTTCCCAGGAGCTGCCCACCGAAGTGGCGTTGATGAAGCGCGACGTGGACGACCTGCTCCGCGATCTGCGGTCAGCCGGCCACGGCCAGGTGCGCGTCACCGAGCGCGATCCGTCGGAGGATGAGGCTGCGCGGCGGGAGGCGGAGTCGCTCGGCATTCAGGCGGTGCAGTTCAACGTGATCGGCCAGGCCGAGCTGCAGGTGAAGCAGGGCTACCTCGGCCTCGCGGTGCAGCATGCCGGGCAGACCGAGGCCATTCCTTTCGTGCAGCGGACCGACGACCTGGAATACCGGCTCGCCTCGACCATACGACAGCTCAGCCGGGCCAAGAAACCGGTCATCGGCTTCGTCGCCGATGCGGAAGGGCCCGGAGGCGTCGTTTCAGGAGATGCAGGGGCAGCTCCGCCGATCGTACGACGTGCGCGATATCGAGCTCAGCGACTCCATGCAGCCGGGCCCCGACGTCGTGGCGCTGGTCCTCGCCGGCACGCCCGACAGCCTGCCGCCGGAACAGCTCAAGCGTCTCGAGGCATTCATCAATCGCGGCGGGAGCGCCCTCGTTCTCACCTCCGGGATGGAGGTATCCCAGCGGGCTCCGACCGCACAGCCGCGTCCGGTCGCCTGGAATGCCCTGCTCCGTCCGCTCGGGGTGGCCATCCGGAGCGACATGGCCTACGACCTTCTCGCCAACGAAGTGATTCCCCTGCCGACGGACTTCGGGCGTGTGCTCCAGATCTACCCGTTCTTCATCCGGGCGCAGAGCACCCGATCCACGCCGGTCAACCAGGATCTCGGCACCGTGGTGCTCACCTGGGCGAGCACCATCGATACCACCGGGGCGACCAAAGGCACGCTGACGCCCTTGCTCGGGAGCAGTCAGGCGACCGGCACGTTCACCAATGTCACCACGATCGCGCCGACCCAGGACTTTCCGCAGACCGACCTGCACCCCCGTCTGCTGGCCGTCATGGTGACGCCGCCGCCCGTCTCCGGCGGCGCGAAGCCGCGCGGGCGAGTCGTCGTAGTGGGCAGCATGGAGTTCGCGACGGACCGATTCGTTCGCACCGCGCCGGAGAATCTCGCGTTCGCCCTCAACTCGGTGGACTGGCTCGCGCAGGACGAGGAGCTGATCGGTATCCGCTCCAAGGATCGCCGCCCTCCGCCGCTGCTGTTCGAGCGACCCGCGGTTCGGGAGGGCGTGAAGTACGCCAATCTCGTCGGGCTGCCCCTGGTCGTAGCACTGGTGGGCGCGCTGCGCCTGGTCCGGCGGCGGCGGCGGACGCGCGAGCCGTACCGGCCCCTGGTCCCCGTCACGGGGAGCGCCGGATGACGCCCAAACAACTCGCCCGCCTGGCCATCGTCCTGGTCGCGCTGCTGCTCCTCTGGGGCGCGGCCTCGCTGGTGCGCCGGGGCTCGAGCGGTCCTTCCGCGGCCGACCGCTTCGTCATCCCGGCCATTGCCCGGGACGGCGTGGACTCCATCGTCATCGCCCGGCCGGCCGATACCACCCGGCTCGCGCGGCGCGACTCGACCACCTGGCTGGTCAACGGGCACTCGGCGTCGGGCACCGCGATCTCCGGGCTTTTTTCCGCGCTGACCGACACCGCAAGGAGCACCGAGCTGGTCGCGACTCGCACGGCTTCGCATGCCCGGCTCGGGGTGGACAGCGCAGGCGCGACGATCAGGATCGTACGTGGCGACTCGGCTCTGCTCGAGCTGGTGCAGGGGAACCGCGGGCCCAGCCTCGAGGCAGGCTACTTCCGGCATCCAACCGACTCGGCGGTCTACCTGGTGAGCGGCAGTCTGGCCCAGGCGCTGGACAAGTCGTCGGATGAGTGGCGCGACCATCGGATCGGCGCGGTTGCCCGAGACAGCATCGGTCGCATCGAGGTGCAGCGCGGCCGACGCGCCTATGCCCTCCGGCGCGAGGGCAAGGGCTGGAGGATGGCGTCGGGTGGGCCCGTGGACTCCGCCGCGGTTACCGCATTGCTCACCGCCTACGCCGATGTGGAGGCTGCGGGGTTCGCGTCCCGCGCCCAGGCCGATTCCGCCTCGTTCGCCCGGCCCGACCGCAAGGCGTCGCTGCTGCGCGCCGACGGCACTCGACTGCTATCCCTGGCGTTCGATTCGACCGCGACCGGCTTCTGGGTGCAGGCAGCGGGCGACTCGACCGTATTCCGCCTCGACACCTGGAACGCCGACCGACTGACGCCCGCGGAGTCGAGCCTCAGGGCGACCGCTCGCTAGAGCTGCGCGCCCGGCATCAGCCGAGCCCGATCACACCAGGTCGAAGGCCGCCCAGCCGTGCGTCCGCACCATGGCCCCGTGCTGGTCCAGTCGCGGCGGGGGAAACCGCAGGGCGCCGGGCGGCTGCGGGGCGATGCCGCTGCGCGGATCGGCCTCGACGTCGGCCAGCGCTTCCGAGACCCGGCGCACGATCCCGCTGGGCACCTCCGCCTTCCTCAGTCGCTCCAGCCACTGCTCCGCTTTCCGGCCGAGCAGCGTGTTTCCCACCGACGCCACCAGCTCCGACCGATGGAGCACTCGGCCCGCATTCTCCCGGAAGCGGTCCTCGGCTGACAGATCGCTCCGCTCCAGCGCGCCACAGCACGCGAGCCACTGGGCGTCGGTGCCGACGGCGATCACGATCGGCCGGTCCGCCGTCGGGAACAGCTGGTACGGCACCAGGTTGGGGTGAGCGTTGCCCCAGCGGCCCGGCTCCTCACCCGTCACCAGGCAGTTCTGGGCGACATTGACCAGCGCCGCCGTGGCGCTGTGCGCGAGTGAGACCGTGAGCAGGCGATCAGCCGCCTCGAGCCCGCTCCTCGATGCCAGGCGGGCGAGGATCGCGATGGCGGCGTCCTTGCCCGCGCACACGTCCGCCAGCGCCACCCCGATCTTCATCGGCGCTCCGTCCGGCTCGCCGGTGATGGCCATCCAGCCGCATTCGGCCTGAATCACCGCGTCGTAGGCCGGCCGAGTGCTGTCATCCCCGAAGCCGGTGAGCCGGCACCAGAGAAGGTCGGTGTGCTGCCGGAGCAGCGCAGTGGGATCCACGCCGCGGCGCTCCAACGTCCCTCGCCGGAAGTTCTCGACCACCACATCCGCCTCGGCGATCAGACGGTACAGCACGCCCCGGTCTTCGGGTTCATCGAAGTCGAGCGCGATGCTGAGCTTGTTTCGGTTGACGGAGAGGAAATAGGCACTGGCGCCATCGGCGTCGAACGGAGGCCCCCAACCCCGGGTCTCGTCTCCGCGGTTCGGCCGCTCGACCTTGAGGACCCGGGCGCCGAGATCGCCGAGAGCCATGGTGCAGCAGGGGCCCGCGAGGACTCGCGTGAGGTCCACGACCTTGAGATGACTTAATGGAAGGGGCACGGTCGCGTGGGATTGTGCTTCGGTGTTTATTCGGGTATGATGATTGGCATCCGGAGGTGCCAATGTCGCGAAGCCTGGAGTTGGAGCGCAAGCTCGCCATCCTGATGTCCCTCGCCGCCGACGACCGGGAAGGCCTGCCTCCCCGTTTGCGCCACGCGAGGGATGTCGGAGCGTTAGGTCCGGTCAACATCCGCCAGCTACGACCCGCCCCAGGCAGGCGCATGGCGCTGTTGCGCATTCTCATGACCAACGCCTGCAGCTTCAACTGCCACTACTGCCCGATGCGACGGGACCGCGAGATGCCGCGGACGCTACTCAAGCCCGAAGAGCTGGTGCGGATCTTCCTGGGCGCGCGCGACCGGGGCTGGTGCGAGGGCCTGTTCGTCACCACCGGGATACCCGGCAGGCCGGTCAAAGTGATGGACGATCTGATCACCGCGCTCGAGCTGCTGCGGGAGCGTCATCGCTTCGGCGGCTACATCCACGTCAAGCTGGTGCCCGGTGCCCAGGCCGCGCAGGTCGAGCGACTCACCGAGCTCGCCAGCCGCGTCTCCATCAACCTGGAGGCACCCTGTGGGGCCAGCCTGGCTCAGATCGCACCGGATAAGAGCTTCGGCACTGCCGTGTCGGACTTGGAGCAGGTGCGGGGGCTGCTCCTCCGCGAGCGAGCGCAACAGGCTGAAGGCAAGCCGCGCGATGTGCTCCACCCCGGTGGCACGTCAGGGATGACCATGCAGTTCGTGGTGGGAGCGACCTCCGATACCGACCGGGCGATTCTCGATACCGTCACCCGACTCAACCAGCGCGGGGGCATCCATCACGCGCACTTCAGCGCGTTTCGCCCCATCGAGAACACGCCGCTCGAAAACGCGCCGGCCACCCCCGCGCTCAGGGAGCATCGCCTCTATCAGGCCGACTATCTCCTCCGCGACTACGGTTTCGACGCGACCGAGGTCGTGTTCGAGCCAACCGGGAACCTGCCTCTGGCGCTCGATCCCAAGAGCGCGTGGGCGCTGGCGCATCCGGAGCGGTTTCCCATCGAGGTGCGCACCGCCGACCCGGTCGAGCTGATGCGGGTGCCGGGGATCGGCCCCACGTCCGCGCGGCGTATCGTTGCCGAGCGCCGGGGGACGCGCCTCCGGTCGCTGTCGGACCTGAGAAAGCTCGGTGTCGTCACCACACGGGCGGCCGGCTTCCTCTCTCTCGCCGGCAAGCGCCTCCAGGACACGCGCTGGACCCAGCAGCTCGGATTCTGGGCGCCGGAAGAGGAGGTTGGCGCCCCTCACGTGCGCTACCAGGTGAGTCCCGGAACTTTCCGCTGAACGGTTCGCGCTCGCAGCGCGGCTGGAGCAAGTCCCGACAAGCGCGAGCTCCTTCATGTTGTTCCGCCCGTGATGCCACTCACAGATTCGCCCTATCCCATACGCTATCAACCCTGTGCATCAACCGTGTGCCGCTGAATCCGCTACTCTCTTGCGGCCAGGTCATCGCTAGAGGGTCGGTGGAAGCTGCCCAGCCGAGGCAGGAGATCGTACCGGCAAGGACACTGACAAGGATCGAGGCATCAATGACGGCCACTGCACACACCAGACAAGCCGAGGCAGCCCGATTCGACGACGTCATTGACGAAGATGGCGCGGATCCCTGGGGTGAGGGCGCGACGAGGCTGCGGGAAGACCAGAGCGAGCGGCTGGCTCGCGCGCTGGGAATGTTCAGCGTCGGGGTCGGCCTGAGCCAGATTCTGGGACCCGCGGCCGTTGCCCGCGCCATCGGACTGGAGGACACGGGACGGAACCGCTCCACCATGCGCGCGTTCGGCTTTCGCGAGGCCGCCACCGGAATGGGGTTACTCACTCGCCGGCGGCCGGCGGCGTTTGCGTGGGGACGCGTGATCGGTGACGTCATGGACCTGGCGGTCCTCGCGGGCGCTTTCCATTCCCGGCGTAGCAGGCATGGCCGCGTGGCAGCGACCGCCGCCGCGGTTCTCGGCATGACCGTGCTGGACATCGTGGTTGGCCAGAGCTTGTCCCGAAGGGACAACAGCCTGCCCCGCCGTCCCGCGCGCCCGCACCGCATTCGGGTCAAGAAGGCCATCACCGTCAACGCGTCACTGTCGGAGGCTTATGGACTCTGGCGCAACCTCGAGAACCTGCCGCGGTTCATGAATCACCTGGAGGCGGTGGTGGTGCTGGACGAGCGCCGTTCACACTGGAAAGCCAAGGCGCCGCTCGGTGCGGCCGTCGAGTGGGATGCGGAGATCACGGCCGACGTCCCGGACGAGCTCATCGCCTGGCGCTCTGCGGAAGGCGCGGGTGTTCCCAATCAGGGACAAGTGCGCTTCGTCTCCGCGCCGGGCAATCGTGGCGTGGAGGTACGGGTGGATCTGACCTACGACCCCCCCGGTGGTGTCGTCGGGGCCACGATCGCCAAACTCTTCGGCGAGGAGCCGAGCATCCAGATCAACGGCGATCTGAATCGCTTCAAGCAGATGCTCGAACTGGGTGAGGTGGTGCACTCGGATGCGAGCATCCATCGAGGGATGCATGCGGCACGGCCGTCGGCGGAGTCGCGCCGTTTCGACGGGAGGCTGTCATGAGAGCGACCTGCTGGGAAGGCAAGGGCAAGATTCGTGTCGAGCAGGTGCCCGACCCGAAGATCCTCAACTCGCGCGACGCGATCGTCCGGGTGACGTCGACCGCGATCTGCGGATCGGATCTCCACCTGCTCAACGGCTTCGTGCCGAGCATGGAGAAGGGCGACATCCTCGGCCATGAGTTCATGGGCGAAGTGGTCGAGGTGGGCCGTGGGGTCAGGAATCTCTCGGTGGGCGACCGCGTCGTCGTCCCGTTCCCCATCGCGTGCGGCAGCTGCAACATGTGCCGGCGCGATCTCTTCTCTCTCTGCGAGAACAGCAATCCCAACGCGTGGATGGCCAGCAAGCTCTGGGGCCACGCCACCAGCGGCATCTTCGGCTATTCCCATCTCACCGGCGGCTATGCCGGGGGACAGGCGGAGTACGCGCGCGTGCCGTTCGCCGACGTCGGCCCGCTCAAGGTTCCCTACGGCATGGCGGACGAGCAGGTGCTGTTTCTCTCCGACATCTTCCCGACCGGCTACATGGGCGCAGAGATGTGCAACATCAGCCCCGGCGACGTCATCGCCGTTTGGGGTGCCGGCCCGGTAGGCCAGTTCGCCATCGCCAGCGCCCGGCTTCTCGGCGCCGAGCGGGTGATCGCGATCGACCGCTTCCCGTACCGCCTGCGCCTGGCGGCCGAGAAGGCCGGGGCGACCGATACCATCAACTACGAGGAGACGAGCGTCCTCGAGACCCTGAACGAGCTGACGGCTGGGCGGGGGCCCGACGCCTGCATCGATGCCGTCGGCCTCGAGGCGCACGGCCCGCCGGCGATGTACGCCTACGATCGCACCAAGCAGGCGCTCATGCTGGAATCGGATCGTCCGCTGGCGCTGCGCGAGGCGATCATGGCGTGCCGCAATGGCGGCACGGTGTCGGTGATCGGCGTGTATGGGGGATTGATCGACAAGTTTCCGATGGGCTCGGTCATGAATCGCTCGCTCACGATCCGGACCGGGCAATGCCATGTGCACCGCTACCTGAAGCCCCTCCTCGGCCGGATCCAGCGGGGTGAGATCGATCCCAGCTTCGTCATCACCCACCGGTTGCAGCTCGAGGACGCTGCCGATGGGTACGACATGTTCCTCAACAAGCGCGACGGGTGTGAGAAGGTGGTGCTCAGGACCTGAAGGGCGACGTCTCGTGATCGAGCGTCACCCAGTCGGTCCAGGGAACGTCGAGCCGGTCACACCACTTGTGTCGGACCTCGCCGGCCGGATCGATCGCGAACGCCTCGAGTCCGTCCACGTACCCCGCCTGTCCCGCGATCCGGCTCGCATAGCCGTGGAGATCGGCCCAGTCGCTCCATTCGCCGAATGGCTTCACCTGGTGGCGATACCGGGTCTCGCCCGTTGGTCCCACCGCGAAGACCGCCAGACCACCGCCGGCGGACTTGCACACCGAGAAATCTCCCACCGGACCTCCCAGTCCCACCCACTCACGCCACGGGGCGAAGGGCTTGTCCTGCCAGCGGTGATGCAGGGTGCCGTCGGCGGCGCGCGCGAACACGACCAGGCCTCCGCCGGCGATCGTGGTGACGTCCAGCGTCCGCGCACCGCCGGGAGGCGAGCCGATGGCGGTCCAGCCGTGCCAGGATGACCCCGGCTGGTCCTGCCATTTGTGATAGACCGCACCCTCACCGATGCCGAACACGACCAGTCCGCCACCCGGAATGACCGAGGCGGCGATGTCGGTCACCGAGCCGCCGAGCGGCTGCCATGGGCCCCAGGGCGTAGCGGGCGATGATTTCCAGGTGTACTGCACCTCGCCGTCGGCGGCGAGGGCGAAGAGCGTCGGGGTGCCGTCGGCGAGACGGGCGGCGGCGAGCTCGGAGGCCTCGAGATCCCACGTGTGCCACGGCATCGCCGGATTTCGCTGCAACGCGGCGACCCGCCCGTCGAAGCCGATCGCACCCACCACGGCACCGGCATGGACGATGGACTTCGCGCGGCCACCGGCGTCGCGCCAGCCACCCCACAGGCCTTCTTCGCCACGTTCGATGGAGTGGACTTCGCCGGAGGGGGTGAGTGCGTAGACGCTGCCGGGAGCAATCGCGAGCTGGCGGGCTTTCATCTCAATCCTCACAAGATCGGGAAAGGAGCCGTCACCGCGCTCCATGTGTCGGTCCCGTGTGGGGTGCTGGATTGTAAGCGGATACCCGGCTCGGCGCGACCCGGGCGAACCGCCCATGCCACTCTGCCAGAATCCTTGCAACCCGCCCCGCAACCGAGCCTGCCGCCTCAGGATACGTGGTGCAATCGGGTGCATTCAGAGGTCCGGACCGGCTGGTAAACCCCCTCATGGGACGGTCAACGCCGGAGAGCCCGCCGATTGGCACTCTCGAGGGGCTCCAGGGCTGCGTGGGGCCCGTGCCTTGCATGGCCACTCACCGTCAGCCGGCAGCCTCGCGCCGCCTCCCCCCTAAAACTCGCTCGATGTTCACATCCGCTCCCTTCGCACGAGAGTTCCCATGACCTACACCTTCAAGCTGTCCCGCCGGATCGCTCGCCTTCGAGCGCCCCTGGCCGCGGCCCTCCTCGTCGCCCTGATCGGTTGCGACGGTGGCAACTCCTTCGATCCCGACCTCAGCGGTGGCGCCGACCAGGGCCCCGCGAGTCCCACGACGGCGGCCGCGTACGCCGGCGGGATTCCCTTCGGCATGTTCGCCATGCCCAACGAAGACTTCGGCACGGTGTATAACGGCGCCATGCAGAACAACGCGCCGCAGCTGCTGCTGCAGTCGCTGGCCCAGATCAAGGCGCGCGGCGGCAAGGTCGCCGTCATGTTCGCGGGTCACGAGGACTATTACAAGGAGGGCGGCCACTTCAGCTTCACGAAGTGGAAGGCGCGCATCGACCGGTTCAAGAGCGTGAACTTCACCTCCTACATCAACGACGGCACCATCATCGGTCACTACATGATCGACGAGCCGAACGATCCGGCCAACTGGAACGGCCAGCCGGTCCCTCCCAGCATGCTGGAGGAGATGGCGCGCTACAGCAAGTCGGTCTGGCCCGAGATGCTGACGATCGTGCGGGTCGAGCCCGGGTACCTCGCCAGCAACCACAACTACCTCGATGCGGCCTGGGCGCAGTACCTGAGCCGTCGGGGCCCGGCCGGCGACTACATCCGCCGGAACGTCGCCGATGCCCAGGAGCGAGGCCTCGGCCTGGTCGTGGGCTTCAACCTGCTCAAGGGCGGGACGCCGAACGGCAGCCGCATGACCGCCTCGGAAGTCGAATCGTGGGGAAGCGCGCTGCTGAGCAGCACCTATCCCTGCGCCTTCATCAGCTGGACCTACGACAAGAGCTTTCTGGCTTCGCCGGGCATGAGCAACGCGATGACTGCCCTCCGCCGCCAGGCACAGAGCCGGACATCGCGGACCTGCCGCGGGTCATCGTCGGGCGGAACCCCGACCGAGCCGCCCCGACCGAGCCGCCTCCGACCGAGCCGCCCCCGACCGAGCCGCCGACTGAGCCGCCGACTGAGCCGTCTGAGGGGCTGCCCTTCGGCCCGATCGGCGCGCCGGTGTCGCACATCGGTTCGTTCACCGGCGGCCTCCGCAGCGCCACACCGGGGAACGTCCTGACCACCGCGGCCGCGGCCAGGCAGGCGGGCGCCAGGGTGGTGCTCCGCCTCACCAGCAGTGACGAGGTGCGCAACTCCAACGGCACCTTCAGCCTGACGAAGTGGAAGGCCGCGGTGGACCGCTACGCCGGCATCGGTCTGGGCACCTATATCTCGAATGGCACCATCGCCGGCCACATGCTGGTGCAGAACCCGGCGAACGCACGCGCGTGGGGTGGGCAGCGGATCTCCTACTCCACCCTGGAACAGATGGCGCAATACAGCCGTCAGCGCTGGCCCGGCCTCACCACGATCGTCCAGGAGAATGCGTCGTGGCTGGCCGGCAACCCCTCGGCGTGGCAGGCGCTCGATGCCGCCTCGTCGGTGTACTCCGCGGAGTCGGGGGATGCGGGCGCCTGGATCAGCGGGCAGGCGAGCGCGGCCGGCAAGGCGAAGCTCGGACTGATGGTCAGCATGAACGTGCTGAACGGCGGCACCGCGGCCAGCAATCTGCGCGGCACCCTGGACGGCAAGTACGCCATGAGCGCGAGCCAGCTTCGGAACTGGGGCTCCACGCTGGTCGCGAACAGCAGGGTGTGCGGCATGCTGCTGTTGCGCTACGACGATCGCTACTTCGGCCGGTCGGACGTGCGGGATGCCCTGCGGTCGCTTGCGGGGCAGGCCGAGGCGCGAGCCGCCAGCTCGTGTCGGACTCGCAGCTAGCGGGGTAACGCGCGCGGCCGGCGCGGGCCTGGAATGAAGAAGACCGCCGCCCTCGGGCGGCGGTCTTCGTTTCTCCGCTTCAGAGCCTGCACGAAGTCTTCGTGTGCGCTCGAGCCTGGGCGGAGACATCCGCCATGGCGCTCCGGATGTCGGACCGCCGGTAGTAGTCGTCGTCCCAGTTCCAGTTGAAGAACCCGCACGCGTGACTCTCTCCGAGCAGCGCGTCGCCGTACTTCCGGATCTCGGTGGCGCTCATGGACCAATCGCCGCCGAGACCGCGGATCTTGCTCGAGCCGTCCCCGCCGTTGATGACGTTCAGGCCGACGACGAGACCGAGTCCCTTGCGCTTCGCCGCCGCGGCTTCGGACGAAGCATAGGTCGCGGGGTTTCCCTTACCTGCCGCGAATTGGGCCCAGCCGGCATCGAGATATCGGTACGTCAGCGACGCCTGCGCGAGCCAGCTCGGCACCGCCCGCACGAATGTCGTCATGTCCGGCCAGATCGACTTGCTGAACTTGGCCATCTCTTCCAGCGTGGCCTGGCTGATCGGCCGGCCTCCCCAGCGGCCCTCCCGGTGCGGCTCGTCGATCAGGTAGTGGCCCAGAATGGTGCCGTCCGCGATGTAGGGCCCCAGATTGACGTTCCGGTAGCTGCTCACCAGCGCCTTCCACTTGGTGAGACTGAAAGTACCGTCGCTGTTCTTCACGTACTTGTCGTGGCCCTTGCACAGCTTGATGACCACGCGCGCCTTCTTCGCGCGCGCCCCCGAGAGCCACGAGAGAATGTTGCTCGGCTCGAGCGGACCGCCGTTCATCCAGCCGGTGTGTACGTTGTCGAGCTCCGTGTTCCGCATGTTGAAGGTGCCGAACACGACCCCGGGACTGCTGGACCGGGTTTCCAGAAGGGAGCCAACGGCTTCGACGGGCGCCGGCGCGATCGCCGACGGATCAGCGGCGGACGGATCGGCGGACCGCGGGCCCGCAGAGACAGTGGCCGCGGAGGGGCCCGCCGGCTCCTCGGCGCAAGCGAGACACAAGAGCACAAGACCGGCGCCAATTACTCCCTGGCGCGCACGGGTCGGGATCAGGACGAATCGGGGCATACGCGAGACTTCCCCTCGTGAGGAGTCAGAAACCGGGAGTGGCCGCATGGCGAACAGGCCAGGGCCTCTGCGGGCGAAGGTGTACGATTCGAATGTCAGTGTGGGACGGGTCCGTGCCGCTCGGGGCCACGGTTGCGACGGAATGGCCACCCTGGTTGGCGCCATCTCGTAGTCAGAAGCTCGCGGCCGTCAATATTCGGCCCGAGCCCGAACCTGTCAACCCGTAAGATTCTGTCGCCCGCTCGGGCCTGCTCTGCCAGGCGCTCAGGCGAATCCGAACAGCGGGGGGAAGAGGAAGGCGACCACCGCGGCCCAGGCGGCGAGTACGTAGAGGTACGTGGTCTGCCAGTCCAACAGGCGCGAGAAGGCGACGCCGCCCCGCAGGAACCGGGCGTAGAGAAGCGCCGCGCCGGCGAGATTGACCAGTAGGACCACGTTCTCTCCCAGCGCCGCGACCCGGTTGGGCGTGAACCCGAAGTCCGAGATCCGGGCCCCGACGGCCCAGAGTGCCAGGACATCCACCACCAGAGCGGTCCCTACCAGCGTGAGCTGGATCCAGTCGAGGATGCCCGGAGGCGCCAGGGCGTCCCGGGCCGAGATCGAGTAGAGCAGCAGGGCGAAGACCACCACCAGCAGCAGGTCGAAGGCGATGAGGACTTCCCGCTCCACGTCGATGCCTCGCCCGGTCCACACCATCGTCACGATGAAGGCGAGGAGCACCAGGGCGAAGAGGGGCGCGAAGATCCGGGTGAGGACGGGCGCCATGTTCTCGATGACGCTCTGCTTCGCTTCCACCAGCCAGGTGGCGATCACGGTGGCGCCCGCGATGCCGCAGGGCACGATCCAGCCTTGCACCTGGGGCTCCACGTCGATGCCGATGGCCTGGAAGAGGTTGAAGGTCAGGCCAACGAGCACGCCCCCGCCCAGGGCGATCAGGACGTAATAGATGAAGAGCTCGCCGGTGAAGCGGACGAAGTCCATCCGCCGGTCGCTTCCTCGCCACCGTCCGCCCACGTAGGCGACTCCGACGGCCAGCCAGAGGGTGATGGGCAGGTGGATAATGGTCAGGATCAGGGTGTCATCGGTATCGACCGAAGGCGTGAACGGGAAGGCGTTCACCACGATGGCCGCGACGGCGAAGACGGCGGCGAGCCACATCCGGCTCGGATCGCGGCAGCGGCCGGTCCCACGCGAAGTAGGCTGCGATGAAGGGGAGGGTGAAGAACGCGATGTTGAGCGGGTAGAACGCCCCCTTGTCGTCGAAGCCGATCCCGAAGAGGCCGGGGATCTTGATGGCCACACCCGCCGCCACGGCCAGCGCGATGGCGAGCCACATGGCGCGAGCTCCATGGGTGGCGGAGGAACCGGTGCCTCCGTCTCCCCCACCGAGAACGAGCTGCTTCCAGAGACGGTCCGAATGCTCCCGCGCGAACTCCCGTGTCAGGGCATCGATGGCCCCGATCCGCTTGACGGCCACGAGGAAGGCCTCGTCCTCGGAGAGGCCACCGGCGCCGAGGGACGCGATCTGCTCGCGGAGGTGATCCTCCAGCTCCTCGGCGTCCGAGCCGGTGATGGCCCGGCTCCTCTGGAGGTGGCTCCGCCACGCATCGATCTGGTTCTCGAGCGAGCCCATGCCCGGGTCGTCCGTGCGCTTCCCGTCCATGAGCTCAGCTCCCCTGAGGGAGAGGAACCAGGCTTCCATCGGAATCGGCCAGGATCGACCAGACCTTCCGGAGCGTTTCGTCCACGGTCCGCCACTGGCGATGCTCCTCGGCGAGCTGCTCCCGCCCTGCCACGGTCACCCGATAGTATTTCCGCCTCCGCTCAGACTCTGTCTGCTCCCATCGGGACTCGACCAGGCCGGAACGCTCCAGTCGATGGAGAACCGGATACAGCATTCCGTCCGTCCACTCCAGCTCGCCCCCGGAGAGCTCGCGAACCCGTTTCAGGATGGCGTAGCCGTAGCTGTCCCCTTCAGCCAGGATGGCGAGTACCAGGGGCGTGGACGTGGCCGCCACGAGGTCCTTGTTGATGTTCGTCTGACCCTGGGACTCGGTCTGCCTGGGAACGCTGACGCTCTTCGGGGGAGACTTCGTCGGCATACGGCCGGGACGCTGGGGAGGATGCATAGAAGCACTATACATAGAGCTGCAATGTATGGCAAGAGCGGCCGGCGTCGCCCCGGAGCACGCCTAGCGAACGCCCCGCCATCATCGAAAGGTGAGAGCGGGGCGGACAGATCAGCGAACATTGGTGATCGCACTACGAGGAAGGGGCCATCATCTCCGACGGAAGAAGAATCCGCCGCCGCCGAGGACCAGGATTACCAGGATGATGATCAGCAGGGTGTTCGAGCTCATCTGTGTTCCTCCCCGGAGGTGGTTATGGTAGCCGCATGATGGCCAGTGCCGAACGGGTATCGCGTGGGCGACTCACCTTGCGGGAAGATTGCCTCCTAACAGGTCCGCAAGCCAGCGCGTGCACCTTACATCGAAATCCTTGGTGGTGATCTCTTCCGCAAGGGTCATGGTACCAATGAACTCCCCTGCGCGAGACACGGCCCAGACAACCCGCTTCCCGCTTGCGTCCCACCCGTCGATCCGCTCAAAACTGAATGGCTCTCCGCCATAACGCAGCGACCGCCAGCGATAGCGCATGTTCGGCGCTCCTTACATTCCAGGGTTCTTGGTGACGGCAGGAGCGCACCAAGGGGTGTTGCGGGAAGGGCTGCGGTGGGGAGGCCGTTCGCCTCGACAACTTTCTGCGGTGCACTGCACACACATTGCTGGTGCCCTCATACCACTATGCGCATCAATTGCAGGCGATCGAGCACGCCCACAAGCCTCTAGGTTTCTCTGACGTCCTGTACAAGCTATACCCAAAATCGACGCCCTGGCTATCCCCGGCCGGTAGGCCTGCAGTGTGGCTCCCACTCCCGCGCCGCGGTGCACTGAAGACTTCTTCACTCTGCATTCAGTTGGCCCTTACCCTTCCTGCCCAGATTCGCGCTATGCCTACCGACCCCCGCCAAGCCCTGCACGCCTGGTTTCTCGGCCCTCGCGCGGAGAACGCCGAGCTGCTGGAGCGTCTCGTCGTCGAATCGCTTCGTGACCACGTCTTCTGGCGTCGCAACTATCACCCGGAGGACGGTGCCGCCATCCGGGAAACCGACAAGCGGCAGGCTGGCTACGAGGAGAACGTCGCGACTCTGACGCAGGAGCTGATGGGGCTCCTGGCGGAGCTCAAGCGCGACGTTCCCTTCTTCAGCGGGCGCTACAAGGGACACATGATCGGGGAGCAGACGATCGCGTCGCAGATCGGCTACTTCGCCACCATGCTGTACAATCCCAACAACATCGCGCTGGAGATTTCGCCGGTCACCACCCGGCTCGAGCTGGAGGTCGCCGGCCAGCTGGCCCGCATGATCGGCTACGATCCCTCGCGCTGCTGGGGCCATCTCACCTCGGGCGGCACGATCGCCAACTTCGAGGCGCTCTGGCTGACGCGCGGAGTCCGCTACCTCGCGATGGCCGCCGCCGGTGCGGCCGCCGAGCTGGGCCTCGATCTGCCGGCGCGCCTCCCGGGCGGCACTACGGCACCGGTCACCCAGCTTCCCCTGTGGGAACTGCTCAACATCACCAACGCCGATTCGCTCGATCTCTGGGAGCGACTCTGGCGGTCCGCTCCCCGCTCCGAGGTACAGCGTGCGTTGGCAAACCACTCGCTGGCGGCGGTCGGCTACCAGGAGTACAGTCGGCGGCTCGCGCTGAACTATGGTGACCCGCTGCCGGCCGGCGTGGTGCTGGTCGCGGCGACGGCGCACTACTCCTGGGAGAAGATCGTCCGGGCCCTCGGGATAGGCTCCAACCAGCTCGTATACATCCCGCTCGATCGGTGTTATCGCATGGACCCCGATGCCCTCTGGGAGCGGGTCCACGACTTGGCCGCACGCCGACACCCGATTCTGGCGCTGGTGACCGTGTGTGGAACCACCGAGGAGAGCGCCGTCGATCGCCTCGACCAGATACTCGAGGTGCGCGCCCGGGCCGAGCGGGAGCTCGGTGCCACCTTCCACGTGCACTCCGACGCCTGCTACGGCGGCTATGCGGCGGCGGTGACCCGGCGAGCGGACGGAACTCGGCGAACCGCCGCGGAGATCCGAGGGTCGGCGGGCACTGATTGGCCCTCCGACGAGTGGGTGACAGCGATGGAGGCGCTGGGCCGAGCGGACTCGGTGAGCGTGGACCCTCACAAGATGGGCTACGTCCCGTACTCCGCCGGGGCGATTCTGGTGCAGGATGGACGCACCCGGCATCTGGTCGCGACCGATCCCCCGTATCTCTCGCCGGTCGAACAACCGGCTGCTGCGGAGACCGAGCGCTTTCTGGGCCGGTATATCCTCGAAGGATCGAAACCGGGGGCCGCCGCGGCGGCGGTCTGGCTGAGTCACAAGGTGCTCCCGCTCGACGAGCGGGGGTATGGCTACCTCATCGAACGTACCGTTGCGGGCGCCGGGCGGTTCCACGCCGCACTGTCGGCGGAGGACCTATCGCCGTTCCGGGTGGTGATGTTGCCGGTGCCCGACATCAACATCGTCTGCTACCTGGTCTGCCATCCTTCGCTGGCGTCCCTTCGTGCCGTCAACGCCTTCAACGAGAGGCTGTACGCCCGGATGAGCCTGGCCCGCAGCGACGGCCGGCCGGAGTACATCATCACCCGGACCCGGCTGCGGAGCACCGGCCTACGACGGCGCGATCGACCCGGTCCTGAACGCGCTGGCGGTCGGCTCGGTGGCTGAATGGAAGGCGAGCGGTGCGGAGGGGTTGGTGGTGCTGCGATCCACGATCATGGACCCGTTCCTGGTGGCGCCGCTGCCGGCGCCGGACCACGTGAGCGGCTTTCTGGGGGCCCTGCGCCGGGCATGCGCCCAGGCCCTGGAGCCGCCGATCACGTCCTCATCGCCGGAGTGATCCGGCATCGCCAGGATTTCGAAAGGGGACTTCACTCACGGTTCACAGTCGGTTCAGCCGCCCCCCTGCATGTTGGTCCCCTCAATTCATTGCGAGGATCTCATGACGGTCAGCGAGCTGATGCAGGACAATGTCAGGACGGTCGGCAGCGAGGCCAGCCTCGCCGAGGCAATCGTGTCTCTCGCGGACGGGCACATATCCGGAATGCCAGTCGTGGACGGAGCCGGACAAGTAGTCGGCGTGCTCTCCACTACCGACGTGCTGGCCGCCGAAGCTGAGGCGCGGGACCCCGTTGCGCGCCGCCTGCTCTTCGAGAACACCGCGGTGCGGGAGATCATGACTCCGCGGCCTTTCACGATCGGGCCGCGCGAGGACGTCCGTGAAGCCGCGCGGCAGATGCTCTACGCCGACGTCCACCGTCTCTTCGTAGCCGAGGGCGACCAAGTAGTCGGCATCATCACCACGACGGACATCGTCCGCGCGGTCGCCACCGGCAGGCTTTGATGCGCGAGGGGCGGGGGCCGAAGTCAGCCCCCGCCCCGCCTCCAACTGGATGCGAGCTGCTCAACAGCCTTGGGCCAGCTCGTCGTCGGAGATCACCTCGAAGAGATGCCGCGCTGCCGGCGGGACGCTTCCCCAGCGCACCGGCCCCAGCGACTCCTCGACCTGCTGGCACCAGTACTCGAGGGCCGCAAGGAGGTTGAGCGCCATCGCGGCAAACTCCTCCCCACGCTGGCACAGGCCCACACGCTGGTCCAGGCGCGCCAGCATCTGGGTGAGCAGCTCACCGGCGGCCCACACGTGAGACACCTGTGGCAGCGTGAGATGACTGTGCAGACTGAGCACGGCGCGGCGATCCCGCTCGAAGCGTCGGGCAAACCCGCACTGGAGGTATTGAACGGCTCGCCACCGCATCCAGACCCCGGCTTCCTCCTGGAGAGTCGGATCGAGCACGTCCCTGACTTCCTGCAGCCAACCCCGGTGAAGTCCCTGCAGAAAGGCCAGCATGGGAGTCTTGATTTCGGTGGTGGTCTCGACCCGAAGAGGAGTGGCTACGGACATGGCGCCCTTCCGGAGTTGCGTGGTTTCTGCCCCCCAAGGCTCATCACAGACTACCGAACCCGGCATGAAGAGAGCGTGAAACCTTCGCGAAATTCAGGAGCCCGATGCGCGTCCGCTCTTGCCTTCCAGCGCCGCCTTGTGGAAATCATCCACGGAAGTGCGGTGGTCCTGGTACTCCGGGCGGGCGGCCGCAGTCTCGGCATCGTAGTGCTTCAGAAAGCCGCCGTATGCCCGGCTGAGATCCTTCTGATCCTTGCGGAAGCGGGCGACGGTACCCTGAACGATGTACCCGAACAGATGTCCGGGAGTCTGGGTCAGGATGCTATCGCCCAGGGCACGCGAGCCCTCCACCTCGCCGGTATGGATCTTGAGAAGCGCGGCGTGGTACCTGGCGTCGGCGTCGATGGTATCGAGCTGTGCGTAGGCCATGAGAGCCATGGGAGTGAACCGTGCGGCCGTGGCCTGGTCGCCCCCCTGGGCGGCTTCCATGACACGGTTGTAGAGCCGGTTGAACCGCTCCCGCGGGCTCATGTTGCTGATGTCGGGCGCGGCTTCAGCCGGCAGGCTCTCGGGTTCGGCGAGGGCCACTGTGGGCGACTGCCGCGCGAGCATGACCAGGATCGCCGCAAGCAACCCCGCCAGCGCGGCGCCCGCGACGATCCAGGGCGTGCGGTCGCGGGACGGCGCTCTTGTGGGCGACCCTGCCGCCCAGCCGCAGCCGGAGCAGAACCGCGCGCCGGGAGACAGCGCCGTGCCGCACGCCGGGCACAGTGCATGTGCGCGCGGGGCCCCGCAGCTGGAGCAAAACTTTCCGCCGCCGGCGGCCCCACACTGCGGACAGGATGAGGGTTCTGGGCTGGTCATGGTCACGTGGCAAGCGAGGGTTGAAGGAAGGACGCAGCGAAAAACCTAATCGGTCCCAACCCAAATCGTTGGGTTGTGAATAATTTATGAAGATTTCTTAAGACATCCGTGATTCTGCGGGCCCCCTCTTGCGTAATTATCCGGAGTAACCAAAAATAGCAGGGAACAAGTTTCCCTCCCGCAGTGCACAACGGTGGCAAACATGGCGAACGATCCTTCCGGCAGTCGGCGGCGTTCCGCGGCGTTCATCGGTTTCCTCGCTCTGCTCCTCGTCGGGTGCAGCGACGAGAGGATCGTCTATCGCGAACCGTTCAACCCGCCTCCCGACGCCAGCTCGGGATTCGTCGGCTACTTCACCAGCAGCGATAAATCCACCACCTGCGGCAACTGCCACGTGGACCACGAGAACAAGTGGGCCACGACCGCCCATTCGGACGCCTACGCCAGCCTGGTGAACAGCGGGGGCGCCCAGGACTTCTGTTACCGTTGCCATACGGTGAGCGAGAATGGAAACCAGGTGAGCGCTCCCGCCGGCTATAGCGTGGTCCAGGACACCGCCTACCACGACGTGCAGTGCGAGAGCTGCCACGGGCCGGGCCTGGAGCACATCGAAACACCGGACGCCTCCGATCACCCGCTGGCCCGCCTCCGGGTGCTGGCAGCCGACGTGGCGACCGGGGACATCAACACCGACACGGCGACCGTCTCGGGCTCCTGCGCCGAGTGCCACAGCGGATCGCATCATCCGTTCGTGGACGAATGGCGGACCTCCGGCCATGCGCGAGCGCTGAGAGAAGAAGGGATCTTCATCGCGGACGAGGGCGCAAACTGCGCCACCTGCCACGAGGGCCGCGCGGCGCTCCGGGCCTGGGGCGTCAGCTCCAATTATTTCGAGCGCGATACCGCCGCCGCTGACGCCCACCTGGGTGTCACCTGCGCCGTGTGTCACGACCCGCACAACGGGCAGTACGAGGGCCAGCTCCGGTTCTCCATTACGGACGGCACCTTCGAGGGCAATCTCTGCATGAAGTGCCACACGCGGCGCTACGAGCCCGCGGGCAGCAGCGCGCGCGGCCCCCACGCGCCCCAGGGCGCCGTGCTCACCGGGACGGCCGGCTACTGGCCGCCCGGCTACGACACGACCGCACAGGCCGCCACCCATGGCAGCACGACGGCCAACCCCCGCCTCTGCGCCGGGTGCCATGTGAACAACTTCGAGGTGGAGGACCGGCTGAACCCCGGTAACACCATCAGCTCGAAGGGACACTCGTTCAGGCCCCTCCCCTGCCTGGATCCCACCACGGGGGAGCCGCTGCCGGACAACAGTTGCGGCTACACGGAGCCCGAGCGGTACTGGGGCAGCTGCACCACCTCAGGGTGCCACATCGGCGGCCCGGCGGCGGTGGTGGCAGCGCTGTCGAGTCAGCGTTCGACCGTCGCTATCCTCGCCGACGAGATCTGGACCGATACCGACGGCAGACCAGGTGCTCTATCGACACGACGTCCACGGGCGCCTTCAATGCCTTCGATCCCGGGGACACGGGCCTGCTGACCCAGATTCCGGACCCCGTCACCCAGATCAACCACAAGGACAACGTGGTCAGCATCGCCGAGGGAGCGTTGTTCAACGTCAGACTGGTCGGGGAGAACCGCTACGCCAACGGAGATCGCTCGAAGGGGGTGCACAATCCCTTCCTCACCCGCGACCTGCTCGCTGCGAGCATCAACGCCTTGAAGGCCACCTACGGCCTGAGTGTACGGCTCTCTCCGGGAGAACAGGCGACCCTGGACGATCTCACCAGGAGACTTCTGCGGACCCGCGCCCCGCATACGGTCAGCTCGCGCTGATCGAGCCCACCGAATAGCGATTCATGCACGGTCTCGTCGGCCCCGAAGCGTTCAGCCCCGGGGCCGATTGGCTGCAGGCTACCGCCGTCCACGCCCAGGACACGCTCACCGGACGATTCATTGATTCGGTCGTCGTCGAATCGCCGCTGCCCGATCCGCTGGTCCCCCTAGTCCAATGGCTCTTCCAGAAACCGGGCTGGCTGATGGGCGGCGGTCTCGTGCTGGGCGCGATAGTGGCCGTCGTGCTTCTGATCGCGATGTGGAGGCGACGGCGGGCCCTCGGGACCTGGCTGACCACACGGCGAGCGTGGGGTCAAGCTGGCCTTTGTCGCCGTCGTTGGGACCGTGCTCCTGCTGATGGTGGGCGGTGGCCTCAAGGCGTACGACTTCATGATGAACGACAACGATTTCTGCAAGGGCTGCCACATCTTCGTGCCCAGCGGACAGGCCTTCGTGCGGCCCGATACCGGGACCTACTTGATGGTGAACAAGGTGGAGGGCAAGCACGACAGCCTCTCCTGCCACGCCTGCCACCCCTTCGAGATCGTAGCGCAGAGCAAGGAGCTCTTCTATTGGATCGTGGAGCGGCCGGACAAGGTGCCGCCCCATGCCAAGGTGCCCAGAACGATCTGCGAGCAGTGCCACAAGCAGGGCGAGGCCAAGAAGACCTGGGCGCGCATCGCGTCCACTGCCGGCCATCGCACCCACTTCGAGTCGGATTCCTCCGCGCTGAAAGACGTGGGGTGCCTCACCTGTCACGCGCGCTCGGCCCACCGCTTCCAGCCCGCCGACACGACCTGCGCCCAGCAGGGATGTCACCTTACCGACGAGGTGAAGATCCGTCTCGGGCGAATGGCGTCGCGGTTCAAGCCGGAGAACATGGACCCCAACGAAGAGCAGCTCTACTGCAACTCCTGCCACCAGTTCACCGCGGACGCGCAGTTCGTGACCCTCGACTCGGCCAGCAGCACGCTGCGACCGGGCCAGGGGCAGTGCCTCGACTGCCACGAGATGCGGGCGCTGCTCGCCGAGTTCGATCCCGCCAAGGACCCCCACGGCGGCGAGCTGCGGGATGTGCCACAATCCCCACACCGACGTCAAGCCGACCGACGCCATGAAGTCCTGCGCCGACGCAGGATGTCATTCGAATTGGCGGGCGGTCGCGTTCCACGGGGGAGCGGCGCACCGCAAGGTGGCCCAGCGCTGCGAGACGTGCCATCAGCCGCATGCGGCCCGGGTAGACGCCAGCGACTGCACCGGCTGCCACGAATCGGTCCGCAAGGGCGGAGGGAAGCTTCGACCTCCACTTCCTTTCGACACCACGAAGGCGCTGCAGCAAACCTTCCGGCTGGTGGAGCCGGGCCGATCCCGGGGCAGAGGAGACGCGCCGCCGCCCGACGAGCCGGTGGCGACCTCGACGATACCCAACCGCCTTCCCGTCAGACACCTTCGCCCATAGAGAACATCGCCGCCTCGCCTGCATCGCCTGCCACACGACCACGTCCCCCACGCGAAGGCTGACCTTCGAGCCGCCGCGAGGGTGCCAGATCTGCCATCACCAGCGGCCCGCGTCCAGCGACTGCGCCAGCCTGCCATCAGTCGTCTGAACTGTCCCAGCCGAACACGGTCACGGTGTCGGTATCGGTGCCCCGAGAGCTGGCCCGCTCGCGCGAAGTCCCCTTCGTGCACGAGAAGCATTCGAAGGTCGCGTGCGTCGACTGCCACACCGCGCGGGTGAGCCTCGAGCCCGAGCCGCCGGCCGCGACGTGTACCGCCTGCCACGAGGAGCATCACGCCGCGGGGCAGGATTGCGCCTCCTGCCACCGCACCTCGCAGATCGTGGAGGCACACGCGCCCCCGGTGGATGCCCACCAGGCCTGCGATCAGTGCCACACCGAGCGCACCGTCGCGTCCCTGGAGCCGACCCGCTCATTCTGTCTCGCTTGCCACGGTACCGAGACCGATCACTACGCGGGAAAGGAGTGCACCGTCTGCCACCTCCAGACTTCCCCGGGAGGGTATCGCGCCCGGTTGACCGGCGCGGGTAAGGGGCCGTGACCTCGGCTCTGGCAGGCGCGCTCTCGTGCTCGGGACCTGCGTTCGCCTGGCTGCTCGGGCCAGCGCCGAGGCCCAGGGCTACCGTCTCCGGCTCGATGCGGGGGCCCAACGGGTCGGTTACAGGGGCGTCACTCCGGACAGCATTCTCGCGATCGAGACGGTCATCGCGCCGTCCGGCGGGCTGCAGACGCCGGACGGATTCGCCGTCCGCTGCCCGACGGGAGGCAACTACTGCTTCTTCTTTCGACCCGGCCCGCAGATCCGCGGGGGGCCGATGGCATCCTCTGCCGATCTGACCCTCTGGGGCATCGGCGTCCGGGGACTCAGCGCCAAGGTGAACGGCCGGATCGGTGCTCGATCTCGGCGATAGCGACGTGTGGCCCGGCACGGAGCCGGAAGTTCAGCTCATCGAGGCATACGCCGAGTATGCTCATCGAGTATTCACGGCGCGCGGCAGGCCGGCAACTGCTGGCCAGCCGCCTCGGGATCGCGGGATTCGATGGCGGCCGGATAAGGGCGCAGGCGAGCCGGTATGGAGTCGAAGCCGACGCCTACTCGGGCTGGGGCTCGCGCGCGCCACCGCTCTTCCCGTCACCAGCCCGGTCCTGAATCCCCTGGACGACTTCCAGCCGGCGGAGCACGACAGATCGTCGCCGGCGCGGCACTGGCCTGGAGCGGACGGATGGCCGACGTGCGGCTGGACTACCAGCGCGAGGTCGATCGCGACACCCGCAACTTCGTCTCGGAACGGGCCGCCCTCTCACTGGATTTCCGCCCGGTGCAGCGTTGGACCCTGACGGCCGGCGCGGACTACGACCTGGCGAATACCTGGTTCGGGAACGCCGATGCCGTCGTCCGGTACACCGCGCCCTGGATCACGGTGGCAGGAGGGCTCAGGCAGTACCGGCCGCACTTCGATCTCTGGACCATCTGGGGAGCGTTCAGCCCGGTGCCCTACCACGCGGTGAACGCGGCCGTCTGGATCCGGCCCGTCCGCGGGCTCGAGCTGCGAGGACGATGGGAGCGCTACGCGTTCTCCGAGACAGAGACCGAAACGCCGCTGGTCGCGGTGGATGACGACGGATGGCGCCTGGGAGCGGGCGTCAGCTACAGCCCCAGCCCCGAGCCTGGAGCTTCGACGCCGGGTATCGCGAGGAATACGGCCCCGGCGCATCCTCCCACGGGTTCGATGGCGCGGTCACGTTCCTTCCTATCCCGACGATCTCGCTCGTGGCCTACGGGTCCGCTCTCGACCGGCCGCTCGAGTTCCGCTTCGAGGAGGCGTCGGTCGAATGCGCTCGGCCTCGACGGCGAGTGGAGCCCGAACGACCGAGTGCGGATCGCGCTGGGTGCGGCGCATTACACCGAAGACCGCGAGCGGCCCGACGCCGCCGCCTTCGACTGGGATCAGACCCGCCTTCATGCACGCGTGACGCTGATCCTCCGCAGCGGCACCGATGCGATGCCGCTGCCACCCGCCCTGCGGGCCCGTCCCCGGCCCGGATCGCGGTGAGAGTCCGGGGCCTGGTGCTGCTGGTGGTCGCGATCGCCGCGGCCGGCGGTGCGGGCCGCGCGGTGGCGCGTGCGCTCCAGGACCGGTTCGACCACTGGGAGCACCGCGCACTCTTCCCCACCTGTTTCGGCTGCCACGCGGGAGCGGCAGGATTCCAGCCGTTCGCTCTGGCCCCAGCCGTCCGACTGCACCGCCTGTCACGATGGTACCATCGAGGAGACCGTGGAGTGGAGTCCGCCGGCCTCGCCGCGGGCCAGCAATCTCCGATTCACGCACAGTAGCCATGCACGGGAAGTCGCCCAGGCGTACGGGGCCGATTCCACCCTCCAGTGCGGCTCCTGTCACGCGGAGCGCGGCGCCGATCGCATGCGGGTGCAGCCTGCCGTGGTGGGGAACTGCCTCGACTGCCACGGCATCCGGGCCGCGCACCTCGACGCTCCCGATTCGACCTGCGCGACCTGCCACGTGCCGCTGGTGCAGGCGGTCCGGCTCACCTCAGCGCAGGTGGGGGAGTTCCCGGCTCCCGAATCGCATCGCGAGCCGGGGTTCGCCTCGAAGGGACATGGGAAGCTGGCGCAGGTGAAGGGAGCGCCGGTCGCCGCCTCGTGCGCGACTTGCCATGCCCGGGACTACTGCACCGAGTGCCACGTCAACGCGCCCGAGGTGCCGGTCATCCAGGCGCTGGGGCCCGGATCCGCGGTCTCTCGCGCATCAAGGCGGAGCTCGCGGCGCCGCCGGACCATGCGGAGCCGGCCTTCATGCGGCGCCATGGAGGGCGCGCACGGAAGGAGGCGGCGAACTGCGTGGTCTGTCATACCCAGGAGAGCTGTATGGCGTGCCACACAGGCACGCCGGCGAGCGCGCAGGCTGTCCCGGCCGCCGGCCCGGGCCGGGGTCGGGGAGCGGATATCCATCGGGAGCGGCCCTCCTCCCACGGGCTCGACTTCTCGGAGCTCCACGCCGAGCCGGCCTCGTCGCGCCCCCAGAGCTGCAGCTCCTGCCACGCCCGTCCCCAGTGTCTGTCGTGCCATCGGCCGGAGGCGTCTGATCCGACTCCGGGCTATCACCCCACGGGATTTCTCACCAGCCATCCCGCGGCGGCCTACACCCGGGAGAGCTCATGCAGCGACTGCCACAACCAGAGCCAGTTCTGCGCGAACTGCCACCTGAACGCCGGCCTGGTGCCACCGGGCCGGCTGCGGGACGCCGGGCTATCATGACGCCAAGCAGTTCTTCCTGCTCAACCATGGCCAGGCCGCGCGCCAGAGCCTGGAGAGCTGCGTGTCCTGCCATTCCGAGCGGGACTGCCTGACCTGCCACTCGGCCACCGGTGGCAGGCGCTTCAACCCGCACGGGCCGGGTTTCGATCCGGCGACCCTCCGCCGCAAGAATCCCTCGATGTGCACGGCTTGCCACGGGACGTCGATTCCGGACCGCTGAAACCGTTCCCGGCCCGTTTGCCCATACTTAGGCCGTGACCTTAGTAGGGGTGCGAACTTCGCAGTGACAGCGTTCGCACCCTATCTGCATTCCCGCGGCCCTCGCACGAGAGGCGGTTGCCACGCACCACGCGCGACCGTGAGCCGCGTCGATGGCGAGCGTGATGTGCGCGCCGGCATGGTCGTTGCCTACGAGCCCAGGAACCTCAGGGAATGCGAGCGCTGACCGAGGAGTTCATCGTGCTCGCCGTCATCGCCCCTCTGCCGGCACGCCGCCGAGGCCCTTTGGAGTAGCAACAGCTGGAATTTCCCAGGCACTGGCCGCTCAGGCAGCCACCACGCCGAACAACTTGCCGATGGCCGCTGTCAGGCCCATCGCCAGAGCGCCCCAGAACACGACACGCAAGGTCCCCACCCAGGGCCGTGCCCCACCGGCCCCGGCCGCCACCGCACCCAGCAGGCCGAGGCAGACGAGCGAGGCGCCCGCGACCAGGGTCACGAGCCAGCGAGTCGGGCTGAAGCTTGCCACGAGCAGCGGCAGGGCTGCTCCAACGGCGAAGGTCAGCGCCGAGGTCAGCGCGGCCTGTACCGGCCGCGCTTGCAGCGCCGCCGAGATGCCCAGTTCGTCGCGCGCATGGGCACCGAGGGCATCGTGGGCCATCAGCTGCGCCGCCACCTCGGCTGCGAGCGTGGGCGTGAGACCGCGGTGCTCGTATATCGCCGCCAGCTCCGCGTGCTCCGCCACGGGACTTCCGGCCAACTCGCCCCGCTCGCGCGCCAGATCCGCCTGCTCGGTATCGGCCTGGGAACTCACCGAGACGTACTCACCCGCCGCCATCGACATCGCGCCCGCCACCAGCCCGGCCACCCCCGCGACGAGCACGGTCGAGCGCGAGGCCTCGGCGGTAGCGACCCCGAGCACCAGGCTCGCGGTCGACACGATGCCGTCGTTGGCTCCTAGGACGGCCGCCCGCAGCCAGCCGATGCGCTCCGTGCGATGCAACTCCGGATGGATCGTCCGCATGCAGGCTCGCTCCGAGGTGGGAGCCGGGGATCGCGGTCCCGGCGCCCGCCGACAAGGTCGGCGGCTAGGTACTTGTCGAGTCCGGCGGCGCCGCCATTGCAGCTGTCGGGCGGAGCTCGTCATGCCGGATCTGACCGCCGTCGAGCGCGGCGAGCGCAAAGAGCGATGCGCTCACTACCAGGCCGACCAGCACGGCGATGCTGACGTCCTTTCGGTACGGCCGCCCGCCGCGTGCGAGCCACAGGCCCACGAGAGCGGCCGCACCGGTCACCAGCACCGCGATCAGTCCGACCTCGGCACGCTCCTCATGCGCCTCGACGCGCCGCTCATCGAACCACGGCTGGTTCTCCACTTGCTCTTCAGCCGGCTCGCCGGTGAGGTAGATGGGAATTGTCGTTACCGCGAGCAGCACCGCCAGCAACAGAGCGATCTGCGTGACGTCGCGTGAGCGGCGGAGGAGGCCCCAGACCAGAACCAACGGCGCGAAAAGCATGGTCCCGAGCACGGGGATGTGGTTCAGGACGAGGTGGAGATGAGCGGGGCTGAGGTCCATGCGGCCCTCCGAGCTTGCTGGGCGTCAGGCGATGCGACCCAGTTCCAAACATTGCGCGAGATCACGCGCGCGCAAGACCCTCGTGCGACTGCCTCAGTGCGGAGGCGCAACGTCGAATGGGACGACCTGGCCACTTTGGGTCACCCTCCTGACCAGTGGATTACCAATTGGCCACCGCTACGGGTTACCGATAGCGCGGTCCACGACGGAAATATGCCGGGCCGGGGTGCTGTCGAACCTGGGTTCGCGAACCTGGCGTCCCTTCCATAGCGCGTACACGGCAGGAATGACAATGAGGGTGAGCACCGTGCTGCTCACCATACCACCCACCATGGGCGCAGCGATGCGCTTCATAACGCTCGCGCCTGCGCCATCGCCCCAAAGGATCGGCAGCAGGCCGGCAATGATCGCGGCCACCGTCATCATCTTCGGGCGCACCCGCTCGACGGCCCCCTCGAGGATCGCGGCCTCCAGGTCCCGGTAGGTCGATGCCTGGCCGCTGGGGTGCGCGCCGCCCAGGCATGGTCGAGATAGATGAGCATGACCACTCCCGTCTCCGCGGCGACTCCCGCCAAGGCGATGAACCCGATCGCCACCGCAACCGACCAGTGATAGCCCAGGATCCAGATCAGCCACACCCCGCCCACGAGCGCGAAGGGGACGGCCAGCATCACGATCAACGTCTCGGGCACATTGCCGAAGTTGAAGTACAGGAGCAGGAAGATGATCGCGAGCGTCGCCGGGACGACCAGGCGCAGCTTCTCGACCGCTCGCTCCATGTATTCGAACTGCCCACTCCACTGGATGCTGTAGCCGGGCGGCAGGACGACCAGGCGAGACACTTGGCGCTGCGCGTCCTCGACGTAGCTCCCGATGTCCCGCCCCACCACATCCACGAACACCCAGGCGGTGGGCATGGCATCCTCCGTTCGAACGACCATCGGGCCCGCAACCTGGCGGATGGCCGCTACCTGACCCAGCGGGACGACACCCGAACCACCGCTGGATTCAGGTCCGCCGGCCCCGGCCATGCTCATGGTGCCGCTGGGCCTGCCGAGCGCGCCGGCGGCGTGCGGCCACCGGTACCAACACGGAGGCCAGGCGTTCCGGGTGTGTCACGGAGCTCATGGGGATACCGGATCCGCACGCCGTACCGCTCCCTGCCCTCGACGCTCTGGGTGATCGTCATGCCACCGACAGCCGTAGCGATGACCGCCTGCACATCGCCGACGTTGAGCCCGTGGCGCGCCGCGGCCGCCCGGTCAATGTCGATGTCCAGGTAGTAGCCCGACACGGCGCGCTCGGCGAACACGCTCCGGGTGCCCGGCACCTGCTTGAGCGCCTGCTCGATCTCGCGTCCAACCCGTTCCAGTGCGGCCAGGTCCGGGCCGAAGATCTTTACGCCGACCGGAGTGCGGATTCCGGTCGCGAGCATGTCGATGCGCCCTTTGATGGGCATGGTCCAGGCGTTGGTGACGCCCGGCAGCCGGACCGCCGAATCCATCGCGCCGATCAGCCGGTCCATCGTCATCCCCGGGCGCCAGTCTTCGGCCGGCTTAAGCGTGACGGTCGTCTCGAACATGTCCAGGCCGGCGGGGTCGGTGGCGGTCTCCGCTCGGCCCGCCTTGCCCCAAACCCGCTCGACCTCCGGGAAGGCCTTCAGGATGCTGTCCTGGATCCGAAGCACCTCCCGCGCCCGGGCGACGCTCGCACCGGGGAGGGTAGTCGGCATGAAGAGCAGCGTGCCCTCGTCGAGCGGCGGCATGAACTCGCTGCCCGTGCGCGACCAGGGGATCCACGTGAGGATCAGGACCACCAGCGAAGCGCCAACCACCGTCCAGTGGCCGCCGGAGCACCGAGTGGATCACCGGCCGGTAGCATGCCATGAGCCAGCGGTTCAGCGGGTTCGCCCGCTCGCGCAGGATTCGCCCACGGATGAAGAGACCCATGGCCACCGGTACCAGCGTCACAGAAAGCAGGCTCGCCGCGGCCATGGCGAAGGTCTTGGTATAGGCGAGCGGCCGGAACAGTCGCCCCTCCTGTCCCTCCAGCGCGAACACCGGTATGAACGAGACCGTGATGATGAGCAGCGAGAAGAAGAGCGCAGGCCCTACCTCGCAAGCCGACTCGACCACCACCCGCCAGCGTTCGCGAGCGGACAGCACCGACGTATCGACGTGCGCGCCGGCCCCCGCATCGCCACGTGCCGTCAACGCGCGCTCGAGGTGCTTGTGCATGTTCTCGATCATGACGATGGCGGCATCGATCATGGCGCCGATGGCGATCGCGATCCCGCCGAGCGACATGATGTCCGCGCTGACCCCGACCACCCGCATCGCGATGAATGCGATGAGAATCCCGAGGGGCAGCGTGCAGGATCGCCACTAGCGCGGACTCGCGTGCAGCAGGAAGACGACGCACACGAGCGCGACGATGGCGCTCTCCTCCAGCAGTTTTTCGCGCAAGGTGCCGATCGCGCGATGGATCAGGTCGCTCCGGTCGTAGACGGGACGGACGACCACCCCGGGGGGAAGGCTTCCGCGATCGAGGCCAGCCTGGCCTTGACCCGCTCAATCGTGGCGAGCGCGTTCTCCCCCGAGCGCATCACGACAATGCCGCCGACCGCATCCCCGCGCCCGTCGAGGTCCGCGACGCCGCGGCGGACCGCGGGCCCGATCGTCACCCGACCGAGCTCGGCGACCCGGATCGGCGTTCCCGCGGCGGTGGCGCTCACCACCACGTTCTCGATGTCGGGAATGGAGCGAAGGTAACCGAGCCCCCGCACCATGTACTCCCGCTCGGAGAGCTCCACCACCATCGCGCCGACGTCGGCGTTGGCGTTCTGGATCGCCGCCATGACGCGGGTGATCGGCACCCCGTACACCTGCAGGCGCGCCGGGTCCAGGTCCACCTGGTACTGCTTTTCGAAGCCGCCAACGGTAGCGACTTCTGCGACCCCCTGCACCGCAGTGAGCGCGTAGCGGAGATGCCAGTCCTGCACGCCGCGGAGCTGCGCGAGGTCCAGCCGACCCGTGGTGTCCTCGAGCGCGTACTGATAGACCCAGCCGAGCCCGGTCGCGTCGGGACCGAGGGTGGGCTGACGCCCGCCGGGAGCCGCCCCTTGATGCCGTTCAGGTACTCGAGGACGCGGCTTCGGGCCCAGTACAGGTCCGTGCCGTCCGCGAAGATGATGTAGACGAACGACACGCCGAAGAACGAGTATCCCCGCACCGTGCGCGCGCCGGGCACCTTCAGCATCTCGGCGGTGATCGGATAGGTGACCTGGTCCTCGACGATGCGGGGGGCCTGCTCGCCGTAGGTCGGTCTGCACGATGACCTGCACGTCGCTGAGGTCCGGGAGGGCGTCCAGCGGGGTGGCCCGCGAAGCGCCAGGATCGCCGGCGCCGGTCAGGAGCAGCGTCGCGAGACCGACGATGAACCGGTTCGCCGTGGACCATTCGATGAGGCGGCGCAACATGATCAGCGCTCCGGTGGGCGGATGTCCATCCCGGGCATGTCACCCATCCCCCCAAGACTGGTGCCAAGGTTGGACTCGGCATCCACCAGGAACGTGGCCGAGGCGACCACGGTGTCCCCTGCCATGAGACCATGCAGGATCTCCAGCCGCTCGTCGGTCTCGCGGCCGACTCTGACCAGACGTGGCTCGAATGCGCCATCTCCCCGTTTGAGAAAGGCCAGTGCACGCTCGCCGGTGACCAGCACGGCGGAGCGCGGGACGCTCAGCGTGGCGCGGTCCGCGGGGTGAAACGAAGCGTGGCGTACATCCCGGGCTTGAGCCGGAGATCGGGGTTCGCGAGCTCGACCCTGACGCGGGCCGTGCGTGTGGTGGGATCGAGCGTTGGGTACACGTAGGCGATGCGTCCCGGCCTGACCACGCCGGGAAGCGCCGCGAACTCCGCGGTGAGGGGTTGCCCGGTGCGCACAGTGGCCAAGTCGCGCTCGAACACTTCGCCCTCGAGCCAGACTCGAGAAAGATCCGCGATCCGGTAGGCGGGCTCGCCCGCCATGAGGCGCTGCCCTTCGAGCACCGTCTTCTCGACCACGATCCCCGATACGGGCGCCGTGAGTGTCACGGTGCGGCGGACCTCGGCGTTCCGTTCGATGGCCTCGATCTGCGCCTGCGGCACGTCCCACGCGAGCAGCCGGTGGCGCGCCGCATCCACAAGGCTGGCCGCCCCGCTGCGTGTATCCTCGGATGCTCCGGTGAGACGGCCGGCGAGCCCCTTCGCGAGTAGCAACTCCTGCTGCGCGGTGAGCACCATTGGTGAGTACATGTCGAACAGTGGTTGTCCGCGGCGCACCGGCTGCCCGGTCGCATTGACATGGAGCCTTTCGACCCAGCCCTCCACCTTTGGCGCTACGATGCTGACCCGAGTCTCGTCGAAGGCCACCTGCGCCACAGTGCGGATTTCACGGTCGATCGGACCGAGCATTACTGCAGCGAACGTGACCCCGATGCGGCGCGCGGCCTCGGGCGTAAGCCGCACGGGCTGGCGCGCCTCCCCGCTCGGGGAAGAGGCAGCGTGGTCGTGACCGCTCGTCACGGCGGGTCCGGGTCGTCGTCCCAGCAGAATCGTCACGGTGAAAGCGACGCCGAGAACCAGGACGAACGAGAGAATTCCGAGCATCCGAGAGCGGCGGAGGCGGGCATCAACCCTCGGGCCGATGGAGGTCATCACATTCCTCCCGAGCCGATGAAGACGGCCCCGGTGAGCATCTCGATGGAGGCGAGCGCACGCCCAAGCTCCGCCTCGAGTCGGATCGTCTCCTGGTGATATCGCGTAAGGTCCATACGGGCGTCGAGAAGCGTCATGAAGTCCACCCCGCCGACCCGGTAGGCGGCCAGAGACGAGGCGACGGTCGCGTCGGCTTGGGGCAGGACCGTCGTGCGGTAGAGCTCGAGCAGCGTCCGAGCGCGGCGGAAATCGGCCTCGAGCTCCGCGACCCGGCCACGGGTGGTCGCCGCCATCGCCGCCAGGTCAGCGACGGCCATATCGCGCATTGCGCGACTCTCGTCGCGCATGGCGAACTGACGGCTGCCCGCCCAGATCGGGAGCCGAACCCCGAGCATCAGGCTCACCATCCGGTCGGTGCCGTCTTCCATCGGACGCCAGCCGTATCGGACTCCGACCTCGAGATCGGGCCAGATCTCACGGCTCGCGAGACGCTCCGCCGCATCCGCGGCTCGCACGTCCTCCGCCCCAGCCGAAAGCATCGGCCGACGGGCGAGTGCACAGTCGCTCCAGGGAGTCGCGCGACGGGAGCGAGTCGGGAAAAGCCGGAAGTACCGGTGTGGGCACGGGGGCGTCCGCTGGAAGGTCGAGCACCGCGTTGAGCCTGGCGGCCGCGGCTGTCCGCATCCCCGACATCCGCACCAGCTCCTCCGTCATTCGGGCGAGCTCGACTTGGGCTCGGAGCACGTCGGGTTGCCGCCCCTCACCCACGGCGTACATCGAGGATGTGGTCTTAACCAGCTCGCGAAGTAACTGGCGGCTCTCTTCGGCGACCGCGATCGAATGGGCGGCTTCGTACAGCTCGAAGAACGCCATGGCGGCGCGCTCGCGCTCCTCCAGCCTTACCTCCGCTGCACGACTCTCGGCCGACGCAGCGCGGGCGCGCTCGACGGCGGCGGCGAGCCCGAGCTTGCCGCCGATCGGAACCATCTGCACGAGTTGGATCTCATTCATCCCGAGCACCCCGTCGAGCGCGAGGCCAGGGAGCTGACGGTTCATGAGCCCGATCTGGAGCATCGGATCCGGCGGCCGCCGCGCGGGGGCGATCCGTGCTTCGGCCGCCCGGGCGGCCGCGAGCGCGGCGACCATGCGGGGTGTGCCCGCGTCGATCTGACCGTACACCGCCGAAAGCGAAAGGGAGTCCGCCCCCGCTTGGGAGAGTGCGCGAACAGGAAGGCCGGCCAGCCCGAGGGCAACCAGTACAACCGTGAACGAGCACAGGTTCAATCGTCGCATGATGCGATCCCCGTGAGCCGGACCCTCTCGCGAAAAGCCGGCGGTCACGTCGTTACCGCTCCTCAGCAGCAGCGAGCCGAGGTTTGTAATTCGCGGCCCGGAAGATCCGGCCGGCGCTGGCCTGTTGCTCCGTAGTCAGGTAAGAGAGCGCGTCGTTGTAGGCACGACGCTTGGACACCATAGGCTCCATCATCATGTGTGGATGACCTCTCGGGCCGTGGCTGCGCTTCTCGTACTGGTGTTTCTCATCGCGAATGGCGACGTGCAGAGCCTGAAGACTCTGCACCTGAGCGTCGCTGAGTCCGAGCCGCTGGCGCTCAGCCATGAACGCCTGCGGGATCTCGTGCGGCTTGAGATCACCCAGGGATGCCGGCACTTCGGTGGCGAGCGACGGCACAACCGGGACGAACGTCGTGTCGGCGAGGCGCCGTGCGAGCCTCGAGCGCTGCTCGGGCTTGAGGACGGTCAAGGCCTGTCGGTAGGCGCTATCGGCGGAGATCATGGGGCGCATCTTCAGCCCCTTGTGGGCCTTTTGCCCGGGTGTCCGCTTCCACTGGTGCCGCTCGTCGCGGACGGCGATGTGCAACGAGTCGAGCTGCTGAACTTGATCGATCGTCAGGCCCAGAGGCTCGGCTTCCGAGGTCACAGCCTCGACGACCTCGTGAGGCTTGAGGTTCTCCAGGGCTGCCGGGACTTGCTGCTGCGCGTTCATTGGCGCTAGATGTGACAGCCGCAATCAGGGCGACAGCCACGAAATGGATGCGGAACATGGCCACTCCCGTTCTTGGTGACGCGTTGCTGTTGTCGTGCCTGCCCCTGAGATGGAGGCCAACCTAGGAGCGATCAGAAGCGCGATACCGCGCCGGCAGGGTCACACCCAGCCAGCTTGCCGGATTCAGCGCCCTATCGGGAGCGGGGAGGGGAGCTTGGGGCTTTGGAGAGTTGGACGGCGGCAGCGCCACAGTGGTCAGGCCTACGGCCATGCCGGTCGTCAGCCTGGGAAGCCGGGGCACATCAGCAGCGAGCGCCGGACCCGACGCGCAGCCGAGCGAGACCGTGCAGTGCTGACTTCCGCTCGGCATAGACTCGTTGCCGGAATGGTGAGAGCGGCAAGGTTCAGGCGCCGTCCGGCCCGGGTGTACTTCGCCAACCATAGTGGCTGCGGGCCGCTCAGATATCCGGGGTTCGCAACCGCTCGCGCCGGCGCCCGGCCACTGGGGCGTCAGAGGGCAGCTAGGAGCAGCAGATTGAACAGCGATTGCGTGGCGGTCATGTCACCGAGTCTAGTTCTCAGGCGTATGTCTCAGGCGTACTGTCTCAGGGGTACTGTCTCAGGCGTACTATGGAGACGGGCGGCTGGGGATCTGATGAATTGTGGATGAAGCGAGCTTCACGGTTCAGTGTCGGCCTGCCTGAGATCGGCTACGTGGCTCGGACTGGTTTGCATCTCTTACGGCTGGTCCGGCATGTGTTGGGGTGCTGCACCGGAATGGCGTACTCCCTGGCTGCGGCCCGCTGACATCGAGGTGCTCGTTACCTCTCCAGGGAAGAGATCGATGCAGCAGCCTCTGGCGGGCAGCCGCCGACTCGAAGCCTGAGCACGAACGGACAACACAACGGACAACATGGAGGTGCGGGGTCACAAAAATGACGACCCCGCGAGCACCGAAACACTCGCGGGGTGGCAGAGATAGCAGAATGGGCCTGGGTAGAGTTGAACTACCGACCTCACGCTTATCAGGCGTGCGCTCTAACCACCTGAGCTACAGGCCCCTAAGGGACGACCAATCAAGCAATTTGCTGCTGCTGACGCAAGCCCCCGGACCACCCGGAACCACCTGAAGCATAATAGACTCATCAGGTTGCTGGTCGCACTCGAGCAGCGTCTGCGCGCTTCCACCCGCCGGTCGCTGACGCCGCACTCGCGCGTGACGGTGGTCACCACGATCTCGTGGTCCCGGCAGGCCGCACCGTCCATGTGAGAGAGGCCACCGAGTCCGCATGCCTTCGGTCGCATAGTTCCACCGAGCGAACTTCTCTGGAGAGAACATGCGCAGACTGTTCCTGGCGGCCGCGGCCTGCTTCGTCGTCGTGGGGATCCACGGCTGTGACAGCCGGATGGACGACGCGGTTCGGCAGGAAATCAAGGCGCGGGTCTCCTCCGACGAGGCGCCCTCGTATGCTCGTGCCGCGTCGTGGCGTCTCGTCCGCCAGGTGTACCGCGACCAGGAGGCGCGCCCGCTCTGGAGCAGGGCCGGACGTCCGCTCGGTCGCGCCAGGGAGCTGGTCTCCTCGATCTGTCGCGCCGGGCGAGGAGGGTCTCCGGCCGGGGGCGTACGATCTCGAGGGGCTGCGCGACGCGGTGAAGGCGCTGGAGGAAAAGGAGGACGCCGCCTCCCCGAAGGCCATCGCGGCGCTAGACATCAGGCTCACGGCCATGATGCTCGCGTTCGGCACCGATCTGCTCGCGGGTCAGCTCGATCCCCGGACCATAGACGAGGGGTGGTACTTGCATGCCCGGCGCTCCAGCGTGGACAGCACGCTGCGGGCCGCGTTCAAGGAGGAGGGGTTTCCCGACCTGCTGAAGTCGCTGCGGCCGCAGCAGAAGGAGTATCGCGAGCTGGTGGAGGCACTGGACGACTATCGCAAGATCCTGCGCAAGGGAGGATGGCCGACTGTGCCCCCCGGCAAGGCCCTGCACCGCAACGATCGAGGCGAGCGGGTCGCGGCGCTGCGGGAGCGGCTCCGGGTAACTGCGGACCTGGACGCGTCCGCGGACGCGGAGCCGGTCTATGACAACGAGGTGGCCCGAGCGGTGGCCCGGTTCCAGGTGCGTCACGGCCTCGCGCCGGACAGCAGTGTCGGGCGGGCGACGCTCTCGGCGCTCAACGTCCCGGTCGAAACCCGGATCCTCCAGATCGAGCTCAACCTGGACCGGTACCGCTGGCTCCCTGCCGAGTTCGAGAAGCGCTACCTGCTGGTGAACATCCCCGACTTCCATCTCCGGGCCTACGATGACGCCCGGGAGGTGTTCAAGCAGCGGGTGATCGTGGGCGACGAGTACCAGAACGCCACGCCGGTGTTCGCCGACTCGATGACCTATCTGGTGTTCCGCCCGGAGTGGAACGTCCCCTCCAGCATCCTGGTGAACGAGATGCTGCCGAAGCTGCGGGAGGATATCTACGATCTGGCCGCGCACGGATTCGAGGTCGTGGATTCTCAAGGCGCCGTGGTGCGCGACCCCTCGTCCATAGACTGGGACGACGTGGACAGCGCCGATCTGTCATACCGCGTGCGCCAGCGGTCGGGGGAGAACAACTCGCTGGGCCTGGTGAAGTTCATGTTCCCGAACCGCTTCAACATCTATCTCCACGACACCCCGTCCCGGGAGCTTTTCAACCGGCCGCTGCGCACGCTCAGCCACGGGTGCGTCCGGGTGGAGAATCCGCATCAGCTCGCCGACTTCGTGCTCGACGGTCAGGACGGCTGGGACCAGGGGAAGATTCGCGAGGCCATGGAGAACCCGAAGGCGAAGCGCGGCCAGATGGTCTCGCTCGAGCATCCGGTGCCGGTATACCTGCTGTATCTCACCTCCTTCGTTCGGGACGGCGAGCTGCACATCCGCAATGATCCCTACGGGAAGGACCGCCGGGCGATGCGCAGGCTCGGCAAGCCGGCGCTCGACGAGCCGTCGATCTGCGAGGAGCTCGATCGGCTCCTCGGAGGATAGGGTCGTGGGCGCACAGTGCTGGTGGCTCGGACTGGTTCTTCCCGCGGCGCTGGCGGGGTCGCTGTCCTCACAGGAGACGCCGCCGCGGTGCTGCCCCCGCCGGGAGCTTCCGCCGCCGGCTTCGCCGTGAAGTTCAAGGACGAGGTCACCCCCTACCCGGTCCTGGGTCTGTTCGTGATGCCGGGCGATACCGTCCCGCTCGAGGCGGTGCCCACCGATACGACCTCGAGGTTCACCGCCGAGGCGGGTACCGGCCGGCTGGAGCGGACCGGGCCGGCGCGCTGGTTGTGGATCGCTCCCCCGGAGAAGGGGGTGTCGGCGGTCGTGGTGCGGGACTCGGTATCGGGCGAGACGGTCGCGCTCCACGCCTTCGTCATGGTGCCCCGGCCCGCCGGGGACGACGATCGAAGGCTTCCGTGTCGGACGGTACGAGCCCCGGGCGTTGCGCGCCGATCCACTCTATGCGCGGCCGCAGGGACTGGTGGAGGTCACGGAGGCGAACCGCGGCACCTTGGTGGCGCCGCACTTCACCCTGGGCCAGTTCGTGTCCAAGCAGCCCGGCGGGTACCCCAAATACCTCGTGCTGCGCGAGCGGCTTCTGCTCAAGCTGGAGATGCTGCTGGAGGAGGCGGCCAGGGTCGGCCTCCCGGTCACCACCTTTCAGGTCATGAGCGGGTATCGGACCCCGTACTACAACCGGTCCATCGGCAACGAGACCCGCTACAGCCGGCACCTGTACGGCGACGCCGCCGACATCTATGTGGACGAGGACGGCGACGGGGTCATGGATGACCTGAGCCGGGATGGCCGGGTGGATCTGGAAGACGCGCGGCTGCTGGCGGGCGTGATCGAGCGACTGTCACGGAGCAGCTGGTATCGGCCGTTCGAGGGCGGACTCGGTCTCTACCGGGCGAACCGCGCGCACGGGCCCTTCATCCACGTGGACGTGCGAGCGCATCGTGCACGGTGGGGTGGGTAGCGGTCGCCTGCGGCGCGGTCATCCCCGGCTTACGGTACTACTCCTTCTCTTCTTCCTCCTCCAGCTCCTCGAGCTCCTCGAGCTCCTCGTCGTCGAAGTCGTCCTCGTCGTCGTCGAGCTCGTCGTCGTCCAGGTCCTCGTCCTCGTCGTCGTCATCGTCGTCGAAGGTGAACCCGTCGTCCTCGAACTCCTCGTCGTCATCGAACTTCCGACGCATCTCGAGGTCGAGGGCCTCCACCGACGTCTCCCAGGCCGACATGATGTCCTCCGCCATCAGTGAAGTGTGATCCCGACATCATCAGGACGCGTCCGCCACCCGGGCGGCCCGGGCGGCCTTCTTGCGGTCGTTCGCCGTGAGCACCCGCTTGCGCAGCCGGATGTTCTTCGGGCGTGACCTCGATCAGCTCGTCTTCCTCGATGTACTCGAGGGCGTACTCCAGGGTGATCTGGCGGGGCGGCTCCAGGATGACGTTGTCGTCCGAGGCCGTGGTCCGCATGTTGGTGAGCTTCTTTTCCTTGGTGACGTTGACGTCCAGGTCGCCGGGCCGGGAGTTCTCGCCCGCGATCATGCCCTCGTACACCTGGTCGCCCGGGGTGACGAACATCTGGGCCCGCTCCTGCAGGTTGCCCAGCGCGAACGCCACCACCGCTGCCCTCGCGGTCGGCCACCAGCACGCCCCGCTTCCGGCCCGCGAGCGGCCCGGCCCACGGCCCGTAGTCGAGGAACCGGTGGTGCATGATCCCGGTGCCGCGGGTGTCGGTCAGGAACTCCGAGCGGTAGCCGAAGAGTCCGCGCGCCGGGATCCGGAAGGTGAGCCGCACCATCCCCTGCCCCGGGTTCCGCATCTCGGTCATCTCGCTCCGGCGGGGCCCCAGCTTCTCCATGACGACGCCCATGTACTCCTCGGGCACGTCGATCGTCAGCTCCTCGTACGGCTCCAGCCGCTCGCCGTCCGTCGCCCAGCTTGGTGATGACCCGCGGGCGGGAGACCTGGAACTCGTACCCCTCCCGCCGCATCGTCTCCATCAGGATGCCGAGGTGGAGCTCGCCGCGGCCGCGAGACGGTGTGGGTGTCGGGGCTGTCGGTCTCCTCCACCCGGAGCGCCACGTTCCGCTCCAGCTCGCGGTACAGCCGGTCCTTGAGCTGGCGGCTGGTGACGTACTTCCCTTCCCGGCCGGCGAAGGGGCCGTTGTTCACGATGAAGTCCACCGAGATGGTGGGCTCCTCGACCGCGATGCCCGGCCAGCCGCTCGGGCCGCTCGACCGACGGTGAAGGTCTTGCCGATCTCGATGGTCTCGAAGCCCGAGAGCGCCACGATGTCGCCCGCGGCCGCCTCGTCCACCTCGACCCGGTGGAGCCCGTCGAAGGTGTAGAGCGTGGTGACCCGGTTCCGCTCGAAGGCCTCGTCGCTCGACCAGCCCGGGCTCGCCCAGCGGCAGCAGCGCCACCTGGTCGCCCACCCGCACCCGGCCCCGCTCGATCCGGCCGATGGCGATCCGGCCGAGGAAGCTGGAGAAGTCGAGCGTGGAGACCAGCATCTGGAACGGCCCCTCGGGGTCGCCCTTGGGCTCCGGCACGTGGTCGAGGATGGCCTGGAACAGCGGCTCGAGATCGGTGCCCGGCTGCGTCCAGCTCGGTCGTGGCGGTGCCGGCCCGGCTCGAGGTATAGAGGAACGGCGCGTCGAGCTGCTCGTGGGTGGCCTCGAGATCGATGAACAGGCCCAGCACCTCGTCGTGCACCCGGAGCGGCTCGGCGTCGGACCGGTCGATCTTGTTGATCGCGACGATCGGCCGGAGGCCGAGGGCCAGCGCCTTCCGGGTGACGAACCGGGTCTGCGGCATCGGGCCCTCGGCCGCATCCACCAGGATCAGCACGCCGTCCACCATCCGCAGGATCCGCTCGACCTCGCCGCCGAAGTCGGCGTGGCCCGGGCGTGTCCACGATGTTGATCTTGGTGCCGTCCCAGCGCACCGCCGTGTTCTTGGCCAGGATCGTGATGCCCCGCTCCCGCTCCAGCGGGTTGGAGTCCATGACCCGCTCTTCCACCTGCTGGTTGGCGCGGAACGCCCCGCCTGCCGGAGCATCTGATCCACCAGGGTGGTCTTGCCGTGGTCGACGTGGGCGATGATGGCCAGGTTACGAATCAAGCAGGCACTTCCTGTCGCCACGGGTTTCGAACGGCTGAGGCCCGGACGCCCGGGCCTCCGCGGCGCATATATAGACAACGCCGTCCGAGGCCGCAAGAGACGTGGAAAGGCGGGTCCCGGACCCCGGTCTAGTGGCGGTGCGCCGTGGTGCCCGTGACCGAGGTGCGTCAGCGCCGCTGTCGCCCAGCTGGGGGCCGTGGCGGCTGGTCCCGGGCGTCGTCGCACCCCTCGCAGTCGTGCTGCCACCTCGAGCTGGATGGTGACGTGGCCGATGCCCAGGCGCGCCATCTCGGCCCGGATCCCGTCCAGCACCCCGGGATGGGCGCCGAGGTCGGGCACGACGGCGTGGCCGCTCATGGCCACCATGCCGCTGGTGACGGTCCAGACGTGGAGGTCGTGCACCGCGGCCACCCCGGGCACCGCCGAGCATCCGCGCGCTGCACCTCGGCCATGGAGACGTGCCGGGGGACCGCCTCGAGCAGGATGTCGGTGCTCTCCCGCAGCAGCCGCCAGGCGCCGACCAGGATCAGGAGCGAGAGCACGATCGAGACGATCGGGTCGGCCAGGGTCCAGCCGGTGAGCGCGATGATCGCCGGCGGCGCCGAGCGCGCCGACCGAGCCGAGCGCGTCGCCCAGGACGTGGAGGTAGGCGCCCCGGGCGTTGAGGCTGCCGTGCGCCCGGCCGTGCAGCACCCCCAGGCTCACCAGGTTGACGACCAGGCCGGCCGCGGCCACGAGCGAGGAAGAGGCCGGTCCGGATCGGCTGCGGGTGCTGGATCCGCTGGACCGCCTCGACCACGACCCAGCCGGCGATGCCGAACAGCGCCGCGCCGTTCACCAGCGCGGCCAGGATCTCCCAGCGGAGATAGCCGTAGGTCTTGCTGTCGTCGGCCGGCCGCTGGGCGATCCAGGCGGTGAGCAGCGCAGAGCCCGAGCGCGCCGACGTCGGTGAGCATGTGCCCGGCATCGGCCAGCAGCGCCAGCGAGCCGCTGACCCAGCCGCCCACCGCCTCCACCACCATGAACACGGCCGGTGAGGGCGAGAACCGCACTAGAGACGCGGCACGACGCGTGACTCGGAAGCCGAGTGGACGCGCGTATGCCTGAGTCGGCTGCATCGGCCGCCGGCGTCGCTCCCGCCCCACCCGGATCCGCACCGCCTCCGCATGCCCGTACAGCCCCTCGGCCTCCGCCAGCGCGATGATGGCGTCGGCGTCGGCCGCCAGCCGGGCCCGGGAGTAGCGGATGACGCTGGTGCGCTTCACGAAGTCGTACACGCCGAGGGGCGAGGCGTAGCGCGCGGTGCCCGCGGTGGGAAGCACGTGGCTGGGGCCGGCCAGGTAGTCGCCCACCGGCTCGGGCGTGTCGTCGCCCAGGAAGATGGCCCCGGCGTGGCGGACTCGCGCTGGCGATCCGCTCGGCGCCCTCGGCCACGATCTCGAGGTGCTCGGGGGCGCGCCGGTTGGCCACCTCGATCGCCTCGCGCATCGACGGGCACCACGATCAGAGCCCGTTCCGCTCCAGCGCGGCCCGGGCGATCGGCGCCGCGGGGCGCCGCTGCCAGCGCCGCCTCGAGCGCGGCCGGGCAGCGCCTCGGCCAGCGTCGGCGTCGGTGGTGACGCACCAGCTGCACGGCGTCCTCGTCGTGCTCGGCCTGGGCGATCAGGTCGGCGGCGACGCGCGCCGGGTCGGCGGTGCGCGTCGGCGATGATCAGCACCTCGGTCGGCCCGGCGATCATGTCGATCCCGACCTGGCCCACCACCTGGCGCTTGGCCTCCGCCACCCAGCGGTTGCCCGGACCGACGATCTTGTCCACCCGGGGGACCGTCGCGGTGCCGTAGGCCAGCGCGGCGATCGCCTGGGCCCCGCCGATCCGGAAGATCCGGGTCACGCCGGAGAGCGCGCAGGCGGCGAGCACCGCGTCGGTGACGCCCTGCGGCGGCACCACCGCCACGATCTCCTGCACCCCGGCCACCAGCGCCGGCACCGCGTTCATGACCACCGAGGAGGGATACGAGGCCTTGCCGCCCGGCACGTAGAGCCCGACCCGGTCGAGCGGCGTCACCTTCATCCCCACCAGGCTGCCGTCGCCGTCCGCTCAGGTGGAAGCCCGTGCTCCCGCTGGTGCTCGTGGTACTCGCGCACCCGGTCCACCGCCCGCGCCAGCGCCGGCCGGAGCGCGGGCGCGATCCGGGCCAGCGCGCCCTGCCATCCGGCCGGATCGAGCTCCCACTGGTCGGGGGCCAGGTCCACCCCGTCGAACCGGCGGGTGTACTCCCGGACCGCCTCGTCGCCCCGGGCGAGCACGTCCTCGAGGATCGCGGCCACGGTCTCCCGGGTCGCCGGGTCGCTGCCGGCCCGGCGGGGCAGCAGCGGGTCGAGCGCCTCGAACGGCGGCACCGCGAGGCGGCGGATCAATCCGCTACTCTCGCGGTAACACCGCATCGGCGTTACAGCTTGAACCGTATGGAACCCGCAGAGTCACCCTCGATCGTCCTCGGCCTGAGCGCGGTCGTCGTCCTGGTCCTGGCCAACGCCTTCTTCGTGGCGGCGGAGTTCGCGCTGGTCGGCGCGCGGAGGACCCGGCTCGACGAGATGGCCCGGGCCGGGGACGGCAAAGCTAGGCTGGCCCGCCGTGCGGTACAATCGCTCGACCGCTACATCTCGGCCACCCAGCTCGGCATCACCCTCGCCTCGCTGGGCCTGGGCTGGATCGGCGAGCCGGCGCTGGCCGGCCTGATCGACGGCGTCTTCGCCTGGCTGCCGGCCGCCGTCGCCGCCATCGCGACCCACGCCGTCGCCTCGGTCATCGCGTTCATCATCATCACCGTCCTCCACATCATCCTGGGCGAGCTGGTGCCCAAGGCGCTGGCCCTGCTCTACCCCGAGGCGGTGAGCGCGCTGGGTGGCGGCGCCGCTCATGGGCTTCGCCTGGGTGATGGCGCTGCCCCATCGCCCTCCTCAACGGCACCGCCAACTGGCTGCTCCGCCTCATGCGGATCGATCCTCCGGGCGAGCACGAGCGGCTGCACTCGCCGGAGGAGATCCGGATGCTGGTCGAGCAGAGCACCGAGGGCGGAAGCCTGCTGCAAGGAGGACGCCCGGCTGCTCGAGGGCGTCTTCGAGTTCAGCGAGAAGACCGCGCAGGAGGTGATGACGCCGCGGACCCAGATGATCGCGCTGGAGGCCGACCTGCCGGTGGAGGCGGCCGCCGACGAGGTGGCCGTCGCCCGGCGCTCGCGCTATCCGGTGTACACCGACTCGCTCGACGAGATCGTCGGGCGTGGTGCACGCCAAGGACATCCTGACCGCCCTCCGCGCCAGGCCGGGGCAAGACGGTCCGCGACGATCATGCGGCCGCCGCTGTTCGTGCCCGGGCACCCGCGAGGTCGAGGACGTGCTGGCCGACATGAAGCGGCTCAAGACCCACCTGGCGGTGGTGCTCGACGAGTACGGCGGCACCGCCGGCCTGGTGACGATGGAGGACCTGCTCGAGGAGATCGTCGGGCCGATCTACGACGAGTACGATCCCCAGGATAAGGCGCGCCCCGGCGCGGCGCCCTCAGCTCGACGGCGCCATGCCGATCTCCGAGTTCAACTCGGAGTACGACGCGGCGCTGGACGACACCGACTACACCACCATCGGCGGCTACGTCTTCGGCCAGCTCGGCCGCCTGCCCCGGCCGGGCGACCGGGTGACGCGTCGGCCGCCATGCGCTCGAGGTGGTCGAGATGGACGGGCGCCGGGTCAGACCCTCCGGCTGCACGCGCCCGAGCCCGCCGCCCGAGCCAGAGCCCGAGCCCCCGGTCGCCGGCCGGGAAAGTCGCGCGTCCTGACGAGGCGTTCCCGGTGACCTCGTACTCGTCACGGGTGGAGCTGGGCCCGGCTCTACTGGATCTCGGATACCGGCTGGCCGGCGTCCGGACTCCGGAGCAGGCGGCGCGCATCATCGTGGGCGTCGCGCAGGAGCTGCTGGGCTGGGACGCCTGCAGCCTCGATCTCTATTTCCCCGAGACCGGTACGGTCCAGGCCGTCGTGACCATGGATCGCTCGAGGGCGCCGAGCCGGTGGACGTGCCCCACGCCTACACCGCCGGTCCCCCCGGCCCGATGACGCGCGGTGCTCGCGGAGGGCGCGCAGCTGATCCTGCGCGACTCGGAGAGTCCGCTTCGGCGGGCGAGGGGCTGACGCCGTTCGGCGCGGTGAGCCGCCCGTCCGCGTCGCTCATGTTCGTCCCGGTGCGCCACGGCGAGCGGGTGGCCGGCATCCTCTCCATCCAGAGCTACACGCCGCGCGCCTACGACTGCGGACGACCTCGCCATGCTGCAGACCCTGGCCGACCACTGCGGCGGCGCGCTGGAGCGGCTCCGGATCGAGGACGCGCTGCGCGAGAGCCAGGCGCAGCTGCAGCGGGCCGAGAGCGTCGCGCTGGTCATGACCGCGCACGTCGAGCTCGACGGCCGCTGGCTGAAGGTGCCGCCGACGCTCTGCGATCTGCTCGGGTACGACGAGCGCGAGCTGATCGGCGCCTCGACCTCGACGCCGTCACCCACGCCGACGACGTGGAGGCCGATCGCGCCGAGCGGCGGCGGCTCATCGCGGGCGAGGGCAAGTCCTACGATCTGATGAAGCGGCTGATCCGCCGGGACGGCCAGGATCGGTGTGGGTGTACCTCAACACGTCGGTGGTGCAGGACGCCGGCGGGCCGGCCGCTGTACTTCCTGGTCTACATCCGGGACGTGACCGAGCAGAAGGTCCTGGAGGAACAGCTCCGGCAGGCGCAGAAGATGGAGGCGGTCGGCCAGCTCGCCGGCGGCGTCGCCCACGACTTCAACAACCTCCTCACGGCCATCATCGGGAACGCCGAGCTGCTGCTGCGGACGATCGGCGACGACGACCAGCGCCGGCTCGACGTGCTGGAGATCAACCGCGCCGCGCACCGCGCGGCGACGCTCACCCGCCAGCTCCTGGCCTTCAGCCGGAAGCAGGTGCTCCAGCCGCGGATCGTGGACCTCAACACGGTCGTGACGGAGCTGAGCACGATGCTGCGGCGGATCATCGGCGAGCACGTCGACGCTTCGGCTCGAGCTCGAGCCCGTGCTCGGCCGGGTGCTGGCGGACCCGGGCCAGCTCGAGCAGGTGATCACCAACCTCGCCGTCAACGCGCGCGACGCGATGCCGTCCGGCGGCACCCTCACGATCCGCACCGCGAACGTGGACGCGGCCGACGTCCCGCAGCCGAGTCCGGAGGCGAGCGCGCTGCTGGGGCCGCAGGTGGAGCTGAGCGTGACCGACGACGGCATCGGGCATGGACGAGCGGACCCAGGCGCGACTGTTCGAGCCGTTCTTCACCACCAAGGAGCTGGGACGCGGCACCGGGCTCGGACTCGCGACCGTGTACGGCATCGTGCGCCAGAGCGGCGGGCACATCCGGGTCGCCACCCGGCTGCACCACGGCAGCGCGTTCAGCATCTACCTGCCGAAGGCGGAAGGCTCGGTGGACACGCTGGACGGGCTGGCCGCGTGGAGCGACCCGCCGCGCGCCAGCGGCACCGTGCTCGTGGTCGAGGACGAGGAGACCGTCCGGCGACTCGCCTGCCGGGTGCTCCGCGCCAACGGGTATCGGGTGTTCGACGCCGCCGAGCCGGCGGATGCGATCCGAATCGCGCGGGCGTACGGCAAGCCCTTCGACCTCCTGGTGACCGATGTGGTGATGCCGGGTATGAGCGGACCGGCGCTGGTCGAGCGCCTGATCGTGGATCAGCCGGGGCTCCGGGTGCTCTACATCACGGGATACGCCGAGGAGGCGGTCGAGCGGCAGGGTGCGCTCCCCGCGGGCGGCGCACTGCTGGAGAAGCCGTTCACTGCCCAGCAGCTCGCCGAGCGGGTGCGCGGCAGGCGATGGCCGAGGCCGGACGACGTCAGTGCTCAACGCTCCCCGCCGCGACACCTCCCGGTGCGCTCGATCTCACCGGTGACGCCGCCCGGCGGCGGCGCATGCTGCAGCGCGGCGCCGTCGCGGTGCTCGAGCGAGCCGGGTACGAGGAGCTGATTCCGCCCACCTTCGAGTACGAGGACGTGTTTCTCCGGGCCGGGCGGGCGCGGCGTCGCGGAGCGGCTGCTGCGGTTCCCCGACCGCGACGGCCGGATTCTGGCGCTCCGCTACGACTTTACCTCCAGCATCGCGCGCATCGCCGCCACCACCTTCGCCGGCGCCCCGCTCCCGCTGCGGCTCAGCTATTCGGGCAAGGTCTACCGCCAGGAGCCCGAGCGCGGCGGCCGGCCGCGCGAGACGCTGCAGGTCGGGCGCGGAGCTGCTGGGCGACGGCGATCTCGCCGCCGACGTCGAGATCGTGCGGCTCACCCTGGCGCTCGTTCGCGCGGCGGGACTCGAGGACTTCCAGATCAACCTGGGTCACGTCGGCGTGCTGGCTCCCGGCCTCGCCGCGCTGGAAGAGCCGCTCCGAGCCAGGTGCGACGGTGGATCGACCGGAAGGATCGAGCCGGTCTCACCCGCGGACTCGCGGGCCGATGGGTGCCGACGCCGCCACGCTGGTCGACCTCCCCTTCGTGATCGGACGGCGTGAGGCGCTGGAGGCCGCGCTTCGGGACGCGCCGCCCGCGGCCGTGGCCGGGTCTTCGCCACCTGCTCGCGCTCGACGACGCGCTGCTGCCGCCGGAGCGGGCCCACGTGGTCTACGATCTCGGCGAGGTGCGCGGCCTCGACTACTACACCGGCGTGCACTTCGAGGTCTACGTCTCCGGCGCGGGGCGCGCGGCCGGCGCGGGCGGGCGATACGACGACCTCATGGGACGGTTCGGCCGGCCGATGCCGGCGGTGGGCGTCTCGCTCGACCTCGACGCCATCGCCGAGGTGCCGTCGTGAGCCGGCTCCGGGTGGCACTGGCCAAGGGGAGGCTCTACGAGCCGTCGCTCGAGCGTTTCCGGCGCCGCCGGCATCGAGCCGGCCGCCGATGCGGGCCGGCGGCTGCTGATCCCGTCCAGCGACCCGGCGATCGAGTTCCTCGCGGTCAAGCCGGGCGACGTGCCGGTCTACGTCGAGTCCGGCGCCGCCGATCTCGGCATCACCGGCACCGATGTGCTGCGGGAGACGGGCGCGGACGTGCTCGAGCCGCTGGAGCTCGGGTTCGGCGCCTGCCGCCTGGTCGTGGCCTCGCCCGACGGGACGGCCTACCCGCCGGCTCGAGGGCGGGATCACCGCCCGGGTGGCCACGAAGTACCCCCGGCTGGCGCACGCGCATTTCGCCGCCGCAGGGTGCCCGGTGGACATCATCCAGGTCAACGGATCGGTGGAGGTCGCCCCGCTGCTCCGGCTCTCCCACTGGATCGTGGACCTGGTGGACACGGGAAACACGCTTCGGGCAAACGGCCTGATCGAGCGGGAGACGATCCTGGAGTGCGGGGCGGTGCTGGTGGCCAATCGGGCGAGTCAGAAGCTGAAGCTGGAGGCGTATCTGGCGCTGATGGGGCGGCTGGAGCGGGCGGGCGCGGCGACCGGGTGATGGGGCGGACGGGCGGACGGGCGGAAGCAGCGTTGCCTGGGGTCAACTCTCCATTTTCACAGTGGCCCGACCCATCCGCGCCGCGGTGTGCCCCAGCGCACCGCGGTCTCGACCGCGATGCGCATGCTCGACGCATCGGCCGAACCGGTGCCGGCGATGTCGAACGCCGTGCCGTGATCCGGTGAGGTGCGAGGGAACGGCAGCCCCAGGGTGATGTTCACGGCGCGGCCGAACGCCGCCACCTTGATCGCGGTCATCCCCACGTCGTGGTAGGGCGCGAGCACCGCGTCGAACTCGCCCCGCATCGCCCGGACGAACACCGTGTCCGCCGGCAGCGGGCCCGCCGCCCCGAGCGCCGCCGCCGCCGGCCGCAGCACCCGCTCTTCCTCGTCGCCGAACAGACCCGACTCGCCGGCATGCGGATTGACCGCGCAGAGCGCGAGCCGCGGCTGCTCGATCCCCCACCAGGTGCGAAGCGCCCGCGCCGTGGTCCGGCCGGTGCGCACCACGCGCTCCTGCGTGAGGAGCGCCGGCACGTCGCGGAAGGGCACGTGCGTCGTCACCAGCACCACGCGCAGCTCATCGGCGGCCAGCATCATCGCGACGTCCACGTCGCCCGCCAGATGCGCCAGCCATTCGGTGTGCCCGGGATAGGGAAAGCCCGCGAGATGGAGGGCGTGCTTCTGGGCCGGCGCGGTGACGATCGCATCCACCTCGCCCGCCAGGGCGAGCTTGACCGCCGCTTCGACCGCGTGTCCCGCGAGCCGGCCCGCCCGGATCGCGCGGCCCCGATCGTCGGGCTGTTCACCACTTCCCAGCCCCCAGCCACCGACCGAGATCCGGTTCGCCGCGGGTATCGCCGCGATCTGATCGTCGGCGCCCACCAGCGTCACCTCGGCGTCGAGCGGCTGCTCCAGTGCGCGAGCGGTGATCTCCGGGCCGATGCCGCGAGGGTCGCCCAGCGTGATCGCGATGCGGGCGGGCGGGGCCGAGCCCACCTCAGATCCTCATCTCCACGTAGGTGGACTTGCGGAGCTGATCGAGGTAACGGCGGATGGCGAGCTCCTGGCCGAGCTGCTGGCGGATCCGGTCCTTCACGTCCTCGTACCGGATCTCGCCCTGCGAGCGCCGGCCGGTCACCTGCAGCACCACGAACTGGTCGCGATCGCCGGCGCCCTTGAGCGTGAACACCGGGACGACCGTGCCGGAGTCCGCATCGGCGATGGCCTTGCTGTAGTTCTCGGGCAGCTTGTCGGCGGGCACGTTCGCCGCCTCCCGCTCACCGCCCGATGGGTCGTGGTAGAGTCGCTGCAGCGAGTCGAACGCCGCACCCTTGGCCACCAGGTCGTGGAGCCGGGCGGCGAGCGATCGGGCGCTGGCGACGTTCGCCGAGTCGATCGTCGGGCGTGAGCAGGATGTGGCGAGCCTGAATCTCGGCCGGCTGGGTCCGCTCCACCTGGATGATGTGGTACCCGAACGCCGATTCCACCGGGTCGGACACCACGCCGGGCTTGAGGCTGAACGCGACGCGCTCGAACTCCGGCACCATCACACCGCGGCGGAACCAGTTGAGCGAGCCGCCCTGGTCGCTGCGACCCCGGGTCCTGGGAGAACCGTCTCGCCGCGGTCGCGAAGTCCGCGCCTTGCCGGAGCTCGAGCACGATCGAGTCGGCCTGCGCCCGCGTCCGCGCCTTGGCCGCGGCGCTCGCCTTGGGCGCCACGACGATCTGGCGGAACGAGATGGTCGCCGGCCGCGAGCCCAGGTTCCCCTTCTGCTGCTCGAAGAACTTCTTCATCTCCGCCTCGGTCGGCGACACCGACTTGAGCTTGCCCGCGGTGCGGAGACCGTCGATCAGCCGGTTCTGCAGCGCGGCCCGGCGCTGCTGATCGGTCAGCCAGCGACGATACTCCTCGGGCGTCTGGAATCCCGCCTTCTTGAGCTCGTTGCTGTAGTCCACTTCGGAGGTGAAGTTGCCGCGCACTTTCTTCACCTGCTGCTCCACACCGTCGGCGACCTCCTGGTCGGTCACCTGAATCGCGGTGTCGCGCGCCGCCTGCTGCACCAGCAGCTCTTCATCCACGATGCTGGACACGACTTCGCGCCTGAGCGCCTCCAGTCGATCGGCTTCCTTGGGCAGCTCGGTCCCCTGCGCCTGGCGACTGAACAGCTCTTCGTCCACCTGCGACGCGAGCACCGGCCGGTTGCCCACCACCGCCACGACGCGATCCACCACGATCACCGAATCGGCCGGCATCGCCGCGGGCTGCGCCGCGTTGGGCGGTAGTGAGTCCGCCGTCGGAACCGGGGCGGGAATGGCCGCCGGGATCGGTGCGGCCGTGGAGTCCGGCGGGGTGGAGTCGGCCGCCGCCGGCGCGGCCGGCGCCGCCGTCCCCGTAGTATCCTGAGCACGCAGGATTCCGGCGTGCGCCGCGAACGCGATGGCGATGACCGCCGAAGCGATGATCCTCACCCTCGTATCTCCTTCGCCGGCCCTACTGCCGACGGGCCGCGGTGTCGGACGGCGGGGCCGTCGGAGCGGGTCTCGGCGGTTGTGCCGCCCCGCCCGGGGCCGGGCTCGACCGCCCGGCACCATGCCGGGGATCGGAGGGCCACCGGGCGCCGGGCGAACCGGACCGGGGCCAGCCGCCGAATCGGCCTTAGCCTTCGCTTCCTTCGCCATGTCCACCGCGCGTCCGACGCCGGCCTGATTGATGCGGAAGGCGAGCCGCTCGCGGAGGAGAGACGCCAGGGCGGACGGGAGCGGCCGCAGCCGGGCCTTGCCGTTGATCAACTGGTCGAAGTACTGCTCCATCTTGATGCCGGCCACCTTCTCCCGCTCGCCGGCAGACACGGTGGTGTCGCTCAGGTCGCTGCCCGTCAGCCCCATCTCGCCCTTCAGCGTGTCGAGCTGCGCCAGGTACTGGCGCTCGAGACCCTTCCATTCCACCTGCGAGGGCTGGATGCCCGCGGCATCGGCCTGACGCAGCAGCAGCGTGTTCTGGGTGAGCACCCGGGCGAAGCGCATCAACGTGCTGTCGTCCGCGCTCTTGAGCTGCTGGAGATACTGCGGCGGCAGCGCGCGCACCCAGCGCAGGAACTCCTGCACCGTCATGGACCCGCCCTTGTAGCTCGCGATCGTCTTGCCGGAGCGTCGCGACTCCTCCGTGGAGCCCAGGGCCGCGCGCATGGTCGCCGCGGCGGTGGGATCCACCTTGATTTCGCTCGCGGCGGCGAGGCTGTCCATGTAGGTCGAGTCCACCGCGGCGCCCGCCCGGTCGAGCAGGAAGTCGGTGAAGCGCTCGCGCACCTCGACGATGGCCGGCCGCCGGATCAGGTGAAAGCCGAACTGGGTCTCCACGATGCCGCTGGTCTGGCCCGGCTGCAGCGCCCCACCCGACGCTGTCGAACACCGGGACGAACCGTCCGCGCGGGCCCGGCGGGAGGTAGCCGCTGTCGGCCTTGCTGCCCGGGATCTTCCGAGAGCTCCGACGGCGAGCTGGCCGAAGTTGGCGCCCTTCCGGATCCTGGCCAGCGTGGCCTCGGCCTTCTTGCGCGTCGCCTCCTTCACCGGCGGCGGCGCGTTGCGCGCGCTGAAGAGAATGTGCTGCAGCAGCCGCACGTCGGGCTGATGGTAGAGACTGTCCGCGGCGGTGTCCGACATGGCGGCCCGGCGGGACATCAGCGTGTCGTGGAAGTGGGTGCCCTTGAGCTCGGCCAGCTCGGGCCAGACCGCCTCGGCGACGCTGGCCGAGTCCACCGGCAGCTTGCCCGAGGGCCACGGCCTGGGAGAAGAGGGCGTAGTCCACCCAGGTGTCGGCGATGAAGTCCGCCGTCTCCCGGGTGACCCGCTGTACCTGACCCTTGGTCACCGTGGTGACCATGTCGGCCAGCCGCGTCGCCGGCAGCTCGAGCGACCCCGCCTCGGCGGCGATGTCGGCGTGGGCCGAGAACAGGTCGCGGAAGTTGGAGCAGCCGCTGAGGGCGGCCGCGGTCAGGACCAGCAGGGCGAGGACAGGACGACGACGCATGAATACTCCGGTTGAGGACCGTGGTCTCAGACTGCCTTTTGCAACGCCCGCACCAGCGCGGGGACGATCGGCTCGCCACCCAGTCGCACCAGCCGGAGCGAGAGCGGGACCGTGCGGCGCACCTCCGCGGCCAGCTGCACGTCGTCCAGCGCCGATGTGAGCCCGGTGAGCCTGGGCTGGGTGCCCGGGCGGAAGGTGAGCCGCGCCTCGTCTCCCCGCACCAGCACGTGCTGCAGGCCGAGCGATGCTCCCAGGACGCGGAGGCGCGCCATGTGGAGCAGGGTCTCGGCCTCGGCCGGCAGGGGCCCGAAGCGCTCGCGCAGTTCGTCCCGCAGCCCGTCAATTTCGCCCGGTGTCACGCGCCCGCGCCAGTCGCCGGTACAGGTCGAGCTTGACGTCGTCGTCCGGCACGTAGCCGTCGGGCAGGTGGGCCGGCCGGTCGAGCACCACGTCGGGGGGCGCCGGCTGCTCGGTGGCGGTCCCTTGGCCCCGGAGGCTCCGGACCGTCTCCTCCAGCCAGCGCATGTAGAGGTCGAACCCGACCGCGTGGGCGTGTCCCGACTGCTCCGCGCCCAGCAGGTTGCCGGCGCCCCGCAGCTCGAGGTCCTTGAGGGCGATCCGGTAGCCCGCCCCGAGGTCGGTGTGATGCTCCAGCACCCTCAGGCGCTCCTCCGCGTCCGCGTCGATCGCGTCGGGCACCAGCAGGTAGCAGTACGCCCGGCGGTGGCTCCGGCCCACCCGTCCGCGGAGCTGGTAGAGCTGCGCCAGCCCGAACCGGTGGGCGTCGTGCACCACCATCGTGTTCGCGTTCGGAACGTCGAGACCGGACTCGACGATCATGGTGGAGACGAGGATGTCCACCTCGCCGGACACGAACCCGCGCATCACCGTCTCCAGCTCCTCGGCCGGCATCTGGCCGTGGGCCACGCCGACGCGTCCGCGCGGGGCCAGCGTGCGCACTCGCGCCGCGATGGTCTCGATGGTCTCGATCCGGTTGTGCACCACGAACACCTGCCCGCCCCGATCGATCTCCCGCGCGAACGCCTCCTCGAGCAGGCCATCGTCCCACGGCTCGACGAAGGTGAGGATGGGCGACCGGTCGCGCGGCGCGGTCTCGATCAGCGTCAGGTCGCGGAGCCCGGCGAGCGACAGGTGCAGGGTGCGGGGAATGGGCGTGGCGGTAAGCGTGAGCACGTCCACCGCCAGCCGCAGCGCCTTGAGCCGCTCCTTGTGCTTCACGCCGAAGCGGTGCTCCTCGTCCACCACCAGCAGGCCGAGATCCTTGAACGCGACGTCCTTGGAGAGCAGCCGGTGGGTGCCGATCACGATGTCGGTCGCGCCGTCGGCGAGCCGGGCCAGCGCCGCCTTCTGCTCCTTGGCGGTGCGGAAGCGCGACAGCACCTCGATCTTGACCGGGAAGTCGGCCAGCCGCTCGGTGAAGGTGCGGCCGTGCTGCTCCGCCAGAATCGTGGTCGGCACCAGCACCGCCACCTGCTTGCCGCCCTGCACCGCCTTGAACGCCGCCCGCACCGCGATCTCGGTCTTGCCGTAGCCGACGTCGCCCACCAGCAGCCGGTCCATCGGCAGCGGCCGCTCCATGTCGGTCTTCACCTCTTCGGTGGCCTTGCGCTGGTCGGGCGTGTCCTCGTAGAGGAAGCTGCTCTCCAGCTCGCGCTGCCACTTCGCGTCGGGCGGGAACGGATAGCCCGCCGGACACGGTGCGCCGCGCGTAGAGGTCCAGCAGCTCGGCGGCCATCTGCTTGATCGCCTGGCGGGTGCGTTCGCGGACCCGCTGCCACGAGGAGCCGCCCAGCCGGTGGATGCCGCGGCGGCGGCCGGTCGCCGTCCTCGCCCGCGGCGCGGTAGCGCTCGAGCTGGTCGAGCCGGTAGAGCGGCACGTTGAGCCGGTCGCCGCCCTCGTACTCCACGATGGCCACCTCGAGCGTGGATTCGCCCACCATGATGGTCTGGATGCCCCGGTAGATCCCGATGCCGTGGTCGAGATGGACCACGTAGTCGCCCAGGGTGAGCGCGCCGGTGGCGAGCGACGGCGCCGCCTGCCGGTAGCGGCGGGCCCGGCGCAGCCGGCGCGCGCGGCGGAAGATCTCGTGGTCGGTGAGCACCCGCAGCGTCGGCATGACGAAGCCGCCGTCGAGCGCGCCGATGGCGAGCGTCGCCCGGCGTGCCGGCGCGCCCGCCCTCGTCCAGCAGCTCCTCGAGTCGCTCGAGCTGGCCTTCGTTGTCGCAGAGGATGAGCGTGGGAGGGGTGCCGGCGAGCAGCGAGCGCAGCCGGTTGAGATCGCGGTCGATCTTCTCCGGAGGGAAGAACCCGAACTGGAGGTCCGGCCGCTCGTCCCGCAGCGTCAGGCGCGGGAACGCGCCCAGCCGCGCGCGCCACGCGTCCGGGCTCTCCAGGATCGCGTCGCGCTTGGGCACGTCCTCGCCCAGCCGCCGGGCGACCTCGAGGTGGTGCTCCGCCTCGCTCCAGGCGCGCTCCACCTCGTCCCGGTCGGCGCCGGCCGACTCCTGGATCACGAAGGTGTCGGAGGGCAGCAGCTCAGGAGCGTCTTGCGGGAGGGCCGGCTGCGACGGCCGCCGGCCTCGGTGAGCGACCGCGTGCTCACCGGCAGGACCGTCACCTCGTCGAGCTCCTGCAGCGAGCGCTGGGTGGTGAGGTCGAAGCCGCGGATCGAGCTGACGTCGTCGCCCCACCACTCGAGGCGCGCCGGCACCGCCATGCCGAACCCGTAGACGTCCAGGATGCCGCCGCGGACGCTGAACTCGGCCACCTCGGTGACGGTCGGCGACCCGGCGGTAGCCCATCGCCTCGAGCGTCGCGCGCGACCTCCGCCGGGCGCGCGCCGCTCGCCCGACGACGATGCGGAGCCGGAGGCCGGTCGAGCGCCGCAGGCACCAGCGTCCGCTCCGCCGTCGCGCGCGCGGTGGTGACCACGATGCGGACCTGGCCGCGGAGCAGCGCCTCGAGCGTCTCGGCCCGCTCGCCGGCGATCTCGTAGTGCGGCTCCTCCTCGCCCAGCGCCTCGCGCTGGGGATAGAGCGCGACCGTGCCGTCGGTGAGCAGGGCGAGGTCGGTCAGCCAGCGCTCGGCTTCGCCCGGCGTCGTGGCGACGACCACGATCTGGCCGCTGCGGCTGGCCGTTGGCGAGCCACGCGGCGAGCACCGCCGCCGCTGGAACCGGCCAGTCCGCCCAGCCGCAGCGTCTCGCCGCGCGCCGGCAGGCGCTCGGCCAGGTCGACGGTGGCCGGCGTCCGCGCGAACGCGTCGAGGACCGGCTTGAGCTTCACCGCTGCCGCCTCCAGACGCTCGCCAGGCCGACCTCGGCGAGCCCCAGCAGCAGCGCGGCCAGGAGCAGCGGCCCCCGCAGGTCACCCATCGCGCCGGCGGCGAAGGCGAGCTCGCGCGCTCCGATCCAGCGACACCACCGCGCGCCTCGCCACAGCCGCCGTACCTGGTCGTCGGTGGCCGGCGCCAGCAGCGACTCCCGCGGGTCCATGTTGGACGCTGATGGCGCCGAGGGTATCCGGACCCCCGACGCAGGTAGAACGCGCCGACGTCCGCCGGGCGGAAGAGCCCGCCGCCTTCGACCCGCCACTCGCGCTCGCCCTGCCGCACGCTCGGTGGCGAGATCGGGCAGCGGCACCGCGTCGCCCGGCGCGCCTTGCGCGAGCGACCACCTCGCCGCGCGCCAGCCGGTTGAGCAGCAGGTCCACGAACGGCATGAACTCCGCCGACAGCGGCAGGTCGGTCCACGCCGGATCCAGCCGGCTGCCGAGCAGGATCACGTTGCCGCTGCGCACCAGCCAGGGTTCGCCGCCGACGGTGGCGAGCACTCCGGTGCGACCGCTGCCGCTGGGCTGCAGGACGTAGCGCCGCGCCACGCGCGACCCGGCCCACCACGGCGCCGCTGTCCGTCCTGACCGGATCGATCGCGAGCCGCGCGTAGCTCCAGGCCACGCCCGCGCGCCGCGAGCGCCCGGTTGAGCGCGCCGACTGCGGCGGGATCCTCGGGCGGCTGCACGATCGAGTGGCCGCGGCCGAGCCGGCCGAACGTCACCTCGTCTCCCCGCGCGATCCGGCGGTTGGCGGCGAGCACCTCGCACGCGGCCGCGACGTACCGGCTCGCCGAGTCCCAGCGCGACCCGCGCCACGGGCGCGACCCGCACCACGCCGACCCGGCGATCGTCCAGCCCGGAGCTCGTCCGGATCGAGCTCCGCGGTCAGCGTCCACCAGCCGCTCGGCACGCCCGGCAGGGCGAGCGTGGCGGCGCCGAGCCCGCGTGGCCCAGCGCCTGCCGCGGCGGGCCGCTCCGCCAGACGCGCGGTGAGCGGGACCGCGAGCCCGAGTCGCCCGCGAGGACGACCTGAACCCGTCCACCGTCGCTGGACCACGGCTGCGGCCCGGTCTCGACCCGCGCGATGCCGACGTTGGGCGGCGGCGGGTCGCCGGGCCGGCCCACCAGCAGCGGTCCGCCCGGATCGGCCGGAGAAACCGCGCTCGCCTGCAGGTCGGACAGCAGCACGATCTCCCCGGGACGGGGGTCGGTGGCGAGGACGTCCCGCGCCAGCGCGACCGCGCCACCCAGATCGAGGCGCTGGGGCGAGACCTCGAGGACGGCCAGCTGGGTCGTCAGAGCGACCGCGGGTCTCCGCGCTGGGGAATCCCGTCGGCCGTGAGCAGCCAGAGCGCATCGTCCGGCGTCGCCCGCGCCAGCACACCACGGGCGGCGTCGCGAGATCGCCGTCATGCGCGGCGCGCCACCGACGACCGCGGCGCTGCTCGGCGAGTTGTCCACCACGAGCACCAGCGCGCTCGGCGCATGCCCGGGCACGCCGCGCAGCGGAAGGGTGGGGCCGGCGGCCGCGAGCACCAGCGCCACGATCAGCAGCGTCCGCACCAGCAGGAGCAGCAGGTGCTGAAGCTTGAGCCGCCGCTGGTGCTCCTGGGTGGTGGTGATGAGATAGCGGACGGCCGGAAAGACGACGGTCGGTGGCTCGCGGCGGGCCAGCAGGTGGAGCAGGATCGGGACGCCGGCGGCGAGCAGACCCACCAGCGCCCACGGGTGGAGGAAGCCGATCATCCCGACCGCGAGGTCGGGCGCCAGCGCCTCGCGCAGCACGGTGCCGTAGGGCGTGTCGGTCGAGACGCGGTGGTAGCGCGATGCCATGGCGGCGGCACGCCAGGCGCCACTCGCCGATCACCTGGCGCACGGTGTCCTGGTAGGCGCCGGCCCAGTCGCGCGGACGAAGCACGACGGCGCTCCGCGTCTCCGGGTCCTCGAAGCGCGCCTCGGCCGGCCCCGCCAGCGTCAGCTCGGCCGGATCCATGACGTGCAGCACCAGCACCTGGTGTCCGCGGTGCCGCAGGAATCGGAGCGCCTTGAGCGCGAGGTCGCGGTCGAGCAGGAGATCGGAGACGAAGACCACGAGGCCCCGGCGGCGGAGCTGGCCGACCACCCGCCGGAGCGCGGGCTCGGCCGCGGTGCCCTGCCCCGCCTGCAGTCCCGCAAGCGTGGTCACGCAGCTGGCGCCAATGGCTCAGGCGCGCGCGCGGCGGCAGCACCGTGCGGACCTCGTCATCGAAGGCGATGAGGCCGGTCGCGTCGCGCTGGCGCAGCAGCACCAGCGTCAGCGCGGCGATGAGGCGTTGGGCGTAGGCGAGCTTGGGGAGGACGGTGTCGGGATCGCCGGACCAGGCCATGACTGCGGCTGATGTCGCAGACGACCATGGCGCGGAGGTTGGTCTCTTCCTCGAACTGCTTCACGTACAGCCGGTCGTTCCGGCCGAGGATCTTCCAGTCGACGTAGCGCAGCTCGTCGCCCGGCTGATACATCCGGTGCTCGGCGAACTCGACGGAGAACCCGCGCCGGGGCGAGCGATGCAGCCCGGTGAGAAATCCCTCCACCACGCCTTCGGTGACCACTTCGATACCACCGAGCTTCGAGACGTCGAGTGGATCGAGGAGATCGAGTCGGCCGCTGGTCATGACGGGCGCAACGTACCGGGGTTGTCGGCCCGGGGCAACGCCGATCCACAGAGGTCGAGTGTCCGGCAGCGGTGACGGTTCCGCGCCGGGCAGGCGCGTGGTCCAACCAGGCAACGCGTTATGCCGGCGTATCTTATCGGACCGCTTCCAGGTGGCACGCCACCTGCTGCCCTGGCTCGAACTAGGCCCGAAGTGTCCGGAGGAACCAATGTTCGTCGCGCTGGGTTGGACGCTGCTTGCCGGCCTCCGGCTCACCAGCTCCCCTACAATAGACAGTGTCGGTCCCGTGGCTCGGGCCCCCGCCGGGCGCGTGGCCGTGTGGACCGACCGCGACGACCCGTACCGCCGGGGCGATGGGGCCCGCGTCTTTCTTCGGGCGGAGCGCGCCGACTTACGTCACGGTCCTGCGGGTGGACACCGACGGCCGGCTGCGCGTCCTGTTTCCCACGGGAGCCCTGGGGCGACACCCGCGTGCCGGATGCCCGCGACTTCGAGGTCACCGGCGGTCGAGGCGGCCGCAGCTTCATCGTGGACGACTACCCGGGCATCGGCTATCTCCTGGCCATCGCTTCCTCGCGTCCCTTCGACTTCGACGACATCGCCCGCGGCGACCACTGGGACTACCGGCTGATTGCCGGCGGACGCATCGAGGGCGATCCGTACGTGGCCCTGGCGGATCTCGCCGCGCGGATCGCGCCGGGCGGCGACTACGATTACGACGTCAGTCCCGTATTACGTGGATCGCCGCTACGACTACCCGCGCTTTCTCTGTTACGACTGCCACGCCTACGCCAAGTACGACGAGTGGGATCCCTATCGCCAGGCGTGCGCCCGGTTTCGCGTGGTCATCTACGACGATCCGCGATTCTACCCCTACCGCTCGGGCCGGGGGCGAAACATCGTCATGGCGCGTCCCGTCCGGCCCGGACCGCGCTTCGTGTTTCGCGACGCGGACCCGGAGCGGGACTACGTGACGCGAGTGCGCGGAGGCGAGGCGGTGGAACAGCGGCGAGACCAGGATCCGGGACGGACCAGTCGGGACATCGGGGGACGGGGCTCGGTGCCCGCACCCGCCATGTCTTCGGCCCGGCCCACGCCCCGGCTGGCGCCGCCCCTGCGCGCGGTGCCCTCTCGTCCCCCGCTCGGCGACGGCAGGCCCGAGGGCCGCCGCCGCTCCGACCCGGAGCCCGCCGAGCGCAGGCGCCCGGACGCGGCGCCTTCCCAGGCCCCGCCCAAAGGGCTGGAACCGACGCGGGGAGACACCCGACCGCCGGCCACGAAGGCCGAGCCCCAGCGCGAGCCCCGTCGAACCGCCGAGCCGCGCAGTACCGGCGAGCCCGAGCTGCGCCGCCGGAAGCCCTGATCGAGGGATGATCCACCGCTCTTCGCTCCTTCTCCTCACCTCGCTGGCCCTCACCTCGACGCTTCTCGCCCAGGCCCCGAGCCGGCTCGACGCCGCCGCCGCGACGATCACGGCGGGCGACATGGAATCGAAGGTCTCCATCCTGGCCCACGACTCGATGATGGGACGGGATACGCCCAGCCCCGGGTTGGAGCGGGCGGCGGCCTACGTCATGGACGAGTTCCGCCGGCTCGGGCTCAAGCCCATGGGAGAGTCCGGTGGCTACGTCCAGCGCTTCGGGCTCTCGCGCTGGACGCTCGACCTCGGCGCCTCTTCGCTGGAGGTCGGCACCCGCGGCGCTCGGAGCACGGTGGCGTTCGCACGGGAGGTGCGGGTCATCGCCGGAGCCGTCTCGGACCAGCCGGTCACCGGCGAAGCCGTGCTGGTGACCGGCCCGCTACGCGCGGGGATCGCGAGCCATCCCACCCTGCGCGACCGCGTCGTGCTGCTGGTGGCCGACTACTCCCGCCCGCTGCCCGACGATCTCGGGGACCGGGTAGACGAGCTGGCCCGCACCGCACGTGGGGTGCTCATCCTCTCCAACCGCGACTCCGCGGCCTTCGCCCGCCGCATCATCACCTCGGCGGAGACCCGCCTCACGCCGGATTTCCGGCAGCAGTTCGGCGGCGCGCCGGTCCTCGAGGTCCAGGAGCGCGCGCTCGCGGCGGTGCTGGCCGCGGCACGGCTCGACCTGACGACGCTTCGCGCCGCCGACACCACAGCGGTGCGCCGGCTGCCGGATGTGCAGGTCGCCATTCGGCTGGTCCGCCACGTCCTGGCGCGGGCGACGGCACCCAACATCGTCGGCGTGCTGGAGGGGCGGGATCCACGTCTCCGCGACGGAGTTCGTGGCGGTGTCGGCCCACCTCGACCACATCGGGGTGCGCGCCGCCGGCACCGACAGCATCTTCAACGGCGCCGACGACAACGCATCGGGCGTCGCGGGGCTGCTCGAGATCGCCGAGGCGTTCAGCCGCTCCGACGCGCGGCCCGCGAGGTCCTTGTTGTTCCTCGTGCCCAGCGGTGAAGAGAAAGGCCTCTGGGGCAGCAGGTACTACGTCGAGCACCCGACGGTGCCGCTCCGCGCGGTCGTGGCCGATCTCAACATGGATCTGATCGGACGCAACTGGACCGACTCGGTGATCGCCAGCGGCCAGGAGCTCTCCACCCTGGGCGAAACCGCTGGCCCGGACGGCCGCCGCGCATCCCGCGAACCGGATGGTCCCGCTGGCGGATCGATGGCCCGAGGAACGAATCTTCTACCGGTCCGATCACTACAACTTTGCCGTGAAAGGCGTCCCCGTGCTCTTCTTTACCAGCGGTACGCATGGCGACTACCACCAGCCCACCGACGCGGCCGACCGCATCGACACCGAGAAGGCCGCGCGGCTCGCGCGGCTGGTGTTCTATACCGCGGCCGCCGTGGGCGAGGCCGCCGAGCGACCGCGGTGGCATCCCGGCCGCGCCGCACCGCCGGCGGAGGCGCCATGAAGCTCCGACTCACTCCCGCCGTCGTCGCGGCATTCTGCGCGGTGAGTCCGCTCCCGGCGCAGGCTCCCCACCCGGCCGGCCCCGCCGGTGACGCGGTGGAGACGATCACCGCCTCGGACGTGGCGCGGCGCGTGGGCGTGTTGGCCCACGACAGCATGCTCGGACGCGATACGCCGAGTCGAGGCCTCGAGATGGCGGCGCGCTACGTGGCCGATCAGTTCCGCGACGCGGGACTCAAGCCCGGCGGCGTGAACGGCACCTGGTTCCAGCGATACCCGATCACCCGCCGCCGGTTCGACCTGGCCGAGTCGCGGGTCGTGCTCCGAAGCGGCGGCGCCACGGTCAATGCCGGGTTCGACCGCGATGCGCGGCACGTCTCCGGTGACGTCCCGCGCCAGCCGGCCGGCGGCGCGGTGGTGCTGGTCGGCGGTCCGGTCACACCGGAGGACGTGGCGGGCATGAAGCTGGGTGGGAAGGTCGTGCTGTACGTCCACGACTACCGGAAGCCGATCCCCGGCAACGCGGCTCAGGTTGCCCGTGCGATCCGGCTGAGCGGACCGAAGGCGATCGTCGCGATCTCCAACATCGCACCGGCGGCGTTTGCCGCGCGGATTCCGCGGAGGCCGCCCGAGCGCTATGGGATGGACCTGCGGCTCAACTCACCGCCCTCGGTGGAGGTGGCCGAAGCCGTGGTCGCACCGATGCTGCGGAAGGCCGGGGTGGATCTCGAGGAGGTTCGACACGGCACCGCGCCGGTTGCCCGCGACCTGCCGGGGCTCCATGTCTCGGTGGACCTCAAGGAGACGGTGACCGATTCGCTCAGCGCGCCCAACACGATCGGCATCGTGCCGGGAACCGACCCGGAGCTGCGCAAGGAATATCTGGTCTTCTCGGCGCACATGGACCACGTCGGCGTCACCCAGAGCCCGATCGACAGCATCAACAACGGCGCGGACGACAACGCCTCCGGTACGGCCGGGGTGCTGGAGCTGGCCGAAGCCTTCCGACGCCGGCCCACCAAGCGATCGATCGTCTTTCTGACCGTGAGTGGCGAGGAGAAGGGCCTGTGGGGCAGCCGCTACTTCAGCGAGCATCCCACCGTACCGCTGCCTTCGATCGTGGCGGACCTGAACCTCGACATGCTGGGACGGAACTGGGCCGACACCATCGTGGCAATCGGGAAGGAGCACTCCGACCTCGGCGCCACGCTCGCGCGGGTGAATGCGGCGCATCCCGAGCTCCGGATGGCCGCGATCGACGATCGGTGGCCGGAGGAGCGATTCTACTTTCGCTCCGATCACTACAACTTCGCCCGAAAGGGCGTGCCGGTGCTCTTCTTCTTCAACGGGGTGCACGTCGATTACCACCAGCCCACCGACTCGCCCGAGAAGATCGACAGCGAGAAGGAGTCGCGCATCCTCAAGCTGCTCTACTACCTCGGCCAGGAGATCGGCAACGCGCCGGGCCGGCCGGCATGGGATCCGGAGAGCCGCCGCCTCATCGTCGAGGAATGACCAAGGGTCACGCTTCGGTGGCCCGCACGACGGAGGGCCGGCGGGTGTCGTCCGCGCTCCGCGTCAACAGCACGCCGCCGATGATGAGCGCGGCGCCGATCGCCTGGAGCGGCTGTGGCCGCTCGCCCAGGAACGCGGCGGCCGTGGCCACCGCCACCAGCGGCGTCAGGCACATGTAAATCACCGTGCGGCTCGGTCCCACCACCTTGACGCTCCGATTCCAGATCAGATAGGCCACCAGCAGGGAGAAGACCGCCGCATAGCCGAGCGCGGACCATCCCTGCCATCCGACGGCGCTCCAATCCATGGCGAGCATTTCGGGCATGCCGGCCAGGATCAGGCCGGGCGTGCCGGCGACGGTGGTCACCATCGTCACCCGGAGGGGAGACACCTCCGGCGGCAGGCTCCGGAGACCGAGCGTGTACCCGGCCCAGCACACCACCGCCGCCAGGGTCAGCAGGTCACCGGCCATGGTCGCCTCATCGAAGCCGGCGCCTCGCGCCGCGACCACCAGCACCACGCCGGCCGTGGCCACCAGGACGCCGATCAGCACCTTGGGACGAAACGGCTCGTAGCGCAGCAGCACCGCGAGCACGGCCACGATCGAGGGCATCGCCGCCAGGATCAGCGAGCTGTTTGATGCGGTGGTCCGGGCGAGGCCCGAGATGAATGCCAGCTGATAGAGAGTATTCCCGACCACGCCCAGGACCACCAGCCGACTGAGCACCCCTCGCGGCAGGGGGGCCGCGCCCTCCAGCCGCCGCACCAGGGGAACGATGAGCAGGCTCGCGAGCACGAATCGGACGCCGGTGAAGGCCAGCGGCGGGAAGCGCGGGAACGCGCCCTTGGTGACCGTGAAGTTGATGCCCCAGATGAAGGCAACGAGAACCATGCCGAGATCGGCGGCGGCGGGACGGCGGTCGGTCACGGGGGAAGAGTATACTATCTTTGCCCCATGTCTCAGTCCGCCATTCGCAACTTCTGCATCGTGGCCCACATCGATCACGGCAAATCGACCCTCGCCGACCGGCTCATCGAGGCCACGGGGGCGGTCGAGAAGCGCCAGATGCGGGACCAGCTGCTGGACACGATGGACCTGGAGCGCGAGCGCGGGATCACCATCAAGCTCAACGCGGTCCGGATGAGCTACACCGCCCGCGACGGGCGGGAGTACGAGCTCAATCTGATCGACACCCCGGGACACGTGGACTTCACCTACGAGGTCTCCCGCTCGCTCGCCGCGTGCGAGGGTGCGATCCTGGTGGTGGACGCGTCGCAAGGGGTGCAGGCGCAGACCCTCAGCAACCTCTTCCTGGCGATGGATGCGGGGCTCGAGATCATCCCGGTGTTGAACAAGATCGACCTGCCCGGCGCCGAGCCCGAGCAGCGGGCCAAGGAGATCATGGACCTGATCGGGTCCAAGCGGGAAGAGATCCTCGCCGTCTCCGCCAAGGAGGGCACCGGCGTGCCCGAGCTGCTCGAGGCGGTGGTGGCCCGGGTCCCGCCGCCCCGCGGCAGCGAAGACGCGCCGCTGCGGGCGCTCATCTTCGACTCGTATTACGATCGCTACCGCGGCGCCATTCCCAGCATTCGCGTGGTGGACGGGAGCGTGCGCGTGGGGATGGAAATCACCTTCGGCGCTCATTCCGACGACGTGTACCACGTGGACGAAGTCGGCTACCTGCAGCTGGGCCAGCACCCGGCCGACCAGCTCGAGGCCGGCGAGGTCGGCTACCTGGTCGCCAGCCTGCGCGACGTGCGCGACGCCCGAGTGGGCGACACCATCTTCGACGCCCACAACCGCGCCTCCGAGCTGTTGCCCGGCTATCGCGACGTGAAGTCCATGGTGTTCGCCGGGCTGTACCCCACCGACTCCGACCAGTACGAGGGACTGCGTGACGCGCTCGAGAAGCTGCGCCTGAACGACGCCAGCCTGCAGTACGAGCCGGAGTCATCCACGGCGCTCGGTTTCGGGTTCCGCTGCGGGTTCCTCGGACTGCTGCACATGGAGATCGTGCAGGAGCGGCTGGAGCGCGAGTTCAATCTCGACCTCATCAGCACCGTCCCCACGGTGGAGTACCACGTCTACCGCACCGACGGCGAGATGCTGCTGCTGGAGAACCCGAGCAACCTGCCGGATCCAGCCTCCATCGGGCGGATCGAGGAGCCCTACGTGAAGGCGCGCATCATGGCACCGACCGAGTACATCGGCGGCATCATGAAGCTGGGGCAGGAGCGGCGCGGCGTGTACAACGGCATGCACTACATCGACACCGCGCGGGTGGAGTTCCACTTCGACTTCCCGCTGGGCGAGATCGTGCTCGACTTCTACGACAAGCTCAAGTCGCTGAGCCGCGGCTACGCCTCGCTCGACTACGAGATGGCCGGCTACCGGGCGTCGGAGCTGGTCAAGCTCGACATGCTCATCAACGGCGATCCCATCGACGCCTTCAGCGTGATCATCCATCGCGACAAGGCCCAGGAATACGGCCGGAAGGTGGCGGAGAAGCTGAAGGAGCTGATCCCGCGCCAGCTCTACCAGGTGGCGATCCAGGCCGCCATCGGCAACAAGATCATCGCCCGCGAGACGATCTCGGCCTTCCGCAAGGATGTGCTCGCCAAGTGCTACGGCGGCGACATCACCCGCAAGCGCAAGCTCCTCGAAAAGCAGAAAGAGGGGAAGAAGCGCATGAAGCAGATCGGCGCGGTGGAGATTCCCCAGGAGGCCTTCCTGGCGGTGCTCCAGGTGGAATGAGCGGCACGCTCGTCATCCAGACCGCGTTTCTGGGCGACGTGGTGCTCACCACGCCGCTGCTCGCGGCGCTGGCCGACAAGTTCGAGCCGGTGGACGTGGTGGTCACGCCGGGCGCCGCCCCGCTGCTCCACGGCCACCCGGCGGTCCGCCGGATCATCGCCTATGACAAACGGGGACGGGACGCGGGGCCCGCGGGGGTCTGGCGCATGGGCCGCGCGCTCCGAGCGGTGCGCTACGAGCGGGCGTTTCTGCCCCACGCATCGTGGCGGTCGGCGTCGCTCGCGCTCCTGGCGCGAGTGCCGGAGCGCACGGGCTTCGCGGACAGTGCCGCCGCGATTACTTATACCACGCGAGTGACGCGGCCGCCGATGGGACACGAGGTCGAGCGCATCCTGGCCCTCGCCGGGCCGCCGGGTGCGGACCCCGCCGGTCTCGCTGGCACTGCGCCCGGAGGAGGAGGCCGCCGCCGACCGCTGGCTGGCGGAACGGGGGCTCACCCCGGGGTTCACGGCCGTGGCGCCCGGCTCCATCTGGGGCACCAAGCGCTGGCCGTACTACCCCGCGCTGGCGGTGGCGCTCGACGGCCCGCTGGTCGTGATCGGGGGGGCGGACGATGCTCCCCTCGCCGATGCCGTCCTCGCGGCGGCGCCGGGCCGAGCCTGGAGCGCGGCCGGCGCCCTCGATCTCCGGGCGTCGGCGGCGCTGATCAAGCGGGCCCGAGTGCTGGTGACCAACGACTCGGCGCCGCTCCATCTGGGCACGGCGGTGGGCACGCCGACGGTTGCCCTGTTCGGACCGACCGTGCCCGAACAGGGATTCGGCCCGCGGGGATCGCGGAGTCTGGCGCTGGGCCACCCTGGCCTGGCGTGCCGGCCCTGCAGCGCGCACGGGCCCCAAGTCTGTCCCCTGGGTCATCATCGCTGCATGCGAGAGCTACCGGTCGAGACCGTCGCCGAGGCGACGGTCATGGTCGCGGAAGCAAAGGAGCGGAGTGCGATTCGTCCTCGGCATTGACGTCGGCGGAACCAACCTGGTGGTGGGGTGCGTGGCCGAGGACGGCAGCGCGCTGCACGGGCTCGCGTCCGAGCCGACCCATGCCGAGGCGGGGGCCGTGGACGTCGTGGATCGCCTGGTGGCGCTCGCCAAGGAGTGCATCGCCCGGACCGCGCGGGAACTGCCGGGCGCCGAGGTGGTCGGTGTCGGGGTGGGAGCGCCCGGACCGCTCGACACCAAGAGCGGCGTGGTGCTGCTGACGCCGAACCTCGGCTGGGTCAACCTCCCGCTCCGGCAGATCATTCGGGACCGGATGGGGCTACCCGCGGAGCTCGACAACGACGCCAACTGCGCGGTGCTCGGCGAGTGGTGGGTCGGTGCCGCCCGAGGCAGCAGCAACGCGATCGGCATCACTATCGGGACCGGGATCGGTGGCGGGCTCATCCTCGAGGGCAAGCTGTACCACGGGGCCTCGGACTGCGCCGGTGAGATCGGCCACACCACGATCGACACCGAAGGCCGCCGCTGCAAATGCGGCAACTACGGCTGCCTCGAGGCCTACGCGTCGGGACCCAATATCGCCATGCGCGCGATCGAGGCGATCGAGGCCGGCGCCGAGACCCGCCTGCTGGATTACGTCGGGGGCGACATGAAGCGCATCACCGCCCAGACGGTCTACGAAGCGGCGCACGACAACGACGAGCTCGCGCTCGAGGTGGTGAACGACACCGCCAAGTTCCTCGGCGCGGGCATCGCCAACCTGCTCAACGTCTTCAACCCCGAGGTGGTGGTGATCTGCGGCGGCGTCACCCTCGCCGGCGACCACCTCTTCGTCCCGTTGCGCCGCGAGACGGCACGTCGCGCCTTCAAGGTGGCGGTCGCGGCCTGTCGCATCGTTCCGGGCGAGCTGGTGGGCACGGCGGGCGTGTACGGAGCCGCGAAGACCTTCCTGGATGCCTAAGGTCGGCATCCTCGGTTCCCTCGTCTGGGACCAGATCTACGGTCGCGACCCGCGGGCAGCGCCGGTGGAGGAGTGGGGCGGCGTTGCCTACGCCCTGGCGAGCCTCGACGCGAGCGTGGCCCCCGGCTGGGAGATCGTGCCGCTCATCAAGGTGGGACAGGATCTGGCCGAGAAGGCGCGCGAATTTCTCGGTGGACTGGAGCGGCTCACGCCCGGCGGACGCTGCGTCGAGGTGCCGGCGCCCAACAACCGCGTCGTGCTCCACTATTACTCCACCGAGCGGCGCACCGAGCGGATGTCGGGCGGCGTGCCGGGATGGACATGGGGCGAGCTGGGCCCCATGGTGCAGGATCTCGACGCGATCTATCTGAACTTCATCTCCGGCTTCGAGCTGGCGCTCGGCACCGCCCAGGCGCTCCGCCAGGGCTTCCGGGGCCCCATCTACGTGGACCTGCACAGCCTGCTGCTCGGCATGCAGCACGACGGCGTGCGGGTGCTTCGCCCCCTGCACGACGCGGCGGCATGGCTGGGCTGCTTCGACGTGGTGCAGCTGAACGAGGACGAGATGCGCCAGCTATCCCCCGACCCGCTGAGCCTCGCCGCCGACGCCATCGGGGCCGGCACGTCGCTCCTGATCGTCACCCTCGCGGCGAAAGGCGCGGCGTATGTGGCGGCGCCGGGGTTCGATGGGTGGGGTGGACGGGCGGACGGGCGGACGGGCGGACGGGCGGACGGGTTCGGCGATAGCCAAGCTGGGTCGCATACGGAGATCTCTTCCGCCCGTCCGCCCTTCCGCCCGTCCGCCCTCCCGCCTCCGCTGCGCTCCGCCCTCATCCCCGCGCCGGTCGTCGACGCGCTCGATCCCACCGGCTGCGGCGACGTCTTCGGGGCGGCGGCGGCGGCGCGTCTCTTCGCCGGGGACGCGATCGAGCCCGCGATTCGCCACGCCAACGCCATGGCCGCGCGCAACGCCGCCTTCCGCGGCGCCGGCGGGCTCTCCCGACACCTTCGCGGTGAGCTGGTGATGCCGTGACCCGGGTGATCGAGGTCCCCGCGCATTTCGACGACCGCAGCTTCGACCAGTTCGCCACCGGGTTCGGCCGATGGCCGCCCGAGGAGAAGCTGCTGGTGGACGCACGGGCGGCGCAGTGGGCCTCGCCCTACGGGCTGATCGGCATCCTGACCGCCGGCCAGGCGATCGCGGAGATCAAGGGCGAGCGCCCGCTCTTCACCGTGCCCAACAGCGAGGACGTGAAGCGCTACTGGGCCCGGATCGGCTTCTTCCGCCACGCCGCGGAGCTGTTCGAGATCCACGGCCGGGTGCCCAAGGCCGCCACCGGACCGAGCGATGTCCTCCTGGACGTCACGCCCGTGCGCGCCATGGAAGACGTGCACCAGGTGGTCGAAAAGATCAGCGAGGCCGCGTCCCGCATCCTTCACGGCGAGCTCGGGCTGGAGCGCGGTGCGGTGGGGCGATTCAGTATGGCGCTTTCGGAATCGTGTCAGAATATTGTGGAGCACGCGGGCACCAGTGGCTGGGTGGCGGTCCAGGTGTATACCTTCCGGCGCCGGCTGGGACGCCGCGTCGCGGTGATCGCGGTGAGCGACGCGGGTGTGGGCTTTCGCCGATCGCTGGAGAGCACCCACGCCAAGCGGTTCGGCGAACGCTGGGGCGACGGCGCGGCCCTCGAGGCCGCGCTGATCCAGGGCGTGAGCCGATTCCGGGATCCCGGCCGCGGACAGGGACTGGCGGGCATCAAGCGGTTCCTGGACCGGTGGAAGGGCAAGATCTCGATTCGAAGCGGCACGGCGCGGCTTTCCATCGTGCCGGCGTGGGACGATGACCTTCCGTTGGCCGATCACCTACCGTTCTTCCCCGGAGCCCAGGTGCAGATCACGATCCCCGCGCAGGAGGCCGAGAGCAGATGATCGAGACGATCCAGGTCGGCCATCTTCTCCGGGAGACCGCGGCCACACCCTACCGCAACCTGGTCACCCGCCCCACCGGGGCGGCGGTGCGGAACCGGATCGAGGACACGCTGGCCCGCTCGGACTGTCTCACCGCCCTCCTGGACTTCTCCGAGATCGAGCTGCTCGACTTCAGCTGCGCCGAAGAGATCGTGGCCAAGCTGCTGCTGGCCCAGGCCACCGGGCGGCCCCGCTTCCTGCTGCTGCGCGGACTGCGCGACGACCAGCACGACGCGATCGAGCACGTGCTGACCCACCACCGCCTCGCCGATCGCGGCCCTGGGGCCCGATGCCGAGCCGGTGCTGGTCGGCTGGGTGACGCCCGATGCGCGGGCGGCGTTCGGCTGCGTCTGCCGGCTGGGTCGCGCCTGCGCGGGCGACGTCGCCGTTGCCCTGGGCTGGCCGGAGCCGCGCGCCAGTGATGCGCTCGACGTGCTGACCCTGCACCGGCTGGTCCGTCCCGAAGGCGATCTGCGGTACCCGCTGCTGGTCGCATGAGCCCCCGCCGCTTCGGCCTGTCGACGATGGCGATCCACGGCGTCCCACGCCGCCGGCCCGACTGGACCCCGGTCGCACCCCCCCTGATCCAGAGCAGCACCTTCACCAATCCCGGTCGGCTCCGAGGAGGACGTCCTCTACACCCGCTACGGCAACACCCCGACCCAGGTCGCGCTCGCCAGGAAGTACGCGCTGCTGGAAGGCGCCGAGGCCGCGATCTTCCTCGCCAGCGGCATGGGCGCCACCGCGCTGGCCCACCTCGCCGTGCTGCGTCCGGGCGATCATCTCGTCAGCAGCAGCTGGATCTACGGCGGGACCCGCCGGCTCTTCGACGAGGAGCTCGCCCGTCTGGGGATGAGGTGACGTACGTCGGACCCGGCCCAGCCGCGGCTCTGGCGCAAGTCGGTCCGGAAGACCACCCGCGCCATCTTCGTGGAGACCCCGACCAACCCGCTGATGCGGGTGCTCGATCTGGTGCCGCTGGCCCAGGTGGCGAAGGAGTTCGGCCTCGCCCTGCTGGTGGACGCGACCTTCGCCAGCCCGATCAACTTCCGGCCGCTGGAGCACGGGGCGGACGTGGTCATCACCAGCGCGACCAAGTATCTCAACGGCCACAGCGACGTCGTCGCCGGCGCGGTGGCGGGCTCCGCCTCGTTGGTCGAGGAGGTGAACCGGCTGCTCCGCGTCTGGGGGCAGGCCATCGATCCCCACACCGCGTGGCTGGTCGACCGCGGACTCCGGACCCTGGCGGTGCGCATGGAGCGGCACAACGCCAACGGCCTCGCCGTGGCCCGGTGGGCGGAGAAGCATCCCAGCATCGTGCGGGTGCACTATCCCGGGCTGCCGTCCCACCCCGACCACGCGCCACGCCCGCACCGTGCTCGCCGGGTTCGGCGGCATGGTGGGTCTCGAGATCAAGGGCGGGGTCCGTGCCGCCGAGCGGATGCTCAAGCGGCTCAAGCTGGTCACCCACGCGCCCAGCCTCGCCGGGGTGGAGAGCCTGGTCTCCGAGCCGCGGCTCACCTCGCACGCGACCTCGGGGCCGAGGGCCGCGCGGCCGTCGGCATTCCCGACGGCTTCCTGCGGCTGAGCTGCGGCCTCGAGGACGGCGAGGACATCATCGAGGATCTGCGCCAGGCGCTCGGCAAGGACGCCTGAGCCCGTTTAACTTTCCGCCCGTGATCCGCTTCTCCCACGTCTACAAGTCGTATCCCAACGGCGCCCTCGCCCTGAAGGACGTCACCTTCCGGGTGGCCAAGGGCGAGTTCGTCTTTCTCACCGGCCACTCCGGCGCCGGCAAGTCCACCATCATGAAGCTGCTGTTCGCCGAGCAGCAGCCCACGGCGGGCGAGGTGCGGGTCTCCGGCTACAACGTCAGCGAGCTCCGGGCGGACGAGGTGCCCAAGCTGCGCCGCCGCCTGGGCATCGTGTTCCAGGACTTCCGCCTGCTGGAGGACCGCACCGCCGCGGAGAACATCGCGTTCGCCCTCGAGGTGACCGGCGCCCGGCGCGACACCATCGCCGCCCGGGTGATGCGGGTGCTCACCCAGGTCGGCCTCGCGGCCAAGAGCCGGGCCTATCCCCGCGAGCTCTCGGGCGGGGAGCAGCAGCGGGTCGCGATCGCGCGGGCGCTGGTGAACGATCCCGCCATCCTGGTCGCCGACGAGCCGACCGGCAACCTCGACGAGCGCGCCACCCGCGGCGTGTTCCAGCTCCTGCGCGACATCAACGCCGGGCGGCACCGTCGTCGTCATGGCCACGCACGACCTCGACCTGGTCCGGCAGGCGCCCTACCGCACCATCGAGCTGCGCGAGGGCTCGGTGGTGTACGACACCGCGGTGGACGAGGCGGACGAGACGGAGGTGCTCGTGAGGCTGCTGACCCGCGAGGCGCTGCTCTCGTTCCGCCGCGCGCCCGCTGCTGTCCGCGCTCTCCATCACCACCATCGCCTTCTCGCTCTTCACCCTCGGCCTCTTCGGCCTGGTGGCGATCAACCTGCGGGAGGCGCTGCGCGGGATCGAGGAGCGGGTGGAGATCGTCGCGTTCGTGCTCCGCGGCACGCCGGCGGAGACGATCACGCTCGCCACCGAGGACATCGCCGCCTTCCCCGAGGTTCAGGACGTGACCTTCGTCACCGAGGAGCAGGCGCTCGCCCGCGCCCGCACCGAGCTGGTGGAGTTCCGGGACGCCTACCGCGACCTCCAGGTGAATCCGCTGCCCGCGTCCATCGAGGTCCGGATGCAGCGAGGGCTACCGCGAGAGCGCCAGCGTGGCAGCGGGTGGCCGAGCGGCTGCGCGGCTTCGGCTTCGTGGACGACGTCCGCTACGGCCGCGACTGGGTGCAGCGGCTGGACCAGCTCCGCAACGTCACCGGCCTGGTCGGCCTGGTGATCGGGCTCGCCTTCGCGGCCGTCGCGGTGGTCATCATCGGCGTCACCATCCGGCTCACCATTCTCCAGCGCGCGCGCGAGATCACCATCATGCGCCTGGTGGGCGCGACCAACTGGTTCATCCGGGGCCCCTTCCTGCTCGAGGGCGCGCTCAAGGGCCTGCTCGGCGGCTTCCTCTCGCTGGCTGCTCTGCTACGCCGGCTACCTCCTCTTCCGCGATACCACGGGCGGTCCCTTCGCCGGCCTCATCTTCTTCCGCCCCGAGCACATGGTGCTCATCATCGTGTTCGGCGTCCTGATCGGGCTGGGCGGCAGCCTGGTGAGCGTGGGCAGGCACCTGCGGAATGTGTGAGCGCGGTCGGCCGGACAGCCTTCGCTGCTGCGTCGCCGCTGCTCGCGCCTCGCTCGCGCGCATGCCGCTCTGCTCGCGCGCAGGACAACGCCGACATGGAGCGAGAGCCGGCGGCGGCTGGAGGAGATCCGGCGCGAGCGGGACCGGCTGCAGCAGCAGCAGGAGCGGCTCCAGGGCCAGGTGCACGACGTCAACGACGAGCTGCAGCAACATCGAGCGCCAGCGGGAATCCACCCAGAGGATCGTGGACGAGATCGAGCGGCAGATCGGCGGCCTCTCGGGCCAGCTCGACCGCACCAGCGCCGAGCTGATCCTGGCCGAGGACAACCTGGCCGAGCGCCGCGCGGTGCTGGAGCGCCGGCTGGTGGACATCTACAAGCGCGGGCCGCTCTACACCTTCCAGGCCCTGCTCGCGGCCGAGTCGTTCGGCGACCTGCTGAGCCGCTACAAGTACCTCTATCTCACGAGCCGGCAGGATCGCGCCCTGGTGGGCGACGTCGAGAAGCTCCGCAACCGGGTGGTGGACCAGCGCGACGACCTGCTCGACGTGCGGAAGCAGCTCGACCGGACGCGGGAGGAGCGCGAGGCCGAGTACAGCAAGTACACCGAGCTCGCCACCACGCGCGCGCGCGCCGGCTGAGCCAGCTCCGGCGCTCGGCGCGCGAGCCACCGAGCGCCGGCTCGACTCGCTGCAGCGGGACGAGTCCCGGCTCAACAGCGTGCTCGCCGCGCTGGAGCGCGCCCGCCGGGACGAGGCGCGCGGACCCGCGCGGCCGCGGCGCCGCGTGCCCGGGCTCGATCACCACCGCGGACCTCGGCCAGCTCGACTGGCCGGTCGCAGGGCGCGATCGTCTACCGCTTCGGCCGCGACACCCTGCCGAGCGGCGGGATCATCCGCTGGAACGGGGTGGGGATCGCGGCGGGACTGGGCACGCCGGTGAAGTCGGTCGAGGCGGGCAAGGTGCGGCTGGTGGGGCAGTTCGGGACCTACGGCCTGACCGTCGTGCTGGAGCACGGCAACGGCTACTACTCGGTCTACTCCCATCTCCAGGCCGCCGCGGTCCAGCTCGGCGCGACCGTCAGACGAGGGCAGGCGATCGGCAGCGTCGGTGGCGAGAACTCCGACTACGGCCCTCACCTGCACTTCGAGATTCGAGGCGAGAATCAGGTCGCGCTGGACCCGGCGGAGTGGCTGCGGCGGCGCTGACCCGCGGGTAGTGGGAGTGCGGCGTCAGTCGGCGACGCCGACGCGCTCGCCGACCTGTGCCTTGCCGCGCGCCAGCGCGGCCTCCACCAGCGCGAACATGTCGTCCGCCTGGGTGACCGCCGGGTGGGGATAGGTGACGATGCCCGCGCTGAACGACAGGTGCGGCGGTCGCGGCCTCGCGCGACCGGGCGGCGAGCTGGTCGCGCATCCGGGCCACCGATCGGCGGGCGCCGTCCAGTCCGGTCTCCGGCAGCACGATCGCGAGCTCGCCGCCGGCGTAGCGGGCGACGTAGTCGGGCAGCCGGAGCTCGCGGCGGAGCCGGTCCACGGTGTCCAGCAGCACCGGCTCGCCCGGATCGGCCGCGCGGGCCCCGAAATCCAGCAGCACCAGGCTGAAGCTGAGCGAATACCGTCGGGCGCGCTCGAACTCCTCCTGCAGCCGGTGATCGAGCGTCTGGTCCGCCGGGGTGGCGTGCGGGTGGCTCCCGCCGGACGCGCCGTTCCCATTGGCGCCGGCGAACGACCCGCCGTGGGGATCCAGCGCGTGCGCCGCCGCCTCCGCGAGACTGCCGGCGAACTGGAGCTGCGTCGGACCCAGCTCGGGGTGTTCGTGGCGATGTTGCAGGAGTAGCACGCCGAGCACCCGGCCGTCGGCGACGGCGGGGAGTGCCACGGGGCCGCCGGGCAGCGTCGTCGTGCGGCGCGAGCGGATCGCCTCGGTGATGGCGGGGTACTCCAACGGGTCCACGGGGCCGTCTCCGCCGAGTCCGATCGGTCCCGGTCCGACCTCGGCGATGATACGCGCGTCGTCGGGGGTGTCGCCGATGGCGACGAAGGAGCAGGCCTGCAGGTCGAAGGCCCGCGCCAGTCGCCGCACCAGTGCCAGCACCACTTCGTCGGGCCGCAGCGTCATGCGCGCTTCCCCGACCAGACCGTCCAGGGCGCGGCGCACCTCGCCCTCGCGCGCGGTTCGGCGAGGGCATTGGCGGTCGCGAATGCGGGCGTGCAGGCGGGCGCACAGTTCGGGCAGATGCACCGGCGCCGCCAGCGCGTCGTCGGCACCCAGGGCGAGTGCCGCCGCCGCGGCGTCGGGATCGGGCGAGTTGACCAGGACCACGACCGGCGGCGAGTCGGGCCCGGTCCCGTCCATGGCGGCGCGAAGCTCCGCCTCGCCCGATCCGGCGAGGGTCACCAGCACCGCGTCGGCCTCGATCTCCCGGTCGGGCGGCAGCGCTTCGGTGACGAGGAATCCGGCGCGGGTGAGCGCGCGCTCCAGCCCCATGGGCCGGGCCGCGGCGTCACCCGCGAGCAGCACGCGGCTGCCGTTCGTCACGCGATGAGGAAGGTCGAATGCATCAGTCGAAAGCCGCCGATCGGCTCGGCGCCCACGTATCCACGTCGGGCGGTGTCCAGACGGCATGGGGCCGAGGGAAGGCGATCGGCGCCACGGCGATCCAGGTGTTCACGAAGACCCCCAACCAGTGGCGAGAGCCTGCGCTCACGGAAGCAGTCCCGGGAGGCGTTCCGGCGCGAGCGCGACCGGAGCGAGATAGCCAGTATAGTGGCGCATGACTCCTACCTTATCAACCTCGCCTCGCCCGATCCGGCGCTGGCCGCCCGCTCCGTGGACTCGTTCACGGCGGAGCTCCGGCGCTGCGACCAGCTCGGCATCGCCGCGATCGTGTCCCATCCCGGCAACTTCATGGACGAGCGCGAGGCGGGCATCCGCCGCAACGCCGACGCCATCACGCGGTGCCTCCGCGCCGTGCCCGGCGAGGTGATGGTCTGGCTCGAGACCACGGCGGGCACCGGCACCTCGCTGGGCGCCACTTTCGAGGAGCTCGCCGCGTTGCGCGATGCGATCGCCGAGAGCGAGCGCCATCGCATCGCCTTCTGCGCCGACACCTGCCATCTCTTCGCCGCCGGATACGACCTGCGCGGTGACTACGACGGCGTGTGGCGACGGTGGGAGAAGACGATCGGCCTCGAGCATCTCCGCTGTCTCCACCTCAACGACTCGAAGACCCCGTTCGGCTCCCGCCGCGATCGGCACGAGCTGATCGGGGACGGGTCACTCGGTCCCGAGCCGTTCCGCCGCATCATGCGCGACCCGCGCTTCCGCTCGGTGATGAAGGTGATCGAGACGCCCAAGGGCGACGACGAGGTCACCTGCGATCGTCGCATGTTGCGACGGCTTCGCGCCTACGCGCGCGTGGCTCGTTGACCGACTTCCCGGAGCGGCTCATCTTCCACCGATGCTGAGACCACTCCTGATTCCGGCCCTGCTCCTGGTGGCCGGCCCCGGCGCGATGAGCGCCCAGACGGACTACTACGCCCGCGTGGGCGCGATCGGCGCGAGCACGCTCGTGCGCGACGTGCTCGGCAGCGAGATCACCGTGCGCCAATCCATCGCTCCCATGGTGGCCCTCGGCGCGTCGATGCCGACTCTCACCCGGATATCGCGTCGGTCTCGAAGCCATCCTGGTCTCCGGGGGATTCGACGCCGAGCAGGGTGGCGCGAGCACCGATCTCGGCACCATCCGGACCGGATCGGCGCTGCTGGGCTTGGACGGGCCCATCTGGGGCGCCTTCCGCTGGCGAGTCGGGCTGGGCGGGATCTTCTACTGGCCCTCGGACGACAGCGGGATCTTCCTGCAGGGCGGGCCGGTCCGGTTCCTCGCGGGTGCCGGCGTGGACTGGCGCCACCAGGTGATGCCGGCGTGGGACGTGATGGTCTCCGCTCGATACGACCTGCACCGCTTTTCCACCGACGAGCTCGAGCGCCGAGGGTTCTCGCAGGCACAGGGCGTGAGCCGGGTGTCGCTGTCGCTGGGCCTGGCCCGGGGTATCCGATGACCGTCCTGTCGCGCAGCGCACCGCTGAGTGCCGCCGTGCTGACCGCACTGGCGTGCGGAGACATCGCCGCCCCCGTGCGGAGTGGCCTCTACGAGTGGCGGATCGAGACACCGGCCATTCCCGGCCCGGGCCTCGATACCCTCGCCTTCCACTGGGATCGCAGCGCCCTCCCGGTTCGTGTCTGGGTGGAGGACGCCAACGATCTCCCCGCGCACGTCACCCGCGCCATCGGTGTCTGGGAGTCGGCCTTTCTCTATCGCGAGTTCGCGGCGCCAACTGGTGAGCGACTCCACCGGGGCCGATGTGATCGTCCGGACCGGAGCCCCGGGCCCCAAGCTTCGGCTCCGGCTCCACAGCGCCATGGCTCCCGAGTGCGCGGGCGCCACCGATCTCGACATCGATGTCGCGAGCGCCGAGCTGCGGCTGCCGATCCGAGTCTTTCTGGATCCGCGCTCGCTCCCCGATGATCCGGGGATCGCGCCCTGCCTCGCGCTCACCAGTATCCACGAGATGGGCCACGCGCTCGGCATCTTTGCCCATTCCGACGATCCCGACGACATCATGTTTGCCGACCCGGAGGTGGAGCTGCCCAGTGACCGCGACCGGCGGACCGCGGAAGCAGCCTACCATACCCCCCCTACCCTTGAGGCGGTTCGGCCGTAGGAGCCCGGGAGGAAGCCGTCCCGAGCACCTAAGGTCAGGCAGGTATTCGGGATACGAGGGGCCATAAGGTGCAGGTTGCACCGGGCGGGCGCCATGCCGATCTTTCCCGCTCTGCTGGGCGGCCGGGGAGGCCGCCGATTCCCTCTTCCGCGCCGCCGGGCGCACGGGAGTTATGACCGAGACGACCTCAGTTCCGCGTGAGAGCCTCACTCTCGTGGAGCACGGGCTGTTCCCCATCCGCATCCACGCCAATCTGACGCCCGCTGCACTGATCGAGCATGCCGTCTCGCGGGGCGAAGGCGTCCTCACGGATCGCGGGGCCTTCTGCGCCATCACGTCGCCTCACACCGGACGCTCGCCCAAGGACAAGTTCGTCGTCGAGGAGACGGGCGGCGCCGACAAGATCTGGTGGGAGAAGAACCCCCGGCTCGAGCCGGCCGCGTTCGAGCGGCTTCACGAGGATGTGCGGGGCTACCTGGATGCCCGCGAGGTGTTCGTGCAGGACCTGTTCGCCGGTGCGGACCCGGCGTACCGCGTGTCGGTGCGCTTCGTGACCCCGAACGCCTGGCACGCGCTCTTCGTGCGCAACATGTTCCTCCGCGCCGTGCCGGCGGAGCTGGCCCAGTTCCGCGCCGGATTCACCGTGCTCCACGCGCCGGACTTTCAGGCCGACCCTTCGCGCCACGGCACCCGGAGCGGAACCTTCGTGGTCATCCATTTCGGCAAGAAGCTGGTGCTGATTGGCGGCACCCGGTACGCGGGCGAGATGAAGAAGTCCATCTTCACGGCGCTCAACTACAGCCTCCCCGCGCAGAGCGTGCTGCCGATGCACTGCTCGGCGAATGTCGGCGACGGTGGCGATACCGCGGTGTTTTTCGGTCTCTCCGGCACCGGCAAGACCACGCTTTCCGCCGACCCGACGCGTAAGCTGATCGGCGACGACGAGCACGGGTGGAGCGATCGCGGGGTGTTCAACTTCGAAGGCGGTTGCTACGCCAAGGTCATCCGGCTCCGTCCCGATACCGAGCCCGAGATCCACGCGGCCACGCAGATGTTCGGCACGGTGCTCGAGAACGTCGTGGTCGAACCGACCAACCGAAATCCGGACTTCGACGCCGACGCCCTCACCGAGAATACCCGCGCCTGTTACCCCATCCATTACATCCCCAATCATCTGCCCAGCGGCGCCGGCGCCCATCCCAGGAACATCGTCTTCCTGACTGCCGACGCGTTCGGGGTCATGCCGCCCATCGCCCGGCTCACGCCTGACCAGGCCATGTACCATTTCCTGTCGGGCTACACGGCCAAGGTCGCGGGCACCGAGCGCGGAGTCACCGAGCCGTCGGCGACGTTCTCCGCCTGCTTCGGCGCGCCGTTCCTGCCGCTGCCACCGGGGGTGTACGCCAAGATGCTGGGCGAAAAGATCGCCCGGCACGGCGCCAAGGTCTGGCTGGTCAACACCGGGTGGACCGGCGGAGCGTACGGCACCGGCTCGCGCATGAAGCTGGCGCACACCCGGACGATGATACGGGCGGCCCTGTCCGGCGCGCTGGATTCCGCGCAGTTCGTTCCCGATCCGGTCTTCGGATTCGAGGTGCCGGCCTCGGTGCCGGGGGTGCCGGCCGAGCTGCTCACCCCTCGCCGCACCTGGGCCGATGGCGGTGCCTATGACGCTCAGGCACGCAAGCTCGCGACTATGTTCCGGGAGAACTTCGAGCAGTTCCGCTCGCAGGTCCCCGAGGCGGTGGGGGCCGCGGGCCCGAGGTAGCGCCGGAGCGCCGCGCGAGAGGGGAGACCGGGACGTGCCCAGACGATCGGCGGGAAGTGCTGAGCAGGGGCGGCCCGCTGGTCCGGACGTCCGGTCCTCCGAGATCGAGATCATCCGCGATCCGCTCTGGGACAACATCCGGCTCGATCGGGCGGCGCTGCTCGCCCTCGACACGCCCACCGTCCAGCGCCTGCGCTATGTTCGGCAGGTCGGCCACGCCTTCCTGGTCTACCCCGGCGCCACCCACACCCGATTCGAGCATGCTCTCGGTGCCTATCACCTGACGCGCCGGGCCCTCGCCGCGCTCGATGAGCGGGGTGAGCTCGGCCAGGTGCGGGAGCAGGACTGCCTCGCCGTGAGGATGGCCGCGCTGCTGCACGACATCGGCCACTACCCCTTCTCCCACGCGCTGGAGGAGGCGGGCTTCCCCTCCCACGAGAAGCTCGGCATCGCCAAGCTGTCCCGCGGCGAGCTGGGCGACCGCATGGTCGAGATCGGGGGCCCCGATTTCGCCTCCGCGGTCGGCCGCCTGATCGGCGGGGTGAGCGACAGTCCGCTGCAGGGACTCATCTCCGGCTCGCTCGACCTCGACAAGATCGACTACCTGAGCCGGGACGCGCGGATGTGCGGCGTGCCCTACGGCACGGTGGACGTGGACCGCCTCCTGACCTCGCTGACGCTGGTCGAGTCGGAGCCCGGTCGGATCGAGGTCGGTGTCCAGGAGAAGGGCGTGAGCGCGCTGGAATCGCTGCTGTTCGCCAAGTACCAGATGTACCGGAACGTCTACTGGCACCACGCGGTGCGGTCGGCCACCTGCATGTTCAAGCGTGCCGTGCGTGGGGCCGTGGCGCGGGGAGACGTGAGCGTCGAGACCATCGCCGACGCCACGGACGACGGCCTCATGGAGCTGCTGATCGGCCGGGACCGGAATGGCCTCGCCGCGGCCATCCGCGTCCCGGCGGTTGTACAAACGCGCACTCGACCTGCCGGCCAGCGATGTCCCCGGGCGAGGCCCAGCCCTGGGTCGCGGACGATCCCGAGCTGCTGGAGCGGGTCGAGGACGCGGTGGCTGCGCGGGTGGGGCTGGACCACGGGGAGCTGCTGCTGGACTTCCCGGCCAGGTCGTCCATGTTGGGGGTGGATCTTCCGTTGCGCACCCGGGGAGGGACGATCGAGCGTCTCACCGACGCCGGTCGCGCGGGCCAGCTCGGCCTGCCCAGAGTGGCGGACGAGCTGTATCGCAGTGCACGTCGCCTCCGGGTGTTCGTGGCGCGAGCGCCCGAGCGTCCGCTCGACGGATTGCTGGATCTGTTGACCTGGCCGGCCGCCGAGGTGGCGCGCCGGCTCCAGGCCGAGGTCTCACTGGTGTGACCGAATGAAGGAGAGCGCTCCGATGGTCTCGCGTCGTACGTTCGTGGGTCAGGCCGCAGGGCTGGGGCTCGGCGCTTGCCGGTGGGAAATCGCTGTGGGCGGCCCTGCCGAGCCGCGCCGCCAGTCCCACCATGACCATCTACATGAGTCCCACGTGCGGCTGTTGCGCCAAGTGGGTGGAACACGTGGAGGCCGCCGGCTTCAAGACCGTGGTGCACAAGGACGAGGACATGGACACGGTCAAGCAGAGCCTCGGCGTGCCTTCCCAGGTGCGGTCCTGCCACACCGCGCAGGTGGACCGGTACCTGATCGAGGGGCACGTGCCGGCCGAGGACATCAAGAAGCTGGTGGACACCCAGCCCAAGGCCGCCGGCCTCGCCGCGCCCGGCATGCCGGCCAGCTCGCCCGGCATGGCGGTGCCCGGCGACCCGCATGAGCCGTACGACGTCGTCCTCTTCCAACGCGACGGAACGTCCGAAGTCTTCGCGCACCGGTAGACCCGACGCGCCGGCGCCGGAATGTGTGCCGGATCACACCGGTACGCTGCTCCCCCTGTCGCCTCCGAACCTGTTGTCGTATGCTCCGATTCGTGAGCGACGGACGACACATCCTGGAGGATTGATGGCGACACGCGTGGAGAGTCAACCGAAGGCGAAGGACTCGGGCAAGGCGCTGATTGACGGGTTGAACGAGGATCTGCGCGGTGAGTTTCAGGCGGTGATCATGTACCGCCTCTTCGCCAGCATGGTGCAGGGTCCCTGGCGGCAGGAGCTGCGGGCATTCTTCGCCAATGAAATTCCGGAGGAGCTGGGCCATGCCCAGATCCTGGCGGACAAGATCTCGTCGCTCGGCGGAACCCCGGCGAGCGAGCCGTCACCGGTGAAAGTGGTGAAGGACGCGAAGGGGATGCTGGAGACCGCCCTTGAAGCGGAGATCGAGACGATCGACCGCTACGTCAAGCGCCGCGAGCAGGCCATCGAGGCGGGAGAGCACGGCCTCGCGGTTCGGTTCGACGACATCATCGCCGACGAGACCAACCACCGCGACGAGATCCGCCAGATCCTGGCGCGCTGGCCCTAGTCGATAGCTGGCACGGCGGCGACCCCAGCCCGGACCCGTCACACCGGTGTCCGGGCTGGGGTCGTGTGCCGGTTTTCACCTCGGACCTGAACCCATGCCCGCCAATCCCAACGACTCCACGACCGCACGCATCGAGGCCTGGCGCCCCGAGTACCGGGCGGAGTTCGAGCGGCTGAACCGGGAGTGGATCGAGCAGTACTTCGTCGTGGAGGAGGAGGACCTGAAGGTCTTTCGCGACCCGGAGGGCACCGTCATCGGTCCGGGAGGGCAGATCTTCTTCGTTGTGGATGAGGAGGGGGTCCGGGGAACCTGCGCGGTGATCCGGCATGATGCCGAGACCTGGGAGCTCGCCAAGATGGCCGTGGCCCCGTCGGCGCGCGGGCGGGGCTACGGCGATCGTCTGGTCGAGGCGGCGATAGCATTCGCGCGGGGAACGCCCGCCAAGCGCCTCATGCTGCTGTCCAACACCCGCCTCGGCCCCGCGCTGGCCCTATACCGCAAGCACGGCTTCCGGGACGTCCCGCTCGACCCCGCCAACGGCTACTCCCGCGCCGACATCCAGCTCGAGCTGCCGCTCGCCCCCTAGTTGGCCCCGCCGGCCGCCGCGGTGACCGTCGGCTGCTCGCCGGTGTTGCTGTCCACCGATTCGATCCGCACCACGATCGCGGTGATGTTGTCCAGCCCGCCCCGCCGGTTGGCCTCGGTGATCATCCGGTCCACCCAGTGCTGGGGGCCGCCGTCGGACGACAGGATCCGGATCAGGTGCTCGTCCTCCAGCATCCCGGTCAGCCCGTCGGACGCGATGAGCAGGATGTCGCCCTGCTCCAGGGTGCCGAAGTAGATGTCCGGGACCACGTCGCCGCTGGCGCCGACGCAGCGGGTGATCACGTTGCTGTAGGGGTGGACCCGGGCCTGGTCGGGCGTGAGCAGCCCGGCGTCCACCTGCTCCTGCACGTAGGAGTGGTCCTTGGTGAGCTGGAGCAGCTGGCCGCTCGCGCAGCAGGTAGGCCCGGCTGTCGCCCACCTGGCCGATCAGGTACCGGCGGGGCATGAGGACCAGCACCGTCGCCGTCGTCCCCATGCCCCGCTTGTCGTGCTCCGAGAGCGTGCGCTCGAAGATCGCGTCGTTGGCGGCCCGGATCGCCGTCCGCATCCGGTCGCTCGCCTCGGCGTCGGACAGCCCGCGCAGCGAGCCGATCTCGTGCGACGTGATCCGCACCGCCATCTCGCTCGCCACCTCACCGGCCGCGTGCCCGCCCATGCCGTCCGCCACGATGAAGACGCCGCGGTCGGCCAGCATGAGGTAGTTGTCTTCGTTGCCCGAGCGGACGATGCCGACGTCGGTTCGAGCGGCACAGGTGAAGTGCACGAGGCCCCGTCAGCTCGAGGTCAGGAGGACATAGGCGATGACGATCGCGGCGAACACGACCAGCGCGATCAGCCAGGGGGCGGCCCGCTCGGCTTGGGCGCCGCGGCGCGGAGCGGGCGCCTGGCGGACCGGGGCTCGGCGGTGTCTCCTCGGCGCGCGGCGCCACCGCGGCCCAGGCCGGCATCGGTCTCCACCTCGGGCCCGCTCCGCGCGGCGCCGGCGGGGCCGGGCTCGTCGTGGGGCTCGAACAGGGCCGCCACGTCGCCGAACCGGAGGGTGGTGCCCGGGGTGAGCGCGGTCTCGCCGGTCACCGGCTCGCCTTCGACGAAGGTGCCGTTGGTGGAGCCGAGATCGGTCAGGACCCAGACGTCGTCCTTGCGCTGCAGCTTGGCGTGGGTGGTGCTGACGCTCGGGTCGGCGATGACGATGTCGTTGTAGTCCGCCCGGCCGACGTTGACCACCGGCAGCGTGATCGGGCAGCCGGCGGCCGCGCAGCTCCCCGGTGCGCACCAGCAGCGACGCGATGGGCGCGATCCGGGAGCGCGCGGCTGACCGGTGTCGGCAGCGGGTCCCGGGGGAGCGACAGCGGAAGGCCGTGCATGGTGTCGGACAGGCGGGCGCTGGCGCCGGTCGGCGTGTGCAGCGGCCGCGTTCGGCGGGTAGCCGAGCGGGGCCCCATCGGCGCGGCGGCGGAGCGGCCTCGGCGTAGAAGCGGAACTCGTCGGTCCCGATCCGGATCACGTCGGCCCGCGCCAGCAGGTGGCGCCGGCCCACCCGCTTGCCGTTGACGTAGGTCCCGTTCACGCTCAGGTCCATCAGCACGTAGCCCTCGGCGCCCACCTGGATCTCGGCGTGCCGCCGGGAGACGTCGCCCGCGGTCACCACCACGTCCGAGGACGCATCGCGACCGAACACCAGCGGGCTCGGCCCCCACCGGGTACTCCCGGCCGTCGGTCAGGCAGACCAGCCGGCCACCCGCAGGCCCGACCGGCGGCTCGCTGGCGCTGGGCCGGAGGCAGGTCGGCGAAGGCGCCGGAGTCGAAGAGCTGGGTGTTCCCCGCCCGCTGCGGGTCCACCGCCAGGATCTCGTGGCCGAAGATCTGGATCTTGTCGCCGTGGAGCACCGGCGTCGGGTCGGTGCCCAGGCGCACGCCGTTGATGGACACCTCGGCGTCGGCCCCCGCCGTGCGAATCGCGGCGGCGCCCCCCGTGGTGCCCTGCACGACGGCATGGTGCGGCCGGACGCCCTCACCCTCGAGGACGATGGCACACCAGGGCGCCGAGCCTATGACAGTGTCTCCGGTGGCGACGGGTATCCGGCGGCCACCGACTTCGAGTTGCATCATTGATCGGATCCCGAAGGCTGAACCGGATGCCAAACGTATCCCGGGCTCCGGGGGCAGGCAAGCAAAATCGTCTCAGGCAATCTTGCGGACCTCCTGGCCCCTGAGCTGCAGCTGGTACAGTCGCTCGTAGAGTCCGCCCGCCGCCAGCAGCTCGCGGTGCGTGCCCCGCTCCCGGATCTCCCCGTGGTGCAGCACCAGGATTTCGTCGGCGTGCAGGATCGTGCTGAGCCGGTGGGCCACCACCAGGCTGGTGCGCCCCGCCATCAACTCGGCGATCGCGCGCTGGATCTGCGCCTCCGCTTCCGCGTCCACCGAGCTGGTGGCCTCGTCCAGCACCAGGATGCGGGGGTCCAGCGCCAGCGCGCGGGCGAAGCTCAGCAGCTGGCGCTCGCCGACGCTGAGGCTCCGGCCCCGCTCGCCCAGCCGGTGCCCATAGCCGGTAGGCAGCCGCTCGATGAACCGGTCCGCTCCCACCCGCTCGGCCGCGAGCCGCGCCGCCTCGGCGGTGATCGGCGCCCCCAGGGTCAGGTTGTGCAGGATGTCGCCGGTGAAGAGGAAGAGGTCCTGCTGCACGAAGCCGATCGCGGACCGGAGGTCGGCCGTGGTGAGCTCCCGGATGTCCACGCCGTCCACGGTGATCCGGCCCCGCTCGGGATCGTAGAACCGGAGCAGCAGGTTGACGATCGTCGTCTTGCCGGCGCCGGTGTGACCCACCAGTGCGAGGGTGCGGCCTGGAGAGGCGGTGAACGAGATGTCCTTGAGCACCCACTGGCCGTCCGGCGAGTAGCGGAACCAGACGCCTTCGAATCGAACCTCGCCCAGGACCGGGCGAGGAAGTGACCGGGGATCGGCGGGCTCGCGCACCACCACCGGCTCGTCGAGCAGCGCGAAGACCCGCTCGGACGAGGCCATCGCGCTCTGCAGCAGGTTGAACTTCTCGGAGAGGTCCTGCAGCGGCTGGAAGAATCGCCGGGTGTACTGGATGAACGCGGCGAGGACCCCCACCGTGAGCGTGCCGTCCAGGGCCCGGAGACCGCCATACCAGAGGAGGAGCGCCATCGCGACGGCGGTCAGCACCTCGACCACCGGAAAGAAGATGGCGTACACCGTGATCGACCTGAGGTGCGCCGCGAGATGCTCGCGGTTGAGCTCGGCGAATCGCGCCGGCGGACGCGGCCTCCCGCCCGAACAGCTGTACCACCCGCATCCCGCTCAGCCGCTCCTGGAGGAAGGAGTTGAGCCGGGCCAGCCGGTAGCGGATGTCCCGGAATGACTCCCGGACCCGCCGGCGGAAGAGCGCGGCCGTGAGCCAGACCAGGGGGATCACCGCGAAGGTCACCAGGGCGAGCTTGACGTCGATCACCAGCATCATGCCCATGATCGCGACCAGGGTGAACACGTCGCCGAAGATGGTGACCACGCCGGACGAGAACAGCTCGTTCAGCGTCTCCACGTCGGACGTGACCCGGGTCATCAGCCGGCCCACCGGGTTGCGGTCGAAGTAGGTGACGCTGAGCCGCTGGAGGTGGCCGAAGATCTCCATCCGGAGATCGTACATCACCCGCTGGCCGACGAACGTCGTGAGCAGCGTCCCGCCGTACTCCACCACCAGGTCGAACAGGATGGCGGCCAGGTAGAGGCTGGCCAGCAGGCCGAGCAGGCCGAGGTCGCCACGCGGAATGGCGACGTCCAGCGCGCGCTCGGTCAGGCGGGGGCCCACCAGGGCGAGTCCCGACTGGACCAGCAGCAGCAGCACCGCCGCCGCGGCGAGCCCGCGGTAGGGTCGGAGGTAGCGGAGCAGGCGCCGCATGAGGGCGGCGTCGTACCTGGCGGGGAGATCCTGGTCGTCCGACATCGCCCGCTATCCGCCCGTCGGCTCGGCCACGGCGCCCTGGTCGATCGACTTGAGCCCTTGGCGGAGCCATCCCGAGAACACCACGAAGCCGAAGGCGAGGGTGAAGTAGGTGAGCGTGAGCCGCCAGATCAGGATGTAGATCGGCGTCAGCTCCCGCGGCACGTAGGACGACATCACCGCGGCGGAAAGCACCTCGCCGATGCCCGAGGCCCCTGGCGTCGGGGCGAAGTAGAGCAGGAACATCACCAGCGTCTGCACCAGCAGGATGTCCACGAAGTTGGCGTGCATGCCGATCGCGCGGAGCGCGACGTAGCCCGCCAGCAGCTTGTTCGCGTGGGAGACGGCGGACAGGATGGTGGACCAGAAGATGGCCAGCCAGCCGCGCGGGCTGTTGAACGCCACCACGCTGAGGTGGGCTTCGTCGATCCCGGCGCGGAGGCGCTCGAGCCGCTCGGCGACGCGCTGGCTCCGGCGCCCGATGGCTTCGGCGGCCCGGTGGATCAGGTCGCGCACCAGCCGGGGAGCGAAGATGACGAGCGCCATCAGCAGGCCGATCGCGCCCACGATCGTGAGGCTGCCGAGGAACAGGTCGTAGAGCGAGAGGCCGAGGACGTTGCCCCGCTGGCCCAGCGCCCTTCCCGCGCCCCGAACACCAGCGCCAGTGGCCCCGCGATCGCGAAGAACAGCACGGTCGAGACGAAGCTGATGAAGGTGGACGTCACCGCGACCGGCAGCGGAATGCCGTAGCGGCGGAGGGTGTACATCGTCATCGGCCCCGCGCCGGAGTTGAGCGGCGTGAGGAACCCGGCCCAGGCCCCCATCCCGCCGGCCAGGATGCATCCCTTGAGCGAGGGCCGGGGGAACACGTGGCGGGCGCAGATCCAGAGCCGGAGACCGCCACCGATCCAGTCCATCGAGGCCAGCGCGGCTCCCGGTCAGCACCCAGCCCCAATGGACTCCGGCCGAGGCCGCGCAGAAAGGCGGGGAGGTCGTTGCCGTAGAGCAGCGTGATCCCGAAGCCGGCCATCGAGGCCAGCACCGAGAACTCGAACCCGCGGAGGAGGAATTTGGGGGTGACAGCAAGGCGGGACGAAGAGTGCAGGGCGGGAGAAGGTAGGGCGGACGGGCGGACGGGCGGACGGGCGGACGGGCGGACCACGGACGAGCAGCAGCGTTCCCGATATTTCCGTCCCGATCCGCCCGTGCCCTTCCGCCTGTCCGCCCTTCCGCCTTCCGCCCGAAACTATCCCGAAGCCGCGTCCCGCTATGTTCCGCCGTGGCCGATTCCGTCATCCGCATCGTCAACGCCCGCCAGCACAATCTGCAGGGCGTCACCGTCGACCTGCCCCACCGCGCGCTCACGGTCGTCACCGGTCCCTCCGGCTCGGGCAAGAGCACGCTGGCCTTCGACACGCTCTACGCCGAGGGGCAGCGCCGGTACATCGAGTCGCTCTCCACCTACGCCAAGCAGTTCCTCGACCGGATGCCCAAGCCGCTGGTGGACCGGCTGGAGGGCATCGCGCCGTCGGTCGCCATCGAGCAGCGCAACCCGATGGTCTCCAGCCGCTCCACCGTCGGCACCGCCACCGAGGTGTACGACTACCTGCGGCTCCTCTGGGCCCGGATCGGCCGGAGCTTCTGCCGGGCCTGCGGCGCGCCGGTGCGCCGGGACACGCCCCAGTCGGCCGCCGACGAGATCGTCGCCGCGGGAGCGGCCCGGGTCCAGATCGCCTTTCCCCTGCCTCCGGTGGCCCGGCTGGCGCATGCCGCGGTGGTGGAGAACCTGCGCGCCCTGGGCTTCGTCCGGGTCGATCGCCGACGGCGTCGCCGCACCACCTCGACGAGCTGCCCGCCCTCACTCGACCTGACCCGCGCCGGCGAGCTGCTGGTGGTGGTGGATCGCCTCGGCGGGCCGGCTGCAGCACTGGGCCGGCTCTCGGAGGCCGTGGCGGTCGCGTTCCAGGAGGGCGAAGGCATCGCCCTCGCGCTGCACGACGGCGGGCGGCTCCGGTTCACCCGGTGGCCCGCCTGCAGCGCGTGCGACACGCCCGCCGCGACCGTCACCCCCGCCCTCTTCTCGTTCAACAATCCCCGCGGCGCCTGCGCGGCCTGCAACGGCTTCGGCGCGGTGCTGGAGTACGACGAGTCGCTGGTCGTGCCCGATCCCGGCCGGAGCCTGGCCGAGGGCGCCATCGATCCCTGGACCAAGCCGCGCTACGAGACCCGGCGGAAGATGCTGCTCGAGCGCGCGCAGAGTCTGGGCGCCGATCCGACCAAGCCGTGGCACAAGCTCAAGGCCGCACACCGGCGCGAGCTGCTCTACGGCCGGAAGGGCCGGTACGTCGGGATCTTCCCCTTCCTCAAGGATCTGGAGGAGAAGCGCTACAAGCAGTACATCCGCGTCTTCCTCCGGCAGTATCAGCTCGCCAAGACCTGCGGCGAGTGCGGCGGGGCCCGGCTCAACCCCGACGCGCTGGCGGTGCGGATCGGCCGCGAGACCATCGCCGACGTCGCGGGCCGCCCGATCGACGCGATCCACGAATGGCTCGGCGGCGCTCGAGCTCACGCCGTTCGAGCGCGAGGTGGCGCACCTCGTGCTGGACCAGCTCGACGCGCGGCTCGGCTTCCTGCGCGACGTCGGCCTCGGCTATCTCACGCTCGACCGGCAGACCCGCACGCTCTCCGGCGGCGAGGCCCAGCGGATCTCCCTCTCCAACGCGCTCGGCTCCCGGCTGGTGGACACGCTCTACGTGCTCGACGAGCCGTCGGTCGGGCCTGCACCCGCGCGACACCGACCGCCTGCTGGCGCTGCTCCGCCGGCTGCGCGACGGCGGCAACACCGTCGTCGTGGTCGAGCACGATCTCGCCGCGATCCAGCAGGCCGACTTCATGCTCGAGCTCGGGCCCGGGCTCGGGCGATCACGGCGGGCGGGTGGTGCACGCCGGCCCGGTCGTCCGGCGCGACGCAATCGCTCACCGGGCAGTACCTCACCGGGCAGAAGCGGATCGCCGTGCCGAGCGCGCGGCGGCCGGCCGGCCCGCTCTGGCTCAAGGTCCGCGGCGCGCGGCTGCACAACCTGCGCGGCGTGGACGTGGACATCCCGCTCGAGCGCGCTCACCGCGGTGACCGGCGTCTCGCGGGTCCGGCAAGAGCACGCTGCTCTACGACGTGATCTATCGAAATCTCGAGGGCAGGCTCCACGGCGGGCATTCGGCCAAGTCGCACCTGGGCGAGGCGGTGGGCGAGGTCGCGTCGCTCACCGGGCTGGGAGCTGCTCAAGGACGTGCTGCTGATCGACCAGTCGCCGATCGGACGCTCGCCGCGCTCGAACCCGATCACCTACATCAAGGCGTTCGACGAGATCCGCGAGCTGTTCGCCGCACAGCCGCTGGCGCGCCAGCGGAAGTACACCGCCAGCACCTTCTCGTTCAACATGCCCGGCGGGCGGTGCGAGGAGTGCGAGGGGGCGGGGCACGTGCAGGTGGAGATGGTCTTCCTGGCCGACGTCTTCGTGCCGTGCGAGGCCTGCGGCGGCACCCGCTATCGGCGCGGACGTGCTCGACGTGCGGATCCAGGGCCAATCCATCCACGACGTGCTGCAGTGGACCGTGGAGGAGGCGATCGCCCGGTTCCGCCACCAGCCCAGGCTGGGCACGGCGCTCTGGCACCTGCAGCAGGTCGGGCTCGGCTACCTGCGGCTGGGGCAGCCGGCGACGACGCTGTCGGGCGGCGAGGCGCAGCGGCTCAAGATCGCGCGCGAGCTGATCCAGGCCGGCAAGCGCGAGGGCCGCAAGCTCTACATCCTCGACGAGCCCACGACCGGCCTGCATCTCGACGACGTGCGGGTGCTGATGCAGGTGCTCGACCGGCTGGTGGACGCGGGACACACGGTGGTCGTCATCGAGCATCACCTCGACGTCATCAAGCGCGCCGACTGGGTGGTGGATCTCGGGCCCGAGGCCGGAGACGCCGGCGGGCGGGTGGTCGCGCAGGGCACGCCCGAGGCGGTCGCCGAGTGCGACCGAGTCCCACACCGCGGCGCTATCTGCGGCCGCTGCTCTGTCCCGGCGCACGCCCTGGCGGCGCTGAGCCGGCTGACCGCGCGGCGGCCCAGCTCCGTCACGCTACCCAGCGCGGCCGCCGCTCCCCGAATCATCTCCCACGCTTCCTCCACGTGGCGCCGCTCGGTGCCACGCTGGCCCACCACCAGACGGATGACGTAGCGGCCGCCGAGCCGCGTGTGGGTGAGAATGCACGCGGCGGCTCGCGTTCACCCGCGCGAGCAGGCGCTCGTTGAGCACGTCCCGCTCGGCTTCCGCTCACGCCCCGGGGCGGTACCGCGAAAGCACACCAGGCCGAACGGCACCGGCGCGACCACCTCGAACTCGGGCTCCTCGTCGATCCAGGCCGCCAGCTCCGCGGCCAGCGCGACGTGCCGCGCGGATGATCGCCTGCAGACCCTCGACACCGTAGCTCCGGAGCACGAACCAGAGCTTGAGCGCCCGGAAGCGGCGGCCGAGCTGGATGCCCCAGTCGCGGAAGTTGACGACCTCCGGCATCGTGACGCGGTGCGCAGGTACTCCGGCGTGAGGCTGGAACGCGCGCAGCAGCGCCTCGCGGTCCCGGACGTAGTAGGCGGTGCAGTCGAAGTTGGTCAGCAGCCACTTGTGCGGATTGAGCACGATGCTGTCGGCCCGGTCCATCCCCGCGAAGCGATCGCGCAGCTCGGGCACGATCGCCGCGGCGCCCGCGTAGGCGGCGTCCACGTGCAGCCAGACGCCGTGGCGCCGGCAGATGCTCGGCGATCGCGGGCACCGGGTCGATCGCGGTGGACGAGGTGGTGCCGATCGACGCGACGACGCACGCCGGCCTGAGTCCCGGCGGCGATGTCCTCGCTGGATCGCGCGCTCCAGCGCCGCGGGATCGCAGCGCGAAGGCCGCGTCGCCCGGGATCTGCCGCAGCCGATCCAGCCCGTAGCCGGCGAGCTTCACGCCCTTGTCCACCGAGGAATGCGCCTCGGCCGAGGCGTACACCGCGAGTGCCGGGCCGCGCCGGCCAGACCCTCGGCGGCCGGCGTCGCCTCCGGTGGCGCGCTCGCGCGCGGTCGAGCAGCGCCACCAGCGTCGCGGTGGAGGCGGTGTCCTGGATGACGCCGACGAACTCCTCCGGCAGCCCGATCATCTGCCGGAGCCAGTCCATCACCACCTGCTCCAGCTCGGTGGCCGCGGGCGAGGTCGCCCAGGACATGCACTGGGCGCCCATGCGCCGCGGTGAGCATCTCGCCGAGGATCGACGGCGGGCTGTTGTTGCCGGGGAAGTAGGCGAACCACCCCGGGTGGTTCCAATGCGTCATCCCCGGGACGATCAGCTCGCGGAAGTCGCGGAACAGCGCCTCGAACGGCTCGCCGGCGGCGGGCGGCGCCGTCGGGCAGGCGGCGGCGGATGTCGCCCGGGCGCACGTCCGGCGTGATCGGAAGCTCGCCCACGCCGGCGCAGATAGTCGGCCATCCAGTCCACCAGCGCGTGGCCGTGCCGCCGGAATTCTTCGGGGTGCATCGGCCAAAGCGAACGCGCTCCTCGCACGCGCGTCAAGGATCGCGCTCGAGCGCTACCTTTCGCCGTTCCGTTTCGAAAGGATGTCGTGCGCGCCGGCTCCGCTTGGGGCGGGCTGGGGTGGATGCTGCTCGCCCAGCTCTGCTTCGCCGCGATGAACGTCTTCACCAGACTCGGCGCGCGGCACCTGCCGTGGGCCGAGATCGCGTCGGCGCGCTTTCTGTCGGCGCGGCCGTGGCCGTCGCGACTCGCGATCGCGCGCGGCGCGTCGCTGCGGGTCACCGACCGGGCCGGCAGCTGGCGCCGCAGCGTGTTCGGCACCCTCGCGGCCATCGGCGCCTTCTACTCGCTGGCGTCGCCCAGGGTCAGCGTGGGCGACGCCGCGACGCTGGGCGCGACCGGCGCCGATCTTCGTGGCGCTGCTCTCGGGGCCGCTGCTCGGCGAGCGCGGTCGGCCGCCGGCTCGGCCTCGCCGTCGCCCTCGCCTTCGCGGGCATCGTCGCTGCTGGTCCGCCCGTCCTTCACCTCCGCCGCGCCCGTGGCGCTGGTCGCGACCGTGGGCGCGTTCTTCTATGCGCTCGCGATGATCTGGCTCCGCCGGATCGGCCCCGGCGAGAGCCACGAGGCGGTGGTCCTGCACTTCTCGCTGGTGGCGCTCGCCACCATGCTGCTGCTGGCTATTCCCGTCCTGGACCTGGCCCGACGGCACCGGCGCCCTGTACCTGCTCGGCGCCGGGCTCGGCGGCGGCGGCGGACAGATCGCGATGACGCGGGCCTACTCGCTCCACCGCGCCACGCCCGTGACCGCGCTCGAGCAACTCGGGGTCGTCTTCACCTACCTGCTCGCGCTGCCGCTCTTCCCCGACCGGCCCACCGCGTGGCAGGTCGCCGGCTCGATGTTGGTGCTCGCGGCGACGGCGCTGGTCGGCGCCTCGGCGGCGGCCTCGAACCGCCGCGGCTGATTATCTTTTCGGCCATGACCGCACGACCGCTCGCCGTGTCGGCCTGGACTACGATCCGATCCTGGCATGCCGCCATCTCGCGGACTCCGATCCGGCACTCGGCGCGCTCATCGCGCGGGTGGGGCCCTACGGTCTCCGGCCCCGGCCGACCCAGAGCCTCTTCGCCGCGGTGGCCCGGGCCATCGTGTACCAGCAGCTCTCCGGCGCCGCGGCCGCGACGATCCTCGGCCGGGTGGTCGCGCTCTATGCGCCCAAGCGATTCCCCACCCCGCGCGACATCCTCGACACCCCGCCCGAGCGGCTCCGCGCCGCCGGACTCTCCACCGCCAAGACCGCCGCGCTGCGCGATCTCGCGGCGCGGAGCCTGGATCGGACCGTGCCCCCCATGGCGGCGGTGCGCCGGATGAGCGACGAGGAGATCATCGAGCGGCTGATCCAGGTCCGGGGCGTCGGACGTTGGACCGCCGAGATGTTGCTGATGTTCCGGCTGGGACGGGGCGACGTGCTGCCGGTCAGCGATCTGGGCATTCGGAAGGGATTCGCGCTCACGTTCGGCGTTCGGCGTCTGCCAGCCGCGGTGACCATCGAGCGGCGCGCGCAGCGTTGGCGTCCATACCGTTCGGTCGCGTGCTGGTATCTCTGGCGCGCGTGCGACCTCTGACGCGGAGGGACTGGTGACGAACGAACCGAGCCACGCCGGGCCACGAGCCCGGTCTCGAGACCGTGGAGATGGTGTGCGATCGGCTCGCAGAGCTCGGCCTTGCCGTCGGACCCGATACGGCCCGCGCGCTGCTGCGGGAGATCCTGGCCGCCGAGGCGCCGCGGGTGGACGCGCGGCTGCGCGACGCGCTCGACACCTCGCTGCAGACCATCCGCATCGCGACCCAGTCGGCGATGGGACTGCTGGCCACCACGGCCTCGGACAATCGGCCCAAGGAGTCGCCGGGCCGGGACAGCTCCACGTCTCTCGCCGCCCGCCCCCGCAGGTGGCGGCTCCGGCGCCGGCGGCGAAACCCGCCCCGGCAGCTCGACGCCCGCCGCCGACGCCGGAGCCCAAGAAGGCCGAGCCGCGCGCATCGGGACCGCGCCGCCCGCGCATCGAGTTCGACGAGGAGGAGCGGCGGCCCATGTTCCGGCGTCCCGGGGCGCCGCTAGTGCTGCTGCACCGCATCTGGGACGCGAAGCTCGCCCAGGCCGGATACCTCATCGGCTGTACCGAGGCGCGGGAGGCGCTCGTGGTCGACGCCACCCGCGACGTCGAGCAGTATCTCGCCCTCGCCGCCTCGCTCAACCTCCGCATCGCCCACGTCACCGAGACCCACATTCACGCCGACTTCGTCTCCGGGAGCCGCGAGCTCGCCGCCCGGGCAAAGGCGACGCTCTACCTCTCCGACGAGGGCGGCGACGACTGGCGCTACGACTTCGCCGCGGGCGACGGCGCCGTTCCGCTCCGCGACGGGGACGCGTTCGACGTGGGTCGCGTGCGGATCCAGGCGCTGCATACGCCGGGGCACACGCCGGAGCACCTCACCTTCCTCGTCACCGACGGCGCCGCGGCGACCGAGCCGATCGCTGCGGTCACCGGCGACTTCGTCTTCGTGGGCGACGTGGGACGGCCCGACCTGCTCGAGCGCGCCGCGCGGGTCGAGGGCACGATGGAATCGGCGGCGCGGACGCTGTTCCGGAGCATCCAGCGCTTCAAGGCCCAGCCCGACTATCTCCAGATCTGGCCCGGCCATGGCGCCGGCTCGGCGTGCGGCAAGGGCATGAGCGCCATCCCCCACAGCACCGTGGGCTACGAGCGGCGGTTCAACTGGGCGTTCGGCGTGGACGGACGAGGAGGAGTTCGTGCGCCTGGTGCTGGCGGGCCAGCCCGAGCCGCCGAAGTACTTCGGCACGATGAAGCGGATCAACAAGGAGGGGCCCCGTCTCCTCGGCGGCCTGCCGCGCCCGACGCCGATGGACCCGGAGAGCGTCGTCGCCCTGCTCGATCGGGGCGAGCTGGTGGTGGACACCCGTACCTCGACCGAGTACGCGTCGGGGCACCTCCCCGGCAGCGTGAATATCCCGTTCAACAACGCGTTCACCACCTGGGTGGGCTGGATCGTGCCCTACGACCGCGAGGTCTACCTGCTCTCGGCCAAGCCGGACGGCCGGCAGTCCGAGCTCGCGCTCCGCGACATGGCGATGATCGGGCTGGACCGGGTGACCGGCACCTTCGGCGCGGACGCGCTCGGCGCCTGGAACCGGGCCGGCCGCAGTCTCGCCAGCTACGGCCGGATCACGGCGCAGGATCTGGCCGCCCGGCTCGCGGCGGGAACGGTGCAGGCGCTCGACGTTCGGAGCCGGGCCGAATGGGAAGCGGGGCACATCGACGGCGTGGCCAACATCTTCGCCGGAGAGCTGGTGGATCGACTGGACGAGGTGCCCCGCGGGCGGCCGCTGGTGGTCCACTGTCAGGGCGGCACCCGCTCCGCCATCGCGGCGAGCCTGCTCGACGCGCGGGGAATCGGCGAGATCCTGGATCAACCCGGCGGGTTCAACGAGTGGGAAGGTGCCGGTCTGCCGGTCGTGCGCGAGCACGCGGCCACCGCCGGCGCCCGACCTGGTGCTGGCCCCGCTGGAGCGGGCGGCGCAGCGCACCGGCTGAGTTGCGACCGGCACCTTAACACGAAACCCCGGCGCGGGGCCGGGGTCGGTGGAGAGATCTCGTACGGCGGTGTCCGGTGCAGCTCCCGAGGAGGGACTCGAACCCCCGACCCGGTGATTAACAGTCACCTGCTCTACCAACTGAGCTACTCGGGAAGGCAACCTCAAGCGCGGGTGCAATCTCGCCTGCGGTGTCACGAGGGTCAAGCCGTTTTGCGAGGTCGATCGGCGGGTCGTACCTTGCCCCCGTGACGCATCGCGAAGCACCCGAGAAGGCCTGGTCCCGGCCGTCAAAATTGCCGCCGGTCAGCAGTCCTATCTGCAGCCGACTTGCACCCTTGCCGATGCAAGTGCATGCTCACTTGACGATGACCCTCGATTCGTGGCGACTTTGCCTCGCAAAGCAGCTACAGGAAGCATGCCTAAGCCATTGTTGAAGAATATGTTACAATGAACCTACTCGCTTTTCCCACCCCCCACCTTAGCTTGTCTTGATGCCGTTGCCGCCCCTGATCGGGCACCTGCAGACCAGGCGTCGCCTGGCCCAGGCACTTCGTGCAGGCACCCTCCCACAGGTCCTGCTGTTCACTGGGACGACAGGGATAGGGAAGCAGCGGTTGGCGCTTTGGCTGGCACAACTGATGTACTGTGAGCGCGCCGGCGCTGGAGCCCTGCGAGAGCTGCCGGGCCTGCCGACTGGTGACGGGGCTGGCCCACGCCGACCTGCATTGGTTCGTCCCGATCAACCGGCCCAAGGCCGGAGATCCGGACAAGCAGGTGGATGAGGCCGCGGAGGCTCTCGCGGCAGTCATGGAGGAGCGGCGCAAGCGTCCGCTCTACGCTCCGGCCGACGGCATGGCGAGTCACTCGATCGCCAGCGTGCGGCTGCTGCAGCGGCGGGCGGCGCTCACGTCGGTCGAAGGTGGGCCCCGGGTCTTCATCATCGGGGAGGCGGACCGTCTGGTGCCTCAGGAGTCCAGTCCCGAGGCGGCCAACGCGATGCTCAAGCTGCTGGAGGAGCCGCCCCCCGGGGCCCAGTTCCTCCTGACGACGACGGATCCGCGGCGCCTGCTGCCGACCATCCGGTCCCGCGCGGCGCCGATGCGGTTGCAGCGGTTGTCGGACGACGACGTGCGAGCGTTCCTGGCGGACCAGACCGAGCCCCGGTGGTCCGCCGAGCAGATCGAGACGCGGGCCGCGCCGGCGGCGGGGTCCATCGGGCAGGCGCTGAGCGAGGGTGACGAGACCGGCAAGGCGTATCGCTCGGCGGAGCAGCTGCTGGAGGCGGTGATCGAGGGGCGGGGCCCTGCCCTGGAGCGCGCCATGGGCCAGGCGGCGTTCGCGGCGCGGGGAGACTTCGCCGCGATGCTCGATGCGCTGGCCGACACGCTGGGCGAGGCGGCGAGGGGCACCATGGGTCAGCCGGTTCGGCGCGCGGTACCTTCGGCGCTGCTCCGGCATCGGACGCCGGGAGCGTTGCTGCAGGCGCTGGAGAAGGTGGCGGAAGCTCGGGAGTCGGCCTCGGGAAACGTGAATCCCCAGCTCCTACTGGCCGTCCTGAGTGAGGACCTGGCGGAGGTGCTGTGAAGCTGAGCCATCTCGACGCCGAAGGGCGCGCGCGCATGGTGGACGTGGGCGACAAGCCGGTCAGCGATCGGACGGCGGTGGCCCGGGGGGCGGTGCGGATGTCGCGCGAGGCCTATGAGCTGGTGGCCGGCGAAGGAGTGCCGAAAGGCGATGTCCTCGCGGTGGCGGAGGTGGCCGGGGTGATGGGCGCCAAGCGGACCGGGGAGCTGATTCCCCTCTGTCATCCGCTGGGCCTCGATCACGTGGAAGTCGAAGCCAGGCTTGACCCTGAGCTGCCCGGGGTGCAGGTCGTTGCAGCCGCTCGGGTGACCGGGCGCACAGGAGTGGAGATGGAGGCCCTCACAGCGGTCACCATCGCCTGTCTGACAGTGTATGACATGGTGAAAGCCGTGGACAAGGGGATGGTCATCGAGGACGTCAAGTTGGTGAGCAAGACCAAGCGGCCTGCTCACGACTCATAGACTGGAGAGTGCTCGTCATGCGACCGACCGAGGAGTACCGCGAGCGACAGCGGAGCCCGGCACAGCGCGTCCTCACCCGAGGCGCCCTGCTGCTGGTGACCACCGGTGTCATCGGGGCCCTGGCCGGCTGGACCAAGGGTGTGGGCGCGGCGGACGACGTCATTGTCCCGGACGCGCGCTTCGTGGCGCGTGAGATGGGCAGCCTCGAGCAGCAGCTCCAGGGAACCCGGGGCGAGCTGGAGCTGGTCAAGCTCCAGCTCGAGCGCACCAGCGCGATCATGGCCAACTCCACCCGCTACAAGATCCCGGTGGAGCTGTCCGAGGCGATCTACGACATCGCGCTGAGCGAGGGCATCGATCCCGCCCTCGGCTTTCAGCTGGTGAAGATCGAGAGCGGGTTCAAGTCCACCGCTCGCTCGCCCATGAATGCGTTCGGGTACACCCAGCTGCAGCTGCCCACCGCGCGCTTCTACGACGCGGACGTGACCGAGGCCGACCTGTACCAGCGCGACAAGAACCTGCGGATCGGGTTCCGCTTTCTGCGCGACCTGCTGGAGCAGTTCGATCACGACATGGAGCTGGCGTTGGTGGCCTACAACCGCGGGCCCGGCAAGGTGGCCGGAATCCTCGCCAAGGGCGGCGATCCGGCCAACGGGTACGCCGAGGCGGTCATGGCCGGCTACGAGCCGCTGGGAGGCTCCGAGGCCGCGCAGTAGCACGCGAGATGGGTAGGGCACGCGAGATGGATGGACCAGGATCGACGAGGGGGCCGAAACATCGTTTCGGCCCCCTCGTCGCATGCAGCTTCTGCCGGTGTAGCGTCAGCCCGGAATCTTGAGCGACCCGCCGGTGCGGAGCGCGCTGCTTTCCCCCAGGCCATTCGCCCGCCGCAGCTCGGAGACCGTGACTCCGTAGCGCTTGGCCAGCCCGCTCAGCGTGTCACCCCGCCGGACCACGTGCGTCCGGGTCGTCGAAGCCACCTTGGTGCTCGAAGCGGCCTTGGTGGTCGGAGCGGCGTTGGCGCCGGGCGCCGCCACCCGGAGACGCTGGCCGGCGCGGATGCTTCCCTTGGCGTCCAGCTTGTTCCAGAGCCGGATATCGCGCTGACTCACGCCGTACTCGTCGGCGATCCCCGAGAGCGTCTCGCCCCGCCTCACCCGGTGGTAGCCCGAGGAGTTGGTGCCGGCCGCCGGCACCGGCTCCGACATGCGGCGCGCCATCGAGCTGGAGATCGCTCCGCCGGTCGGCACGATGAGCCGCTGGCCGATCCGAAGGCGCTTGGCGCTGGCCTTGGGGTTGGCGTCGGCGAGCAGGCGGCTGCTGACCCGGTACTTCCGCGCGATCCCGCCCATGGTCTCGCCGCGGGCCACGAAGTGCTCGACGAAGGTCACGCGCTTGTCCGCCGGCAGCTCCGCGTAGGCGGCGACGGTGGCCGGTCCGCGGCCCACCGGGAGTCGGACCACCGAGGCCACCGCAGGCGGGGTGGCGAGGCGGAGGAACTGCGGGTTGAGCTCCCGGATCGCGGCGACGGTCGTGTCCGCCAACCGGGCGATGACGTCGAGACCGGTCATCGTGGGCACCACGATCGAGTCGTAGGCCAGCGGCTCCGAGGGCGTGACGCTGAAGCCGTAGCGCGCCGGCTCCTTCGCGATGACCGCGGCCGCGATCAGCTTCGGCACGTAGTCCTTGGTCTCGCGGCGGAGGAGGCGGGTGTCGTAGAGACGGAAGAACGCCGCGTCGCTGCTTCGGCCGCTGTCGTCGTCGCGGAGGCGGCGAAGGCCTCGCGAGACCCGGCCCGAGCCCGCGTTGTACGCGGCGGCCGCGAGATAGAGCGAGCCGAATCGGGCGTTGAGATCCCGGAGGTGACGCGCAGCGGCGTCGGTGGCGAGGAAGGGATCGCGCCGCTCGTCTACCCACGAATCCACCCGCAGGTCGTAGAACTTCGCGGTGCCCTTCATGAACTGCCACATCCCGACCGCCTTGGCGCGGCTGGTGGCGGTGTTGGAGAAGCCGCTCTCGATCAGCGCCAGGTAGACCAGGTCGCCCGGCATGTCCTCCTGCGCCAGCCGCCGACGGATCATCGGCTCGTAGCGCTGCATCCGGTCGAGCCAGATCGCCATGCGCTGGCGGCCGGGCCCGAGAAAGAAATCGAGATACCACTTCACCCGGTGATGACTGTTGTAGGTCTCGACGTCGATGTCCCAGGTGACCGCGTTGGCGAGCACCTTGGTGTCGTTGCCTTCGATCGGAACCTCGGCCGTGCCGGCTTCGGCATCGGTGGGGGCGGCTTCGGCCAGCGCCTCGAGCACCGCTTCGTCGGCCGCGCTATCGGCGGCCTGGCGCGTCTCCGCGGCGAGTTCCTCGGCGGGAATCAGCGAATCGACTTCGGGTGCGGGAGGATGAGCGAGTTCGCCCGGTAGCTCGGGGAGCGCATCGGCTACGACCGACGGCCTCGGCTCGGCGGACGCAGCGTCTGGTGCGGGGGGCCCAGGCTGCCGGTGGGAGCCCCCGCAGGCGGAAAGGAGAACGATCGCGAGCAGTCCGGACGATCGAAGCATGGGGCCTCAGCTTCGGAGTGTGTTCGGGGTGCATTCCGCAGGGCGGAAGGCGTTCTGAGGCAGGGGGACTGGGAGGTCTACCCCGCTAACGCATGAAGAGACGGTTGCCCAGGATCCGATTGGTGGCATTGAGCACGGCCAATGCCGCGGCGCGGGCGGGGTCGTCCTCGGTGAGCACCGAGCCCACCACCCGCTGATCCGAGCCTTCTGCATTGGTCGACAGGGAGACGATGACAACCGTCGCATCGAATGCGCGGACCGCTTTGACTCCCAGCAGATCGAAGACCACCCCTCCGCCGCCGCCCCCGGCGACCGCCTGGGCCAGCGCGTTCACGCACGCCATTGCAGCGCAGCGGAGCTCGCCCGCCTGGGACGCCAGGCCCTCGCTGTCACCGGAAAAAGCTTCCGAATCCCGCCAGGTGAGGCTCACCTTCGCACGGCACCGCCCGTTGGGGAGGCGATCCAGTACGAACTCGGCGAAGCGCAGGCGCTCGCTGAGGGGATTGGGTGCCGACATGACCTTCCTTGGCACGGGCGTGGTGAGTGACTACGGCGAGATGCCGAGAGGGGCAAGCCCTATGCCACCCGGCGGCCGCCGGCCTTCTCAATCCAGGTGTTCGGACAGGAGGGCGGTCAGGGCGTCGTTGGACAGTTTCTCGGCCTGAGCAAAGAGCGCGGCCTTCGAGGACGACGTCAGCGGATACGTCGCCCAGAACGATTCACGCGCGGTGCCGGCGCACCGAAACGAGAATACCAGATTCCATTGTGCCGAGTTGGCTCGGCGCTCGGCGGCGAACGTGACATTCCAGCGCCGGTCACCGTGCTCGACGATTCTCCAGGCCATCGACGACTCCACGAAGTCGAACGAAAGGTCGGCCAATATTTGCGGAGGCCGGGAATCAGGTCAAGAGCCGCTCCGCCCGCGCCTGCGCGATCGTGTCCACTTCACGCAGCGGTGCGAGCTCGCGCCACGCCACGCCCACATGGGCCAGCCGGGCTCGGGTCTCCCCCAGCAAACGGTTGGTGCCCCATGGCATCGCGGTGAAGATGTCGGGTATCGGCGGGGTGCCCCCGATGATGTAGTACCCGCCGTCGGTCGTGGGCCCGATCACGAACTCGCCGCCTGCAACGATCGCGCCCGCCTCCGCCAGCATCGCCGCATCGAGAGCGGGACAATCGCCCACCAGCGCGAGCCAGCTCCGGCCCGGTCGGGCGGCCCGGGCCGCGGTGCCGAGTCGCGTGCCGCGATCCCCGGCGGGCTGCGGCAGGAACTCGAAGCCGTCGCCCAGCCAATGGCGCATCTCCGGCTCCGCGTCGCTGGGTGCGAACCAGACGGTGATGTCGCCGCCGGACGCGCGCGCGGCGGCGAGCGTGCGGGCGGCCATGATGCGATAGAGGCGGAGGGCGTGGCGGTCGCCGATGTCGGCGGCGAGGCGGGGCTTGACGGTCCCGAGGCGTGGTGCGTGAAGGAAAACGGCGACGATCGGCCGCTTCGTGGTCAGCCCCGCGCCAGGGCCTGGAAGCGAGCGCGCAGATCGCGGGTGACCGGGCCCTGAGTGCCGGAGCCGATGTTCCGTCCGTCCACCTGCCGGATGGCGATCAGCTCGCTCGCCGTCCCGGTGAAGAACGCTTCGTCGGCGGTGTAGATGTCGTAGCGGTTGAGCATCGTCTCCAGCACCTGGTACCCGGCGCCCCGCGCCAGCTCGATCACCGTGTCGCGGGTGACGCCCTTCAGGATGCCGGCATAGGCGGCCGGCGTGCTGATGATGCCCTGCTTCACCACGAAGAGGTTCTGGCCCGAGCCCTCCGCCACGTGGCCTTCGCTGTCGAGCATCAGCACTTCGTCGGCCCCGGTGTGAATGCCCTCGATCTTGGCGAGGATGTGCGCCAGATAGTTGAGCGACTTCACCCGAGGCGACAACGCTTCGCGGTGCGGAATCGGCGTGCCGGCCGTCACCACGCGCAGCCCGGTCTCGTAGACCTCTTCCGGAAACAGCCGGATGGTGTCCACGATGATGATGACCGACGCCTTGGGACATTTCCGGGGATCGAGACCGAGATCCCCAACGCCGCGGGTGACGATGTGGCGGATGTACGCCTCGGCGATCCCGGAGCGGCGCACCGCCTCCTCGGTAACCTCCGCCATCTCGGCCTTCGACATCGGGATCGTGAGCCAGATGGCCTTGGCCGAATCGTAGAGCCGGTCGAGGTGCTCGGAGAGCTTGAAGATCTTCCCGCCGTACACGCGGATGCCCTCGAACACGCCGTCGCCATAGAGGAGCCCGTGATCGTACACCGAGACGGTCGCGGTGTCCCGGCCGTGCCACGCGCCGTCGAGCCAGACTGTGGGCACGCCCGCTCCCGTGGTGGTCGAAGGCTTGGAGGGTTTCAGAGTGGTCGACATGAGGGCAAATCTATCCCCGGGTACAGGGATGGCCAAGCGGAGGCTTCGTGGCGACAATACGGGCATGCGTCCGAATCGTTGGAGCGAGCCTCAGCTCGATCGCAGGACCTATCCTCGAGCCGAATACCGCCGCACCGCGCCCGCTCTGCTGGAGCTGGAGGGCTATCGCTGCGCGGTGCGCGACCTCGGACCCGGAGGCCTGCGAATAGAGCCGGCGCCGGCGGGGCGGGTGTGGGAGATCGGCGAGCGAGTGACCGGCGTGCTGCACCTTCGGGCCGGAGGGCTGGTGCATATCGGGGCGACGATCGGTCGGATCGACCGCGCCGGCCTGGCCCTGGCTCCCGATGACGAGGGATGGCCGGACCTCGACCTCATCGACGCCGAGCGCTCGGCGCTGGTTCGCTGGCATCACGAGCGGCGAAGCGCGCCGCGCTTGCCCCTCCCCTCACTGCCCGGAGCCGCCGCGAGCACGCCCCTGCGCGATGTGAGTGCGACCGGTCTCCGCTACGCGCTCGCTCCATCGGAGCGGGCGCCGGCCACCGGCAGTCATGTCGCGGGGGAGCTCAGGCTGGATGCGGAGACGGTGATCCCGGTGCGCGGCCAGGTCATTCGCCACGTGGGCCGGGAGATCGCCGTGGCGCTCGATCCGCCCGGCCTCACTCCCGAAGTGCTGGCACTGCTCCGTCGCCGATATTTCCCCGAAGGGGCCGATCAGGCGTACTAGTCCCCGGCGGCGGCGGCTCGCTCCTGCCGCAGCCGTCGGCACCGGCTCAGCAGCGCCCAGCACAATGCCGACCGTGCGGGCATCCGCCGCGTCGGCCGTCCCCGTCCCCGCGACTCGCGCGGATGCTGACCTCGACTCGGCGAGCGGGCGACGTGCACCATGCCGCGGGCGTGTCGCCGTCCTCGACGTCGGCTACGGGGATCGGGTCGCTGCCACATGCACCGCCTCCGGGTGTCGCACGGGATTCCTTTCGCACCCGAGATCCGGATGCGTCGGTCCGCGATGGTTGCAAGACGGAAACCACCGCTCCGATCCGCCCCATCTACAGCAACGGCAACAGGATGGTGACGGCCGGTCGAGCGCCGGGCGGCCCGACGCCCGCGTCTCGTCACGGTTCGCCGGGGTTTGCAACGATCGGAGACGCGAGAAGGGCCGGATCGCAGCTGGCGATCCGGCCCTCCTCCTTCAGTACCCGGCCACGAGGGCCGGCGATTGCCTACGGCGGGTCAGCTCGGTCCGCCGGTTCCACCCATCGGCTTCGCGTCCGAGCGGAGGGCCTGTACCTGACGCTCCGCCGCGTCGAGCGACTCGTTTACCGCACGCTTGGACTCTTCCCACGTCGCGCGGGTGGCGGTGGCCAGACGGTCCGCGGTCCGGCCGGCGGCCTGACGAGCCTCCTGCGCTGCCGCCACCGCGTCAGTGCGAGCCTGGTTGGCACCGGCCTTGGCGTCGCGACCCAGCTCGCTCAGCTCGGCGTCGAGGCGGGCGAGACGCTCCTTGACCGCGGAGCGGAACTCGTCGCGGCTATCATAGGACCCGTCGACATTGTCGGTCGCCTCGAGGGCCTCGTTCTTCACGTCCTTGGCGGCGTCCGAGGCGGCGTCACCCACGTCCTTGCCGGCTTCCTCGACGGAGTTCCCGGCATCCTTCGCCGCGTCGCCGAGATCCTCGGCGGCGTTGTCCACCCGATTCGCCGTGTCACGGTCATCGCGATCCTTGCAGGCGGTGCTGAGGGCGAACATCAGCACAGCCGTGGCACAGGCCATCGCTTTCATAGGTAGCCTACCTCCCGATTGGTCCGGCATGGTGTAGTGGTGCGCTTCGTGCCCGGCGAGGATAACGATCTGGCGAGTTCCGCATGGTGACAGGGCTCACGCCGGGGACGGTCGCCGCCCCGAAAGCCCGGCAACGTCGTCCGGATCACCAGCCGGGGCGCATGGCGATCACCCCGGGAGCGCGCTTATCCTAGACCCACCCTGATTCGAGGGATAAGCCCAGATGACCGAGCCGGTGGCCAGGGGAGGCGGACGGGCGACCGCCGGAGCGATACTCGCCCCGGCGCTGGGACTCGCGCTGCTCTGGTGGCCCATGCCCGGGCTGACGCCCGAGGCGCACCGGCTCGCCGGCGTGCTCGCGGCGGTGGTGGTCCTCTGGGTGACCGAGGCGCTGCCGCTGCCGGTGACCGCGCTGCTCGGTGCCGCGGCCTGCGTGGTGCTCGGGTCGCCCCGGCGAAGGAGGTCTTCGCCCCGTTCGCCGATCCGCTGATGTTCCTCTTCATCGGCGCGTTCATCCTGGCGCGCGGCATCTTCCTGCACGGACTCGACCGCCGCGTCGCCTACGCCGTCCTCTCGCTCCCCTGGGTCGGGGCGCGGCCCAGCCGCATCCTGCTCGCCTTCGGCCCGCCACGGCGCTCATCTCGGCGTGGATCTCGAACACCGCCACGACCGCCATGATGTTCGGGATCGGGCTCTCGATCCTCGGCGCCCTCGGCGCGCTCGGGGACCGCGGTCCGGATCGACCCGCGCTACGCGACCGCGCTGATGCTGATGACCTCGTTCGCCGCGTCGATCGGAGGTCTGGCGACGCCGGTGGGCACGCCGCCGAACCTGATCGGCATCGGCTTCATCCGCTCGCAGCTGGGGGTGGAGATCACCTTCTTCCGCTGGATGCTGATCGGGGTTCCGGTCGTGGTCGTGCTGTTCGCGTTCCTGTACTGGTATCTCGACCGGATGGGGCCGGCGGGGGTGCGAGAGCTACCCGCCGGGGCCGGCGGTGATCCGGCGGGAACGGGAGGCGCTGGGCGCGTGGACGGCGGGACAGCGATCGGTCGCGGTCGCGTTCGCGATCACGATCGCGCTCTGGATCGTGCCCGGCATCGCGGCACTGGTGCTGGGTGAAGGCAGCGCGATCTATCAGACCCTGAGCCGGCGGGTGCCCGAGGGCGTCGCGGCGCTGATCGGGGCGTCGCTGCTCTTCGTGCTGCCCGGCCGCGACGGACGCGCCATCACCTGGCGCGAGGCCGCGGAGATCGACTGGGGCGTGGTGCTGCTCTACGGCGGCGGGTTCGCGCTCGGCGTGCTGTCGTTCCAGACCGGGCTGGCCGAGGCGATGGGGCGCGGCCTCACCGGTCTCCTGCCGGTCGAAGGGAGCTTCGGGCTGCTGGTGGCGTCGGTGGTGTTCGCGACGCTGCTGTCGGAGACCACCTCGAACACCGCCTCCGCCAACATGGTGGTGCCGGTCGTGATCTCCATCGCCCGGGCGGCCGGGCTGGACCCCCTCGAGCCCGCCCTCGGCGCGACGCTGGCGTCTAGCCTGGGGTTCATGCTGCCGGTCTCCACCCCGTGCAACGCGATCGTCTACGGCTCGGGCTACATCCCCCTGGGGCGCATGATCCGATGGGGGTTGGCCTTGGACCTCGCGGGCGTGGTGGTGATCGTTGCCGTGGTGCGGGCGCTGTCGCATTTGGCGAGATAGCGGGACAAACCCTGAGACTCGACCATTGGAGTTCGCTTGACAATCGACTGGCTTCTTACCATCGCATCCTTCGGCATCGGCATCGTCGTGGGACTCACCGGCATGGGCGGCGGCGCACTGATGACGCCGGTGCTGGTGCTCTTCTTTCAGATCCCTCCCCTGACCGCGGTGTCCTCCGACCTGGTCGCTAGCGCGGTGATGAAGCCGGTGGGATCCTTCGTCCATCTGCGCCGGGGCACGGTCCACCTGGGGCTGGTGAAGTGGCTCTGCCTCGGCTCGATCCCCGGCGCCTTCAGCGGCGTCCTGATCGCGCGGGCGCTGGGCCGAGGTCAGGAAGTGCAGGACGTGATCCGGTTGTCGTTGGGCGTGGCCCTGCTGTTGGCCGCATTCGGCCTCACGCTCCGGGCCTATCTCCGGCTGCTGGAGCATGCCCGCCGCCGCGATGGACGCGCCCCACCGCTGCCGCAGGGAAAGCCGACGCTGGCGCTGCGTCCGGTCCCCACGGTGCTCGTGGGCATCATCGGTGGCATCGTCGTCGGCATGACGTCGGTGGGGTCAGGATCGCTCATCATCATCGCGCTCATGGCGCTCTACCCGACGCTCAAGGCGAGCGAGCTGGTCGGCACCGACCTGGTCCAGGCCGTTCCGCTGGTCGCCTCGGCCGCGCTCGGCCACCTGCTGTTTGGCGACTTTCACCTCGACCTCACCACCTCGCTGCTGCTGGGCTGCATTCCCGGGGTCTGGGTGGGCGCCCACCTGTCGGCGCGAGCGCCAGGCGGGCTGGTCCGGCGGGCCCTGGCCTTCGTGCTGCTGGCGTCGGCGCTCAAGCTGCTCGGTGTCAGCAACACCGACACCGCCATCACACTGATCGCCGTCCTGCTGATCGCGCCGCTGCTCTGGATGCTGGTGCGGCGCCAGCACGGCTTTCCGGCGATCGCCCGCCGCGGCCCCCGACCCGCCGACGCCGGAGAGAAGGCCTAGGACCGCTCAGCGGCGCGGCGCGATCTTCCAGAGCTCGCCCTTCCGCTCGTCGGTCACGAGATAGAGCGCGCCATCGGGACCCTGCCGGACGTCACGGACGCGCTGGCCCCGGTCGGTGAGCAGATGTTCCTCCCCGGTGACGCGGCCATCCGCGAGCGTCAGGCGCACCAGCATCTTGTCCTTCATGCTGCCGATGAAGAGGTTGTCGCGCCAGGCCGGGAAGGCATCGCCGGAGTAGAACTGCGCCCCTGACGGCGCGATCACCGGATCCCAGTAGTAGGCCGGCTGCTCCATCCCCTCGCGCGCGGTCGCGGCATTCGGGATCGGCACCCCGGAGTACTCCTCGCCGTATGCCTGCAGCGGCCAGCCGTAGTTCTTTCCTTTCTCGACTTTGTTGAGCTCGTCGCCCCCGTTGGTGCCGTGCTCGATCTCCCAGAGCTGGCCGCCGCCGTCGAAGGCGGCCGCCTGCACGTTGCGGTGGCCCAGCGACCAGATCTCCGGACGCGCGCCGTCCTTGCCGACGAAGGGGTTGTCCTCGGGCACGGTGCCGTCCGGACGGATGCGCAGGATCTTGCCCATGTGGCTGTCGAGCCGCTGCGCCTGCGGGCGCATCGGCGCGTCGGAGCGCTCGCCCAGGGTGACGTAGAGCATCTGGTCGGGCCCGAACACGAGGCGGGATCCGAAGTGCTTGTCGCCATCGTAGGTCGGCAGCGCGCGCAGAATCACCTTCAGCTGCTCGAGTCTGGTACGATCAGGGGAGAGGACCGCGCGGGCCACGCTGGTCGCGTTCCCGCCATCGCGTGGCTCGGAGTAGCTCCAGAAGATCGTGCGATCGCTCTCGAACGCGGGGCTGAGCGCCACGTCGAGAAGACCTCCCTGCCCGCCGGCAGCCACCTCCGGTACGCCGACGATCGGCCTGCCCACCGCTCCTCCGGCCGACACGATCCGCATCCGGCCCGGCTTCTCGGTCACCAGGAAGTCCCCGCCGGGAAGCGGTTCGACCGCCCAGGGGTTCACCAGGCCGGTCGCGACCACCGTGACGTCGAACGCCGCCTCCGAGGTGATGCCGCAGGCCCGGGTCTGCTCGCGGAACGCCGGCTTCTGGTCGGGAGCGTTGGGCTGGCGGGACTCCAGCGGGGTGCAGGCCGCATTGCTGGCGTCGCGGGCGGTGGATTGCGATTCGGCGCGCACGGCGGAATCGCCCGGCCGCGGGCTGCAGGCGATGGTGACGGGAGCGATGGCGAGCAGCGTGGCTGCGACAATGCGGAGCGGGTGCATAAGTCCTTTCGGTAGGGCGGACGCCTCTGGGTGCGGCGGACCCCTCTGGGTGATGAAATCATTGCTACGCCGCGACAGGCAGGATGAGCGGTGACGATCGTCACCAGCCGGCCAGACTAGCGGTGCCTGACTCGATACTGCGCGGAGCGGCGATCCACTGGCTAGCGCGGATGCCTGGCATCCCCCAGCAGGTCGATCAGCGTGCGGAGCTTCCGCTCTCCCATGTGTCCGAGGCGCTCGCGGTGGAGCTTCTCCACGACGTCGTCGAGAGAGCGCAGGAGGTCGAGCCCGTGCCTGGTGATCCGGCTGTGCACGAAGCGTCGGTCCTCGCCTTGCCGGGCGCGCACCACCAGACCCATGTCCACCAGGCGGTCGAGAAGGCGGGTGGCATCAGGCACTCGGGCGATGAGCCGGTCCCGTACCTCGTTGCGGGAGAGGCCATCGGGCTCGGCGCCTCGGAGGATGCGGAGTGCGTTGAACTGGGTGGGCGTGAGGCCGGAGGGCTTGAGCGCCTCCGCGGTGGCGTGATCCAGGATCGCGGCGGTGCGGGCGATGCTGAGCATGGCCTCCTGCTCGGCGCTGCGGAACGGCTTCCGCTGCTTGAGCTCGGCCTGGAGCGAAGTCGGCATACCCTAATATATGTTACAACACTCACAATCAAACCCGAACGGTTGGTTGTCCTGACCGTCGTCAAGGCGCGCCAGCCCGCGCCGCTCACACAGCGGATCGCCTGAGCAGCTGGGCATTGATGGCGACGATGACCGTGCTCAGCGACATGAGCACCGCGCCGACGGCCGGGGACAACAGGATGCCCTGTCCGGCCAGGACCCCGGCCGCCAGCGGGATGGCGACCACGTTGTAGCCGGCGGCCCACCACAGGTTCTGGACCATCTTGCGGTAGCTCGCTCGACTGAGCCGCACGATCCGCGGCACATCCCGGGGATCGCTCCGGACCAGGACGATGTCCCCCGCCTCCACCGCTACGTCGGTTCCTGCCCCTATGGCTATTCCCACGTCGGCCGTGATCAGGGCCGGCGCGTCGTTCACGCCGTCGCCGACCATCCCGACGCGCTCGCCCGCGCGCTGGAGTTCCTGAATCTTTCCGACCTTCTGATCCGGCAGGACCTCGGCAAAGACGGTGTCGATACCGAGCTCACCCGCCACGGCATGGGCGACCGGTCTCGCGTCGCCGGTGAGCATCACGACCTTGATCCCCTGATCGTGCAGCGCCTGAATGGCCTCCCGGGATTCCGGGCGGATCACATCGGCAACGGTGAAGACCGCCAGGGCACGCGCACTCGGACCGGCCTCCTCGATCAGGATGATTCCCGCTTGCCCGCGCGCCGCCGCCTGCTGCACCGCTTCCTGCAGGCCTGCCGGAATCCGGACGGCCCGTGACTTCACCAACGCCGGCCCGCCCATGAGGAAGGATCTCCCGTTCACCCGCGCACTGACCCCGACCCCGGGAAGCGCCTTGAAATCTTCCGCGGCGGCGGGGGCAATGCCGCGCTCCCTCGCCGACCGCACGATGCCCTGGGCGATCGTGTGCTCCGAGTCGTGCTCCACCGCGGCGGCGATCCGAAGCGCCTCCAGCTCGCTCAACCCGTCGGCCGTGGCGATGCCCACGACGCCAAACGTTCCACTGGTCAGGGTCCCGGTCTTGTCGAAGACGATGGCGGTGAGATTGCGCGCCTCCTCCAGCCCGCGCCGATCCCGAACCAGGAGCCCGCCCCGGGCGCCCAGTGTCGTGGAGATGGCGATCACAAGCGGAACGGCCAGGCCCAGAGCATGGGGGCAGGAGATCACGAGCACCGTGACCATGCGCTCGACGGCGAACGCGGGGTCACCGCGCAGGGCGAGCCAGACCACGAAGGTCAGCGCTCCGGCCGCGATCGCCACGATCGTGAGCCAGAATGCCGCCCGGTCGGCCAGCGCCTGAGCTCTCGAGCGGGAGCTCTGAGCCTGCGCGACCAGCCGCATGATGCCGGCGAGCGCGGTCTGCTCTCCAGCTCCGGTCACCCTTGCTCGAAGCGACCCCGAGGCGTTCACCGTCCCGGCGATCACCTTGTCCCCCGGTCCCTTCTTCACGGGACGCGACTCGCCGGTGATCATGGACTCGTTCACCTCTGTGCTGCCTTCGACCACCACCCCATCGGCCGCGATGCTCGCGCCGGGCCGAACCAGGATCACGTCTCCCGTATGCAGAGCGTCGATCGGGACCTCTTCGACTTCGGCGCCCTGCACCACCAGCGCGGTATTCGGGAGTAGCTTGGCCAGCTCCTGGAGCGCGCCCTGAGCCTGTGAGATGGACCGCATCTCGATCCAATGGCCCAGCAGCATGATCGTCACCAGGGTCGCCAGCTCCTCCCAGAGCGGCATGCCGGGATAGCCGAGCGTCACCACCGCGCTGAACACGAAGGCGACGCCGATGGCCAGGGCGATCAGCGTCATCATGCCGGGCAGCCGGCTTCGAAGCTCCCGCCATGCACCCTGGATGAACACCAGCCCGCCGTACAGGAAGACCGCCGTGCCGAAGGCCGGCGCGATCCACCGTTGGCCGGGCACGGCAGGTGGGGTGTAGTTCAAGACCCGGGGCAGCATGTGGCCCCAGATCAGAGTTGGAATGGTGAGCGCGAGGGAGATCCAGAACTTGTCACGGAACATCGCGACGTTGTGGCCGGCGTGCTTATCGCCGCCGTGCCCGACATGTGCGCCGTGGTCGGGGCGCGGCGGGTCGCGACCGGGGGCGGCATGCCCGTGGTGGTGCCCGGCATGGGCATGATGGTCTCCGTGCGCGGCAGAGTCCTCGTGCCCTTCTGCCACAGAGGCTATCTGCCCTTCGGCCGAGTGACGAGCACCGGGAGCTCTCCGGCCCGAACCAGCTTGTCCGCGACACTTCCCAGCAGGAGGCGCTGCACGCCCCCACGGCCGTGCGTGGCGAGCGCCACCATGCCGATACCCGGACCGCGGGCGACGTCCTGAATGGTATCGAACGCGCTGCCGCCGAGCACGGCGGCCGCCGAGGCCGGCACGCCACCCTCCCTCAGCCACTCAACCATGCCGTCCAGGTAGTCCTGTGCCTCTCGCCGCTGGATGGCAGTCAGCTGCTCGTCGAACCCCATGGGGTACGAGGTCGGTGGGTCCGTGGCGATCAGCACCGGATGGACTGCCTGCATCAGCTCGAGTCGGGCGCCGAACACATGCGCCATGGCCTGCGCGACCGGCAAGGCCGCCTCCGCCCTGCGGGACCCGTCCAGTGGGACCAGAATCCGTTCGACCCCGACGGTGAGCGTCGCACCCTCCCGCGGGCGAATGAGCAGCAGCGGCACCTCGAGGGTTCTGACCAGCAGATCGGCCACGCTGCCGATCCACGCCCGCTGAATGCCGCCCCGGCCGTGAGTCGTCATGACCACCAGGTCCACCCCAATCTCGCCGACGTACTTCTTCAGGGCGGCGGCCGGCACTCCTTCGAGCATGGCGGTCGCAGTGGGGACCGTCTCCTCAGCCTTGATGCGACCGGCGATCCGGTGGAGATAGTCGCGCTGCGATTTTCTCAGCGCGAGCTCCACCTTGGTGTACAAGCGCGCGGTCGCCTCGTCGAGCGGTGGCGGGGAGGGGAATTGATGCACCATGGCCAGACGGAGCCGGGCCCGGAACTTCCGGGCTATGGCAACGGCCCAGGGCAACCCCTGCTCGGCAAAGCGCGAGCCGTCCAGCGGGACCACGATGGACCGGATCTTGAGACGCTCCGGCCCGGGCGAGGTCTTCTTCATGGACGGCTCCGGTCGAGGGCGGCGCGGATCGGGCAGAACCCGGTGATCGCGGTTCCAAAGGGCAAGAGACCGACCAGCGTGAGATAGCGCCACGGCTCCGGCAGCGCACCGTAGAGTCCCAGGAGCATGACGCCTACGATCAATCGGACAACGCGGTCCATCCTGCCGAGATTCGCCTTCACGATGTCCTCCGGAACCGAAGTAGTCACAGCGGGATGGTCAGGACCGGACAGGGCGCGGTGTGCGCCAGGTGGCGTCCCACGCCACCGAGCTCGAGTGTTCCCGGCGCCCCACCCCGGCGAACGCCGATCGCGAGCAGGTCTGCCCCAATATCACCAATTTCGGCGAGAACCTGCTCGAAGATCGATCCGGCCCGCACCGTGAGCTTTTCCCCCAACTCGGACCGGAGGCCGAGCGTGCCGGCGAGGGGCGCCGGGGCCACTTTCGACAACTCCTCGGAAGTCCACGGCTCCACCGTCACCGCGTGGATGGTCGCGCCGATGCTCCGGGCCACGTCGCACGCCTCCTGCACCACGCGTCGTCCGCGCACCGTCCCGTCCACTGCCGCCAGTATCCGGCGGATGGGCGTGGCGCCCGGCGGCACCAGCAGGCACGGCAAGCGGCTCCGACGAATCACCTCGTCGGCCGTGTCGCCCTGCCGGAATCGCGAGGCCTGGGTGCGCGGCTTCCGGCCCAGCACGATGAGGTCGGCCGAAGTGGCCTCGGCATGACGGGGGATCTCGATGCTCGGATGGCCGAAGCCTACGTGCACCTGAACCGCCCCAGCGGCGTTCTCTCCGGCACCGGCGGCCCATCGTTCCAGCGCTTCGCGGTGCGCGTCGGACGAATCGCGATACGCACCCACCGGCACTCGTTGGCCGGTGATGGTGCGCATGACCGTCACCGCCGCCGCGGCGCGCCTCGCCAGGTCCAGGGCGGCGCGGTATGCATGCCGCGATGCGTCCGAAGTGTCGGTCGCGACCAGGATGCGATCCAGCTTCACTCCACTGCTCCTCGTCGAGTTCGTGCTGAGAGTAGCGGTGCGCGGCTGAAGAAAGGATGAAGGATCAGGGAAAGCGTTCAGGGGTTTCGGGCATGCGGGGTCGGATGCACATTCCGCTGCGTGAACCCCCGGACCACCCCGAACACCGCGGACGCGCAGCAGCGCCTGGAGCGCCTGGTCATCGCCATGACCGGGCTGATTGCCGACGTGTCGCTGGATGCGGTGCTCGCCCACGCCGTCGAAGCCGCCGCGGAGCTCATCGGAGCCCAGTTCGCCGCCGTCGGAGTACTGGCGCCGGACGGCCGTCTGCTGGAGAGCTTTACCACCTACGGAATCGATGATGAACTGCGGGCCCGTATCGGCCCCCCACCTCGAGGCCACGGCATTCTGGGCCTGGTCATCCGCGAGGCGCGTCCCATCCGCCTTCCCGATCTCAACCGCCACCCCGATTCCTACGGCTTTCCACCCCATCACCCCCCGATGCGCTCCTTCCTCGGCGTGCCGATCGCCGGGAGGCGCGGGGTGTTCGGCAACCTGTATCTCACGGAAAAACTCGGCGGCGCGTTGTTCACCGAGGAGGACGAGTACATCGCCGTCCTGCTCGCCAGCGCGATCGCCGCCGTGGTGGAGAACGCCAGGCTGCACGAGGAGAGCGCCCGCCTGCTGGAGGAGGTGCAGCAGCTGCATCGCTCCCGCGAGCGCTTCTTCGCGATGGTCAACCACGAGCTGCGCAACGCACTGGCCGCGGTGTACGGGTGGTCGGAGATGCTGGTCCGCAAGAAGGATCCTGCGACGGTGCCGCCGGCGGCCTTCGAAGTCCTGGACTCGGCCCAGCAGGCCGTGGCCCTGATCAACGACTTGCTGGACCTGAGCCGGCTGGACGAGGACCGCCTCAGGCCCAACATCAGGCCGGTGGATCCTGGCAGTATCGCCAAGCGGGCAATCGGGCGAGTCACACCCGCCGCGGCTGCCCGCCAGGTCACCCTCGACCTGGAATTGGCGCCGGATCTGCCGGTCTGCGACACGGACGCGAGCCGGGTCGAGCAGATCCTGATCAACCTGCTCGGCAATGCGATACAGCACACCCCGGTGGGATCGAACGTGGTGCTCTCGACGGCGCGGCGCGACAAGGTGGTGGTCTTTACGGTGGCAGACGAAGGGCCGGGCATCCCCGAGAGCGGACCTGGAACTCATCTTCGACATCTACACCACCAAGAAGGAAGGCGACATGCGCGGCGTAGGTCTGGGCCTTCCCCTCTCGCGTCGGCTGGCACGGCTGCTCGGCGGCGACCTTCGGGCGGTCTCCCGCCCCGGAGCGGGCGGGAAGCTGGTCCTCGAGCTGCCGGCCGGTGAGTCGTGAAGATTCCTTCATTCTGGCTTCTAAGAGCGTTCAGGCCCCGATACCGAGATTTCTAGCCATGAAGATTCTCGTCGTGGAGGACGACCGGAAGGTCGCCGGTTTCATCGAGCAGGGCCTGGAGGAAGAGGGCTACGTCGTCGACGTGGCGCCGGACGGCGATGAAGCGCTGATGCTGGCCCACGTCTACGACTACGACATCATCCTGCTCGATGTGGTGATGCCCAAGAAGAACGGGTTCCAGGTCGCCGCCGAGCTGAGACGCGAGGGTCGGAACACCCCGATCCTGATGCTCACGTCGCGTGACGCGGTGGAAGACGTGGTCCGGGGCCTCGACGCCGGGGCGGACGACTATCTCGCCAAGCCTTTCCGGTTCGACGAGCTGCTGGCGCGGGTCCGGGCCCTCCATCGCCGGGGCGGGGCCGAGCGACTCGAGGTCCTGCGGTACGGACCCATCTCGCTGGATCGCCTTCGCCACCAGGCGACGATCAACGACGACAAGCTCGACCTCACCCCGAAGGAGTTTCAGCTGCTCGAGTACTTCCTCCTGCACACGGAGGAAGTGGTGCGCCGGACCACTCTCCTGGAGAAGGTATGGGACATGCACTTCGACCCGGAGAGCAACGTGGTGGACGTCCACGTGGGGAATCTGCGCCGCAAGCTGAGTCAGGCGTCCGGGGAACAGCTGCTGTCCACGGTGCGCGGAGTGGGCTTCAGTCTCCGCCGGACGGGGGAGCCGGAGGTGGGGGCCGAGCAAGCCTGACGTCCCGAGGCGCGGGCTTCCTCCCCGCCGTCGCCACTCTCGTCATCGTTTCGGGGCTCGCCGTCCGATTCTGGGTCGGCGCCGGACCCGCCGCCCTGGTCTGGAGCGCCGGGCTCGCGGTAACGGGGGCGCCGGTCGTCTGGCGCACGGTTCTGGGAATCGCCTCGGGGCGGTTTGCCGCGGATCTGATCGCGATGCTGGCGATCCTCGCCTCCCTTCTGTTGGGCGAGCCGCTCGCGGGATTGATCGTCGTGGTAATGCAGACCGGAGGCGAGGCGCTCGAGCGCTACGCCGAAGGCCGCGCCTCGAACGCGGTGCGGGAGCTGGAGGCGGCCGCGCCCCGGGTCGCCCATCGGATCGGCACGAACGGTCCGGAGGATGTGGCCGCGGACGCCGTGGAAGTGGGCGACACGCTGCTGGTGCGGCCGGGTGAGCTGATCCCTTGCGACGGGCTGGTGGTGGACGGCTCGTCCAGCATCGATACCTCACGGCTCACCGGTGAACCCGTACCGGTCACCGCCGAACCCGGCGTCCGCGTCATGAGTGGGAGCTTGAACCTCGAGGGTGCGATCGAGGTGCGGGCGGCGGCTCGGGCCGGTGAGAGTCAATATGCCCGGATCGTCGCCCTGGTCCGCACGGCCCAGGCCAGCAAGGCGCCGCTTCAGCGGCTCGCCGACCGATATGCGATCTGGTTTACTCCCTTCACCCTCACCGTCTGCGCGGCGGCCTACGCCCTGTCTGGTGATGCGACGCGCGCGCTGGCGGTGCTCGTAGTCGCGACCCCCTGCCCTCTCATCCTCGCGGTACCGGTCGCCATCATCGGCGGCGTCAATCGCGCCGCGCGGCACGGCATCATCTTTCGCCATGGCGCCGCCCTGGAACAGCTCGGCGGTGTGACGGTGGGGGTGTTCGACAAGACCGGAACGATGACCGTGGGACAACCGCGAGTGTCGCTGGTCCTGCCGGAGCCGCCTTACACCGAGGAGGAGCTGCTCCGCCTGACGGCGGGAGTGGAGCAGGCCTCGGGGCACCCCCTTGCCCGAACCGTCGTACAGGAGGCCGCATCCCGGAACGTCGCGGTGCCCGCGGCCCGCGATGTCGTCGAAGCACCGGGTCAGGGTGTGTCCGGTACGGTGGAGCAACACGAGGTCGCGGTGGGCGGATGGAGATACCTCGCCGCTCGATACCCCGGCAGCTCCGCACTGCTCGATGAGCTGCGCACCCGCCGCGGACGCGCCGAGCTGCGGGCGTTCGTCGCCGTCGAGGGAAGACCCGCCGGGGTCATCGTGTTCGCCGACCGAATCCGGCCCGAGATGGAGGGCCTGGTGCCGCGACTCCGACACCTGGGCCTGCACCGGATCATCCTGCTCTCGGGAGACGACCGGGGACACACCGAGGCCGTCGCCAGAGCAATGGGGATCACGGAGGCGCACGGCGAGCTGCTGCCGGGCGACAAGGCGGCTCACGTCCGAGCGTTGACGGATGCCGGCGAACGGGTCCTCATGGTGGGCGACGGCACCAACGACGCGCCGGCCCTGACCTCGGCGACGGTGGGCGTGGCGCTGGCATCGGGTGGCGGCGGCATCACCGCCGAAGCGGCCGACGCCGTGCTCCTGGCCGACGATCCCGCCAGGATCGTGACCGCGATCGCCATCAGCCGGCGCACGGTGCGTCTGGCCCGCCAGAGCATCTGGGCCGGACTCGGCCTCAGCGCTCTCGGCATGGCGGCCGCGAGTATCGGGCTGCTGCCTCCCATCGCCGGCGCCCTGGCGCAGGAGGCGATCGACGTCGCCGTCATTCTCAACGCGCTGCGGGCCAGTGCCGCGCCCCGCGTCATCTCGGGGTGGGGTCGCCGTCGGGACGCCCCCGAATCCTAGTCCACATCGTCCAGAAGAAGAGCGCCAGCCCCAGCGCCTGGCGCGCAGCCTCCGGCCACCACCGTCCAGCGGACCCCGAGGCCGGCGCTGGTGGGACGGAGCAACTCTCCGGCGACGCGCGCCGCCGTGCCGAGCGACAGGAACCAGTAGGCGGCCTCCGCCAGGCGGGGGTCGAAATGCTGGTCGTCTCTCGCCGGGCGGGGAAACATCCACAGCGCGACACCCATGATCATCATCATCACGAACCCGACCAGGATCGCGTGAGTGTGAGCGCTGGTCCACCAGGGTGTCGGCCAGATGCCCCAGAGCTCCCGCCGGGCGAGCATGTACACGCCGAGCCCGATCCCGAAGACGAGAAAGCCGACGGCGGTCTTGAGGAAGCGGCGGACAAGGGGCGGCATCAGGGCGCTCGTTGGTACGGGGGACAGGTCGTAGACGAAGAGGTAGGCGCCCGCTGAGGCGGCCCCAGACACTCCGAAGATCATCCCCGTCACGAAGCCGAGCAACAGCCCACGGAGTCGGCGTGAAGAAGACTTCACGCAAGACTCACGATGCATTGCTGCCTCCAGGGTAAGACTTGGCGGCACCCATGGATCACGTGCCGCCACCGACCGGAAAGGAATCGTCATGACCGCCGCCACTCACAGGTTCGTCGTCCTCTTCGCCCTCGCGGCCGGGGCCTGCGGTAGCCCGGATACGGGGGCGGTCCCGGGCACGGACTCGAGCTCGGCGGCGGCACCGAGCGCGGCCGCCGCCACGGCGAGCACCGGGACCGTCATCGAGATCAAGGCGATCACCGACGACAAGGGCAGCCGCTTCGAGCCCAACGAGGTCGAGGCGAAGCCCGGCGACGTCCTCCGCATCGTGCTGGTGACCGGGGTGCACAACATCAGCTTCCCCGCCGAGAAGAATCCGGGGGCCCAGGGCCTGCCCGCACCCAGCGACATGCTGCAGCTGCCGGGACAGACCCACGACGTGCCGATCACGTTCGCTCCGGGCGACTACGCGTTCCAGTGCGATCCGCACGCGGCGCTGGGGATGGTCGGCAAGCTGGAAGTGGAAGACGACTGAGCGTTCCCACCCACCCCACCATTGGGAGGCAGGACCATGTCTCGTGCTAGGTACGGTGCCCTCGGACTCATGCTGCTCGGGCTCGGCGCCTGTGAGGGCGTCAAGCCGGAGGCGCCGGGCACCAAGCCGATGGCCACCGGCGACGTGCAGGCCGCCGCACTGGCGAGCTACGTCAAACCCGGCGATCAGGACCAGTACTATCTCTTCTACTCCGGCGGCCACTCGGGCCAGGTCTTCGTGGCCGGCGTCCCCTCCATGCGTCACATCTTCACGATCCCCGTCTTCACGCCCTATCCCGGCACCGGGTACGGCTACGACGAGGAGTCGAAGGCGATGCTGGGCGGATTCACCTGGGGCGACGTCCACCACCCGGCCGCCTCGAAGACGGCGGGCGATTACGACGGCCGCTGGCTCTTCGTGAACGACAACGCCAACAACCGCATCGCGCGGATCGATCTGCGCGACCTCAAGACCAGGCAGATCCTGGGTCCGATCCCGAACACGATGGGCAATCACGGCTCGTCGATGGTCACCGACAACACCGAGTACGCGCTGGTAGCCACGCGGTTCTCGGTGCCGATCGGAAGCCAGTACGCCCCGCTCGAGGATTACGCCAAGTCGTACAAGGGCGCCTTCTCCGGCATCCGGATCGATCCCCAGACGGGCACCATGTAGCTCGGATGGCAGATCATGACGCCGCCCTTCAACTGGGACCTCGGGCGCGACCGGCAAGGGGCCGTCGAACGACTGGGTGTTCTGGACCGCCTACAACAGCGAGCGCGCCACCGGCAAGCTCGAGACGTCGTCCACCCAGAAGGACCGCGACTACGTGGCCGTGGTGAACTGGAAGGCCGCCGAGAAGGCCGCCGCGGCCGCCGGCGGGGACACGTTCACGGCCAGCGGCGTGCGGATCATCGATCCGGCGAAGGCGCCGGGCGTGATGTATCTGCTGCCCTGCGGCAAGAGCCCGCACGGGGTGGACGTGGACCCCAGCGGCGAGTACGTCGTCTGCTCGGGCAAGCTGCAGCCGACGTCGACCGTCTTCTCCTTCACCAAGATCCAGGATGCCATCGCGCGGAAGAGCTTCAGCGGATCCGAGGACGGCATCCCGGTCATCAAGTACGAGGACGCGATGGTGATGGAGGTGCCGGTCGGTCTGGGACCGCTGCACACCCAGTTCGACGGCAAGGGGAACGCCTACACCTCGCTCTACGTCGAGAGCGCCATCGCGAAGTGGAAGCTGCCGCCCTACGCCGCGGGCGTCGACCCGAAGTCGCTGGTGCTCGACAAGATCCCGGTGCAGTTCAACGTGGGCCACCTGGTGACCGCGCACGGCGACACCCGGCATCCCCGAGGGCGACTGGCTCGTGGCGATGAACAAGATGTCCAAGGGGCGGTCCATCCGAACCGGGCCGTCGATTCCCGAGAGCTCGCAGCTGATCGACATCACCGGCGCGGGGAAGATGCGGATGGTCTACGAGGCCTACACCGAGCCCGAGCCCCATTTCGCCCAGCTGGTGCACAAGGACGTCCTCAAGAACACGATCGAGTTCTATCCCAAGGCCGAGAGTCACCACCGGAAAGCCATCTGGGCGGGCAGCGACGCCAAGGTCACCCGGAACGCCGCGACTCGCACGGTCGAGGGAACCGTCTTCGCCATCCGCAGCTATTTCGAGCCCGGCCGGATCCAGGTGCAGGAAGGCGACACCGTCATCCTCCACATCACCAATGCGGAGCAGGCGCGGGACGAGATCCACGGCTTCGGCCTGGTCACCTTCGACAAGAACCTGGTGATCGACCCGGGGGAGACCAAGACGCTCAAGTTCGTGGCTCGCCAGTCGGGGGTGTACCCGTACTACTGCACCAACTTCTGCTCGGCGCTGCATCAGGAGATGCAGGGCTATCTGGAGGTGGTGCCCCGAGGCCGCCCGCTCGCGCTCTACCAGGGTGGTGAGGGCGTCATGCGGCCGCCGGCGAGCGACAGCCGGGCGCCGATCCAGCAGGCCCAGGCCCCCGAGGCCGGCAGCCACGGCCCCACCGGCACCCACTGACCCACGCGCGGCAGCGGGGCGCGAGCTCCGCTGCCGCGGTGCGGGAGGACTCGATGCGAATGGACAGGTTGTTCGATGCGGTACGACAGGCGCGGACCCCGATACTGCTGGTGGGCGCCCTGCTCGTGGCCGCGGCGACCATCCTCCCCGTCTGGGGGATGGTGCTGGTAAGCACGCAGTACCCGGAGGGTCTGCGCATGGTCGTGTATCCCGCGCGGATCGCGGGCGACATCGCCGAGATCAACGCGCTCAACCACTACATCGGGATGACGCCGGTCGCGGACGACTTCTTCGTGGAGCTGCAGTACCTGCGGCCCCTGTTGCTGGGCGTTGCGGTGGCACTGGTCCTCGCGACGATCGCCCGGCACACCCGCTGGCTGACCATCGTCCCGCTCGCGGCGCTGGCCCTCCTCGGCGTCGGGGGGCCTCGCCATGATGCGTTACCGCCTCTGGCAGTTCGGCCACCAGCTCGACCCCCAGGCGCCCATCACGATCGAGCCGTTCACTCCACCCATGGTCGGCCTCAACCAGATCGCCCAGTTCGCGACGTACAGCTATTTCGGCTGGGGCTTCTTCCTTCCTTTGGCTGCCGCGGTCCTGCTGGCGCTGGTGACCATCGCCGACCGGCGGCGCGATCTCGCCCCCGCTCCCCGCACGCCTGCTCGTGCTCACCTGACGTGACGATGCTGCCGGTAGCGCTCCTCGCCGTGGTGGCGGTCTCGGGAGCTCAGGGGCCCGGCGTCCCGGCATCCGCCACCCTGGAGGTCGGTCCCGGCCGCCGATATCACACCGCCGCCGCCGCGCTCGCGTCGGCCCAGCCCGGCGATACGATTCGCCTGGCCGCCGGTGTTCACGACGGACCGCTGGTCGTCCGCGTCCGGCGCCTCACCATGATCGGCCCGGGGGCGGTGGTGGACGGCGGGAGGCGCGGCACGGTGATCACGGTCGCGGCCGACTCGGTGACGCTCGACGGCTTCACGGTGCGTGCCAGCGGCAGGTCCATGGATCGCGACGATGCCGCGGTCAAGCTGGAGCGCTGCGTCGGCTGCGTGGTGCGCCGGCTGGTGGTGCGGGAGCCGCTGCACGGCATCTACCTGCTCGAATCCCACGGGGTGACCCTCGAGGCGAACGACATCCTCGGACCCGCCGGCGTGCTCGAGTCCGCCCGCGGCAACGGGATCCATCTCTTCAACTCTTCCGACAACCGGTTGATCGGAAATCGGGTGCGCTCGACCCGGGACGGGATCTACTTCTCCTTCGCGGCCGGCAACGTCGTGACGGGCAACGAGGTGACCCACACCCGCTACGGCCTGCACTACATGTACTCGGACGACAACCGGTTCGAGGACAACGCCTTCACCCAGAACGCGGCGGGCGCGGCGGTGATGTTCTCCAAGCGGATCATCCTGCGGCGCAACCGGTTCTCGCGCCACATCGGGTATCGGGCCTACGGGCTCCTGCTGCAGACCGGCGAGGACATGCTGGTGGAGGAAAACCGCTTCGAAGGCAACCTGGTGGGGCTCTTCCTCGACGGCTCGTTGCGCAACACCTTCCGCGACAATCTCATCGCCGGCAACGGCATCGGCATCGACCTGCTGGCGAGCGCCGAGCAGAACACCTTCACCGCAAACCGATTTCGGCACAATCGCACTCCGGTGCGCAAGGTGCTCGGCACCGGCGAGAATCGCTGGTCACACGAGGGCCGGGGCAACGACTGGGGCGACCCCGCGGTGTACGATCTCGATGGCGACGGCATCGGTGACCGGCCGTACCGTGCCGGCGATCCCTACCTGACGCTCGCCGCCGCGCGCCCGGCGCTCGAGGTCTACGGAGGCACTCTCGCTGCGCGCGCGCTGTCATGGGCCGAAGAGGCGTTCCCGGTGTTCGACGTCCCCCGCGTGGTGGACTCGGCACCGCTGGCCCCGCGCCGCGGGGCGATCCCATGATCCGCTACGAGGGGTTCGCCAAGAGCTACGGGCGCGTCGCGGCCGTGGCGGGCGTGGACCTCTCGATGCGCGCGGGCGAGACCCTCGGGCTGATCGGTCCGAATGGCTCGGGCAAGAGCACCACCCTCAAGGCCGCCGTCGGCCTGGTGCGGCCGACACGCGGCCGGGTGCTGGTGGACGGGCTGGACGCCGCCCGAGGACCGGAGGCCCGCGCGTGTCTGGGGTACCTGCCGCAGCGGCTGTCGTTTCCGGAGGCGGTGACCGCCCGGGCGGCGATGCGCTTCTACGCCCGGCTGCGAGGCGCGGCGGCGGACGAGGCCGACGCCCTGCTGGAGCGGGTGGGCCTGGCCGACGCCGCCGGTCGTATCACCGACCAGTTCTCCGGCGGCATGCGGCAGCGACTCGGACTCGCCATCGCGCTGCTGGGCCACCCGCGGGCGCTGGTGCTCGACGAGCCCAGCGCGGCGCTCGACCCGACCGGCGCGCTCTTGGTGCGCGATCTTCTGCTGGAGATCGGCGCGGACGGCACCACCGTACTGCTCTCGTCGCACGACCTGGGCGAGGTGGCGGCGGTGGCGGATCGGATCGGCATCTTCGCGTCGGGCGCGATGGTCGCGCTCGGCACGCTGCCCGAGCTCGAGGCGCGCGCGGGCGCGCGCGGCCTCGAGGCCGTGTATCGCCGGCTCGCCGACGGCCTGGTGGGTTCGGCCGGTGCGGCGCAGGGATCGCATTGGCGCCGGCTGCCGGCCAGCGGTGCCGCATGACGGCCCGCCACGCCCGCTCCGTCGCCGCCTGGGTGATCGCGGAGGCCGAGCTCCGGGCCGCGCTGTCGGGTCGCCTGGTGCAGGGGCTGGGAGCGCTCTTCGCGCTGCTGGCGGTGGCGATCACCGTGGCCGGGCTCGCGGCCAGCGGCCAGGTCCTGGTCCAGGGTTTCACCCGCACCGCGGTCTCGCTCCTGACGCTCGCGATCTACTTCCTTCCGCTGGTCGGCCTGGTGCTCGGCGCCCACGCCTTCGGCGCGGAGGATGGCGGTGCGGAGCTGCTGCTCGCCCAGCCGGTGGGTCGGGGCACGGTGCTGCTCGGCCGCTGCCTCGGCCTCGCCGCGACGCTGCTGCTGGTGGCGACGATCGGCTTCGGGCTCGCCGGACTCGTGGTGCTGATCGGGGCGGGACCGTCGGGAGCGGCGGGGTACTTTCTCGTCGCCGCCGGCAGCAGCGTCGTCGGATTCGCGGGTCTCGCCATCGGCGTGCTGCTGGGCGTGTCGGTGCGCCGCCGGGTGACGGCGGTGGCGATGGCGCTGGGCGCCTGGGTGGTGCTCGCGGTGCTGTTCGATTTCGCCGCGATCGCATTGCTGCAGTTCACCGGCACCGGGGAGCCGGGTCCGCTGCTGCTCCTCCTCCTGGCCGCCAATCCCATCGACGGCATGCGCGCGCTGGCGCTGGTCGGATTGGGGGCGGACGTGCTCCTCGGGCCGACGGGTGCCGCGCTCTCCCGGATGCTGGGACCCTCGGGAGGCGCGCTCCTGGTGGGCGCCGCTCTGCTCGCGTGGTGCGTAGGGCCACTCGCGTGCGCCGCCGTCGCGTATCGCCGCAGAGACTTCTGAGCGGGCCGTGGGCAGGGCGGCGAGCGGTGATTCTGATCGCGTTGCTCGCGGTCGCGGCGGTGATTCTCTCGGCCCGGCCGGTTCACGGCTGGCTGCTCGCGCAATTCGCGGCCGCGGAGGGAATCATCCGGCAGCACGGACCGTGGAGCATGGGGATCTTCGTGCTTCTCGCGGCGATCTCGGCCATGGTCGCGTTCGCAAGCAGCTCGGTATTGATCCCGGTCGCGATCTACGCCTGGGGTCCCTGGGCCTGCATGGCGTTGTTGTGGTGTGGGTGGTTCCTGGGTGGCATCACGGCGTACGCGATCGGCCGCCTCCTGGGTCGCCCGCTGGTGAGTCGACTGATCCGGCCGTCGGCACTCGCGCGCCAGGAGCAGTGGGCGCGCTCCCGCCGATCCTTGCCGGCCATCGTACTGCTTCAGCTCGCGGTTCCGACCGATCTGACGGGCTACGTCTTCGGGGTGATCCGATGCCCCTTCGTTCCCTACGCCCTGGCGCTCGGGTTGGCCGAGATCCCCTACGCGGCGGGGGCGGTCTTCCTCGGCCTCAGCTTCGTCGAACGACGGATCTGGCCCCTGCTGGGCGTGGGACTGGCCGGGGCGCTCTTGAGCATCGCCGCCCTGCGCGCCTCCCACCGCCACGCGAGCGCGACCAGCCAGGATTGAAGAATCCCTTCATGCAGGCTTCACGGCCTGGTCAGAGGCGGGAGTGCATGCTGTCGGCATGAGGTCACCGCTCCGCGTCATCATGGTCCCGCTCGACGGCTCCGCCCTCTCGGCTCAGGGCCTGGAGATCGCCGCGACGATCGCCCGCTCTCACGGTGCAGAGCTCCACGTCGTCACAGTCCTGCCGCCAGTCTCCACGCTGCCTACCGAGGCGGGACCGTTCCTCGACGACCCGAAGGCGGCGCTGCAGGCCATGCGCGATGGCCTCCAGCGCCACCTCGAGGCCCAGGCCGCGGCGATCCAGCGGCCCGACGCTCCGGTGGCGATCCGTTTCGCCGTGCTCGACGGACCAGTGGCCCGCACCCTCGAGCAGTACGGCCGCGACCACGATATCGACCTGGTAGTGATGACGACGCACGGGTGGGGCGGGCTGAAGCGGTTCTGGCTGGGCAGCGTCGCCGAGGCGCTGGTGCACCGGGCTCCCTGGCCGGTGCTGCTGACGCGGGCCTCGCGCGGCGCTCCAGGCCTCGGACTCCACCGCATCGTCATTGCGGTGGAGAGCGACGCCGACGCCAACGACCTGGTGGAACCCGCGCTCGCGCTCGGGACCATGACCGAAGCCGCGCAATACACGCTGCTCCAGGTGGTGCAGGTCCAGCCTCCGCTGCTGCTCAGAGTCGCGGGAATACCGGCTTCGGCCGCCCGGAAGTGGGCGCGGCGGGCCGCGGACGAAGCCGCGGGCAGCCTGGAACACGTGGCCCAGCGGCTGCGTCATCGGGGCATCGCCGCCGAGTCACGTGTGCTGGTCGAGCGTGGCGCGGCCGAACAGATACTGGGCTACGCGCGGCACGCCGGTTGTGGCCTGGTGGTGGTCGGCAGCAGCGCCGGCGGGCTGGAGCGTGCGGTATTCGGCAGCGTGAGCGGGAAAGTCGCCCGGGGCGCGACCTGCCCGGTGCTGGTCGTGCCCCTCCGGGTAAGGGCTCCCGAAACCGTCCGACAAGCGTGATGGATCCGGACGTTCCCGGCCTGACAATGGCCCGGCAGCTGGCCCTTGCGGGCCTCACGGGCCTCGCAGTCGGCCTCGAGCGTGAATGGTCCGGGCACGCGACTGGTCCCGGGGCGAGGTTCGGAGGGGTAAGGACCTTCCTCTTGCTCGGATTGCTCGGCGGGATCGGCGGGCTGGCCGCAGCCGAAGGCCACATCGCCCTGGCAGCCGTCCTGACCGGCGCGGGCGGGCTTCTATCGGTCGTGGCCTATGCGGTCGCCGCGCAACAGACTGGCGATCGCGACGGAACTACCGAGGCAGCCGCCCTGCTGGTCCTTGCCGTCGGGGTCCTCTGCGGCGCCGGATACACGGTCCTGGGAAGCGGCGTGGCCGCCGTGGCGGTCCTGGCGCTCGCGGAGAAGAGTCGCATTCAGGGAATGGTTGCGAAGATCGGCGAATCCGAGCTGCTGGCTGCCCTGCGGTTCGCCGTGCTCGCCCTGGTGGTGTTGCCCCTCCTGCCTGCCGGCCCTTTCGGACCCTACGGTGCGATTCGCCCGAGGGAGCTCTGGAGCATCGTCCTGGTCTACTCGGGACTCAATTTTCTCGGCTATCTGGCTCGGCGGGCAGTCGGTCCGGAACGCGGGTACGGCGTGACCGGACTCCTGGGCGGGCTGGTGTCGTCGACGGCGGTCGCCCTGAGCTTCTCCAGGCGGAGCCGCCAGGAGCTGGAGTACAGTGAGGGCCTGGGTCTGGGTGTGATTGCGGCATGCACCGTCCTCATTCCGCGGGTCTTCGGCATCACGTTGATGCTCAACCCCGCGGTCGCGCGAGACCTGGTGCCTTACCTCGCGCTACCGTTCCTCGTCGGCGCCGCCTTCGTCGCCCGGATCCTGATGCGGAGCCGTTCGGCCGCTCCCGGTCAGGAAGCTCCGGGTCGGAATCCGCTCGGTTTCCTCTCCGCAGTCCAGATGGTGGTGGTCTTTCAAGCGGTCCTTCTGCTCATCCCCGCCGCCGAGCGCCTCTGGGGATCGGCGGGTGTGCTGGGATCGGCCGCGGTGCTCGGCCTGACCGATATGGACGCACTGACCTACTCGATGGCGCGGCTGGGCGACAGCGGCACCGCGGCCCTGGCTGCGAAGGCCATCAGCGTGGGCCTTCTCGCCAACACGGTGTTGAAGCTGGTCATGGTGCTCGGCCTGGGATCGCCGCGGTTCCGGCGCACGGCCGCACCCGGCCTCGTGACTCTGGCCGCCGCCGTCGCAGTGGGGCTGGTCGCACGGTCATGAGAATTTGCTGGCGACGCTGGTCAGACCGGCGTCCGGAGCGCACCAGCTTGACCAGTTGGCCCAGGACCGCAGGCAGCGCCCCCAGGACGGCGACGATGGTCCACTCCCGGGCCGTCAGTGGCGTGACGTGGAGCACCCGGGCCAGCGGAGGGAGGAAAGCGGCCAGCAGCTGCAGTCCGAGTGCGAGCCCCACGGCCACCAGTGCGGCGCCGTTCGCCAACGCCGAGCGCAGGGTGAGGACATGGCCGCGGCTCCTGGCATTGCCAAGGTGAAGGATCTGGGCCAGTGCGAGTGTCATGAAGGCTCCGGTGGTCCCGGCCGCCGCGTAGGCGGCCACGGTGACCCCGGCCATCACCACCCCATAGATCAGGATGGCGCGCGACATGGAGGCCGAGAGAATCGGCGCGCGCGGATTGCGTGGCGGCTGCCGCATGACCGCTCGGTCGCCCGGCTCGAGTGCGAGCGCAAGCGCCGGGAAGGTATCCGTGATGAGGTTGAGCCAGAGAATCTGCAGCGGCAGCAGCGGCGGACCCGCGCCGGCGAGACCCATTCCCAGCAGCACGATGATTTCGGCCAGATTGCAACTGAAGAGATAGAACACGAACTTGCGGACATTGTCGAAGATGACCCGACCCTCCTCCACCGCGGCGCCGATCGTCTCGAACCGGTCGTCCTCCAGAATCAGGTCGGCCGCCTCCTTCGCCATATCGGTCCCACGCAACCCCATCGCCACGCCTATGTCCGCCTGGCGCAGTGCCGCGGCGTCGTTGACCCCGTCGCCCAGCATGGCCACGATGTCGCCGCGGTCCTGGTGCGCGGCGATGATCCGAAGCTTTGCCTCCGGACTGGCCCGGCTGTAGGCCGCGATCCGGTCCACGGCGGCCCGCAGCTCATCGCTTCCCATGCGGTCCAGCTCGCGCCCATCGAGAACCCTGTCCCCCGGTCCGAGAATGCCGAGCTCACGGGCCACAGCCGCTGCGGTGCGCTCCTGGTCGCCGGTGATCATGACCGTCCGGAGCCCGGCCGCCGCGAAGGCGGCGACGGTCTGTCGCACACCCGGCGCGGGAGGATCGTTCAGCCCGATGAAGGCGACCCACGTCAGCCGGTCCAGGTCGCTTTCGGGGCCTGCCGCGTTGTCCCCGCGCGCCAGCGCCAGAACGCGGAGTCCGCGCCCAGCCAGCTCCTGGTTCACCGCCAGGAGAGCCTGGCGAGTCTCCGAGGTCATGGGGTGGGCGCCATCCGCTCTCAGAATGTGATCACACAGGTCGAGAACCCGGCGCGGCGCACCTTTCACGGCGACGGTCGGACCGCCCGGTGTCTGATGCCAGCTGGCTGCCAGCAATCGTTCGCTGGAGAACGGCAGCTCTCGACTGCGTGGCAGCTCCTGAAGCAGACGTTCCCGCCGCACACCGGCTCGTGCAGCCGCGATGAGTAGCGCAGCGTCGGTGGGATCGCCATGCGCGGTCCAGTCGCCGTCCCGGCCGCTCAGCGACCCTTCATTGGCAAGCGCAGCGATCTGAAGCGAGGCCGACACCCGGTGATCCGCGGTGTCGAGCCCCTCATCCATCCGCAGCTCGGCATCGTCGAGACGCAGGACGGTGGCGGTCATGCGTCCTGCGGTCAGGGTACCCGTCTTGTCGGTACAAATCACGGTGGCCGCGCCGAGTGTTTCGACCACCGGAAGCCGTCGAACCAGGACGCGCCGCCTGGCCATCCGCCGGACGCCGACTGCCATCGCGATCGTCGCGACGACCGGGAGACCCTCCGGGACCGCTGCCACAGCGAGCGCGAGCGCCGTCTGGAGCAGCTCGCCCACCTCGGCACCGCGCCAGTAGCCCACCGCTGCCACCACGGCCGCGACGGCGATGGCGGCGACGGCGAGTCGGCGGCCCAGCGCGTCGAGCTGACGCTCGAGAGGCGTGGCACGGTCTTCCACCGAGCCGGCCAGCACGCCGATCCGGCCGACCTCGGTGGCCATGCCGGTCGCCACGACCACCGCTTCTCCCCGCCCGGCCGTGATGGTGGTGGTCTTGTAGACCATGGTGGTTCGATCGGCAAGCGGGAGGTCGGGCGAGAGCTGGATATCCGCCCCCTTGCCCGCGGGAACCGATTCGCCCGTCAGCGATGCCTCTTCGACGCGAAGTGCGGACGACTCGATCAATCGGGCGTCCGCCGGGACTACCTGGCCGGCCTCCAGATGAATGATGTCACCCGGCACGAGATCCGAGGCGTCCACTTCGCGCCATTCCCCCGCCCGGCGCACTCTTGCTCGCGACACCTCCATCGCGACCAGCGCCTCCATGGCCCGATGCGCTCGCAGCTCGGTGAAGAACCCGATGGCGACATTGAGGACCAGCACGGCGCCGATCGCTGCCGCGTCGATCGCGTCGCCGCCGGCCAGGGCGACGATCGCGGCTGCGACCAGCAGGCCCACGACCACGTTGCGGAACTGCGCAGCCATGACGTGCCAGGCGGACACCGGACGAACGCGCCGGAATCTGTTGGCCCCGTAGCGATCGAGTCTGGCCTGCGACTCCGCCTCGGTCGAGGCCACGGGTGGATGACTCCAGCTCCCTCAGCACGGCACGACTTGTCAGTGAATGCCAGTGCAATCGTGAAGACTCCTTCAGGTATGTTCAACCGACCCTTCAGGAAGGGGACAGTACAATCAGGTAAGCCTGGCCGACGACCAACCTGGATCCCGAGGTGCACTTTGTCCGATTCCGTTCGCCCGACGACTCCCCCGACCCGCCGCTCCTTCATCAGCCACGGCGCAGTGGCCGCCGTCGCCCTGCCGGCCGTGGTGTCGACTCTCGGGTGCCGCAACAGCAAGGCAGCCGCGTCGCCCGACACCGCCGCCAAGCCTCCCGCGCCCCCGCCTCAGACGGCCCGCCAGAAGGCGGACGAGATGGACGCGATGCATGAGAAAGGCGTGAAGGCGTTCCCGGCCCCAACCGCGGGCAAGGGGAACCAGCTCCTGGACCCCCGGGTCGAGCGGGGTGTCAAGATCTACGAGCTCACCGCCGAGGAGATCGAGTGGGAGGTGGAGCCAGGCCGGAAGGTGAAGGCGTGGGCCTACAACCGACAGGTGCCTGGTCCGCAGATCCGGGTCCGTGAGGGAGACCGGGTGCGGGTCAACCTCGTCAACCAGCTCCCCGAGTCCACCTCCATCCACTTTCACGGCCTGGAGCTGCCGAACGACCAGGACGGAGTTCCATTCATCACCCAGCCACCGGTGAAGCCGGGTGAGCGGTACACCTACGAGTTCACGGTGCCGAACGCCGGCTCGCACATGTACCACTCCCATCACAACGCCGCGTTCCAGGTCGGGCTGGGCCTGCTCGGCGCGTTCGTCGTCGAGCCGCGGCGACTGCCGGCGGCGCACAAGGCCCACGTGGACCACGTGATGGTGCTGAACGACGGCTCGCACGGGTATACGCTCAACGGCAAGGGGTTTCCCGCCACCGAGCCGATCGTCTGCCGGCAGGGACAGACCGTGCGGATCCGCTTCATGAACGAAGGCATGATGATCCACCCCATGCACCTGCATGGGATGCACATGACCGTGATCGCCAAGGATGGGTGGGATCAGCCGGCGCCCTGGAAGTGCGACACCCTCAACATCGCGCCGGGCGAGCGCTGGGACGTACTGGTGCGAGCGACCAATCCGGGCACCTGGGCCTTCCATTGCCACATCCTGCCACACGCGGAGTCGCAGCACGGCATGTTCGGGATGGTGACGGCGCTGGTGGTGCAGCCGGCTACAGCCTAGGCCGAGGGAGTTGGAGCGGCGTCCCGGGCTACTCGAATTCGGGTGTTGCGGCTGGGGTACTCGCCTCCGAAGCTGATGGGCACGGGATCACCGGAGAGGGGCGCATCGAGAGTCCCGGGACGCTGCGCGTGAATGTGCAGGTGGGGCTCGCCGCTGTTGCCACTGTTCCCTACGCGGCCGACCCGGTCATGGATATCCACCGGGTCACCGGTGCGAACCGAGACGCTGCCGTCACGCAGGTGACCGAGCACGACCCAGACGCCACCACACTCCAGAATGACATGATTCCCTGCCATGTTGCGGCGGTCCATTTCGGGCGGCCGCATCTCGGGCATGCCGTCCAGCGTAAAGAGAACCGTGCCGGCGCACGGCGCGTAGATCACGTCGCCAAAGATCGCATAGGCGGCGGGATCGCCCGGCAGGATCCCGCTGGCGCGAAAGCCCAGGGGACCCAACTTCGCGACGTCGACACCGTAGCTCTGCCCTCGCCACCGGACAAACCGCTCATCGGCCGTCAGGGTCTCGAGATGAGCGTTGACCAGCTTGCTTCGCCCACCATTCAATACGAGGTATGTGCCGCTGCGAAGGGGAAACGAAAGCTGCACCGCATCGGTCGGGGCGCGCCGGCCGCTGATCACCAGCGCGAGCAGTACGGCGACGACGGCCGCAGCGACGGTCAGGGCGACGGCGCCCGCGGTCTCCCGAAGTCCTCGAGGGTATGGTCGCATGAGGCGCAAACGCCGGATCGAGACACCGATCGCAAGCAGTAGTCCCATGGAGTAGAGCACTGGTGTGTACCATGGGAGGACCAGCCAGAGCCCCGCGCAGGCGATCACCATCAGGTACAACCCCGCCGTCACCACCCGAAGAACCCAGGACAGCCGGCTCCCGGGCTCGCCAAACGCCAGCCACGCAAGCAGCCCGATCGGGAAGAGGAGCTGAAAGGCAAGCGGCAGCCAGACGGCGAAGAGCATGGTCAAGTCGTCCGCCGCCCCCGAACCGATCTGATGGTCCTGAACCTTCCTTCACGGGAGTATGAAGGAGATTTTCTTCGCCCTTCCCGTACGCTTCAGCCCGGCCAACTGATCTTCATTCCACCGACTGCATGGAGTCAGGATGAAGAAACCAGGTGTCAAGCGTCCGGCCCTCAAGGCCCTCGCGGCGGGAGCCAGCCTCCTCGCCCTACCCTATCTCGCATACGTCGCCACGACCTGGTACCACTACGGCCGGGGGGCCGGGCAGCGTGAGGGAACCCAGGAAGACTCGCTGCTCGACCGATTCATGCCGACTTACGAGGTCGCGGAGCGTCATCAGATTGATGTGGCGGCGCCTCCCGAGATAACCATGGCCGCCGCCCGCGAGATGGACCTGTACGCCTCGCCGCTGGTGCGGGCGGTCTTCGCCATGCGCACTCTGCCGTCCCGGCTTCGCGGTGCCCCGCCAAGAGAACCGGCATCTCTCCTGGACGAGACTCTGGCGCTCGGGTGGCGGGTGCTGGCCGAGGTGCCCGATCGCGGGGTCGTGGTCGGTGCGGTTACCCAGCCATGGCGGGCAGAGGTCGAGTTCCGCGGGCTCGACCCCGAATCATTCATCGGGTTTAATGAGCCGGGGTACGCCAAGATCGCGTGGACCCTCGAGGTCATCCCGCTGGGGCCGGCGTCCTCCCGGTTCCGCACCGAGACCCGAGTCCGCACGACCGATGCGCGCTCCCGCGCACTGTTCCGGCGCTACTGGGCGGTTCTCTCACCCGGCATCCTCCTGATCCGCCAACAGTCGCTCAAGCTGGTCAAGGCGGAGGCCGAGCGCCGGGTCCAGGCGTCGGTGCCGCCGCTGGTCGCCCGCTAGGCGGCACCGATACTTGGAAGCCATCCTCATGCGCGTCCACGGGGTTTCTTCCCAGTGCGGGTGATACCCTTGGCCTGAGTTCCCGATGTCGTTGTCTCTCAGGGAGGCCAGCCCCATGACGCGCAGATTGCTCGCTCCGGTTCTCGTGGTCCTCGTGGCAGGCGGTTGCTCCGCCATCCTGACACCCGCCGCCACCACGTACCCCGTTACGGCCGACCTGAACTTCGAGGAGCTCGCCGGGATGAAGCGCGGTGAGTCCTGCGCCAAGACCATTCTCTATCTCTTCGGCCCGAGCGGCCAGGCGAGCGTCGCCGCCGCGGCGCGCGCCGGCGGGTTGCGCCGGGTGCGCTACGTGGACAATCGGTACGACAACAACGTCATCCGGCAGCGATACTGCGTGATCGCGTACGGCGAGTGAGGCGAACTGGTTCTCGGCGGAGCCTGCGGCCTTCGGATCGGCCAGCTTCCGTTACTTCGGATCCGAGTCTCGCCCGCCTTGCGGCGGCGCCGCCGCCGGCCAGTCTCGGCGCCATGCTTCCGCGTCAGAGCCGGTGTAACTGATCCGGAGCGGCATGGCACTCAGCCGATCGAATAGCTTGACCTCAGCCCGAATGGGCCACCAGTCGTAGAGGAAGATCTCGATCGGGCGCCACATGGCTACCCATCCACCGATCAAGAGCCCCTCGCGAATCAGCTCGCCGAGTCGCCGCCCACCCAACGCGGTCTCGATCACGCCGCCAACCGCTAGAGAGATCGCCAGAAACGCTATGGCGATCACCAAGCTGGTGCGCCCGACGCGGAACAACTGTCGGAGGCGTCGTGCTGCGGCCTTGGACCGCTCCGCGAAGAACTGCATGATGGATTCCCGCAGCGCTGCCGGCTCTGTGGCAAGGCCCGCAGGGCGGTCCAAATGGACCAGGAGCGCCAGTGGGACATTACCGGCCGCTTCCCTGGCCCAGCTGGTGATGAACTCCTCGGCTTTGGGATCCAGGTCCCTTTCGCCGAAGGGTGAGGGATCGATGGAGTTGAAAAGCTGCTTCAGTTCGGCAAGACGGATCTCGATCAGTTCATGGCCAGGTGGGATCGGGTCACCGGCGGATTGATGGCTCGGAGTGCCAGGGGTATTCGTGCTTGATGTCATGATTCTCGTCCTTTTCACTTTCACACCAAGACCATCGCCTGCGGGTGTCCAAACCAAGTTAGCGCTTTGGCAGACTTCGGCTCATGTGATGTGACTCGCAGAAGCCACCGGGTTCAGCGATCCATCCCTCGGCGGAGGTGCCGGCGCCAGCTAGCTACCTCCACTACCCGCAACGCCGGCAGGCGTCGCCGACGCTCGCGCACTCCTCGATCACCTCCGGCCAGACGACGGAAGGGTGACCTTCCCGAGATCTGCGGGGTTGGCGCTGTAGATGGGTTGGGGATGGGCTTCGATGCGCTGCTGGAGATACTAAGTCCCTTGCTCTACCAGCTGAGCTACGCCCCCGTGGTGCACCAAACATCTTTGGAGTGAATCGCTTACACAAGCGTTTCTGTCGAGGCCGCCCAGGGGCTAGACCTCGAGGGCATCGTGGCCAAGCGAAGGCTCCAGATGCGCGAGGTATTCCACAGCTATACTCCAGAGGTACTATCGCCAGGTGCTGGTCGGGTGGAGTATCACCTGGGAGATTTTCCTCCGCTGCGTCCAGTTGGCCTGGGTCCAATCCTACCCCGGCATTCATGAGATCGGTTACGGGAGGCGAAATGTCCTATCGAGGTCGCTCCACGGCAGCGCTTGCGCTCGTGCTGCTGCTTAGCGGGTACGCTTCGCACGATGGCCCGGTTGACCCGGTAAATCGCGTAACCATCCTGTACGACGCGTTTGGGAAGTCTCCAAGAATGAAAAAGGACTGGGGGTATTCCGCACTCATCGAGCACGGCGGGAAGCGGATCCTGTTCGACACCGGCAACAATCCCGAGATCTTCGCCCAGAACGTCAAGGCCGCAGGCGTTGACCTCCAGCAGTTGGACTTCGTCGTCATCTCGCATCGCCACCTCGACCACACGGCGGGTCTCAACCATCTGTTGAGCGTCAACCCGACGGGCCGAAATTCTACGCGCCCAAGGAGGCATTCGGCGTGTTCGGCAGCGCGCTCCCAAGCCAGTTCTACCGGAAACAGGACTCGCTACCCGAGGAGATGCGATACTACGACGGCCATGCCAAGGACACCCTGGAATTCAGCGATAAAGCATCATCCTGCCTTCGGTTTCAGTTGCGTGTACTATGTCGATCGAGCAGGCGTGAAGTCGCACGATCCGACCCGGCCCCGGCATCGCAGCGAAGTCACCGCTGCGGCGCGCAGCAGCGCCGCTCGAGCGCTCGGCCGAGTCGGCGGTCGCGATGCTCGAGCGTCGGCCACCCGACGGCCCCGTGAAGCTCAGGCCGCCAACGCCTCCTCGATGTCCGCGCCAGGCCCTCCGGTTTCTCGTTCGGCGCGTAGCGCTTGCGCACGCGGCCGTCGCGGCCGACCAGGAACTTGGTGAAGTTCCACTTGATGGCCTGCGTGCCGAGGATGCCGCGGCGCCTCCTGGGTCAGCCAGCGGTACAGCGGATGGGCCCGGCGCCCTTGACCTCGATCTTGGCCATCATCGGAAAGCTGACGCCGTAGTTCTTCTGGCAGAAGCTCGCGATCTCCTCGTTGCTGCCCGGATCCTGGTGGCCGAACTGGTTGCTCGGGAAGCCCAGCACCACCAGGCCGCGCTCCCGATAGCCGTTCCACAGCGCCTCCAGGCCGGCGAACTGCGGCGTGAAGCCGCAGGCGCTGGCGGTGTTGACGATCACCAGCACGCGGCCGCGGTAATCGGCCAGCCGCACCGGTCGGCCGTCGATGTCGATGGCCTCGAAGTCGTAGACGGACCCGCTCATCGCCTCCTCCCGACGCCCCGACGGGACGCACGCCATCCTAGTGCGGCGCGGCAGGGCGGTCCGGCCCGGATGCCGGGACGCCGGATTGCCCGGTCGGACGCGGAGCCGGCGGCCGCAGCAGCCTCTCTCCGCTTCGACGCAATCCCTCCATTTGGCGCCGGAAAGGCCTGCTCCTGTGCGGCTCTGCCGCTCGTGCGGCCCTTAACATGGCCCCACCATGCCGATCGACCCCGCCCTGCGCTCCCTCGACATCGACCTGCCGGCCTGTCCGCAGGTCCTGGTGCAGCTGTCGCTGCTGATGGCGGACGAGGACGCCAACGCGCAGTCGATCGCCACGCTCATCGAGGCCGACATGGCGCTCGCCTCGGCCGTCGTGCGCTCGGTCAACTCGGCGCTGTTCGGCCTGGTGCGGCGCGTCGAGTCGGTGCCGGAGGCCGTGCGCTACCTGGGCACCCGCGAGGTGTCGGCGCTCACCTTCGAGATCGGCCTGCGCGGCGCCTTCCCCGCCCAGCCCGACGCTCAATGCCCTGTGGGCGCGCGCCGGCCGGCGCGGGCTCGTCATGGGCCGCTCGGCCGGCGTGCTCGACATCGACCCTTGGCTGGCGCACACCGCGGGCCTGTTCGCCGAGAGCGGCCAGGCCGCGCTGATCGCGCACGACGCGGTGGGCTACCAGCCGCTGATCGACGCGACGCCCGACGCCCTGGCCTGGCTCGACGCCGAGCAGGTGCACTACGGCGTCAACCATGCCACGCTGGGCGCCGCGCTGTGCCAGGCGTGGGGCCTCGCCGCCGAGATCGCCTCGGGTGTGCGGCTGCGGCCGCTGGCCCTGCGCACGCTGGCGGCCGAGGACGGCGGCGCCGCACTGGGCCCGCAATGGGCCGGCGAGACCTTCATGGTCAAGCGCCTGCTCGCGCTCGGCGCGGCCGCGGACGCCGCACTGGAGGGCCTCGACGCCACCGGGCTGGCGCGCTGCTGTTCCCTGCTGGCCTCGCACTCCGGCCTCGATGCCGGCCGCATGCACGAAGCGGTCGCGGCGAGCGTCGCGCGCCTCGGCGACTGAGCCGCGGGCGGGCACGCCGCCTGCCGACAGGGCCCCCATGACGAAGCGCGACGCGCGCTGGCGGCGCTGGCCCTGGCCGGCCTCGCGGCTTCGACCGCTGCTGCCGACCGTGTGGTGTTCGCCACCAACTGGAAGGCCCAGGCCGCGCACGGCGGCTTCTACCAGGCGCTGGCCGACGGCACCTACAGGAAGCACGGCCTGGAGGTCGAGATCCGGCAGGGCGGTCCGCAGGTGAACAACCGGCCGCTGCTGCCCGCCGGCCGCATCGACTTCCTGATGACCGGCAACCTGCTGCACAGCTTCGACAACGTCAAGAACGGCGTGCCGACGGTGGTCGTGGCCGCGATGTTCCAGAAGGATCCGCAGGCGCTGTTCGCGCACCCGGGCCAGGGCTACGAGACTTCGCCGACCTGAAGAACGCGCCGGTGGCCTTGATCGCCAAGGACGCGCAGTTCAGCTGGTGGCAGTGGCTGAAGGCCGAGCACGGTTTCCGCGACGAGCAGCTGCAAGCCCTACAACTACAACCTCGGCCCCTTCCTCGCCGACCCGCGCAGCATCCAGCAGGGCTACGCGGTGGCCGAGCCGATCTGCGATCGGGGCAGGGCGGTTCAAGCCGCTGGTGCTTCCTGCTGGCCGACCACGGCTTCAGCACCTACTCCACGACATCGAGGCGCGCGCGGAGACGGTGCGCGAGCAAGCCCGAGCTGGTGCAGCGGTTCGTCGACGCCTCGATCGTCGGCTGGGTGCAACTACCTGTACGGCGACCGCCGCGCCGCCGACGCGCTGATCCTGAGCGACAACCCCGACATGAGCCGAGGCCGAACTCGGGCGTCGGTCGGCGCTGATGAAGCAGCTCGGCATCGTCGACTCGGGCGAGGCCGCACGCTCGGCATCGGCGCGATGCGGCCCGAGCGGGTGCGCGACTTCCTCGACAAGATGGTCAAGGCCGGCCTGTACAAGCCCGGCGAGGTCGACCCGGCGCGGCGGTGACGACGCGCTTCGTCAACCGCGGCGTCGGCGTCGAGCTGGCCGAGCGGCTGCAGCGAAAGCGTCCGTGAAGCGCGTCGCCGCGCGACCCTCGGTCGGCAGGCGTGGCGTTGCGCCGCCGAGCCCGAGCCGAGGGCCGGCGCCGCGGACCCACCACCGCCCCTTATCCGCGGGCTCCGATTTCCGTCTCCGCCATGGATGAGCTGCGTCTCCTGATCCGCAAGGTCCAATCGAGCTTCGTGCGCAGCGCCGAGCCGCACCGGGTGTTCGACGCCCTGCTGCCCGACCTGCTGCGCATCACCGCCAGCGACTACGGCTTCATCGCCGAGGCTGCGCACGCCCGAGGGCGCGCCCTTCCTCAAGATCTTCACCATGACCAACATCGCCTGGGACGACGCGTCGCGGGCGATGTTCGAGCTCAACCGCGTGAGCGGCATCGAGTTCCGCAACCTGCGCACGCTGTTCGGCGCAGCGCTTCTGAGCGGCGAGCCGGTGATCGCCAACGACGCGCCGAACGACCCGCGCAGCGGCGGCGGCCTGCCGGCGGGGCACAGCCCGCTCGACACCTTCCTCGGGGTGCCGCTGCACTACGGCGGCGAGATGGTCGGCATGATCGGGCTGGCCACCGCCGGCGGGGCTACGACGAGGCGCTGCTGCGCGCGCTCGATCCGCTGTTCCAGAGCATGGCCGGCATCATCGCGGCGGTGCAGCTCGACCGCCAGCGCCGCCCCGCCGAGGCCGCGCTGCGCGCCGGCGAAGCGCGCTGGCGCCACTGCTTCGAGGTGGCCGGCGTCGGCATCGCGCAGTGCGGCGCCGATGGCCGGCTGCGCGAGGTCAATGCGCAGATGTGCGAACTGACCGGCCGTCGCGCGAGGCACTGATCGGCGTGCCGTTTCGCGAGCTGACGCATCCGGACGACGTGCCCGGCGACGTGGCGCTGCTGGCGCGCATGGTGCGCGGCGAGACACCGCGCGGGACGCGAGAAGCGCTACATCGTCCGGACGGCCGCGCGTTCTGGGTCCAGGTCGCCGTGACGCCGGTGCTCGACGCCGACGGCCGCTCCTCCACACCATCGCCGTCGTGCTCGACATCGACCAGCGCAAGCGGGCCGAGGCCGCGCTGGCCGCGCGCGAGGCGCAGTTCAGCCGGCTCGCCAGCCACGTGCCGGGCGTGCTGTTCCAGTTCCACTTCGACGCGCAGGGCGCCGGCAGCGTGCCCTATGCGAGCGACGCGCTGCGCGAGCTGTTCGAGCTCGAGCCGGCCGCCGTGCGCCTCGACGGGCGGCTGCTGATGCGGCGCGTCGTGCCGGCGCAGCGCAAGGCGGTCTGGGCCAGCATCGACACGGCGCTCAAGGCCGGCCGCAACTGGCAGGTCGAGCTCGAGGTCGAGCTGCCGGCGCGCGGCCGGCGCTGGCTGCAGGCGCGGCCAAGCCGCAGCCGCTTTCCGACGGCACCATCACCTGGCACGGCTACATCAGCGACGTCACCGAGCGCAAGCGCTACGAGGAGGCGCTGGTGGGGCCGGGCGGCCGAGCGCGCCAACGGGCCAAGACCGAGTTCCTCTCGCGCATGAGCCACGAGCTGCGCACGCCGCTCAACGCCGTGCTCGGCTTCGCCCAGCTGCTGCGCGCGACCCGGCGCGCCGCTGGAGCCGGCAGCGCGCCCGCGTCGGCCACATCGAGCGCGCCGGCGAGCACCTGCTGGCGCTGATCGACGACGTGCTCGATCTGTCGCGCATCGAGGCCGGCAGCATGCCGCTCGCCTCGAGCCGCGTCGCCGCTGCGGCCGCTGGTCGAGGAGGCGCTCGCGCTGGTCGCGCCGACCGCGCGCGCCAGCGGCGTGACGCTGCAGCCGCCGCGGGCCGATGCCGCGCTGCACGTGCAGGCCGACCGATGCGGCTGCGCGCAGGTGCTCGCTCAACCTGCTCAGCAACGCGGTCAAGTACAACCGCCGCGGCGGCCAGGTCACGGTCGAGCTGCGCGCGCCGCGGCCGGCAGCGCGTGCGCATCGCGGTCGTCGACACCGGCGTCGGGCTGACGCCGGAGCAGCTCGCGCCAGCTGTTCGAGCCCTTCAACCGGCTGGGCGCCGAACGGCGCGGCATCGAAGGCACCGGCCTCGGCCTCGCCATCACGCGCCGGCTGGTGGAGCTGATGGGCGGCTCGATCGAGGTGCTCAGCGAGCCGGGCGAGGGCTCGGTGTTCGCGGTGACCCTGCCGCGCGCGCGATCGCGCGGCGGCGCGGCGGCCGCTGTGTCGCCGCCCCCCGGCATGGCCGGCCTGGAGGACGAGCATCCGGTGCACGTCGTGCTCTACGCCGAGGACAACCGGCTGAACATCGAGCTGGTTCAGCCAGCTGCTGGAGCTGCGCAGCGGCTGCGAGCTGCGCGTCGCGCACAACGGCCGCGAGGCGATCGCCAGCTCGCGCACCGCGCCCGCCCGATCTGCTGCTGATCGACATGCACCTCGGCGACATGACCGGCATCGACGTGATCGAGGCGCTGCGTGACGAACCGGCGCTGTGCGGTGTGCCGCGCATCGCGCTGTGGGCCGACGCGCTGCCGGAGCGCCAGCGCGCGGCGCGCGAGCAGGGCTTCGACGACTACCTGACCAAGCCGGTCGACATGGCGGAGCTGCTCGGCTGCCTCGACCGGCACCTCACGCGGCGCCGCGCCTGAGACGCGCGCCGGAGTCGGGCGGTCCGCGCGCCGCTCAGGCGCAGCGCAGGCTGGTCG
>CAVXIN010000004.1:0-156831 GCA_963761885.1 uncultured Gemmatimonadales bacterium
CCAATCCTCGTCGCTTGCTGAACTCGCTGAGGCTCAATAGCTTGCGTCGCTGGCGTGGTGGCCGAGTGGTTTAAGGCAGCGGTCTTGAAAACCGCCGACCGGGCAACCGGTCCGTGAGTTCGAATCTCACCCACGCCGCTCGCCCCCACCCGCTCCCCGGCACTCAAGCGGCGCTATGCCGCTCCGGCGGCTGTCGGCCGGCCGGCAACTTCGGCCAGCTCCGCCTCCAGGTCGTCCGCCGACCGCCGCCCGATGAAGTGCCGGTACCAAACCTCGGCCGTCAGCAGCAGCCAGATCCGGTTCCCGTGGTCCCGCCGCCCCTCCAGGTGCTCCGACACGAGCTGGCGCACCCGTTCCGGTCTGAGATACCCGTCGCGCGCGAGCTCACTCCCCAGCAACAGGCGAGGCGCCAGCCGCCGGACCTCGTCGTTCAGGATGTACATGAGCGGCGACGCGAATCCCTGCTTCTTCCGGCTCAGCACCTCCGGCGGCAGGTACCGCTCGGCCAGCTTTCGCTCCAGATAGCGGAGCTGGCGGCCGCGCACCTTGAGCTCCACCGGGACCCGGGCCATGAACTCGGCGAAGCGCACGTCGAGGAACGGGGAGCGGGACTCCAGGCTGTACGCCATGGTTGCCCGGTCGAGGATCATCAGCGACTGCCCCGGCAGCCGCGACGCGATGTCCACGTACATCATCCGGTCCACGGCCGCCTCGGCCGGCGCGTTGGCGAACAGGTCGAGGATGCATGCATCGGGACGGGTGGTGCCGAGCTTGCTGCGAAACTCCGGCGTGTAGAGCTCCAGCCGGTGCGCCTCGTTGAACCAGAAGAACTGCATGCTCTCCGAATAGCGCTCACCCCCGCTCTTCCGGGCCATCTGGTCCACCCAGCGGAGCTTGTGGGTGAAGCTCTTGAAGGTGAACTGATCCGGCAGGCGGCCGAGCACCTGGCTGGAGACGACGTCGCGGATCGGCGACGGCACGTTGCGGTAGAGATCCAGCCACCGGTCGGCCGAGTACCGGTCGTACCCGCCGAACAGCTCGTCCCCGCCATCGCCGCCGAGCACCACCTTCACCTCACGCGCGGTCATCCGGGCGAGGTGGAGCAGGCACATGGACAATGGGTCGGCCGGCTCGTCCAGGGCCGCGATCAGACGCGGCAGATCCCGGACGACGGTGGGCGTGACCTCCTCCGCGAAGTGGCGGGTGCCGTACCTGGCGGCCACCGCGGCGGCCGCGGGGAGCTCGTTCAGATCGCGGTACGGGATGCCCATCGAGAAGGTGCGGAGCTCCGAGCCCAGGGTGCGGGCGGCGTAGGACGCGATCAGGGTGGAATCGAGCCCGCCGCTGAGGAAAGCACCGACCGGTACGTCGCTCAGGAGATGGGCGGACACCGCGTCGGCCAGCATGCCGTCGATCCGCTCCAGCAGCTCGGCCTCGCCTTCGGTCCACTTCGGGCCATAGGCGAGCTGCCAGTACCGCTCGATGCGCGGCGCGCCGTCCTCCCAGACCATGTAGTGCGCGGGCGGGAGCGCCCGGATCCGGGGGAAGAACGTCTCGGGCGGCTGGACGAAGCGCAGCGTGAGATACTGGTCGAGCGCGAACGGGGACAGCTCCGCGAGGCTCGGATCATCGGCGAGAAGCGCCTTGACCTCCGATGCGAACGTCAGCCGGCCGTCGGTGACGGTGTAGAAGAGCGGTTTCTGCCCGAAGTGGTCACGGGCGAGCAGCAGCCGGCGGCGGGTGCGGTCCCAGAGCGCGAACCCGAACATGCCGCGCAGGTGGGCCAGCATCCCCTCGCCATACTGCTCGTACAGGTGGAGCAGGACCTCGGTATCGGTGCGGGTGCGGAAGCGGTGTCCCGCCGCCTCCAGCTGGGGGCGCAGCTCGGGATAGTTGTAGATCTCGCCGTTCATGACCACGACGAGCGTGCCGTCCTCATTGGAGATGGGCTGGTGCCCGCCGGCGATGTCGATGATGCTGAGCCGCCGTGCGCCGAGCCCGGTGCCCCCCTCCACGAACACGCCCCAGTCATCCGGCCCGCGATGCCTGATGGCGTCGCACATGCAGCGGATCTCCCGCTCGGAGACCGGGGCCGGGCCCACCCGCCCGACGATGCCGCACATGTCAGGCGGCCTTTCGCGCGCGGGCCACCATCATGTAGCCCGGTGAGAACGGGATCAGGCGGTCGAGCAGCGTCCACCCCCGCAGCAGAGGATAGACGGCGGAGTACACCTTGTAGGCCGTGCCGACTTTCTCCAGCGCCTCGGATGACATCGGCGCGGTGTCGCCATGGAAATCCTGCTCGGTGGCTTCCTTGCCCTGCATCGCCTTCCGGTGGTACGCGTAGTTGAGCAGGTCCTCGAGCGACTCCGTGAACACGCGGCAGTAGCTGTCCACGCTCCGCACCGTCAGCCCGTGGCGCTCCATGATGGCGCGGGCCTGGGCCGGCGGATAGCCGTCACGCGCGTGGCCGAACCCTTCCTGGTCCGCGGTGAATCCCAGCACCTTCTTGAGCGCGAATCCCACGCGCCCCTGCTCGCCCTTGGGCGCCATGAACAGGAACTCGCCCCCCGGCTTCAGCACCCGCACCATCTCGGCGAAGAACCGGTCGTCGTCCTTGATGTGCTCCAGGAAATTGATCGCCGCGACCACGTCGAACGAAGCCGTCGGAAAGGGCAGCGAGCGCTCGTCGATGTGGACGACGCGATCTCCGACCAGGGCCCGCGCGGAGCGGACGTGGTCCTTCTCGAAGTCGCAGCTGGTCCACTCCCCACCCCGCTGGCGCAGGAAGTACGAGGTCAGGCCGGTCCCGCAGCCCAGCTCGAGGCAGGTCTTCCCTTCGACCTGAGGCAGATGGTCGAGGAGCGCCTTCATCGTCTCCTTCTTCTTCAAGGAGCGCCGAAAGAGTTGGATCTGCCACGGCTCGGTCAACGGTCGTCCTCCATCATGATGCCAGCGCACCCGTGCGCCGATAGTCGTCCAGCGTGCGCCGGATGCCTTCCGGCAGCTCCACCCGCGGCGTCCAGTCGAGTCCCTGCCGCGCGTGGGTAGTGTCGAACTCCGAGTCGCTCCAGAAGAAATCCATTCGACGGCGGTAGATCGGAGGGTCCACCCCGATCACCCGCGAGACGTCCTCCACCACCGCGGCGAGTCCCAGCATCGGAGCCAAAGGCAGCCGGATCCCGTACCGGGCGCTGCCGGTCGCGGCCTGGACCTCGGCCACCAGCTCACGCAGCGTGCATGCGCGAGGACCCGCCAGGATGAAGCTCTCGCCGAGCGACTGGTCGCGCTCGCAGGCGCGGTAGAACCCATCGACCACGTCGTCCACGTAGATCATGTGGCGGCGGCCGGCGCCACTGCCGAAGAAGGGGAACCGTCCCGCGCTCACCCCCTTGAACAGCTTGAGCAGCCGCTGGTCCCGAGGCCCGTACACGTCCGCCGGCCGAAGAATCGTGAAGGGAAGCTTGCCCCCTGCCCGAACTCCCGCACCAGTCGCTCGGCCGCGACCTTGGTGCGCTCGTACACGTTGCCAGGCGCCAGGGGGAGTCCTCTCGGGTGATGCCCGGTGCCCGGTGCCCGTAGATGCCGATCGTGCTGCAGTACACGAAGCGGCGCACCCCCTCTTCCACCGAAGCCTCGAGCAGACGGCGGGTCCCGTCGAGGTTCACCGACTCGAAGAACGCGTCGTCCTTGGCTCCCTCTCGCATCGCCACGGCCAGGTGAAACACATGGGTGGCCCCGCGGACCGCCTGCCGGCAGAGCTCGGCGTCGGTGATGCTCCCGCTCAGCACCTCGGCCCCCGTGGCTCGCAGCAGCTCGGCGTTGGCCTTCTCCTCGGGCCGGCCGGTGAGGCCCAGCACCACCACCTCCGCTCCGAGCCGGCGACCTCGCTCCGCCAGGTGCGAGCCGATGAAGCCGGTTCCGCCGGTGACCAGCAGCTTCATCCGTACCGTTGCTCCAGCGCGTCCACGATCCGCTCGCTCGCGTGGCCGTCCCCGTAGGGACTGACCGCGTTGGCCATGTGATCGTATGCCTCATGGGACGACAGCAGGTTGCCCGCGGTCGACGACGATGCGATCCCGATCGGTGCCCACCACCACCGCCGTGCCCGCCTCCACGCCTTCGGGCCGCTCGGTGGTCTCGCGCAGCACCAGCACCGGCTTGCCGAGGCTGGGCGCCTCCTCCTGCACGCCGCCGCTGTCGGTCAGGATCAGGTGGGCCCGGGCCATGAGGTGGACGAACTCCACGTAATCCACCGGATGGATGAGGTGGACCCTGGGGACGTCGCAAAGCAACTCTTCGACCGTGCCTTTGACGTGCGGGTTCGGGTGCACCGGCAGCACGACTTCGATGTCGGGAAACAGGGTGACCAGATCGCTGATCGCGCCGCAGACCGCCCGGAGCGGTGCCCCGAAGCTCTCCCGGCGGTGCGTCGTGACCAGGACCACGCGCGACCCCGGGTCGAGCGCATCGAGCGTGGGCGTCACGAATCGGTAGTCCGGCTTGACCGTCGAGATCAACGCGTCGATGACGGTATTGCCGGTGAGTAACACCGTTTTGAAGGGGGATGCCTTCGGCCAGCAGACGGTCGCGTGCGGTGGTCGTGGGCGCGAAATGGAGGTCGGCGAGACGGGTAGTCAGCACCCGGTTCATCTCTTCGGGAAACGGATGGTAGCGATTGCCGGTCCGCAGCCCCGCCTCGACGTGGCACGAGGGGATCCGCTCGAGATAGGCGGCGAACGAGGACGCGAAGGTGGTCATCGTGTCGCCCTGGACCAGGAGCACGTCGGGCCGAAGCTCGCGAAGCAGCGGTGGCAGGCGGTCGAGGACGCGCGAGGCCACGCCGGCCGGCGACTGGCCGGGCGTCATGATGGCCAGGTCGTGGTCTGCCCGGATGGCGAAAACGTCGAGAACCTGGTCCAGCATGTCGCGATGCTGGGCGGACACACAGACCAGGCTCTCGAAGCGGTCGGGCCGGGACTCGAGCAGATGGACGACGGGCGCCATCTTGATCGCCTCCGGCCTGGTGCCGAAGACGCTGAGCACCCGAATCATCGGACCGGCGCGTCCGCCTGAAGCCTGCTCGCCACCGCTCTCCATGGTCACGAAGCGGAATCCGCGCTCCAGCACTCGGGCGAACACCTTGCGCAAAACGTCCTCGCGCACCCCTTCGTAGCACGGATGCCCATATAGCACGACCAGCTCGCGGCCCTCCAGGTGCTCGTCGAGCTCGGACATGACCTGCGCCTCGGGCGTGTTCCGCGCCCCGTGGTACTCGAGGAACGGCACCGTGCGCGGCCCGCTGAGAGTGACCGGTATGGTCCAGTGGCGCAGGATTCGGCCGTCGGCGGTGGCGGGATGGGGCTCCCCTCCGATGGCGTCGCCGTCGTAGGCGAAGCCCATGCGGTCGAGCAGGCGCATCACGCGGGCATCTGAATAGAACCCCGGCGACGAGAATCCCGCGGGCGTGCCCAGAGGCGCTGGAAGTGGCCGTAAGAGACCTCGACGTCGGCCTCGAGCACGGCATCGGGGAGCTCGTGAAAGCGGCGGCTCCAGACCACGTGGTCCATGCCGCCGTGCAGACCGAGCTCGTGGCCTTCGCTCAGCATCGCCTGCAGCACCGGCAGGAAATTGAGCCCCACCGGCCGGGCGAGCGCGGTCTCGAGCAGGAAGCGCGGCCAGCCGGTCTTCTGGATCAGGTGCACCGCGTCCTTGTCGCCGAGCTTGGCCCGTGAGCGCGCGACGCCCTTCCCCAGCCATTCGCGGAGGTTCGTGGACCGACCCATGTTGACGAAGAACGTATTGGGCACGCCGAAGTCGCGGCAGACCGCTCGAATCCGCGGCAGCCCGTCGGTGACGCAGACCCGGTGATCGATGTCCCAGCGGAAGACGAAGAGCCGGTTGCTCACCGGCTCACCCGGGCGCCCACCGCGAGGTAGAGCTGCTCGAACTGTTCGGCCGTCCGATCCCAGTCGAAGAGACGCAACGCACGCTCGCGCCCGGCGATGCCCATGCGACGGCGTCGTTCCGGGTCACCCAGCAGCGAGCCGATCGCCTCGGTGAGAGCGCCGGTCTCGCCCCGAGGCACCACGAGGCCGGTGACCCCATGCTCCACCACCTCGGGCAGCCCGCCCGCGTCGCTCGCCACCACCGGGATCTCGCAGCCCATCGCCTCGGCGGCCGGGATGCCGAAGCCCTCCTCGAGCGAGGGGATGACCGAGAGAGCCGCGGCGCGGTAGTACTGCGGCAGCTCGACGTTGGGCACCCAGCCGAGGAAGGTGACGTCACTGGCGATGCCCCGATCTTCGGCGAGCTGCACCAGGGCCGGGCGCTCGAACCCGTCGCCGGCGAGAACCAGGCGAAGCTGCGGATATCGTGGCTTCAGCTGCGCGACGGCTTCGACCAGGAACCGGATGCCCTTCCGCGGAAACAGCTGGCGGCATGCGAAGATCATCTGCGGCCCGAACCGCGGGTCGACCCGGTTACCGCCGGCCGAAGGGCTGAAGCGCCGCAGGTCGGTGCCGTTGAAAATGATGCGGATGGATCGGTCGGGCGCTCCGGCGCGGAGAGCGTGCTGGCGGCAATCCTCGGTGATGGCGGTGAGCGCGTTCGCATGATTCAGCGTCCACTTGAGCGGAGGCCGCACGTACCACCGGGTCGGGAAGTCGTAGCCCTGTTCGGGATTCACGTACACGTCGCCGCCGTGCATGGTGATGACACTGGGCACCTTGAGGCGCCGCGCCGCCATACCGCGGCGGGGCCGGTCGGAATGGCCCAGTGCGCATGGAGCACGTCGGCCCCGCGCCCCGGCCCACAGCGACCGCGGCCCGGTATTGAGCCTCCATGTAATGCGACATTACCGCGAGGCGGGCAAATCGCCCGAGCATGCTGACCTGACCCTGCGCAACCCGGCCATAGGTGAGGTCGGAAGGCAGCTCCATCGGGAACCGGACCACGTCCACGCCGTCGAACTGATCGGAGGAGGGCAGCGACCGGTCCCCGGGGGTCACCACCGTGACCTGATGCCCCCGACGGACCAGGTGGCGATTGATGTCGTGAACGTACGTCGCCTGGGTGTCTTCGGCGTGCTGAGGGTACCAGTAGGTTGGACAGACTATGCGCAAAGAGGCTCCCGACCCAAGTCGGCTCGGCGGGGGCATCTCCGACGAATCCACCTCCAGTGCCCCTCTCACCATCGCAACTTCCCCTGAGGACGATGACCGGATATTGGCGGCTGAACAATGGCGTAAGTTCAACATCCATGCCACGTCAGGCCTGTCGTGCCGATCGCTGGCAGGCCCCTCGGCGCCATCCCGTTTCCGGGTCAAACCTGACGGGCCAGTGCAACATTTTGCTGCGGTGTTGGCACGCCACCTGGATGTCCCACCAGTGGGTGGTAATCCTCCCGGCGAAGAACCGACGAGCGGCTAGCGCCACGGATACTAACTAGATTCGCAACATCGTGCAGTGATGGCGCTTACCCAGCGATTGGGGGAGGTCGAGGCTACCGAGGCGTTTCCAGGAGGGCTCTCACCTTGGTGGCGAGATCGTCTTGTGTGAAGGGCTTCGCGAGAAAAGGGGCGTCCGGCTCCAGCAACCCACCCCGAAAGACTTCCGAGGCGAAGCCTGACATATAGAGAATCGGCTTCCCGGGCCACCTCGTCTCGATGAGTCGGCCGAGCTCTCGTCCGTTCATGCCTGGCATCTTGATATCGGTCAGGATGAGGTGCACGGGGCCCTGGTGCTCTTCGATGGTGGCCAGCGCCTCCCGCCCATGCCGGGCCTCCAAAGCCTGGTAACCCGGCCCACGTCAGCATCCGGCTCGCCAGCCGCCTCACCGCCTCTTCGTCGTCCACGACCAGCACGGTATACCCGCCGTGCGGCCGTTCGGGCCGGGGCGCCGAGGGGGAGGAGCCTCGGGGATCCATGTGTGCGAAACGCGGCGGGAGCATGGGTGAAGTGCGAAGGTACCAGCCTTAAGTCGGTAGTGGCAAGCTCCGCGCAGAGGGGTTTCGACCGGCCGGGGTCAGAGGTTAAGTTCGTTGCGCTGAAGGTGCTGAAGGTGCCGGAGTGGTGGCCGAGTGGCTGAAGGCACCGGTTTGCTAAACGTATTGCTCCCAGTCTGGCCCTTCCGATCTTTTCCGTGTCCCTCCCACGCCGTCTTATGTTGGCCGTTCCCCGGTCCGCATGAATCCTGCCCGTTCCGTTCCTATCTGTCTGAGGAAGTGTCTGAATTGGAGCATTTCCTAACGGCCAGATTGAAGACAAGATCAGCATCCGGTTGCGGTAGGTTAGTGCCCTGCCACATCACGAAATGGTACGAAACATCCCGTGATAGGAGCACTGACTGCCACTGGAACTGTACGGCGTCGCCAAGGATGGGCACCTGCCAATCATCCTTCGCGCTAGCTCGATAGATGTTTACGCCAAGGGTGACAGTTGGGACGGCTATTCCTGCGGGATTTCTACGGACGGGCTGGCATATTGCTGGGGGCTGAACCGCTCGCCGTTGGCCATGTCGTCCGAGCTTCGCTTCAAGCCATTGAGCGGTCATGGCGGAACTACCTGCCGGCTCACAGTCGATGGTACGGTATATTGCTGGCAGGAGACCTTCGGAGTGCCGGTCGCCTATACAAAACGCGCCGACGTTCGAGGCCATTAGCACAGGTCCTCGTGCGCAACGACGAGCACAGGTCCGGTACAAACGACCTGCCCTAGTGCTACGTGATGTCGTAACAGACCAAGCTATGCAGGCCCAGCCCGTGTGGCTGGCCCGATGTCCCACACAGTTTCCCCCCCGCGCTCGTTGCGGGTGAGTGCCGGCTGACGCTCTGGTTCTCCCACCACCACCGTTGGGAAAATACTATGCGACTCGCACTCAGCTGTTTGCTCATTGCGCTACCGATTTACGTGGGCTGCGGAGGCGGCTCGGAGCCGGCAATCACCACGGGCGAAGTTGTGGGCACGTGGACAATCGCTCTCGAGGAACAAGAGCCTTGCGACCGGAACAATCCGGCGCCGAGTCTCACAGTTAATCTCAGCGTACTGGGGGAAACGAACGAGACTGAACTCACGCTCATGGGAACGTGGGAACTCGGACCTGTTACCAATCCAACGCGGCCGCTGGAAGGAGAGGTGGACCTCGAAACTGGGCGATTTACCGCCGAGCTCTGGAGGGAGCCGATCCCGGGTGCTCCGGTACCGGAAGCCCGGGGGCGCCTCGCTGGTACGATCGTAGACTACGGTACCCTGAGCGGCGAGTTGGAGGACCCCATGGGCGCCGCGGCTGGCATTCTTGGTGCCGGTACATGCCTGTACACCGCGATAGGGGCTCGCTAGGTGGATCGCTCAAGAACGCGGATACCACGCCCTGAAGACTCCCCGAGGGAGGGCATCAGGCTGTGAGAACCCGTCATATCCTGCGCCCGAGGCGTTTTTCGCAGGGATGCCGCGGCGATGGAGGCGAGCCTGAGCGGGGCGATGGACCGGGAAGCCGAGGCAGTACGTCAGGTCTTGGTGCGGCGAGCGGAGACGGCTTTGGCAGGGGCCCTAGACGGCCGGGCGCTGTCTGAGAACATGCTACCACTGCGGGGGTTTCGAGTGGCTGGGCGTCAGGGGTTAAGTTAGGCCCCCTGAAGGTGCTGGAGTGGTGGCCGAGTGGCTGAAGGCACCGGTTTGCTAAACCGGCATAGGGGGTCAACCTCTATCGAGGGTTCGAATCCCTCCCGCTCCGTGAGCCGTCCGATCAGGTGAAACGTGAAAGGTGATGGCCGGGCGCCGACAACGCCTCCCCTCCCTCTTCGCCTTTCACCTTTTTTTCACTCGCATTACCCCCAGGTCAATGGCCTCTCCTCGCGTTCGCTTCGCCCCCTCGCCAACCGGGTATCTGCACGTCGGTGGGGCGCGTACAGCTCTCTTCAACTGGCTCTTCGCACGCCACACGGGTGGGACGCTCGTGCTCCGGATCGAGGATACCGACCGCGAGCGCAGTACCGAGGCGCACACCAAGGTCATTCTCGACGGACTGGCGTGGCTCGGCATCCAGTGGGATGAAGGGCCGTTCTTCCAGGGTGAGTACGGTCCCCGCCATCAGGCCGATGCCGAGCGTCTCGTCGCCGCCGGGAAAGCGTACCGATGCTTCTGCACGAGGGAGGAGCTCGAGGCCCAACGAAAGCACGCCGAGGCGGCGGGCCGTTCGTTTTCCTACGATCGGCGCTGCTACCGGCTTCAGCCCGACGAGGTCGAGCGCCGTCGCGCGGCCGGCACGCCATCCACCATTCGATTCGTGGTCGAGGACCGCGAAATCGCGTGGGAGGACGCGGTGCATGGTCGGATCAGCTTTCAGGGTCGCGATCTCGACGACTTCGTGATTCTCCGGAGTGACGGCTCGGCGATCTACAACATGGCCGTGGTGAGCGACGACATCGCGATGGCGATCTCCCATGTGATCCGGGGTGACGACCACATCTCCAACACCCCGAAACAGATCGCCCTGTACCGGGCGCTGGGGCAGTCACCGCCGGTGTTCGCGCATGTGCCCATGATTCTCGGGCACGATGGCAAGAAGCTCTCGAAGCGGCACGGTGCGACCGCAGTGGGTGACTACCAGGACCGGGGTATCCTGGCGCCCGCCATGCGGAATTTTCTGGCCCTCCTGGGATGGTCGCCGGGCGGAGATCGGGAGATCGTCCCCGAGGACGAGATGATCCGGCTCTTCGAGCTGGACGGCATCCAGAGGAAGGCGGCCGTCTTCGACGCCACCAAGCTCGAATGGATGAACGGGCAGTACCTCAATGCACTTCCCGCCGCCGACCTGCTGCCCGCGGTCACCCGGCGCCTGGATCAGATCGGCGTGTCGGCCGATGGCCGCGACCTCGCTCCGATCATCGATGCGGTGAAGGCCCGCTCCCGCACTATCCTCCACGTGGCGGACCAGGTTGCCGTACGCCTGGATCCTTCCCGCGGCCAGCTCGACGAGAAGGGCGAGGCGCTGATGCAAAAGATGGGCGGCGCATTCGCCACCAACCTCCGCCGCGCCGCCGACGCGCTGGCGGAGCTTCGCGACGGCGCGTGGACGGCGGACCGCCTGCTGGCCCGCCTCAAGCAGGTGGCGGAGTCGGACGGGCTCAAGCTGGGAGATGCGATGCAGCCGATCCGGGTGGCGCTCACCGGCTCCACGGTCTCCGAGCCGGTAAACGAGTTGCTCGAGGTGGTGGGTGCCGAGCGGAGCCTCGCGCGGATGCGCCAGGTCGCCGCCAGCGCTGGCGGCTCGCCCCCCGCGTGAGCCGTTCGGGCGTTTTTCTGCTGGTTGCCGTGGCCGCTTTCGGCTGCGCCAAATCGCCGTCCTCTCCGGCTCCAAGTCCACGGCCCCGGGCCGACAGCGTCCCTCCGAGCCCCGGTTCCCATACCGTCTCCTGCGGTGCCCAGTCAGCCGCCCACGCCCCGTCGGCACGCCTCCACGGTGACGCTCGACCTTCGTGGGCGACATCAACCTGGGCACGCTGACGATTCCCGCCGGGATCCCACCCGAGAATGGGCGCGGCCTGTTCGACGCGGCTCGACCGTCGCTGGTCGGCGATCTCGTAATCGGGAACTTCGAAGGGGTGTTGGGTGACAGCGGAACCACGTACAAGTGCGGAAAGACGGGCCGGCTCGTCACCCTCGCCGACACCGCGCCGCCCAAGCCCGAGCCCGCGAAGAAACGGGCGCCGCGTCCGGTGAAGCCGGGCACCAAGCCCGAGCCGCCGCGGCTCTGCTACGCCTTTCTCACGCCGACCGCGCTTGCGCCCCGGCTGGTCGAGGGCGGATTCACCCACCTCAACCTCGCCAACAACCACGCCAACGATTTCGGCCCGGACGCCCGAGCGACGACTGAGCGGATCCTCGACTCGCTCGGCCTGATCACCTACGGCCCGATCGGCCGGATCGCGATCGACACGGTGCGACGCGGCGACAGCGTGACCACGGTGGGGCTCGTCGGCTTCACCACCTATCCCTACGCGTACGATCTGCTCGATATCGCCCGCAGCGCGGCGGTCGTGGATTCGGTGCGGCCACTGGTAGACCTGCTGGTCGTGACCTTTCACGGCGGGGCCGAAGGATCGAAGGCCCTGCATGTTCCGGAAGCCGCCGAATCACTGGGGCGTGAGCCGCGCGGGGATCTCAGAGCATGGTCACGCGCCGTCATCGACGCCGGGGCCGACGCGGTCGTGGGCCACGGGCCGCATGTGGTGAGGGGAATCGAGTTCTACCGGGGCAAGCCGGTGGCGTACTCGCTGGGAAATTTCCTGACCTACCGCGGATTCAACCTCGAGGGCCCGCTCGGGTTGACCGGGGTACTGCAGCTCGAGTGGTCCCCCGACTTCGCACTGCGACGCGGACGATTCGTCCCGATGGCCCAGCTGCCGGGTAGGGGCCCCGCTCCGGACCCGAGCCTGGCCGCACTGGAGCTCATCCGCGTGCTCTCCACCGAGGACTTCGGCCACAACGCCCCACGGTTCGACGAAGACGGCACTTTCGAGTTACTTGCACCTCGCACCGAACCTCCCTACTGATTCTGCATGACATCTGAACCAGTCGAGCCGGAGTCGAACGGCGAGGTCCCGACCCCGGCGGCCATCGCGGCTACCGAGGAACCGGTGCAGCTCACCGTCGGCCTGGTGGAGGACCAGCGGGTGCCCGACGGCATGGTCTGCATGGGGAGCTACCGGAACGGGCGTCTCGTCGCGCGGTCGGTGATGCCACCGGAGGCGTGGGCCCAGATCCATGAGCTACGGCATCTTCGACGAGCCGGTGCAGGTCGTCCTGGTCGCCCGCTCCGCGCCCCCCGGCGTGCAATGCCAGCTCTACGCCATGGTCCCGCTGCCGGAGGAGGAGGACGACGAGCCCGAGGAGCCGTGGGCGGCGAGTGTGCCCGGGTCGTCGTACGAGGCCTCATTGGAGGAATCGGAAGAGGAGGAGGAGGAGGACGACGAGGAGGAGCCCCGAGTGGCGCCGATCCCGCTGGGCCACATCGTGCGATACGACCGCGATCGAGTCCATCCCGACAGCCTGCCGCTCGAGGCGGTGGATCTGCTGCGCAGGATCATCGATGGCAAGACGTCCGAGGTGGTCGACCGGGCGCTGGCCGATCTGCTCGGGCTCTAGAGAGATCGGCCGGGTGGTCGTGGCCGCTAGACGAACACCCCGGTCCTGAACCGCCAGATGCGCCCCAGCAGGTCATCCAGCATTCCCTGAGACACGAAGACGTCCACCGCTTTCGCCGTAGCCGCCGAGTTGGCACCCCAGAGCGCAGCCCGCTTCACATCGCCCTCGAAATCCGCCTGCACGAACACCTGGTCCTCGCTGGTGTAGACCGTAGGCAGGACTTCCGACAGCTCCTGTGCCACCCCGTTCGCGCCCGGCCCGCCGATGGCCACCGTCGGATTCAGGTGGAAGATCCGGTTGTCCAGGTACCAGAGGTCGGCCACCACGACCGCGCGGCGGTAGGCATGCCCCAACCCACGGCGGTCGATCTCCGCCTTCAGGATGATAGGCCAGGGGCCGGTCGCGCTCCTCCGCGGTGAGGGACGAGCCCGTGACCAGCACGACGGTCTCCTCGGTGTCCACCAGCTTCATGGGGTGGCCGGCTCCTCGGGCGGCGGTGCGGTGCGCTGGTTCCGCTCGAACTCCTCCTGACGCTCCTTCCTGAGCCGCATGTCGCGGATCATGTCCTTGAACTCCTGCAGGTTCTGCGAGCGCTGCGCGGCGTACTGCAGGTCCGCCCGCATCGCCATGAGGTGGTTGTAGGCCCGGTTCTGATCGATGTTGCCCGCGGGAATCGGCAGGAGCGCCAGCACGGCGGCGGGAATCTTGAGGCCGGCGAAGTAGATGTTGGAGGAGTCGAGGCCGAACTTGCTGCCGGCGACGTTGGTGGTCCAGCTGGGCAGCCCGGTCCGCCGGGACCCGGGGTCGGCGGCGATCGAATCGAGATAGCCCTGGACGATCGCATTGACCGCGCTGTCCACCAGCGCGACGTGCCGGTCCTGGCTCAGCCGCTCCGCCAGCTCCTTGGGCGGGAGCGGCAGCGGGCGAACCCACAGCTTGCCGAGGGCGAGCTCCGGCCCGATCCGGCCGATGACGGCCGGCCGGCGCGCTGGTGCCGGAGGAGTGGTCCCGGTATCGACGCGCTGGGTCTCGGGCAGCCGAGGCTGGATCACGACCACCGGGGTCTCGGGCTCCGGCCGCGGCGGCGCCGCGGTGGGCACCACGCCGCGGCCCGCCTGTCCATCGGCGCGGCGGCCGGGCCTGAATGGCATCGGCACCTCGCGAGGGCCTTCCGCGGGTGGCGCCAGCACGACGATCTGGCCCGGTCGGTGCGGCACCTCCGGCGGCCGTCCCTCGATCGATCCGAAGAGCAGCAGCGCGAGGTGCGCCGCGGCGCTGATCGCGATCGCGATCCAGGGTCGTCCGGGCCTGCGGCGAAGCCGGCCGAGGTCAGGCGGTGGTCGCAAGCTCCCCTCTTGGCATGGCCGCGAGCACGCGGCCCAGGCGCGCCGCCGCTTCCTCCAGCCGCGCGGCGCCCACCGTCAGCGCGATCCGGAAGAAGCCTTCGCCCGCGGGGCCGAACGCGCTGCCCGGCAGGACCAGCGCACCCGTCTCCTCGAGCGCCCGGCGGGCGAAGTCGGCCGATGCCACGCCCGCCGGCAGAGCGACCCACAGGTACATCGCGGCCTTCGGGCATATCCAGGGCGAAACCGCCCTGCCGCAGCGCGCGCGACTGCCGCGTCCCGGCGCGCTCTGCAGCTCGTCGCGAATCGGCGCAGCCAGCTCCTCGCCCCGGTCCAGCGCTACCGCGCCCGCCTGCTGCACCGCGAGGAACGGGCCCGGTATCGGTGTACGACTTGACCCGGGTGAGCGCGCCGATCAGCTCCGGCCCGTCCCGCCGCGAAGCCCAGCCGCCAGCCGGTCATCGAGAAGCTCTTCGACAGGGAGAAGAACTCCAGCGCGACTCGTCCGCGCCCGGGATCTCGAAGATGCTGGGCGCGCGGTAGCCGTCGAACGTGAGATCGCAGTACGCATTGTCGTAGGCGAGCAGGATGCCGTAGCGCCGGCAGATCGCGACCGTGCGCTCGAGATACTCGAGGTGTCGCGACCGCGGCGGTCGGATTGTTCGGATAGTTGACGAAGACGAGCTTGGCCCGCCGAAGCGCCGCCGCCGGGATCGACTCCAGGTCGAGCAGGAAGCCGCGCTCCTGGCGCAGCGGAGCGATCCAGGGCTCGGCGCCCGCCAGGATCGAGCCGCCCAGATAGGCCTGGTAGCCGGGCTCGGGAACGATGGTCACGTCGCCTGGATTCACCACCGCGAAAGGGAGGTGCGCCAAGCCCGTCCTTGGATCCGATGAGCGGCAGGGTTTCCGTTACCGGGTCGAAGCGACGCCCGAAGCGGCGCTCGATCCAGCGGCTGGCCGCCTGCCGGAACGCCGGCAGTCCCTGCTGGAAGCCGTACTTGCTGTAGCGCCGGATCGGCGAGCGCGGCCGTCATCGCCTCGACCGCGACGGCCGGAGGCGGAGTGTCGTTGTCGCCCGCGCCCAGGTCGATGACGTCCATTCCGGCCTCGATCAGCCGCCGCTTGATGCTGGGTATCTCCGCCAGGGGATAGCCGGGGAGGGAGAGCACCCGCTTGCTGATCTCGATCATCGCAACCGCCGCCTTCACTGGGTTGGAGAGAACACCCACGCCGGGGATCTCGACTTCCACTCGATCACCGTCGGCCAGCGGAGCCGTCCCCGCCGGCGTACCGGTGGCGATCAGGTCGCCCGGCTCCAGCGTCATGATGCCGCTCACGAACGACACCAGATCGGGAATCGAGAAGTGCATGTCCGTGGCCGCGCGCCCGCTGCCGCTCGGTACCGTTCACCCGGCAGATCAGCTCCAGCGTCCGCCAATCGAGTCCATCGGCCACCCTCGGGCCGACGGGGCAGAAAGTGTCGAATCCCTTGGCCCGGCCCCACTGTCCGTCGGTCTTCTGGAGATCGCGGCAGGTCACGTCATTGACACAGGTATACCCGCCGATCGCCCGTTCGGCCTCGGCCGGCGACAGGTTGCGGGCCCGGGTGCCGATGACGACGCCGATCTCCGCCTCGAACTCCACCCGCTGAGAGACCCCCGGCAGGTAGATCGTGTCACCATCGCCGATGAGGGAGGTGGGCGGCTTGAAGAAGATGATGGGAACCGCCGGCATCTCGTTGCCCAGCTCCCTGGCGTGGGCGACGTAGTTGCGGCCGATCCCGATGATCTTCGACGGCCGAACGGACGTCATACGATCGGCTCCGATTCCATGCCGCGCGAAGAAGTCCTCGCACTTGGTTCGCACCTGGGTCCAGCTGCCGATCACTCGCTCCGCCCGGGGCAACCCGCCCAGCAGCATGGGGCCGTATCGCTTGGTCACCGCCCGGCTATCGAGCAGCACGACCACGCCGACGTCCTTCCGGCTCCGGATCAGCCGGCCGAACCCCTGCTTGAGCTTCAGCGCGGCGTGGGGGAGCAGATAGTGGAAGAAACCGTCCATTCCCTCCTCCGCCAGCCGCTCCAGCCGCGCCGCCGTGATGCGGCTCGGATGGAACCTTGAAAGGTAGCTTGTTGATCACCAGGGCGCGGAGCGCGCGCCCGGGCACATCCACCCCTTCCCAGAACGAATCGGTGCCGAGCAGAATGGCGTTCTCCGCCTCGCGAAACCGGCGCAGGAGGACGTCCCGAGGGGCCTCCCCCTGAACCAGGAGCGGCCAGCGCGTCCCCAGCGCCATCCGGAGCTCCGAGGCGGCCCGCCGCAGGGAGGCGTGGCTGGTGAACAGCACGAACATGCCGCCGTCCGAGGCATACGCCAGATCCGACACGATTTGCACCACCGCCGCCCCATGGCCCACCTCGTCCTCGCGGGGCTCCGGCAGGTCGGTGGGAACCCCGAAGAGGCATTGGGACGGGATAGTCGAAGGGCGAGGCGAAGATCTGGCGCTCGGTGACCGGAGACGAGCTCGCCGGCGAGCCCCAGGCGGCTCTCCAGGAAGTCGAATTCGCCGCTGGCGGCCAGGGTCGCCGAGGTGAGCACCACCGTGTTCAGCCGGTCGAACAGCAGCTCCCGCAGCACGGGGGCGAGATCGAGCGGCACGGCCGAAAGCTGGACGTGCTGGCCTCGGGTCGTCCGCTCGATCCACCGGACGGTGGGGACGCCGCCACCGGCCGGCCGAAGAGTGCGATTGAGGCCGTCCGAGATCGCGTCGAGCCGGCGCAGGGCGCCCCGCAGCTCCACCAGGATCTGGGCCCGGCGCTCGCTGTCGTCCGACTGCGACAAGCGATCGGCGATGGTCTCGACCCCGTCGCGGAGCGAACGGAACGCGCGTGAGCGACGCGTCGAGATCGAAGGCGAGGCCCTCGTCCCAGATCTGGTCCACCGCGAACTCCTCACCCAGGCGCATCTGCCCGGCCGGACTCTCCGCGAGTCGCTGGTAGAGGCGGCCGAACAGCGCATCGCTCGCGCGCTGCGCGTCCGCCAGCGCCGGATAGAGGCGGTCCCGCAGGATCTCCAGCGCCTCTTTGCTCGGCGGGTCGCTCCGGGCCGCCAGCTCGAAGCTCAGCGTGGGCGCAAGCCCACGCCCGTTGCGCTCGAAGCGGGAGAGCAGGCGACGCACACCGCGGCTCGTCACCTGGACCCCCAGGTGCCCCGCGGCGACCTCCTCCAGATGGTGGGCCTCGTCCAGCACCAATCGGTCGTAGGGGGGAAGGACCGCGGCCTCCTGCCAATTGTCCTGCGCCCGCCGCACCGACAGGTCGGCCGCGAGCAGGTGGTGGTTCACCACCACGACGTCGGCATCCGCGGCGCGGCGTCGGGCACGGAAGAGAAAACAGCGATCGAAATGCGGGCACTTCAGGCGCGGGCACAGATCGGCCTCGGCGCTCACTTCGTCCCACACCTCGGGAGTGGGCGTCACCGGCAGGTCGCTCAGCGTCCCGTCGGCCGTGTGGGCCGACCACTCGGCCAGCCCGACCAGCTCGTCCAGCTTGTCCTGTTCCAGCAGCGTGCGCTGCGCCCCGACCGCCTGATGCAGCCGAGCGAGGCAGAGGTAGTTCCGCCATCCCTTGAGCAGCGCGAAGCGTCGGCGAGTAGTCGTCCGTCGTCAGCGCCGCGCGAGGAGCGGCAGGTCCTTCCCGACCAGCTGCTCCTGGAGGTTGATGGTATTGGTGCTGACGATGGTGCGCTCGCCGTTGGCGCGCGCCCACGCCAGCGCGGGCACCAGGTACGCGAACGACTTCCCCACTCCGGTGCCCGCCTCCATGCAGCTGCACGCCGCCGTCGTTGTAGCCGTCGGCGATGTACGCGGCCATGTCGCGCTGGCTGCGGCGGTCCTCGTAGTGCCCGAGGTGGGACGCGATCGGGCCATGCTCGCCCAGGGTCTCGATCACCTCGAAGGGATCGATCCGGACGACCGGCGCGGTCGTGGGGGACTTCGACCACCACGTAGAGCTCGGTCGCGCCGTTGTCGATGATCCCGAACCCCACGCCCGCCGTCGTGCAGGCGCGCCGCCACGTTGAGGTCGGCCTGGGACGGCTCCAGGTGACCGCTGGGGTGGTTGTGAAGCAGCATCTCCCCGCGCGCGACCGTGCCGGGAAGCGCCAGCACCATGTCCACCGTGCCCCGCGCGAGCGCGCGCGCGCCCGTGACCACGCCGTCGCGGTCCACGGTGGCCACGAAGGACACTTCGCGTCCCCCCGCGGCGGCGATCTCGCTCCGCGAGGAATCCCCGGACCCCCGGGGCGATCCGTTCGCTCACGTCTTGAGTTCTTTCTTCTTCGCGGCCGGGAACAGCACGTTGTTGAGGATCAGGCGATAGCCCGGGGAATGGGGATGGAGCGACAGGTCGGTCGGCGCGTCGCCGATCTGGTGCTGCGGGTCCTCGGGGTCGTGGCCGCCGAAGAAGGTCCAGGTGCCCTGCCCCCGCTCGCCGTGGATGTACTTGACCCAGGGCGCGCCGGTCTCCTCGGCCAGCACCGTGACGCTCGGGCTTGAGCGTCGGCGGGTGAAGCTGGTGGTGAGCCCGTAGAAGTCGGGGATCACCTGCCGGTGGTTCTGCACCAGCATGGTGGCGACCGGATCGATCTTGGCGCTGAAGTTGAAGAGACTGAACGATCCCAGCGGCTGGCGCCGGTCCGGGGAGTTGACCTGGTGTCCGTCGATGTCGGAGTAGACCGGCGTCGTCGGGCTCAGCTCCAGCCGCGCGTCCTGAAACGCGAGCGCGCGATCCCACCGCATCGCCGCCGTCGCGTTCACGTCCATCGGCGAGCCGTCCGCATAGGCCGCGGCGATATCCACGCCCTCCGCGGCGAGCGCGAGGTCGAGCGTCTCGGTGGCCGTGCACATCGCGAACAGGAACCCGCCCCGCTCGACGTACCGGCCGATCGGCCGCGGCAACCGCCTGCTTCTCGGCGGGGACGGACGGGTAGCCCGAGCGACCGGGCCATCGCGCGGTTCTGCTCGACCATCTCCGCCAGCCAGGGCGCGCCCGCGTAGTTGAGGAAGAACTTGGAGTACTGGCCGGTGAAGTCCTCGTGATGCAGATGCAGCCAGTCGTAGCGCCGGAGCCCGTCGCCCATCACCTCGGCGTCCCAGATCTTCTCGAACCTGATCCCCGCGTAGTTGAGCGCCATGGTCACCGCATCGTCCCACGGCGCGGCGTTCGGCGGCGCGTACACCGCCACCTTCGGCGCCTTCTCCAGCGGCACCGCGTCCATGTTGCCGTTCTGGATCTCACCGCGGAGTCTGCACCAGCCGGCCGTCATCGAGCGGCTCGGTGGTGATCCCGGCGAGTGCGGCGTCGCGGCTGGTGGCGCCGTCGGCGGGAGCAGGAACGCCCCGCCACGATGGTTGAGAAACCACTCGGCCTTGCCTCCGCGCTCGAGCAGCCGGAAGGCGAGCCCGTAGGCCTTGAGATGGTCCGCCTGCGCGTCGTCCATGGGAACCAGCAGCCAGGGGGCTGCGCGGCCCCGCACCGGAAGCCGCGGCATGCCGGGAGCGAGCGCGGCCACCGCCGCGCAGGTGCGGGTGAGGAACTGGCGGCGTCTCATGTTTCGGGCACCGCGCCACGAGCGACGTCCAGCGCGCGCCGGGCATGCGGCACCAGAGCGCTGGTGGGATAGGTCAGGATCAGGTGCTCCAGCAGCGCCACGGCCTCGGTGCCCCGGTGCGCCGCGATCAGCAGCTCGGCCAGCGCCAGCTCGGCGGCCGGCGCCGTCCCGGGGGCCGCTTTCGAGGCCGCTTCGCGGTAGAGCCGCTCGGCGGCGCCGGGATCACCCTTCGCAGCCGCGAGACGGCCGGCCAGCAGTCGCACCTCGGCGCCGCCCTTCGGCGCGGGCAGACCCTCGGCGACGGCCTCCAGCTCGGTCACTGCGCGCGCCCGTATCGCCCTGCTCCAGGCGCAGCAGCGCCGACCCGAGCGGGGCAGCGAGTCCGCTTCGATCGGTTGGAGCATGGCGAGCAGCAGCGTGCGCCGAGTGGATTCGGCACGGTCGCCGGCGTAGGGCCCGGCCTGCTTGAACGCCTCGACGGCTCCGCGGATATCCCCCCGATAGAGTCGGATGCTGCCCGCGAGCGCGAGACCCTCGACGGTGCTGTCCCGACCGAGGGCCGAGTCGGCCCGGTCGAGCTGACCCAATCCGATGTAGGAAGAGACCAGGGCGCGCGACAGCTCGGCGTACTCCTCGCCCGTCAACTGGGCGCGCGAGGCGGCAAGTCGCCGGCCGGCCTCCTCGACCTGGCCCTCGCCGATCAGCACCGTGATGAGCGTCGACGCAGCGCTCGAGGAGACGGTGCCGGTGGCGGACCGGTCGTCCGCCAGGCCCGAGAGCATGCGACGTGCTGCCTCCCTATCGCCCGCGGCGGAGTAGGCCTGGGCGGCCTCGAGGCGGGTGCGAGAGGCCAGCGGCCCCAGCTGCCGCTTGGCCAGGCTCTCCAGGGCTCGCCCCTGTGCGAGCAGTGCATCGTGAGTCCGCTGCAGGCGGAGCTGATCGACGAAGGTGCGGAGCGCGTCCGGGCCCTCGGTCCGTGACCGGGCGAGGCCGGACTCCAGCGCGGCGAGCCCACCCAGAGGATCGCCCCATCTGACCCTCAGCTCGGATTCGAGACGGCGTCCGGTGAAACCGGAATCGGCCGCGAGAATTCGAAGCATCTCCGGCCGGTGAGCCAGCGGGCGCATGCCCCAGCGTGGCCACGGCGGTCACCCGGTACCCGGGAAGCCTGCGTACCGCGGGAAGCCACTCGCGCAGCGGCGGTTCCGATAGTCGCCGTCCGTGATCGCCAGCTGGGCCATCTCGGCGGCCAGAACATCGGGCCGGTCCAGGCGCTCGCGGCCGAGCCTATACGCCTGCACCGCGCCCGTCGCGGTCGCGCGCCGAGAGCGCGGCCGCTCCCCACTCCCGGTACGGCGCCTCGTCGCCCGGCGAGCGCGGGCCCACGCCTCGGCGACGGACCGCATGCTGTCGGGCTGGCCCGCCGCGCTCCACGCCCGCAGGGCCACTCCATAGACCGCGGGACTCACCGGGGTCGCCGCCAACGCCGCGCGGACATCCGGCAGGATCTCCTCGCTCCGGTTGAGCGGTAGCAGCACGCGCTCCAGACCCAGCAGCGCGGAGACGTCACCCGGCTTGCGGGCCAGCAGCTCGCGGTAGGCGGCGGCGGCCGCGTCGTAGCTGCCCCGGCGCTCCAGCTCGAATGCCCGCGGCATGGTGGCCTGCTGCGCCTGCACCAGCGGAGAAGGGAGCGGCGATCAGGAGGGCCGACGCGAAGCGCGGTGAAGGACGCGGATCATGGTCAGCCTACCTGCCCGCGACTCGGAGAGCCGGCGGAAGTAGTCCACCACGAGCCGGCGCTCCTCGGGCGAGAGCCGCTGGAGCTGCTCCCAGCTCGGCACGCGCAGCCGACCGTCGTCGCCGAGCAGCTGCGCCCGAAGCGCGGGCGGGAGACGGACGGTGTCCTCGGCGGCGGTGGCGCTCTGCCGCTCCTTCTGCTCGTCTTCCTGCTCGCCCTGGAGGGTTCGTCCCGCGTCGAGCATCCGGCGGAAGAGCCGTTCCTGCCGCTCCACCACCTGCCGATCGAGGCGGCCCGCTTCGAGGCGCCGGGCGAGCTCCTTGGCCTCGTCCGCCAGCTCCCCGGCGCCCGGGCATGTTGCCCTCGCCCCGCATGCGCTCCAGCTCCTGAGCCAGCGCCCGCTGCCGATGCCGCAGCTGCCGGAGCTGCTGCTGGATCGCGGACGACCCGGCCATCGGCAGAAGCCCGGCGCCCTGCTGGCCCAGCCCGCCCTGCTGCTTGGCCAGCTCGCCATCCTCTCCATCGCTTCGGCGAGCCCGGAGCCGGATGACGGCCCGGACACATCGCCGCGGGCGCGCAGCAGCTGGTGGGCCGCCGCATTCAGTGCGTCCACCGCACCGCCCGCCTGCTCCGCGCCTTCGCGCAGGTTCGGCGCAGCGGACGCGATGGCCTCGCGGGTCTTCTGCATCTGCTGCTGGGCTCCGCCCAGCGCCGCGCCGATCTGCGGCGGGACCAGCGCGTTCTTGCCGGCGGTCTTCCGCACCTGCTCGATGAGGCGCTGCACGCCCTCTTCGATGGCGCCCTGCTCGGCTCGCAACTCGCCCGCCGGCCTCCGCCCCGCCACGCAGCGCCTCCTGCACCGCCAGCTGTCGCTCCGCGAGCCGGCCGGTTTCGGCCAGCGCCTGGTCGATGGCCTGGACCACCTCCTCCCGCCATTGCTGCTGCATCGCCATGCCGTTCGCGCTGCAGCTGGTCGCCGAGCGGCTCCAGGGATTTGGCGGCCTGCTCACCGCGATCCTTGGCCTGGATGCCGCTTGCCCTGCTGCGCGGCCTGCGCGGCCTGGTCCATCTGGTGGGCGCCTGCCGCGCCTGTCGCGACGCGGAGTCGAGCCGCTCGCCACGCTGCGCCGTCTCCATGTCTTTGGCCAGGCGTTCGAGCCCCGCGCCGAGCGAATCCGCGCGGGAGGCGAGTTCGCGCTCCGCGGCCGCGGCCTTGGCGCGTGTCGGCGGCGGCGACGCGCTGGTTCCACTCCCGCTGCTCCCGGGCCAGGTCCTTCGATTCCTGCGCGAGGTTGGCCAGGTCGCCCTCCATTGCGGCGCGCTTGAACAGCTCGCGGCTCCGCTCCAGGGCCTCCCGCATCTCCTGCTGCGCCTCCGCCAGCCGCTCCAGCGCGTCCTTGGCCTGCTCGGCGTCGAGATCCTTGAGCGCGCGTTGCAGCGCGGCGAGCCGCTCCCGCAGCTCGGGCGAGAGGGCGCGGTCGAGCTGCTCCCGGATCTCCTGGAGCTGCCGCTGCCACGCCGAATCGCCCACGCCCGCGGCCTGCGCGCTCTGCCGGAGCGCCTCGATCGATCGCTTGAGCTCCTCGGCCTGACGGAGGAGCTCCTGCTGGCCTTTCGCCACGCCTCGGCCCGCTTGGACCGCTCGAACGACAGCGACTCCTCGTTCCGCCGCCCGCTCGCGTCGGTGCGAGACCGCTCGCGCGCGAGATCCTCGGTCTGCCGCTCCAGCCGCCGGCTCCCGGCCGCGATGGAGTCGAGCTGTGCGCTCACGTCACGGGATGCGGCGCGCTGCGCCGCGCGCACCTCACTCATCGTGGGCAGGCGGAGCACGTACTCGCGCGAGCGGCCCGTCTGGCGCCGGGGAGTGTTGTCGGCCGCCACGGCGTAGTAGCGGACCGTGTCGCCCGGAAGCAGGCCGCGGCGGTTGAGATCGAGGGTGTGGGTAAGGATGGCGCGGTCGGGACGCTGGTCCGGTACGGTGAGGGTGTCTCGCCGCGCCGAGTCGGCGCCGCCGAGCCGGCTGATACGCCGGCTGATGATCGATGACCGCCGTGATGCCGTAGTCGTCCCGAACATCCACCACGAGCGGCACGCGCAGACTCAGCGGCGCCAGGGTGTCCGCGCCGGGCACCGGAATCTCGACCGAGGGGGCGCTGTCGCGTCACGACCCGCAGCGCCAGGCGGACCGTGTCACCGGCCAGGGGAGCGCCATCCCCGGTGGCGAGCGCCAGGCGATACTCGCCGGAGCCGGCGGGCACGAAGGCGCCGCTGAAGCTTCCCCCTTCACCGCCAAGATCGTGCGCTCGGGACCCGCTCCGCCACGCCGCACTTGCGAGAGGCGCCGTGGCCTCGCCCGTGGTCTCGAGCCTGGTGCCGGCGGGCACCAGCAGTGTGTCGCCGTCGGTGGGCACCGGCTCCGACTCGAGTCCCAGATAGTCCGGGTAGTGCGCGATGACGTTGACGGCGCCCAGGAACACCGGCAGCCGAACCTGGACGAGGAGCGTGTCCGAGCCGCGGCTGCCGCTGGTGACGCGGGCGTAGACATCGCTCGCCAGGGGCCCGCTCCAGACGGCGGCCACGCCCGACGAGTCGAGCCGCACACCGAGCGGCCGCCACGCCTCGCCCGGCGCGCGGAGCCACAGCGTCGCGGTGGACCGGCCCAGGGCCTCCACCCGGAAGGCGACCGAATCCCCGCGGTCCACCGCATTTCGATCGGCGGTGAGCCGGACCGGCGCCACGAGCGCGCGCCATGCGGCAGCCGGATGCCAGAGCCCCGCGGCCGCGCCGCGCGCGGGACCCGCGGTGGCGAACGCACTCAGCCCCACGAGCAGCGCGGCGGCACCGAGCAGGCCGACAGCGCGCACCGGTCGGGCCAGGGGCGCGACTGCCGCGACGCCCCGCCGCTCGACTTCGCTCGCCTGGGCGGCATCGGCCCGCCGCAGCAGCGCGTCGCTGGTGCCCTGCGCGGGACGATCGAGCAGCGCCGTCAGCGCCCCATGGCGCCACTCGCCCAGGTCCTCGAGCCCGCGCGCGATTCGAGCTTGAGAGAGCGCTCCCAGGGAGCCCCGCGCGAGCCACGCCACGGCCCCGACCCCGAGCAGCACAGCGGTCCAGGCGATGAAGGCCCACTGAGGTCCGCTGATCCACTCGAGCCGAGCCGACCAGATCGCCGCGCCGAGGAGCGTCGCGGCGGATCCGAGCGCGAGGGCGAGCCACCCAGCGCCGGCGCGAACCCGGAGCGGGAGCGCGAGACGGTGGAGAGCGCGGCCGGTCGCCGAACCAGTCATTCGCCGTACCCTACCGCGTAGGCAAAGAGATTCACGCCCATGCGGAGCGCGGCTTCCCGTTTCTCCGGCGGATCCCGATGCACCTCGGGGTCCTCCCACCCGTCGCCGAGATCGGTCTGATAGGAGTAGAAGATCACGAGCCGCCGGTCGAGGAAGATGCCGTACCCCTGCGCCGGCTTCTTGTCGTGCTCATGGATCTTGGGAATGCCGCGCGGAAAGTCGTAGATCAGGTGATAGATCGGGTGGTCCAGCGGGACCTCGACGAGGTCCTCGCCCGGAAACAGCCGGGCCACCTCACGACGAAGGGACGGGTCCATTCCATAGTTGTCATCGGCGTGAAGAAATCCGCCCTGCCGGAGATAGCGGCGCAGCACGCCTAGGTCGTCGTCGCTGAAGCGGACGTTTCCGTGACCCGTCATATAGAGATAGGGAAGGTTCCAGAGATCGTCGTCCCGCAGCGTCACCACCCGCTCGGCCGGGGCGACGCGAAGACCGGTCCGGGTACGGATCGCGCCGAGGAGATTGGGCAGGCTCGAGGGATTGGCATACCAGTCGCCGCCGCCGTCGTAATGCAGGCGCCCGATCGTCATCGAGGCCTCCCCGGCCGTCGGGGCAGGCGCAGCGGCCGCCGGCCCCTGTGCGGCGGCCGGCGCGATGATCACCACACTCCACAGGGCGACGGCGGCGGCACGCAGCATTCAGGGCAATCCCATCACCAGTCGGTAGGCGTCGTTTCGAGAGATTCCCATGGTCTCGGTGAGCCGTCGGGCCACCTCGCGGCGAGACAGCCCGTCGGCCAGCAGGGCCGTGGCTTCCTCGGTGGCATCGGCGGTGCGGTCGGGCGGTGCCGGCGGCACCCCGGTTCCCTCCACCACGACCGTGATCTCGCCCCGTGGCTCCACGGTCGAATAATAATCCGCCAGCTGGGCGAGGCTTCCGGCCCGGAGCTCCTCGTGCATCTTGGTGAGCTCCCGGGCCACCAGGGCACGGCGATCCGGGCCGGCCGCGGCGACCAGGTCGCCCAGCAGGGCCGCGAGCCGCGGAGGGGCCTCGAACAGCACGACGCTCCATTCCTCCGACGCCACACGAGCCAGCAGGCGGGTGCGTTCCCCTCCCTTTCGCGGCAGAAATCCGAGAAAGAGGTAGCGATCGGCTGGGAGACCGGCGGCTGAGAGCGCCGTCGCCACGGCCGATGGGCCCGGAATGGGCACCACCACGTATCCGGCCTCCAGCGCCGCCGCGACCAGGTCGACCCCGGGATCGCTGACCCCCGGGGTTCCCGCGTCCGTGACTAGTGCTACGTCGCGGCCATCGGCGAGTATGGCGAGCAGGGATTCAACCCGGCGATCGCCGGAGTGGGCATGAAAGCTGAGGAGTGTAGGGGAGGCGCCCAGGTGGCTCAGGAGTCCGCGCGTGCGCCGGGTGTCCTCGGCGGCCACGACGGCCGCCTGGCGGAGCGTCTCAGCCGCGCGGGGAGAGAGATCGCCCAGATTGCCAAGCGGCGTCGCAACGACGTAGAGAGTGCCGGGCACTCAGGCGAGGTGCTGCTTGATCTTCCCTTCCAGGGTGGCCTTGGGCACCGCGCCGATCACGGTGTCCACGTGCTGCCCGTTCTTGAAGAACAGAATGCTCGGGATCGAGCGCACGTTGAACCGCATGGCGGTCCGCTGATTCGCGTCCACATCCACCTTGGTGACCTTGGCCCGGCCCACATATTCCCCGGCGAGCTGATCGAGGATCGGGGCCACGATCTGGCAGGGGCCGCACCACGAGGCCCAGAAGTCCACGAGGACGAGCCCGTTCGCCTGTTCGATTTCGCTGGTGAATGAGGCGTCGGTGACGTGGACGGTCGTGTGGTTCGTCGCGGCCATGATGTTATTCTCCTGAAGTTTGAATCACTTCGCTCAATCGTTCGGAGGGTCCGCGTGGCGGTCTTCCCTCGCATCGCTCATGTCGGAATCGCCGTGCCGGACATCGAGGCGGCGCTTCCCTTCTATCGTGACGTCCTGGGCCTTGCTCCCCACCCTCCGGAGACGGCCGACGGGGCGTCCATCGTCTCACTGACCCTCGGTGAATCCGAGGTGGAGCTTCTGGCTCCCCTCGACGCGGACGGCCCGATCGCCAGGTTTCTGGCGCGGCGGGGGCCGGGCATCCACCACATCTGCTACCGCGTCGCCGATCTCGACGCCGCCCTCAACGCCTGTCGAGCGGCCGGCTACCGTCTCATCGACGACACTCCGCGAACCGGCGCCGGTGGCCGGAGGATCGCCTTCGTGCATCCGAAGGCGACCGCCGGAATTCTGCTCGAGCTGACTGAGTAAGATAACAACGGGCGGGGCCCAGAGTTCCCCGGGCTACTACGGAGTCTTGGTGCTGTCGCCTGGGGCGCCGGGCTCGCAGGGTCGTGCCGGATTTCCAGCCTGAGTGACATCCACCTGGCTCACGATCCAGCTGCCGTCGCCGAGACGAATCGCGGTGAACGGGATGACCCAGGAGCAGAGCTGGCGGCGGATTTCGACCTGGATCGAGGTGCGGGCGTCGCCCGCCGGTGTTTCCGAAACGATTCGGTGGGATTCGTTCCGGAGATAGGCATGCATGATGGCGACTCTGCGTTCCCAGTCGGGCGGCGTCCCGGTGCGCGCGGCAGGTCCGGCCGCACTTCCCCAGAAATTCCCCATCTGGGTCAGGTTGCTGTCCGCGACGCCCTGCATGAAGCTCTCGACGGCGCCCTTGGCGGTCTTGGTGGGCGCGACGGTGGCGGGCGTCATGGCCCCGCCGCACGCGACCACGAAGGCGGCGAGGATGCACCACTGCGGCTTGATCACAAGTCTCTCATCTGGCATATGTTAGCAGGCGAAGTTAATCCCCTGCCAAAGCCTGGGCAATGACGGCACCGATGCGGCTCTACATCAACGTGGACCATGTGGCCACGGTCCGGCAGGCCCGCCGCACCGACGAGCCCGATCCGGTCGAGGCCGCGCGTCTGTGCGAGGCCGCCGGTGCCGACGGCATCACTGCCCATCTCCGCGAGGACCGGCGCCACATCCAGGACGACGACCTGGATCGCCTCCGGCCCGCGGTGCGGGTGTTGAACGTGGAGCTCGCCACGAGCGCCGAGATCCTGGACATCACCTGCCGGCTCAGGCCGTATCAGGCGACGCTGGTCCCCGAGCGGCGAGAGGAGATCACGACCGAAGGGGGGCTCGACCTGGGACGGTCGGGCGGCCGATTGCGCGACACCATCCGGCGGCTCGACGAAGCGGGCATCCGCGTGAGTCTCTTCGTGGATCCCGATCGGGGCGTGCTCGACGCGGCGAAGGACCTGGGCGTCCCGGCGGTCGAGCTGCACACCGGCCGCTACGCCCACACCTGGCGCCACGGCGATGCGGCGCTGGACGAGCTGCGGGCCGCCGCGCGCCACGCGGCCGACATGGGACTCTTCGTGCACGCGGGCCACGGCCTCACCTACGTGAACGTGGAGCCGGTGGCGGCCATTCCGGAGATCGAGGAGCTCAACATCGGACACAGCGTGGTCAGCCGCGCCCTGATGGTCGGAATGACCCGGGCCGTCGCCGACATGGTGCGCTTGGTGAAGGGCGCCCGGCTCTGATACCTTTGCTCCCACCATGACCAATCCTCTCGCGGCCGCAGATTTCTTCGCGCTGGAAGCCGGCGAGTGTCTCGATCGCCTGGAGACGCTGACGGCCCGCGACACCGCGCCCCCCGCGGAGGATTTTCTGCGCGCGAGCCGCGTGCTGCGCGGGTCCGCGCTGATGGCTTCGCAGCAGGCCATCGCCCGCGCCGCAGGAGGACTGGAATCGATTGCGCGGGCACTGCGCGACGGTCATCTCACCTGGGACCTCGCCTGCCGGGAGCGGGTCGCCCAGAGCATCGAGGAGTTTCGCCGGCTGGTGCGCCGGGTCCGGGAGTGGGATGACGGCGATACCGTCCGCGCCGGTCAACTGGCCCTCTCGCTCGAGACCCTGGCCGGCGGAGCCGGGGGCCCGGCCGAGCGGCGTGCCGATCCAGGCGAGATGAATTCGGGCGTGCGGGCGTTCGTCGGCCGCGAGGGAGCGCTGATCGCGAGCGCGCTCGACCGGGCCGCCCGGGCGTTGCAGAGCGCGCCGGGCGACCGCGAGCCGCTCTACACCGTCATCCGTCGGATGCAGTCGCTGCGCGGCCTTGCCGAGCTGGGTGACCTGGTGCCTCTGCCGGAGATTCTCGACGGCATCGAGCTGGCGGTGGGCGACCTCACCCGGCTGTACGCACCCCCGCCGGGCGTGCACGAAGTGATGGCGGCGGGTGCCGCCGCGCTCACCCGGCTGTCGCGCGACATCGCCGAGCACGGCCGGCCGGATCCCGACGCGGAAGAAGCGCGCACGTTCACCGACCTGCTGCTTCGCGCGTTCGCGGTGGAACGCGACGTCGTCCCCATCGAGTCGCTCTTTCACGAGGGCGATCCCCAGCCCTCCACCCCGCCCGCGGGCCAGCCGGAGTTCCACGCGCCGCCGCCGCTGGGTTCCCTGGAGCTGGTGAGTCACGGCGAGCATCTCTGCCAGAGCGCCGACCTCATTGCCGCCGCGCGCTCCGCGACCGAGCGGGACCTCCGGCTCTACCATCTCATCGGCGCCCTGCGGGCCGCCGGCACCCCGGGGCCCGATCCCGTCGCGGGGGCGCTGGCGGTGTTCGCCCGCTCGACCCGGGAAGCCCTGGCGGCCGGAATGGCGGGGCGATCCATCGAGCAGCTGATCGCGAGCCTCAAGTCCGCGGGGGAACTGCTGCGCTCGGTCGCTGATGCGGCCGACCGGATGCAGGTCTCCCGCCGAATTCTGGATGTCGCCCACCGGCTCGACCAGGCGCGCCCGTCCGACGACTCGATGCGGGAGCCGGGAGGCGGCCCGGTCGGGAGCGGCGCGGTCGGGAGTGCGGTCAAGCGAGTCAGGAGCGATGGCGGTCGGCGCCGACGCCGATGTGGTGCCCATCGAGTCTCTCCGATTCGACCCGGGCTCGGACCCCGCGGAGCGGATCGTTCCCATCGCGAGCCTGGCCCCTGCCGCAACGATGCCGTCCGCCGCGCCGTTGAGCTCGCTCGAGGCCAGCTTCCGGACGCTCGAGCGGCTGCAGCGGGAGCGCGGCGGCGCGGCGGCTGCGTCGGTGGCCATCGAAGCCGAGCCGGTCGCCATCGACTCCTTGTGTTACCGCGGGCGGCTCCGCCCTGGAGCGGGCCGCAATTGTCCGCCAGTCGCTGAAGGTGGAGCTCGCCTCGGTCGCCGACCTGGCCACGATCCAGCCCCTGCTGCAGGAGCTCCTCGACCTGGTGCCGCTCGCGCTTGACGAGTCCTGAGCCGGCCTCCGCCCCGATCGCGCGCAAACAGGTGGTCGCCGGGGCGATCGGTGCCGCGGTCTCGCTCGCCTTGCTGCTCTGGGCGTTTCGCGGCGTTCACATCGGGGAGGTCTTCCGCCAGATCCGCGAGGCCGATCCCTGGCCCCTCGCACTCGGCGTGGTGCTCGCCTCGATCACCTTTCCCATCCGATTGATTCGCTGGCGGCTGCTGCTGCGCGAGGAGTCGGGCGCCGCGCTGAGGCCGTGGCCGCTCTGGCACGCCACGGCGATCGGCTTCATGGCCAACAACATCCTGCCCTTCCGCGCGGGCGAGCTGGTGCGCGTCTTCGCGGCCACCAAGCTTTCCGGCGTGCGCTTCACCGCCGCCATGTCCTCGGTCGCGGTGGAGCGGGTCTTCGACGGGCTCGCCGTCATCGGCCTGCTGGCTGCGGGATTGCTCATGTCCGACTTGCCCGCCGGCGTCGTCGTGGGCGGGGTGTCGCTGGCGCGCGGCGCCCAGATGGCCGGCCTGCTGTCACTCGCCGCATTGATCGCCGCCGGCGCGGTCGTCGCGTTTCCACTGGCGGCGGAGCGAGCGGTGCGCGGCGTGCTCCCGGCCGGAGGGCTCACCGATCGACTGGTCGGCATGATCGACGGCATCCGCCACGGCCTGGCATCGCTCCGGTCGCCCGCCCTCCTGCTCGGCGTGATCTTCTGGTCCGTCGACGCTGTGGGCCGTGAACGCGATGGCGATGTGGGTGAGCTTTGCGGCGTTCGATATCCCGGTCAATTACGGTGGCGCGCTGGTGCTTCAGGGGGTGCTCGTAATCGGAATATCGGTCCAGCTGACTCCGGGATTCGTCGGCCAGTTCGAGGCGGCGGTGGTCGCCGCGCTGGCGCTGTACGGAATTCCCAACGATGTGGCCTCTTCCTATGCCGTCGCCTTTCACGGCGCCACGTTCATTCCGATCACCCTCGCCGGTGCCTGGTCCCTCGCCCGCACTCCCGTGGCCCTGAGCGACCTGCGCGGCATCCAGCGATCGTGACCGACACCGCGGTCGCCGTCAGGGCGCACGCCAAGATCAACCTCCTGCTGCGCGTGCTGGGCCGCGAGACGGATGGCTACCACGGGCTGGAGACGCTCTTCTGCCTGGTGAGCCTGGCCGACGAGCTGCGAGCCGAGCGCCTCGAGGGGCGCGGCGTCGCGATCGAGGTGGAGGGGGCGGAGGTCGGACCCGCCGCGGAGAACCTCGCCGTGCGCGCGGCGACGGCGGTGCTCGCCGCAACCGGGGACCGGTTCGGCGTACAGCTGCGATTGACGAAGCGCATCCCGGTGCGCGCGGGCCTGGGCGGCGGCTCCAGCGATGCGGCGGCGGCGCTTCTCGCGGTCAATCGCCTCGCGGCCAACGCGGTTCCCCGCCATGAGCTGCTGCAGTTCGCCGCCCGGCTCGGCGCCGACGTCCCGTTCTTCCTCTCCGGCGCGAGCCTTGCACTCGGGTGGGGCCATGGCGACCGGCTGCTCCGGCTCCCCGCCCTGCCCTCCGCGCCGGCGCTCCTGCTCACCCCGCCCATCGCCATCGCCACGGCGGACGCGTACGCGTGGGTGGATGAGGCTCGGGTCTCGACGGGACGTCGCGGAGCGGTCGCGCTGGACCTCGACGCGCTCTCGACCTGGGGAGACATCGGCCGCATGGCCGGGAATGACTTCGAGTCGGTGGTGTTCGGGCGTCATCCGGCCGTGCGCGCGGCCTTCGAGGCATTGGCGGGCACACGGCCGCTGGTCTGTCGGATGAGTGGATCGGGCTCGACGCTGTTCGCCGTCTACCGCTCGGAGCGAGACCGGGAGGATGCCCGCATGATGCTCGGCCGGAAGCACGGGACCGTCACCGCCGTCGAGACCCTCGCGGGGCCGCCGGCCGGCGCGGAGCCGATATAGATTTTTGGCGCGGTGGCCCTTCGTCCAATGGCAGGACAGCGGACTTTGGATCCGTTAATGGAGGTTCGAATCCTCCAGGGCCAATTCGACACCTCTGGACGGCTTCATCCAATCGCGCCCGGGGGCATGCCGATGCGCCGCAGGAGGTCCTTAAAGCGGGGGTCGGGCCGCAGCGCGTCGAAGCGCGGGTCTGTCGCCAGGAAAACCACCCCGTACGCACGCTCCGCAAAGCCCCTCTCGAGCCATTCAAAGGCTCGATTGCGTTCGCCCAGACCCGCATAGATCAGGGCAATGTCGACTGGGGAGATGTACTCGCGTTGAGCGCGAGCCTCGAGCTCCGCGAGGATGCTGCGCGCCTGCCCACTGTGCCCGGCAACAGCGTACGCGTGGCCCAGCGCCGCTGAATAGACCGGGATGGGCCCTGCTCGCCTGATGGTTTCCTCGAACTCCCGAATTGCCTCGGACAAGCGCGCCGTCTGCTCATAGGCCATGCCCAGCCAGTAATGCGCGCGGCTGAAGGTGGAGTCGATTTCGAGCGCCCGCTTCGCTTGCGTGATCGCCTCCGCGTATCGGCGGGCATTATAGTAGGGCCTCGCGGCGGCGGCCTGCCCGAGCAGAGATAGAGGGTCGAGCTCTGCCTGCAACCTGGCCTCGGCGATGGCCTCAGAGGGGCGATTCATCACCGCCAAAAAGTTGCCGTAGCCGCCGTGAGCCCCGGCGGAGCGGGGGTCGAGCGCAATGGCGCGACGGTAGTTCCGATCCGCGGCCGCAAAGTCCCATGAGTAGAACTGGTGGAATCTCCCGAGCACCGAATAGGCCACCGCCGAGGCGGAGTCGATCTCGAGCGCCTGGAGCGCCGCCGCCCGCGCCTTGGGAAAGGTCTCCTCCGGCGTCCCGAGGGTGTAGTAGCCAAGTTCGGCGTAGCAGTTTGCGAGCCCGGCATAGGCAGCGGCATAGAAGGGCTCCGCGTCGATCGCCTGCTGGAAATAGCCGATCGCCCTACGGAAGTCCGCCCCGCTGACCTTGCCCCGAAAGTAGACGCCCCGCACGTACGCCTCGTACGCCTCGGGATTGATCGGCCGCTTCGCCGCGCCGAGGCGAGCACTGTCCCGTGAGCTCATGGAGACCCGGAGCGTGTCCGCGACCGCGCGCACCACCGAATCCTGCAGGTTGAGGATGTCCAGGAGCTGGCCGGCGTAGCTCCTGGCCCAAATGGCCTGACCGGTGGTCGCGGAGTTGATCTGGGCCGCGATCCGCACTTCCTGTCCCACCCGTTGCAGCGAGCCCGCCAGGACAGCATCAATATCAATCCCGCGGTCGCGGGCCAACTCGAGGTCTGCACGCTCGTCGCGCAGCCTGATCACCTTGAGCGCCCCAATCTGCGCCAGCCCCGTGATCACCTGGTCTGTGATGCCCTGGGTCAGGTACAGCTGGGTCGAGTCGCCAGTGAGGTTGACGAACGGTGCTACCGCCAACGAACGGATCGACTGCTCGGCGACCGAAAATTCCAGGCGTTTCCTCGAGCTGACGGCAAGGACGGTCGTGATCAGTCCGATCCCAACGATTCCCGCCATAGCCCAGCCAATGAGCCTCCGCCGACGATGTACCCCCGACAGCGACGTGACAGTGGTGGTCGCGACGGTCGCCGGACCTGTGACTGCTTGGGTCAGGGCCAGCGCAAACTCGGCCGCGGTGGCGAACCGGTCGGCCGGACACTTCGCCAGGGCGCGGGTGATTGCCTGCTCCACTCCCGCCGGAACGGTCCCGCGGACCGTTCGCAGGCTCGGTACGGGGTCCACGGCATGACGTGCCAGAATGGATTGGCCGGTCGAGCCCTGGAAGGGCGGTGTCCCGGCCAACATCTCGTAGAGCACACAGCCCAGCGCGTACTGATCGGCCCGCCCGTCCAGGGAATCTCCGGTGGCCTGCTCCGGGCTCATGTAACAGGGTGTCCCAAGCGCGAGGCCGGTCTCCGTCAGCTTTTCACCGCCCACCGAGTTGAGCGCCTTGGCGATGCCGAAGTCCGCGACCATCGCGTGTCCGCCCGACAATAGGATGTTCTCCGGTTTGATATCCCGGTGCACCACGTTGTGGGTGTGGGCATAGCCCAGCGCATCTGCGACCTCACGCGCAATCGTTAGTGCCTGATCCAGTGGAAGCTGGCGCTCGCGGTCCAGCCGATCCCTGAGAGACTCCCCCTCCACGTAGGGCATGGCGTAGAAAAGCAGGCCCGGGCCTATACCATGTTCCGAGGGTATTTCACCCGAATCGAGCAAGCCGAGGATGTGGGGGTGCTGCAGGGTGGCGGAGGTCTTTATCTCCAATAGGAAACGCTCCCCGCCGAGGGCAGCCGAAACCTCGGGCCGCAGCACTTTCAGCGCAACGCGGCGCTGATGCCTGAGGTCCGTCGCGAGGTAGACCGTGGCCATCCCTCCCCGACCGAGCTCGCGCTCAATCAGGTAACGACTGCCCAACCCGGTCTGCAGACGATTGACCAGGCTCAAGAGTGGGCTCCCCATGTCAATGCGAGCCGGCCCGGCAGGATAGCCGGAGATTCGGAATGGATATGTGTCAGGGAATGTAGCGTAGGCTGGTCGCCAAGTTCGGTCCGTCAACGCTGACGAGGGCCGTCGGGGTCGCACGGTCTGCACTGGGTCCTAGACATCCCCCGCCAGGACCTGCTGCTCACGCTTCCGCCGAGCGCCTTCGACGACGATCGGGCGAGCTGCGTGTTGCATGCGTGCCGAGGACTCGCCTTCGCACATCTCGGGCGGACAGCGGAAGCGATCGCGGAGGGCCGCCGTGGGTTGGAGCTCACCCCGCTCGGCCGCGATGCGTTGTCGCACGCGGCGGCGCAGCATCGGCTCGCGCGCATCTACCTGCTGGTCGGTGAGCCCGAACGGGCGCTGGACGAACTGGAGGCGTTACTCAAGCTGTCCTACAATTTCACCCCTCCCTGGCTGCGGATCGATCCCACCGTCGCCCCGCTCAAGGGGAATCCACGGCTCGAGAAGATGATCGCGGGGCGATAACCGCCGCGCTCCCCCTGTACTCCAGGCTCCAACCATCCTTGCCGTGCCCCGTTTCGGGCCCTAGACTAGACGGCCATCCCCAGTGTGGCCCTGGTCCTCAGCCAATCGAGTGTGACTCCCAATCCCGACCGAGCCCCCCAACGCTCACCGGAGGCCTTCCTCATGAAGCGGAAGCTCTTTCTCGGTTCGTGCCTGCTCTTCGTCCTCGCCACAGTCGCGTGTCAGGACCAGCGGACCGAGCCCTCGTCCCCGGCATCCACGGCGCTCGCCGAGCTCAGCAAGCGGTCGTCGCCGGTCGCCCACCTGAAGCAGCGGAAGGGAACGCTCAGGCTTCCCTCATCGGCGTGGGCGGCGGACCTGCGGGTCCCGAGAGCGACTCGCAACGTCATTGATCCAGGCGATCACGTCTGTGACCCCAATCCTTCGCCGGTCGTCAGCATTTTCGTCAATGAGTTCGTGGAATTCGCCACGGAAGAGCCGGCGATCTTCGACCTGCTCTATAACCAGGTCTGGGCCGACCTTATCCCGGGGTGGGAAGCCCAGTTTCTCCTCACCGATGACTCGAATCAGTCGTTCGGCTACACCGGGGAGTTCACCCATGTTCTCCTGAAGACCGAGCGGGATACCAAGCGGTTCTGGGACATTCCCTCGGACGACATCCTGTTGCTGGCGATGAAGGGCACCATGCTGAACGACCCCGAGCGGGTCGCGACGACGTATCAGCTTCCCTTCATCCCTCCGTTCTTCGGGCTTTCCGAGGCGGACGCGAATTTCGTCGCCTCGCTGGTGCGGCAGGCGATGCTCGATTCCGAGGTCCTCGACGGCGGCAACCACACGCTGTTCAGCTTCAACGCGTTCGCGTTCGGCTCATCGGACGGCTCGATCCAGGATCGGATCGTCATGGGCGACGGCATCATGGAGGCGTACCGGGCGGTGGGATTCGGCGATGTGGCGCCCCAGGCGATCTACGCCCACGAGTTCGCGCATCACATCCAGTTCGAGAACGAGTACTTCAACGATCCGGTCGAGGGCGCCACTACCGAGGCGGAGCTGACCCGGTACACCGAGCTGATGGCCGACGCGATGTCCGCCTACTACCTCACGCACAAGCGGGGCGCGACCATGAACAGGAAGCGCGTCGCCCAGTTCCTGCGGGTGTTCTTCGAGATCGGTGACTGTGCCTTCGACAATCCCGGGCACCACGGCACGCCGAACCAGCGGATGCGCGCGGCCCAGTTCGGCTTCGACGTGGCCGACCAGGCGCAGAAGCAGGGACACATCCTGACGTCCGAGCAGTTCCACGATCTCTTCGTGGCGGCCTACGGCAGCCTCATCGCTCCCGACGCCACCTGAGTCCGAGGCACCAGAGGCGCGGTTCCACCCGGAACCGCGCCCGTCCAGGACCCTCCCGCCTCAGTTCGACAGCGTGATGGACCGCTCCGGCGAGCAGGCCGTCGTGCTCCCGACCTGACAGATCTTCACCCGCCATGTTGCCGTGCCGACGAAATTCGTCGTGGTGGTGTGCCGGCCGTCATTCGGCGTGCTGTTGATCCGCACGCCGTTGCGGTAGAAGTCCACGTTGGTTCCCGTGGCCCCCGACCAGAGGTGGGTGATGTAGTGCTTGGTGGCGTCGGTCTTCCCGGTGATCGACAGGGTGATCGAGCCCGACGGCGCCGAGGTGACCGTCACCGAACTCGTGCGCTGATGCTGCGCCGCCGAGATTGTCGGTCACGGTGAGAACCACCGTGTAGGTCCCCGCCGCGGCGTAGGTACGGCTCGGGTTCTGCGCCGTGGAGGTGGCGCCGTCGCCGAACGTCCAGCTCCAGGCCGTGACGGACCCGTCCTGATCCGTGCTCTGGTCCGTGAAGGCGCAGGCGAGGTTGGTGCAGCTCACGGCGAAGTTGGCGACCGGATTCATGTTGGGTGGAGGGCCGCCAGGGGTGATCTGCTTGCTGAGCGTGGCCTGCAGCCCGTCGTCGTCGGTCACCGTGAGGGCGACGAGATACAGACCTTCGCTGGCGTAGGTGTGCGACGGATTCTGCTCATCGGCCGAGGTCTGATCCCCGAAGTCCCAGTGCCATGCGGCCACGTTGCCGTCCGGATCCTGACTCCCATCCGTGAAGCTGCAGTCCAGCCCGTCGCACACGCTGGTGAATGCGGCACTGGGCGGCTGGTCTTCCGGCTCGCCGAGCGTCACCTTGCGCGTGGCCGAGCCGCGGGCGCCGAGATTATCGGTGACCGACAGAGTGACCGAGAACTCCCCGCCCGCGCCGTAGGTGTGCGATGGATTCCGCAGTGTCGAGGTGGAGCCGTCCCCGAAATCCCATTGCCATCCGGTCACGGTGCCGTCCGGATCCGCGCTTCCATCGGCGAACCGGCAGGTGCTGCCGGCGCAGGTCGGCGTGAACGCCGCGTTGGGCGACGAGTTGTCAGGAGGCGCGCCCCCGGCGAACGTCGCCGTCGCCGGGTTGGAGCAGATGGTGGTCCCCGCCTCGCAGACCTTGAAGATGTAGGTAGCCGGCCCGGTGAAGTTCCTGGAGATGGATTGCTTGCCGTCGTTCGGGGTGCTCTGCAGCACCAGCCCGTTCCGATAGATGTAGACCGACTGTCCCAGCGCTCTCGACCAGGTCAGCGCGGTGACTTGCTTGTCCCCCTGGGTCTTCGTGGTCAGCGTGAGGCCCAGCGGGTACTGCGGTCCCGGCACCGTCACCTGTCGTGAGAGCGTCGCGGACGCGTCGTCGCCGTCCTTGGCGGTCAAGGTGACCGTGTAGGTACCGCCCGCCGTGTACGCGTGGTGCGGATCGCGCGCCGACGTGCCGTCGCCATCGCCGAAGGTCCATTGCCAGCCGCTGAGATTCCCGTCCGGATCGCTGCTCTTGTCCGCGAAGGTGCAGTTCATCCCACCGCACCCGACGAGAAACGCGGGCACCGGTGGCGCGTTGGGCCCCGGACCCGGGTCGGAGGTGGCGCTGACTTTCACGATCCTGCCGACGGACGGCACGCCGGACTGATTGACCAGAAACAGCATGTAGTGTCCCGGGGGCGCGCGAGTCCCCCCGCCGGCGCCGAGATCGTGAGACCGCCGGCATCCCGCGTGAACGTCAGCCACACCAGGCGCGTGTTCATGTCGAAGGCATGAGTCACCGAGCCCAGTCGGATGAGACTTACCTTCGCGATGTCCGCGGCATCGGGAGTCTCCACCCGGAAGTCGGTGCCGTAGCCGAGCTGGGTCGGCGCGTCCGTCACGGTCGGACGCAGTCCGCGCGAGAGATACGGCGGAGAGAACAGCTCGGCGCTGAACTCGTTCACCTGCCCCGCCGCGTCCCCGCTGCCCGCGTGAAGCACACGGCCGTCCGGCAGGAGCAGTGAGGTCGAGTGATATGCGCGGCTGACCGCGTTGCTCGCCAGCGTGGTCCAGATGCCGGTCAGCGGGTTCCAGATCTCCGCCGCCCGGACGGCCTGCGAGACGTCGTTCTGGATGGCGGATCTGGTTCCCCCCGTGACCAGCACCTCACCCGTCGGCAACAGCGTGGCGTTGTGGTTCCTCCGTGGGAAAGCCATGGAGCCGGTCCACCGCCAGGTCGGCCCGGCGGTGTTGAGGTCGATGACCTCGGCCGTGTTGGTGGTGCGCCCGCCGCCGGCGTAGAGGATCTTCCCCGCCTCGTACATCACCGCGGTGCCGTAGGATCGCGCTCCATACAGGCGCTCCCCGACCGTAGTCCACGACCCGTTGCCCGACGTGTTCAGATAGCGTGTAGTCTGCTGCTCCCCCGCGTAGAACACCTGTCCGTTGGGCGCGACGAACGTGCGGGGGTAATACGGAAGAACCAGGCTTGCGCTGTTGAGCTGGCGGATCCCGCTGGGAGACCACACCTCGGGTTCCGCTACCTCATCCCCCACTTCGTCGCGGCCGGCGAGAATGACGACCGAGCCGTTCGCCAGAGTGGTGTTGGTGGGATACCAGCGACCGCGCCGCATCGGCGCGGACTGGGTCCAGCCGCCCGTAGCGGGCGAAAAGATGCTGATGTCAGGGATCCCGTGGTCAGCGGAGATGTGCCCTCCCGAGACCATCAGGCGGCCGTCCGAGAGGAGCGAGTGACCCGAGCAGAAGAGCTTGGCCTGGCTGGGAACCTGGGTGAACTCGCCGGTGCCGGGATCCCAGATCTGCGGCACGCCGGTGAGTCCCCACGCGAGGATTCGCCCGTCGGGCATCAGGCTCGCGTGAAGGGCGACGATAGGCCAGGAAAACGGTGCGGACCATTCGCCCGACTCGGCCGCCGTCGCCGATGCGAGATTCGCCGCCGCATGGGCACCACACGGTCGCTTGAGGTTGCGGCGAAAGGCGACCCGCTGGTCGTCCCGGTACAGCTCCACCGTTCCCTGCTTGCCGGTTTCCAGCTCGGTTTCGCTGTGACCCGGATCCTCGGCGGGTCCGGGGGTAGGGTGATCCCGCCGGTCTCGGAGCTGCCGACGACCCGGTACGTGATATGCACGGTGCTTCGGGTCGAGTTAGTCGCCAGGAACTTGTTGCCGCAGACGTAGATCAGGTCCAGCGGCGCGAGATTGCCCGCCTCCAGCGTCTGGAGGTCCTGGGGGGGCACCTCCGGCCGGCCGGCGGGCGCTTGCGATCCGTCTTCGGAACAGGCGGCAGCCATGAGGGCGATGCCGAGGCAGGCCAAGGAGAGCGAACGCCGATCTGAGGGCATGAAAATCTCCATCACAACGTCCGACCCTGGGTCGGGACTGCCGGATTTTTGAAGGGGATCACCCGAGGGGGCGGGCCGCCGTCGCGGATGGACTGCGGCGGGGGTCGTCGAGAACAGTCGGGCGGTCGGTCCTGTCGTAGCATGGGATGTGCCGACGCGCAAAGGATTTGGCCCCTGCAACACCGGGGTGTTGCAGCGAGCGATTGGCGATCGAGGCACCGTTACGCATACCCAAGCTTAACAACCGCTTACCGTGTGGATGTGATGTGATACCTGAAGGAGTCAATACTTCCTCCAATTGCGTCCGCCAGAGGCGGGCCCCAATATTCGCTGCGGCCATGCTACGACACCCGGTGTGACATGATGGCAACGACGCTCGCCTGTCCGACCTGCGCCGAGCCGGTACGACTCGCCGACCGCTTCTGCTCGCGGTGCGGCGACGAGTTGTCGTTGACCTCTCATCCCACCGCGCTGCTGGAGCGACAGCCACCCCGAGGACGATCCCACCTCGCCGTGGGCCGAAGTGGTCCAGCGGCTTCGGCGTGCCACCGCCGGCGAGTTCGAGGTCGGGCGCGAGCTCGGCCGCGGCGGAATGGCGGCCGTCTTCCTCGCCCATGAGATCTCGCTCGATCGCAAGGTCGCGATCAAGGTGATGTCGCCGGGCCTGCTGATGGGCGACGGAATGATCGATCGCTTCAAGCGCGAGGCGATCACCATCGCGCACCTCAATCACCCCAACATCGTGTCCTGCTATTCGGTGCGCCAGGCGGGCGGGCTGCACTTCTTCGTGATGCGCTACATCCGCGGCCGCTCGCTCGATCAGCTGATTCAGGATTCCGGGCGCCTCCCGCTCCCGATCGTCCGCTCGATCCTCTGCCAGGTCGGCTCGGCCCTCACCTACGCCCACCGCTCGCGGGTGGTCCACCGCGACATCAAGCCGGCGAACATCCTGATCGACGAGGACGGCAACGCCGTCGTCACCGACTTCGGGATCGCCAAGGTGGCGGAGCTGCCGGGCCACACCCATACCGGGGCCCTGGTCGGAACGCCGGCCTACATGAGTCCCGAGCAGTGCAGCGGCGAGGACGTGTCGGGCGCGTCCGACCAGTACTCGCTGGGCGCCGTCGCCTACGAGATGGTGACCGGGACCGCTCCGTTCACCGGCTCGACACTGACAGTGATGCAGTCCCAGGTGGAGCATGCACCGCCTGCCATCCGGGATCGTTGCCCGGAGTGCCCCGCCGATCTCGAGGCCGCCATTCTGCGCATGCTGGCCAAGGATCCGGCGGAGCGGTTCCCGAACATGGCGGAGGCCAAGGCCGCGCTCGGCGCCGTTCCCCTGATGGAGGACGATCCGCTGCTCGCCGAGCTCTCCCGGCTGGCCGCCGGCCGCCTCGTCGGCGACGCCGGCCGAGGCTCGGCCATCGGGGCGCACCTCGCCCGTCCCCGCCTCGCCGCCTTCGAGCACCCGGTCGCGGGATCGGCGGGCGCGCCCGCAGCATCACCATCCTTCCGCCGCCCGCCGAGCTCGTGCACCGGCGACGGCTTCGCCCTCGTCGCGCTGGTCCGCGGGGACCGCGGGGTCCCCGCTCCCCGGCCGGACGATCGAGTGGACGACCGATGCGCCCGACGTGCTGCATATCGACCGCAATCGAGGAGTGGCCACGGCCGTCGCCGCGGGGACCGCGCTCCTGTCCGCGAGCTGCGAAGGCGTCCAGGCCCGGGTGCCGGTCTTCGTCCCGGCGGTGGGCCTCGAGGCGCTGGATTCGGCGACCGACCGCCGCGCCGCGAGCATCCAGATCTCCGCGCCACCGAAGTCGCTGCGCGCGGGGGACTCCTTCGTCCTGACCGCCACCCCGCTGGACGCCTCCGGCACGCCGCTCTCCGAGGGGAGCGTGCTCTGGAGCAGCAGTGACGTAGGCGTGGCCGTCGTCGCCGTCGGGGGCTGGGTGGCCGCCCTCGGGCGCGGCCAGGTGGTGCTCACGGCGACCCGCGACGAGGCCTCCGCCTCGGTGACGGTCGAGGTCGGCCACGCGATCCCCGCCACCCGGCCGCAGCGGCAGCAGAAGCCTGCGATCGAGGCGGAGGACGCGGAGCCCACGCGGCGAGCGCGCTGGCGTCGGAAGGGCTCCCGGCTCCGGACGGCGGTGTTGCAGGGGGGCGCCGCGACCATCGCGGTGATTGGCGGCCTCTACTTGTTCGGCGGCCTGCGCGACTTCAGTTGGCATCGGGGGGGACGATCGGCGATTCCGGCCGATACCGTCGCCGGCATCGCCCCGGCGGGCGCAAGCGTGAAGGCCGACTCGATCCCATCCATCGGTCGCGACTCGACGCCGAGTCGCGCTCCGCGACGAATCCGGCGTGTTCCCCACGCGGCTCCCGTGGAGCCGGCCTCGGTGAGCATCGCGCCTCACGATGCGGTTGAAGCGGGCGATACCGTCACCCTCACCGCGGAGGTCCTCGACGCTCAGGGGGCACCGATCGCAGGCGCGGGCGTCATCTGGAGATCGAGCCAACCGAACCTGGCCGCGGTGGACAGCGTTACCGGCCGGGTGAGCGCGAAGGCCCCAGGCACCGCGTTGATCACGGTGCTCAGCGGCGAAGAGTTCGCGACCTCGTATCTCCGGGTGCTGCCCGATGCCGAGGCGCCTCGCCGACACTCAGGGTTACTCGCCGATTTCCCCCGAGGCCTCGAGCGAAGCCGAGCCACAGGAGATCGCGATGGCTCCGACCACTCCCCCTCGCGCCTCCGCTCCCCCCAGGAAGACTGCTCCCGCGCGAGCCCCGGAGCCCTTCGACCGCCGCGCGCTGGAGTCGAGAATGCGACAGGGCGTGGAGGAGTGTTACGGCGCTATTCGGTCGAAGGACGTGGAGCGCGTGACCCGCATGTACAGTCCGAAGAGCTACGCGGATGAGGACAAGCTGACGCGACTGGTCCGGATTCTCCGGACCGAGCCGTGGAAGGCCAGCGTCGGGAAGCGGGTGGATGGCGCCCGGGAGATGAACGCCGCGGCGCCGGCGGCGGAATTCAGCTTCCGGCTCGCGTGGACCGGAATGCATGGGGGGCGCCTCAGCAGTCAGCCGATATTCCGCGCCGAGTTCTCACGCAGCGCTGACGACTGGACGATGTCCAGCTGCCGCATCGTAGGCTCTCCGAAGCTCTGACAGGGCGTGGCGAGCAGCTCGATGATGCCGGTCCGCTCATAGACCGTCAGCTGGAACGCGGTCCGGAGCACGCCGGGCTCGACGAATGAGACGATCAGCCGCCGTCGGGGGGCGTGGCCCCGCACCTCATAGGCGACTCGCCCTCCTCCCCAGGGGCTCGGTGTCTCGGAGAGCGGCAGGCACTCCCGCCTAGCGGCGTGGCCCGCGCCTCGCCCGAACGTGATGAAGCCATCAGTAGACAGATCGAAATGATCGTACCGCGCCCCGAAGCGTTCGAACTCGAATCCGACCGGTAGCGGCCCGGTCGTCTCGTGTTCCCGTAGCACCATGGTGGTGGCGGTGGTGTCGGATTCGGCCGGGGTAGATATCGAACCGGCTAGCGTTACCATTTGGCGTCACTCCTTCGGCTGAGCAGAGCATCGAGTTCGCCGGAAGCCTCGCCCCCGGCGGTCAAGCCGACGTCAAGTTGCTGTGATCCCGTAGCCTACGACCCCCACACTGAGGTCCGTGTGATCCTCTGCCGTACGCTCGGTCCGATCGAAGTGACCGTGGACGGCGGTCCTGCCCCAGCCGAGCTGCTGTGGCGAAAGCACCTCGCGCTGCTGATCTACCTGGCGCGGTCTCCGCGCCGGCTTCGAAGCCGCGATCACCTGGTCGGGTTGCTCTGGGGCGACCGGGGAGAAACGGCTGCGCGTCACTCCCTGAGCGAAGCGCTGCGGGTCATTCGCCGCCATGTGGGCGACGCTTCCGTGGATACCACCGCCGGTCAGGTGCGGCTCGCCGAAGGCGCCGTCGAGGTGGATGTCGACGAGCTTGAGGTGCTGGCGGACGCGGGCCAATGGCAAGCGGCATCCGAGCTGGTGGCGGGAGAATTTCTGGAGGGTTTCTCGGTACCGGGCGCGTCGGAGTTCGAGGACTGGCTCGCCGCCGAGCGGGCGGGGTGGCGACGCCGCGGGGTCGAGGTGCTGGTGCGCTGCAGCGATGCCCTGGCTCAGGGTGGCAGCACTCACGAGGCCTCGGCACTGGCCGCGCGCGCCATCGCGCTGGAGCCGACCTCGGAGCTGGCCCTCGGCGCGGCGCTGCGCTGTCTCTCGCTGGCCGGCGACCGGGCCGGCGCGCTCGACCTCTTCGACCGGTTCCGGGGTCGTCTGTCGGAGGAGCTGGGCACCTCCCCCAGCCCCGACACCGATGCCCTGGTGGAGCGCATCCGGAGTGAGCGCGGGCCCCGAGCCGGCGGGGCCGCGGGCTGGGGGGAGGGAGAGCCGGTCGTGCGCGCGCCGCTGGAGGGCCGAGCCACTGAGCTGGGCCGGCTGCTGGCGGCGGCGCAGGCCGCCGCGCGAGACAGCCGCGCCACGATCGTCGTGGTGGAGGGGGAGTCCGGCGTCGGCAAGACTCGGCTCCTGCAGGAAGTGACCGCACGCCTGAGGCTGGACGGCTTTTCCGTGGCGGCGTCCCGGGCGGTCGAGGCAGACCGGTCCGAGTCGTGGAGCGGATTGCTGGCTCTCGCGCGGGGGGGCCTGGTCGGTGCCGCCGGCGTCGGTGGCGCCCCACCTCAGGCGCTGGCCGCCTTCGCGGGCGCGCTGCCCGAGTGGCGCGAGCGATATCCGGGCGTCGCCCTGGCGGACGCCCAGCCGGTTGCTCGGGCCATGGCGGGGACGCTTCGGGCGGCCGCCGACGAGCGGCCCGTGGTGGTGGCGATCGACGACGCGCAGTGGCTCGATCCCGAATCCGCATCGGCCCTCGGCGGCCTTCTGCGCGACCTCGCAGACGCGCGGATACACCTTCTGCTCGCGGTCGTTCCCCACCCCGCTCGACCCGAGCTGGACGAGCTCCGCTCCCGGATCGGCCGCGACCTGCCGGGCGAGGTGATTCGCCTCCGGCCGCTCGATCGCGCCGCCCTGCGGCGCCTGGCGGAGCGCATGCTGCCCGGGTACGAGTCCATGGCGGTGGATCGCGTCACTCGGCGCGTGGCCACCGATTCAGCGGGGATGCCGCTGCTCGCGGTCGAGCTCCTCCGTGCCGTCGCGCTCGGCCTCGACCTCGGCACCATCTCCGAAGCCTGGCCGGAACCGCTCCGTACCCTGGACCAGACCTTGCCGGGCGAGCTGCCCGACGCGGTCGTCGCCGCGATTCGGATCGGGTTTCGCCGCCTGAGTCCCACGGCGCAGCGGGTGCTGGCCGCGGCATCGGCATTGGGAGATCTGGTGCCGGCTCCCGAGCTCGAGCGAGCCCTCGGGCTCGGTCCCGAGGAAACCGCGCTGGCGCTCGACGAGCTGGAGTGGCACCGGTGGGTGGTGGCGGAACCGCGCGGGTATTCGTTCGTCGCGCGGCTGGTGCGGCGGGTGATCGAACGCGACATGCTCACGCCCGGCCAGAGGCAGCGCGTGTTGGCGGCCGTCGGGCGTACGGAATAGTTACTTGACCTGGACGATCCTGGCGATGGACGGCACCCCGGAGCCATTCAGGATGAACAGCATGTAATGACCCGGCGGCGTCACCCTGCGATCGGTCGGAGCGGTCACCGTGAGCCCGGTCGCGTCGCTCGTGAATCCGAGCGCCTGGTAGCGCTGATTCATATCGAAGGCGTGCGTGACGCTCCCCAAACGGATGAGGCTGACCTTGGCGATGGCCGCCGCGTTGGGGGTGAGCACGCGGAACCCCACGGTGTAACGGACGACGCCCGGCGCCTTCGTGATCGTCGGCCGCGCCCCGAGGAACAGGTAGGGCGGCGAGAAAAGCTCGGCGTTGCGCTCGGGCGGCAGACCGGCCCCGTCACCGCTCCCGGTATTGAGCACTCGTCCGTCCGGCATGAGGATGGACGTGCCGTGATAGCCCCGCACCACCGCATTGCTCGCCAGCGTCTTCCAGGTACCGCTCGAAGGCGACCAGAACTCCGCGGCATGTACCGGTTTGGTCAGGTCATTGAAGGTGGTGCCCGCTACCCCGCTCGTCGCCAGCACATCACCGGTTGGCAAGACGGTCAGATTGTGGTGCCGTCGCGCGAACGCCATCGACCCGGTCCACTGCCATGCCGGCTTGGCCAGGTTCAGGTCGATGATCTCGGCCGTGTTCGTGGTGCGGCCGCCCCCGGCGTAGAGCACCTTGCCAGGCTGGTACATCACCGCGCTGCCGTATTCGCGATTGGCGAACAGGCGCTGGCCCACCGTGGTCCACTTCCCGGGGCTCGCCAGATTGAGATAGCGCGTCGTCCGATCCTCACCGGCGTAGAACAGCTTGCCGTTGGGGGCCAGGAAGGCGCGGGGATAGTACGGGAGGTTGAGGCTGGCGCCGGTCAGAACCCGGATCGTGCCGTTGGTCCAGACCTCCGGCAGCGGCACATTCACGCCCGCCTCGTCACGACCCGCGATGATCACCACTTCGCCCTTCGCCATGGTGGTGTTGGTCGGATACCACCTGCCCCGCTGCATCGGGGCCGCCGAGGTCCAGCCGGTCGGCCCGAACAGGTTGATGTCGGGAAGGCCGTGGTCATCATCGATGTGGCCCCCAGCCACGTGCAGCCTGCCGTCGGCCAGGAACGCATGGCCGCTGCAGAACAGCAGGTCGGCGCTGGGAGACGGAGTGAACGAGTTATTGGCCGGATTCCAGATCTGGGGATCGCCGAATTTGCCCCACGACAGTACCCGCCCGTCCTTCAGCAAGTGCAGATGGACGGCCACCACTGGCCAGGCCATGGGGGCGCCCCAGGCTCCCGCATCGGCGACCGCCGCGGCCGTGAGCGACGCGCCCGGTGCCGCAGGCGTGCAGGGCACACCACCGTTCTCTCGCGTCCGGACCCGCGTGCGGTTGAAGAACAGCTCCACGGTCCCGCGCTGTCGGGTCTCGATCAGTGATTCGCTGAAGGCCGGGTCGTCAGCCGGTGCCGCCGCGATGGTGACCGTGCCCTCCTCCTCGGTCCCCACGACTCGATAGGTGACGCTCACCGGCACCGAGTAGGCATTGGAGACCAGGAATCGGTTCCCGCACACGTAGGTCAATCGAATCGGCTGATCGCTGTCGTCCTGGCCCACCGGCGTGAGCGGGGGATCGGTCCGGGGTCCGGCGCCCGGCTCCGGACCGCCGACGCACGACGGGAGAGCCGCGACGAGGGCGGCGAGCACCACTCCACCTACCCATCGAAACCGGCGACCCCGCATACGGCACTCCGGGCTGAGGCGAATCCGAACCTGACCTATCCTACCCCGCGCCTGTCAGGAGAGAAAGCACTCGGCCCCGCCGGTGAACCGGCGAGGCCGATGTGTTGCTGAGCGTGGAGCGTTACGGCACGGGGGTGGCCCGGATGGTCAGGACCAGGTCGTTGAAGTCCGGCTCGGGCGGGGTGGCATCTTCGCCGTCATCGAACTCCAGCGTCCACTCGGGATACGAGCCGACCACGCGGAGCGCGGGCGCCACTTCCTGCTTCAGCGACCCCGAGATGACCTCGGCGTTGAGCTCGGTGCCGGCGGCGTACGCATTCCCGTTGTTCAGGTCCCACGACGTCCCCACCGCGGGCGTGTAGCAGCCGTCGGTGATGAGCACTTCCTCGGCCGGCTGGGTGATTCGGAACGTGTTGTTCCGGGCGGTGCACTCCCGGCTCTCGAGCGTCACCGTGACGATGGCGTCGTCCTCGAGGAGCAGCGTGCAGTCCACTCCGTCACAGGTCAGGTGCGCCGACGGCGACACCGTGAAGCTCGCGGTCTTGGTGCTGGGCGCCCCACCGGCGTCGGTCACCGTCAGAGTCGCCACGAACTGGGTGAGCTCGTCCACGTCGTACGCATGCGCCGGCGGATTCTGCACCGTGCTGGTCGTCCCGTCGCCGAAGGTCCAGGCCCAGGAGGTCACCGGTCCGGTGCTCTCGTCGGTGAAGGTGCATTCGAGCGAGAAGCAGGTGACGGTGAAATCGGCCACGGCCGCGCTGGCGGCCGGCTCGGTCACGACGACCGTCTCGGTGACCGTCGCCGCGTCGTCCCCGTCGTCGTCGGTGACGGTCAGGGTGACGTCGTAGCTGCCCGTCGGCCGTGAAGGCGATCTCGCGGGTTCCGGCCGGCAGAGGTCTGACCGTCCCCGAACTCCCAGCTGAACGACTCCACCTGGCCGTCGCTGTCGCTCGACAGGTCGGTGAAGGTGCAGTCGAGGTCCACGCACTCGTACGTGAAGCTGGCCGTCGGGGCAACGTTATCCGGATCGGGGTCCGGATCGTTCGAGTCGCTGCAGCCGGCGGCGGCAAGGCCGAGCACCAGCAGTCCAGCATGCTTCCAGCGCGTCGCGATCATAGGCTCCTGCCACGGGTTTCGAGGTGATCCACCGGCCTGCGGTCCTGCACCGGGGGTGTCCGCCGGGCCCATTCGGGCCCGGCGGCGGGGGTACTTCCCCAGGTTGTACGGCGTTATTCGGTCGCGGTAACCGTCATGATGATGTCGTTGAAGTCCGGCTCGCCGGGCCCGGTCGGGTCTTCACCGTCATCGAACTCGAGCGTCCACTGCGGATAGGCGCCGCGTCACGCGCAAGGCAGGCGCGATGCGGTCCGGATCGTCCGACCCGGAGATCATCTGGGCACGCAGCTCGGTGCCGGCGGCATACGCCGCCCCACCGTTCAGGTTGAAGACGTCGCCGGCGGCCTGGCTGCAGCCGTCGGTGAACACCGTCTCGTCCGGGTCCGGCGCGGTGATGACCAGCGTGTTGCCGTCCGCGGTGCAGTCCAGGCTGGTGATGGTCACCGTGACGGTCGCCGCGTTGGTGAGCGTCAGACCGCATTCCACGAAGGTGCCGCTGCCGTTGTCGCAGACCGTCTGCGCCGGCGGGGCGACGGCCACCGTCTTGGTGATCGTCGTCGGTGGCGCCGTCATCGTCGGTCACCGTCAAGGCGACGTCGAAATCGGTCAGCTGCGGTGACGCCGGTGTAGGTGTGCACCGGGTTGGCCTCGGTGGACGTATTGCCGTCGCCGAAGTTCCACGCATAGGTGGCGATGGTGCCGTCGGCGTCGCGTGCTGGCGTCGGTGAACGTGCACTCTTCCGCGCTGCAGATGAAGGTCGTAGTCCGCGGTCGGAGGCAGGTTGGTGGCCGAGGTGGAGACGGTCGACGGTCTGGGTCGAGGTGCTGGTCTCGCCCGCGGCGTCGGTCACCGTCAGGGCGACGTCGTAGGCGCCCGCCGCGGCGAAGGTATGGGCCGGGTTCTGCTCTGCCGACGTGGCGGCGTCGCCGAAGTCCCAGGCGTAGGTGTCGATGTCGTCCGCCCCATCAGGGTCGGTGCTGGCATCGGTGAAGGTGCAGGCGAGGGCGGTACAGGTGAACGTGAAGTCGGCCGTCGGGGCCTCGTTGGTCGGCGGGTCGCCGCCGTTGTCGTCACCGCACGCGCCGCCCGCCAGGCCAGCGCAACCGTGAACAGCAGATTCCGATGGAACGATCGCATAGGTTGGTCGAGCCTCGTTGAGAGTCAGGAATGTGGGACGGCCGCACAGCCGACCCTGGGGCGCCGAGGGTGCGAGAGATGTGCCACCCGACAGTTGTCAATGTTCGAACAGTGCTGAAAATTGCAATGACCTGCGTCACAATATCATAGACGTCTGACTGTATTGAGAACAGTCAGAAGGGCGCGCCGGTCCACAGTTGTGGCGAACTGACCATAGTGCAAGGATCTGTGACGGTCGTCGCCTGGAAGCGGGGGCGACCGTTGACGTAACCCCGTGGTGGTGGCTAGGTTTGCGGGCTCGAATATGACGGACCTGTCGCTGTCGCGCAGCCAGATGCTGCTCCTGAGCGGGTCGGCCAACCGCCCCCTAGCCGAAGAGGTGGCCGCTCATCTAGGGCAGCCTCTGTGCCAGGTCACGCTCCGGCGCTTCGCCGACGGCGAGATGTTCGTCAAGATCGACGAGAACGTGCGCGGGCGGGACGTCTACATCATCCAGCCCACCAATCCCGCCGGCCGAGAACATGATCGAGCTGCTGCTCCTCATGGACGCGGCGCGAGCGGGCCAGCGCCGCCCGGGTCACGCCGGTCATCCCGTATTTCGGCTACGCGCGGCAGGACCGGAAGGACCAGCCGCGGGTGGCGATCAGCGCCAAGCTGATGGCGAACATGGTGTCGATGGCCGGGCGCGGACCGGGTGCTGGCGATGGATTTCCACCAGCACCAGCTGCAGGGGTTCTTCGACCTGCCGGTGGACCACCTGTACGCGGCGCCGGTGTTCGTGAGCCACTACCGGCAGAAGGCGCTGCGGGATCTGGTCATCGTGGCGCCGGATGTCGGCTCCGCGAAGATGGCCCGCGGGCTTCGCCAAGCGGCTCAACGCGTCGCTCGCGATCATCGACAAGCGGCGTCCCTCCGCCAACGTCGCGGAGGTGCTGAACGTGGTCGGCGAGGTGACGGGGAAGGACTGCCTCATCCCCGACGACATGATCGACACCGCCGGGACGATGGCCGAAGCGGTGACGGCGCTCAAGCGGCTGGGGGCCGAGGACGTGTACTGCTGCGCCACCCACGCCCTGCTGTCGGGGCCGGCGGTGGACCGGCTGATGGCGTCGCCGGTGAAGGAAGTGGCCGTCACCAACACCATCGCCATCCCGCGCGAGCGCACCTTCGACCGGCTCAAGGTGCTGTCCATCGCGGGGCTGTTGTCGAAAGCGATCGGCTACACGCACAGCGATCAGTCCGTCAGCTCGCTGTTCGATTAACCCAATACTCAGGACCGGACCATGGCCCAGCAAGCGAATCTCCAGGCCGCCACCCGCAGCGCGACCGGCAAAGGCGCGGCGCGTACCCTGCGGCGTGAAGGCAAGGTGCCCGGCGTCATCTACGGACACGGCCGCACGCCCGAAGCGGTCACCGTGGAGACCGCCGCGCTCAACAAGATGCTCGTCGGCATCAGCGCCGGCGACCACCATCGTGGACGTGGCCGTGGACGGCCGGCGCGCCGGTGAAGGCGCTGATCCGCGAGATCCAGCGCGACGCGCTTCGGCCCGCCCAGATCCTGCACCTCGACCTGTACGAGGTGCAGGCCGACGAGGCGATCACCCTCGAAGTGCCGGTGCACCTGGTCGGCATCCCCGACGGCGTGCGCAACTTCGGCGGCGTGCTCGACCACTCGCTGCGCGAGCTGGAGATCGAGGTGTCTGCCGGCGGACATCCCCGAGCACGTGGAGCTCGACGTCACCGCGCTCACGATCGGCCACTCGCTCTTCGTCCGCGACATCACGATCCCGAAGGCCCGGATCCTCAACGATCCCGACACGCCGGTCTGCAGCGTCGTCGCGCCCCGGACCGAGGAGGCCCCGGCCGCCGACGGAAGAGGCGGCGACGGCCGAGCCGGAGCTCATCCGGAAGCCGAAGGCCGAGGGTGAAGACGAGGGCGAGGGCGAGGCCAAGCCGAAGGCCTAGCCCCTGCGCGCCATCGTGGGGCTGGGCAATCCCGGCCCGGAGTACGTCGAGAACCCGGCACAACGCCGGGTTTCGCCTGGCCGACCATCTGGTCTCCCGGTGGCGGTTCGGCGCGCTGCGCCGGGGCGATCGCGCCCGTGTCGCCGAGGGCGACCGCAACGGGCGGCCGGTCCGCATCCTGGAGCCGCAGACCTACATGAACCGCAGCGGTGCCGCGGTGGCGCCGCTGCTCGCCCTCCCTGACTTCGACCCCAGCCGCGACCTGCTGATTCTGGTGGACGACGTGGCGCTCGCCATGGGCCGCTTCCGGCTCCGTGGCGCCGGGTCCGCAGGCGGGCACAACGGGCTCAAGAGCGTCGAGGGGGTGCTGCGCCGGCAGGACTACGCCCGGCTCCGCATCGGGGTGGGTCCGGTTCCCGCCGGTCTGGACGAGCTGAGCGACTTCGTCCTCGACCCGTTCCCGCGCGAGGACCGCGAGGCGCTCGATGCCCTGCTGGACCCGATGGCCGATGCCGTCGAAACCTGGCTCGACGAAGGCATCGAGCAGGCGATGGCCAAACACAACCGCGGTTGAGTCCGCCCAATCCCATCATGCTGCGACTCGGTATCGTCGGCCTCCCCAACGTCGGCAAGAGCACCCTCTTCAACGCGCTCACGTCCGCCGGCGCGCTGGTGGCGAACTATCCGTTCGCGACCATCGAGCCGAATACCGGCATCGTGCAGGTTCCCGACCCGCGGCTCGACGTCCTCGCCGGAATCGTCACGCCGGAACGCACGGTCCCGGCGGTGGTCGAGTTCGTGGACATCGCGGGCCTGGTGAAGGGCGCCAGCGAAGGCGAGGGGCTGGGCAATCAGTTTCTCGCCAACATCCGTGAGGTGGACGCGATCGTCCACGTCGTCCGCTGCTTCGAGGACTCCGACGTGCAACACGTGGTCGGCCCGGTGGATCCCGCGCGCGATCGCGAGATCATCAACATCGAGCTCGGCCTCGCGGACCTGGCCAGCGTCGAGAAGCGTCTCGACAAGACCACCCGCACCGCGCGCTCCGGTGACGCCCAGGCCAAGGTGGAGCAGCGGCTCCTCGAGTCGCTGCGGGATGCGCTCGCGGCCGGCCGGCCCGCCCGCACCGTGGTACCCACCGAGGAGGAGGCCCCCTCCTACCAGTCGTTCAACCTCCTCACCGCCAAGCCGGTGGTCTACGCGGCCAATGTCGGCGAAGACGAGATCACCACGGGGAACGCCTCGGTCGAAGCCCTGCGCGGCACCATCGTCAAGGACGGCGAGGACGCCGAGGTGGTCATCTTCTCCGCCAAGGTCGAGGCGGAGCTCGCCGAGCTGGCGCCGGCCGACCGGAAGGACTTCCTCGACTCGCTGGGGGTCGCCGAATCCGGGCTCGATCGGCTGGCCCACGCCGCCTATCACCTGCTTGGCCTGCAGAGCTATTTCACCGCGGGCGAGAAGGAAGTCCGCGCCTGGACCATCCATCGCGGAGACAAGGCGCCGGTGGCGGCGGGTGTGATCCACTCGGACTTCGAGAAGGGATTCATCCGCGCGGAGACGGTGGGGTACGAAGACTTCGTCCGGGTCGGCGGCTGGAAGCCCGCGCGGGAGCAGGGGCTGTCCCGCGCCGAGGGCAAGGAGTACGTCGTGCGGGATGGCGACGTGCTCCTCTTCCGGTTCAGCTCATGATCCGTATCGTCGCCGTCCTCGCGGGCAGGCCGCGCACGGTCGGCACGGCGGGCGCGGCGGATCCCATGGATCGCGCCTTCACCAGCGCCATCTGGAAGACGCCGGTCGGCGGGCCGGTGTTCGCCGGGGCGCTCGGGCTGGCAGGTGACGCCGTCGCCAACACCAAGGTCCACGGTGGCGTGGACCAGGCGCTGCTCATGTACGCCGTCTCGCACTACCCGGTGTGGGAGGCGGAGCTGGGCCGCCCGATGACGCCCGGCTCGTTCGGCGAGAACCTCGCCGTGGAAGGGATGGATGAGGACCTGGCCTGCGTCGGCGACGTACTGGAGATCGGATCGGCCCGGTTCGAGATCTCCCAGCCGCGTCAGCCCTGCGCCACCCTGGCGCGGCGCCACCAGGTGCGCGACATGATCGCCCTCGTGCGCAGGAACGGCCGCAGCGGCTGGTACCTCCGGGTACTGAACGAAGGGAACGTGGAGGCCGGCCAGGAGGTGCGGGTGGTGGAGCATCCCAATCCGGACTGGACTATCCGGCGCGCCGCCCAGGCCATGCTGAGCCGGGCCCGGGACCCCGAGGGTGCGGCCGCCCTGTCGAGGGCCCGGGGACTCTCCGAGGGCTGGCGAAGCCGATTGTCCCCCGAGACGGCGGCCGGCTGATCGCCCTTCCGCCTCCCGAGCGGCCCACCTATACTACCCCCCTCACAAACCATCCTCCCCGACGCCCGCACCAGGCCCGGGGCGACTCAGACCGAAGGAAGGTGTCATGACCCGTCAGTACGAGGTCGTCTATATCTTCGATAGTGCTCTCGAAGAGACGGCCATCAATGAGCGCCTCGCGCGTTTCCACACCCTCATTCAGAAGGCGGACGTCGAGCCTCCCCAGGTCAGTCACTGGGGCAAGCGGACTCTTGCCTACCCCATCAAGAAGCACGAGACCGGCTATTACGTCGTCGCCAAGTTCGACGCCGACGCGGTCGCCTTGCCCGAGTTCGAGCGCGCGATCAAGCTCGACGAGGGCGTGCTCCGGTTTCTGGTGGTGGTGAGCGAAGGGGCGCAGCCCGTGCCGGTCACGGCGGGCAAGAGCGACGAGGAGGACGACGAATGAGGCGGCCACAGAAGACCTGCGCCATCTGTGAGTCCGGCGTCCGTGTCGTCGACTTCAAGGATGAGCGTACCCTGTCGCGCTTCCTGACCGAGCGCGGCAAAATCCTGCCGAGCCGGCTTTCGGGCACCTGCGCCAGGCACCAGCGCCAGCTCAGCACGGCCATCAAGCGTGCGCGCCAACTGGCCCTGTTGCCCTACATCAAGGGCTTTACCGGCTGAGTGATCCCGGGCGCCCGGGCGGTCCGGGGAGCGGGCGATGGGGTCAGGTGCTGGCCCTGGCCGGCTTTCTTCCGCTGGCTCCCTCGATGTTTCTGATTCCGCTCGCGGCATTGCTGCTGGTGTCGCGCCCCGCGACCGTCCGCGAATGGGTGTGGTTGGGGGGCGCGTTGGGCTGGTCGGTCCTCTGGCTGGCGCATGCCGGCGGGCTGGGAGAGCAGTTCGCCCGGGCGGCGGCGGTGCTGGTGGCCGGAGGGTTCCTGGCGCTGACGCTGTGGCGTCCCTCGAACCGGGTGTCGCACGCCCTGGCCGCGACCGGCGGAGCGGCGGTGGGACTGGCTGTGTGGATGTACGGGCTGGGTGTGCCGTGGAGCGCGCTTCGCTCCGCGGTCGAAGGTGAGCTGGCCGCGTTTCAATCCGGAATGCGGGGCCGGTGGACCGGCGTCGCGGGCGGGGAGGAGCTGTCCTCCCAGATGTCCATGATGGCGGACACGGTGTCCACCCTCTACCCCGCCCTCTTGGCCCTGACGGCCATCGCGGGGCTTCGTCTGACGTGGGTGTGGTATCACCGGATCGCCGGCCGACCGGTGGGCCCGCCGCCGGCGCCGTTCAGCGCCTTCGGGTTCAGCGATCAGATGGTGTGGGGGTGGGTTGTCGGGCTCGGCATGGCCCTGGTACCGGAGCCCGAGGCGTTGCGTCTGTTGGGCGCCAACCTCCTGCTGGTCTGGGGCGCGCTCTACGCCGCCCGGGGTTTGGCGGTGGTCGCCGCCGGGGCCTCGCGAACGCCGAAGGTGGTGCTCGCGACCCTGGCACTGGTCACCGTGGTCCTGCTTCCATTCGTTCTGTGCGGGCTGACGTTCGTCGGCTTCGCCGATACATGGGTAGATTTCCGGCGCCGCATGGCGCCGTCCACCGGAGGGTACGACCGATGATGGAAGTGATCCTGCGCGAGGACATCAAGACCCTCGGCAAAGCGGGCGAAATGGTGCGGGTCAAGCCGGGGTACGCCAGGAATTATCTGCTCCCACATGGCCTGGCGTTCGAGGCCACCGAAGGCAACAAGAAGCGGATCGCGGCCGAAACCAGGGCGCGGGGAGCTCGGAACGCTGCGGAGAAGACCGAGGCGGAGAAGGCGGCCTCCCGGCTGTCCGCGGTGAGTCTGACGATTCCCGGCAAGGCGGGCGAGGAGGGCAAGCTCTTCGGGTCCATCACCGCGCAGGACATTGCCGACGCCCTCGGACGGCAGGGCCATACCGTGGATCGCCGGCGCATCGAGCTGGACCACCCCATCAAGTCGCTGGGCGAGCACGTGGTAAGCATCCGTCTCCATCCAGAGGTCCACGCGGAGGTCCACGTCGCGGTCGTGGCGGAGTGACCTTCCGGACATGACCATTGGGATCGCGTACCTCGACGGTCCCCGCCTGGCGCGATCGCTGTTCGCCGCTGCTGATTGGGTCGCCGCCGGACGTGACGAGATCAACCGCATCAACGTCTTTCCCGTCCCCGACGGGGATACGGGTACCAACTTCAGCCTCACGCTCCGATCCGTCGCCGACGCCCTCCGGGCGCTCGGCGACGCGTCGCTCCCGGAGACCGGGCGCACCATGGCTCGGGCCGCCGTCCTGGGTGCCAGGGGCAACTCCGGGATGATGCTGGCGCACTTTCTCCTCGGCTTCAGCGATGCTCTCGGCGACCGCCCCACGGCCGATGCCCGGCAAGTCGCGGCTGCCGTGCGTGCCGGATCCGACCGACTCTCCACCTCGCTCGACGATCCCCGCGAAGGCACCATCCTCACCGTGGCTCGTGAAGCCGCCGCCGCCGCCGAGCGCGCCGCGGCCGACTCTCCCGACATCGCGGACTTCATGCACCGCCTGCTCGACGAAGGCGAAGCCGCGCTCGCCCGGACGCCCGAGCTGATGGCCGTGCTGCGGGAGGCCGGAGTGGTGGACGCGGGAGGCAAGGGCTTCGTGCGGATGCTCGAGGGGGTGGTCCGTTACATCGAGGGGGATCCGATCCTCGCGGTAACCGACACCGGCTCCGGGGCAGCCGAGGTCCCCGCCGCCCTGGTGGACGTGGCCGCGGAGCGGGACTTCCAGTACTGCACCGAAGTGCTGATCCGCGGTGAGCAGTTGCCGCCGTCGAACGAGGTGCGGGCCGCGATGCACGGCTTCGGCGGGTCGGTCGTGGTCGCGCAGGCCGAGGACATCCTGAAGATCCATGTGCACACCGATAGCCCCGAGGCCGTCTTTAGCTATGCGGCGCGCTGGGGGAGGGTCGAGGCCAGCAAGGCCGACGACATGCGGGCCCAGCACCGGCGGCTTGCCCACCCCGAGCGGCGGGCGGTCGCGGTGGTCACCGACAGTTCGGCCGATCTCGCGGACACGATCCTGGATCGGCATCGCATCGCGCTGGTGCCGCTGCAGGTGGTCTTCGGAACGGAAACCTTCCGCGACCGGGTCGAGCTCAAGGCCGAGGACTTCTACCGGCGGCTGCGCGGGGCCAAGGAGTTGCCGACGACGTCGCAGCCCACGCCCGCCGATTTCGTGCGGGTGCTCAGGGACGCTCGCGCCGAGGCGGACGAGGTGGTCGCGGTGCTGTTGTCGGGAGCGCTGTCCGGCACGCTGGCCTCGGCACAGGCGGCCGTTCGGGCGGCGGGGATCAGCGGAGTCCACCTGGTGGACAGCCGCAGCGCCTCCCTGGGTCTCGGCATGCTCGCCCTCAAGGGCGCGGAGCTGGCGGAAGCGGGGTGGCGAGCGGCGCCGATCGCCGCAGAGTTGGAGCGCATCCGGGGGCAGGCCGGCATGCTGCTCACGGTGGACACCTACGACAACCTGCTCCGCTCGGGCCGGGTCTCCCGCGGCAAGGCGTGGCTGGCCGGCATGCTCGACGTCAAGCCGATTCTGTCACTGGACGGCGCGGGACGGGTCATTCCGGTAGATCGGGTGCGGGGACGGGACCAGGTGGTGCCCCGCGTGCTGTCGCTCCTGGAGAAACGTCTCACCCCGCGGCCGACCGTGGTACGATTCGGGGTGGCGCATGCCGAGGCCCCGGAGGTCGCTGAGCGGCTACGGAATGCCCTCGTGGCGGCCTATCAGCCGCGCGAGTGTTTCGTCGCGCCGGCCACCGGCGTGCTGGGCACGCACGTGGGGCCGGGAGCCTGGGCCGTCTTCTATCAGGTCGAGGACGGGTCCGCAGGTGGCTCTGACCGCCGGAACGCAGAGATGACGCAATGACAAGTGCACCCGAGGCCCTGCGCCTCGCGTTGGACGCCATACAGGATCTGAAGGGTCGCGAACTCGTGGTACTCGATTTGCGAGGGCTCACTGATGCCACCGACTATTTCGTGATCGCGTCGGGCACTTCGGACGCACACGTACGAGGCATCGCGGAATCGGTCATCGACAAGCTGGGACGGCGGGGACACCGCACCCACCATGTCGAAGGGCTGACCGGCGGTCGGTGGGTGCTCCTCGATTTCGTGGACTTCGTGATCCACCTCTTCCATCCCGAGACGCGCTCGTTCTACCAGCTCGAGCGTCTGTGGGACGATGCCCCGGAGCTGTTGATCAGCTCCACCTAGCCGAGGTCTTCATGTTGCGACGCACCGTGCCGTTCATTCTCCTGCTCCTGCTCGGCCTGCCCGGGCTCGGGGCCGCGCAGTATTTCGGCCGGAACAAGGTGCAGTACGAGAATTTCGATTTCAAGGTCATCCAGACCGAGCATTTCGACGTCTATTTCTACGAGCGCGAACGGGTGGCGGCGATGGACGCCGCCCGCATGGCGGAGCGCTCGTACGCCCGCCTCTCCAAGGTGCTGAACCACGAGTTCCGGGAGCGGAAGCCCATCATCCTGTACGCCTCGCACTCCGACTTCATGCAGACCAATGCGACCCAGGTCGGTGGCGAGGGAACCGGCGGCGTCACCGACTTCGCCCGGAACCGGGCGGTCATGCCGTTCACCGGATCGTACTCCGACTTCGAGCACGTGCTGATGCACGAGATGGTGCACCAGTTCCAGTACGATGTCTGGTCGCGAGGGCGGGCGGGCGCGGGGATCGCGACGCTGGTCGCGATCGCCCCGCCGCTCTGGTTCGCCGAGGGCATGGCCGAGTTCCTGTCGATCGGCCCCATCAACGCCGAGACGGCGATGTGGCTCCGCGATGCCTCGCTGGAGGGGAAGCTCCCCACCATCGATCAGATGACCGTGGATCCCTACGAGTACTTCCCCTACCGGTTCGGGCACGCGCTCTGGTCGTACGTGGCCGAGCGGTGGGGTGACGAGGCGGTCGGCGCCATCCTCAAGGCCACCCTCTCGGGGGGCGTCGAGCCGGCCTTCCGCCGGACGATTGGCCTCACCATCGAGCAGCTCTCCGAGCAGTGGCGCGACGCGGTGCAGAAGCGCTACCTCCCCGAGATCGGCGCGCGGGCCCGGGCCCGCGCGGTCGCCGACGAGCTGCTCACCGAGAAGCGCTCGGACGGGATCTACCATCTGGCGCCGTCGCTATCCCCCGACGGCTCCCAGGTCGTCTATTTCAGCGAGAAGGATTTCTACTCGGTGGACATGTACCTCGCCGACGGCGTCACCGGCAAGGTCAAGCGTCGGGTCCTCAAGTCCGGCATCAGCAGCAACTACGAGACCTACCGCTTCATCAACTCGCAGGCGAACTGGTCGCCGGACGGGAAGTTCCTCGCCATCGCCGCCAAGCGGGGGCCCCGCGACGACATCCTGATCGTGGACGTGGATCGGAACAAGGAGGTCAAGCGGATCGAGCTCAAGCTGAGCGGGGTCACGACGCCGTCGTGGAGCCCCGACGGCAAGCAGCTCGTGTTCACCGGGTACGAAGGGGGTCTGAGCGACCTCTACGTCGTGAACCGCGATGGCAGCGGCCTCCGCCAGCTGACCGAGGACAAGTACGCGGATCTGCATCCGGTCTGGTCGCCCGATGGGGGCACCATCGCGTTCGCGACCGACCGTGGCGCGGACACCGACTTCCGCACGCTGGCCGTCGGCAACTTCGGTATCGCCGTCTACGATCTCGCGACCGGGTCCGTTCGAGTGCTCGACCGCATGGAGCACGGCAAGAACGTGAGCCCCCAATGGAGCCCCGACGGCCGGTCGCTGGCCTTCGTGTCCGACCGCGACGGGGTGAGCAACATCTTCCTGTACGACATGGAAGCAAACGACGTCTTCCAGCTCACCGACTTCTACACCGGGGCGCAGGGTATCACACCGCTCTCGCCCGTGATCTCGTGGGCCCGCGGAGCCGACCGGTTGGCCTTCGTGTACTTCGAGGCCAGCCAGTACGACGTCTACAGCATCACCAACCCGCGCGGCCTCAAGCGCCAGCCCTTCCGCGACATGGTGCAGGACAGCGTGGGCATCCTGGCCCGGGCGGTCACCCCGCCGCTGGACACCGCCCGCTCGCTTCAGGTAACCGAGGAGGTCCGTCCCCAGGTGGGAGAGGGCGGCTCCATCTATCGGACGCCGTCGGGCTTCCGCTCGTCGAACCAGGTCGTCCAGTCGGGTGACACGACCCGGCCGACCGAGCCGGTGTCCATCGTGGCGCTCCTGGACTCGGCCAACTTCAGCCTACCGGACACCAGTGAGTTCACGCTCAAGGAGTACCGGACCAAGTTCACACCCGACTATGTGGCCCGCCCCTCCATCGGGTATGCCCGCGACAACTTCGGCCGGGGCTTCTTCGGCGGGTCGGCCATTTCGCTGAGCGACATCCTGGGCAACCAGCAGCTCATCTTCGCCGGGTACGTGAACGGCCGGATCAGCGAGGCCCAGATCCTGGCGGCGTACGCCAACCTCAGCCGCCGGATCAACTGGGCGGTGGGCATCTCGCAGGACCCCTACTATTTCCTGGAGCCGAGCGAAATCGTCGCGGGCGACCAGGTGGGCGAGAACATCTTCATCACCAACATCCGCCGGCTGGTGGTGCGCTCGGCCTTCGGCTCGGCGTACTACCCGCTGAGCCGCTTCCAGCGGGTCGAGGCGGGGATGCGCTTCGCCAACGTGGATGACGCGATCCTGAAGATCAACGAGCCCTACAACCCCGCGACCGGCTTCGCCACCGACGATCCGTTCCTGGAAACCGACAACCTCCCGGGCGTGACCTACGCGCAGCCGTCCGCCGCCCTGGTGTTCGACAATTCGCTCTTCGGGTACGTGGGACCGTTCTACGGACAGCGGTATCGCTTCGAGCTGGCGCAGACGATCGGCAACTGGCGGTTCTCCCAGGTGACGGCGGACTACCGCCGGTACGACCAGATCATCGGCCCGATCGTGTTCGCGACCCGACTGCTCTACTTCGGCCGCATCGGCCGGGACGCCCGCGAGTTCCGGATCTACGCGGGCAGCACCGACCTGATCCGCGGTAATACGTCCGGGTCGTACCGGCGAAACGAGTGCCTCAATGCCAACGACCCCGACTCCGAGACGGGATGCTCCGCCCTGGATCGCCTCGTGGGCACCCAGATCGGTGTCGCGTCGGCCGAGATCCGGTTCCCGATCCTGAATCCCTCGTTCGGCGTACCGGCCGCGTTTCCGCCACTCGAGGGCGCGATCTTCTACGATATCGGACTCGCGTGGGACAACACCAGCACCATCCGGTGGCAGCGCCGCGCGGGGGACGACCCGGTGCGGGTGCGCAGCCCGCTTCGTACCCTGGGCGTCTCGGTCCGCGCCAACCTGTTCGGCTTCGCGGTCGCTCGGCTCGACTACTCGATCCCGCAGGAGCGCCGTCAGGTCGGCGGCCTCTGGACCTTCAGCCTCGGCCCCACCTTCTAACGTCGGAGGGGCGGTCCGGGTCGGTGCGAGGCGGCGTCGCGGAGCTCCGCGGCGCCGCCTTGACGCGTGGGCCTTCCCCGCTGCCCTCGCGACGCCTGTCACACTATGTTTCCGAACGTGCAACTACGAGACGTGATCGTGGCGGGCCTTCTCGGCGCTTCGCTCGCCGCCTGCGGGGGTGATCCCGACCTGGCGCAGAGCCTCCCCGCCGTCGGACGCGGACCCGAGCTCACCACCGCGCTGCGCGTCCCGCGCGAGGGCGGCGCCGCGCGACTCTACCGTATTCCCTCGCTCGAGCCGTCCTCATGGAAGCTCGACGACAAGCTCCCTCCCCTCCAGCAGACTATCGGCGCCGACCCGGAACAGGGCTTCGTCTTCCTGCTCGACAAGAAACGCAACATCGTCGCACTGGATCTCGAGACCCGGCGCATCCGCCCCTCGCTGGAGCAGGTCCGCACGGCCACGGTCGGTCCGGACGGGGCGCTCTACGCGGTGGACACGGCGAGGTCGGTCATCCGCCTCGTCCGACGCACCCCGGTGCGCTTCCGCTCCAAGCTCCAGGGCACACCGAGGACCCTCCACGCCACCATGGGCGGGGTGCTGGTGGCCGACCTCGCGGGCGACAAGCCGCAGGTCGAGATCCTCGGATCGGACCGTCCACCGGCCACCTTCCCGGTCCCCGCAGGCGCGCAGGTCCTGAGCTTCTGGGGTGACCTGGTCGCGGTCGCCGCCGACAGTGCCGTGGTGATCTACGAGACCGAGGGCGACAGCGACGGGGACCGGGATCACATCACCATTCCGGTCTCTGGAGATGCCAAGGCGGTCATGTTCAGTCCGTCGGGCCATCGCATCTACGTGGCCCGGGCCTCCGATGGGCTGCTCGTGCTCGACCGGGTGAGCGGTCAGGAGCTGCATGAGATCGATCTGCCCGGTCCCGCCATCGGCCTCCGGGGTGATTTGTTCGGCCAGTGGGTGCTCGTCCGTCCCTCCTCCGGCGATTCCGCCTGGGTGGTGGATATCGGCAACAATGGGTTCACCGGGACGGTCGACGTCGAGTGGGATGACGATCTGCCCGCCATCGTGTCGCCCAACACGCTGCTGACGCGCCGGGGCAAGGACGTGGTGGCCGTGGACCTGGCGACCAAGGGATTTCCGGTGCGGGGCAAGGTGGAAGCGGGCGCGGCCGAGTCCTGGTTGCCCCTCACGTGGCACCCGACTCAGGACGAAGCCGTACCCGCGAGCGCCGACTCCGCGGCGCTCGCGGCCGCCGATTCCGGCGCCAAGGCCAAAGTGTTCCTCCAGGTCAGCAGCTCGCAGAACCCGACCTGGGCCGACGAGCTGTCGCAGAAGCTGCGAGCCGCCGGCCTGCCGGCCTCGGTGCTCAAGCCCGCGCGTCGTGATGAGGCCTATCGGGTGGTCCTGGGACCGTACGCCACGCGCGAGCAGGCCGAAGAAACGGGGCGCGGCATCGGCATGCCCTCGTTCGTCGTCACGACGCAGGACTCTCCTTCCGAATAGGGTGCGAGGCCTCCGGGCTTCGAGTCACGGTCCACCACAGGAACGCGCACATGAGGCTCACCAAGCTCGAACTCTCCGGATTCAAGTCCTTCGCGGACACCGTCACGCTGACCTTCGAGGACGGCGTCACCGCCATCGTCGGGCCCAACGGCTGCGGGAAGAGCAACGTGTCCGACGCGGTCCGCTGGGTGCTGGGCGAGCAGTCGGCGCGGCTCCTCCGCGGCGGCAAGATGGAAGACGTGATCTTCCAGGGGTCTACCGCCCGACGGCCGGTCAACCTCACCGAGGTCTCGTTGTACCTCGACAACAGTGACGGCGACCTACCCATCGCCTACCGCGAGGTCGTCATCACCCGCCGACTCTCCCGGTCGGGGCAGAGCGATTACCTGCTCAACGGCGCGCCCGTCCGCCTGCGCGACATTCAGGACCTGCTGCGCGGCACCGGCCTGGGCAGCGACGCCGGGGTGGTGATCGAGGCCAAGATGATCGACCTCCTTCTGTCCGATCGCGCGGACGAGCGGCGGTCGCTGTTCGAGGAGGCGGCGGGGATCGGGTTGTACCGCGATCGCAAGCACAGCACCGAGCGAAGGCTGGAAGAGACCGCGGTGGACCTTCAGCGGGTCGAGGATCTCATCGCCGAGGTCCAGTCACAGATCCGCAGCCTGGCGCGGCAGCGCGGCAAGGCGGAGCGGCACGCCAAACTCACCGAAGAGCGCTTCGCGGTGCAGATCAGCCTCGCCCGGCGTCTCCTCGAGCGGTTGAACAATGACGTGGCCGGGATGGAGGCGCGGTTCGCGGAGCTGAGCCAGGTGCTTCCCGGTGCCCGAGCCCGGGTGGGCGACGCCGAGCAGCGGCGGGAGGAGATCGCGAGGGCGCGCTCGGCGGCGGAGGGACAGCGGGCCGAGGTCGCCCGGAGACTCGCCGGCGTCCGCGTGGAGCTGGGCAAGCTCGACGGCGATCTGGCCGTCGCCGTCGGAGCGGCTCGGCAACGCGCAATCCCGGCGGCACCGCGCGGAGGACGAACGGGCGCAGGCGGCGCTCCGGGCGCAGCAGGCGACCGTCGAGCAGGAAGCCGCCACCGCCGACCGCGGCGCGGCCGGGGGCGAGCACGAGCGCATCAGAGCCGAGCTCGCTGGGCAGGGCCAGCGCCGAGGAGCAGGTGCGCCGCCGCCTGACGGAGCAGCGGGACGAGGTTCGCCGCCGAGAGCAGGAGCTGCAGCAGCAGGCGCAGAGCCTGCGCTCCCTCGAGGGTGAGCGGGTGGCGATCGAGGGGGAGCTCGCCTCGCTCCGCGAGCGCGTCACCCAGGCCGCGACCCACCGTGCGGGACTGCAGATCGAGCTGGCCAACGCGGAGCGCCGCCGCGATCACGCGATCGAGCGCGCCGGGTTCCTCGGCCACGAGGCCAAGCGCACGGCCGCCGATGCCGAGCACGCGCGGCACGCGGTGGCGGAGACTCGCGAGCGCGAGGCCATGCACCGCGCCGACCGGCGCCGGGCCGAGGAAACCCTCGCGCAGATGGCGGCACGGAGGAACGCGCTGGAGGAGCTCGAGCGCGACCGCGTCGGGCTCGCCCCGGCGGCCGCGGCGTTGCTGGCCGCCCGCGGCGGAGTTCGGGGATGGGGTCCTCGGCCCGCTGAGCGACTACGTGACCACCGGCCGCGAGGATGCCGAGCTCGCGGAGCGGCTGCTGGGCGACTGGATGCACGCCGTTCTGGTACGCAACACCGCCACCGTGCAGCGCGATCGAAGCCTGGCACGCGATCCATCAACCCGGCGCGCTGGTGCTGTTGCCGCTCGATCCAGGCCCCCAGAGCTCCGGCGCCGCCCAGCCGCTCGACGACCGCCTCCGGGCCTCCGAGCCGGCCAGCGGCTGGGTCCAGGCTGCTCTCGCAGGCTCCGAGGTGCTCGACGACGCCGGCCGGGTCCTGCGCCGGGCGAGCGGGGCCATTTTCCTGAGCGGCGCCGGCGCGCCGAGCGGGCCGCTGCGGCGGCGCGCCGAGATCGCGACGCTGGTCAGCGACGTAGCGGCCGCGACGGCGGCGGTGGCCGGTGCCGCAGCCGCGCTCGACGCCACGGTCGGGTATCTCGCCGACCGCGAGCGCGAGCTGGCCGAGGCGACCACCGCCGCCGAGCAGGCTCGCGAGGCCGAGCGCCAGGCCGGCGCCGCCCGGGAGGACACGGTCCGGCTGGCGGGAATCTCGACCCGCGAATCGGCCGACGCGGACGCCCAGCTCGCGCGGCTCACCGACCGCGTGGCTCGCTCCGAGGAACGGCTCACCGAGATCGACGCCGCGCTGGTCGAGGGCGATCTGTCTCGCGGGCGGCTCGATCAGGAGCTGGGGTCGGCGCGCGCAGGCTTGGCCGAGCTGGAGAGCGAGCAGGAGGCGGCCCGGGAACAACGGGTGCACTGGCAGGTGCAGGAGGCGCACGTCGCGGGCGGCCTCCGCTCCGCGGAAGAGCGGCTGGCGCGCGCCGAGGCAATGCGGACCGAAGCCGAGACCGCGGGCCAGGCGCTCGCAGGCGAGCTTGCCCATCTCGACGCCGACATGATCGCGCTCACCCGCCAGCAGGGCGAATGGCAGGAAGCCCGCGCCGATCGGGAGATCGCGCTCCACCGGCTCGAGAGCGCGAGCAGTGAGGCGGAGTCCGCACTGGCACTGGCGGAAGCGAGCCTGGCCGCAGCCGAGCGGGAGGTGGTCGGATCGCGAGAGGCATTGGAAGCCGGAAACGAGGAAAGCCACGTGCTTCAGGTCCGCTTGACCGAGGCCTCGGGCACCCGGCGGAGCATCGTCGAGCGGGTCGAGGCCGAGTGGCACCGCCCCTTCGATCAGCTGCTGGAGGTGGCCCCACAGCTGGATCTCGATCTCGAGACCCTGCAGGCCGAGTCGTCTCGCATCACGGAAGGACTCGAGGCCATCGGCCCGGTGAACGCGCTGGCGGTGGAAGAGCACGCCGAAGAAGTGAAGCGGCTCCAGTTCCTCACATCACAGCGGGACGATCTCGTCGGCGCGCGCCAGTCGCTCATCCAGGCGATCCGGGAGATCGACGGCACCGCGCGCACCATGTTCCTGGAGACCTTCACGGCGGTCCAGGGCAACTTCCTCCACGTGTTCCAGACCCTGTTCGGCGGCGGCGAGTGCGAGCTTCGGCTGGCCAACCCGGACGACCCACTCGAGAGCGAGATCGACATCCACGCGGCCCCGCGCGGCAAGCGCACGCAGCGCATCCACCTGCTGTCGAGCGGCGAGCGGACGCTGGTCGCGGTCTCACTGCTGTTCAGCATCTACCTCACGAAGCCGAGTCCCTTCTGCCTCATGGACGAGGTGGACGCGCCGCTCGACGACGCCAACGTGGGCCGGTTCACCCGGCTCCTGGACGAGTTCAAGACCGGCACCCAATTCCTGGTCATTACTCACAATCCTCGGACCATGCAGGCCGCCGACGCCGTCTACGGTGTCACCATGCAGGAGCCCGGGGTGTCCACGATCGTGGGCGTGCGCCTGGGAGAGCGGGAGCACGCCTAGGGCAACGCCTCGGCGGGGAGCTTGCCGCCTGGCTCAGGAGCTTGCGTTGGTTGCTCGGCTTCGCGGCAGCATCCGTGCTCACGGATCGAACCGGAGACCCGAATGCTCGTCGTGATGCGCCACAGCGCTCCGCAGGAGGACATCGACCGTGTCGTCGCCACCATCGAGGAGATGGGCTACACGGCGCGGCCGATGCCCGGCAAGCAGCGCACGACGGTCGGGCTGGTCGGAAACGACGGCCGGGTGGACGGCTCGCGTCTGGCGGCGCTCCCGGGCGTCCAGGAAATCCTCCACGTCACCAAGCCCTACAAGCAGGTGTCGCGGGAGTGGAAGGCCGAGTCCACCGTGGTCCGGCTGCCCGGCGGGCTCACTATCGGTGGCGACGAGGTGGTGGTGATGGCCGGCCCCTGCTCCGTCGAAAGCGAGCGACAGATCCTCGAAGCCGCCCACGCGGTGCGGGAGGCGGGCGCCACCGTCCTCCGAGCCGGGGCCTTCAAGCCGCGGAGCTCGCCCTACTCGTTCCAGGGCCTGGGCCGTGCCGGCCTGCAGCTGCTGGCCCGGGCCCGCGAGGAGACGGGGCTCCTGATCGTGACCGAGGCGATGGACGCGGACGGCCTCGATCAGGTGCTCGAGGTGGCCGACATCGTCCAGATCGGCGCCCGCAACATGCAGAACTACTCCCTGCTCAAGCTCGCCGGCCGCGCCCGCAAGCCGGTGCTCCTCAAGCGCGGCCTCTCGGCGACGATCCAGGAGCTGCTGCTCTCGGCCGAGTACATCCTCGCCGAGGGCAACCCCGACGTCATCCTGTGCGAGCGCGGCGTCCGCGGCTTCGACACCGTCACCCGCAATCTCTTCGACTTGAGCGCCATCGCCGTGGTGCACGGGCTCTCGCACCTGCCCATCGTGGCCGACCCGAGCCACGGCACCGGGCACCGCGACATGGTGATTCCGATGGCCCGCGCGGCGGTGGCCGCCGGCGCCGACGGACTGCTCATCGAGGTCCATCCCACCCCGATCGCGCGCTGTCCGACGGAGCCCAGAGCCTCTACCCCGCCCAGTTCGACCGGCTGATGCGGGAGACCCGCCTCATCGTCGAGGCGATCGGTCGCCGGCTGGCCGAACCCGTCGGAGCCCGCACATGATCCGTCGTCTCGTCGCCGGCATCTGCCTCATACTGGTCGCCCTCGGGGCGGCGTCATCCGCGCAGGCCCAGGATGCCCAGGCCATCGTGGGCCGGTCCTCGCGGGTGTACCGCTCGCTCGCCAGCCTCAGCGCCGACTTCGTGCAGGTGATCGACAACCCGATGATCGACAGCGCGGAGAGCCGCGGCACGCTGATCCAGGCGGGCCCGTCCAAGCTCTCCATGCGGTTCAGCGATCCGCCGGGCGAGGCGGTGATCGTGGACGGCTCGCACGTGTGGGTCTATACGCCGAGCACGGTGCCGGGCCAGGTGCTCCGGCTCGCCGGTGCCGAGCGGCGGACCGGTATACGGCTACAACCTGCTCGCCTGGCTGCTGGACGGCCCGCCGACCGCTACACGGCGAAGTATCTCGAGCAGACCAAGATCGGGAGCCGTTCAGTGGACGTCATCGAGCTGACGCCGGCGGTTCCCGACCTGCCGTTCGACCGAGCGGTGCTCTGGCTCGATCGGCAGGACGGCCTGCCCCGACAACTGGAAATCACCGAGAAGAGTGGCGCGGTCCGCTCTCTGGCACTCTCGAATCTGCGAGTGAATCGGAAGGTGCCCGACGCCACCTTCACCTTCGCGGTGCCGTCGGGCGTGCGCGTCGTGGATCAGTGAGCCTGCCGCGTTGCTCCCTCCGCGAGGCCGAGGAGCGCCTGGGGTGAGGTAGTCCCCCGCACCAGCTCGACCGCTCGCTGCACCTGCGGGTCGGTACTCGCACGCCGGCGTCGCTCGGCCACCGGGCCGAAGGTATACCGGGCGATCTCGAATCCCAGCTGCTGCTCCACGATGCGTGTCCCACCCTCGAACACGCTGTCCGCCACGGCGACGCCCCGCCCCGCCAGCCGTCGCTGCACTTCGGCGCGCATCTCGGGCGTCACCTCGAAATCCTCGCTCCCCACCTTCCCTGCCTTCTTGAGCTCGAGCGCGTAGGCGGTGAGAACGTCGCGGAACACGGGGATGCGGGTGCCCAGTGACTGCGCGAAGATCGCCTCCGGGGACGTGAGCGTGTCGGCGCCCAGGACCACGTCCGGCACCAAACCGCCGCTCGATAACAGGCGCCGCCCGCCGCTCGAATAGGTGGCAGCCGACGGAGGACTCGCCTCGTGGCCCATGACGGAGTCGAGTGCCGGCGCCTGAATCGAGCGTCCACTCGGCGTGAACCAGCGAGCGGTGGTGAGCCGGAGCGCGACCTCGTTCGAGAGCGTGAAAACGGTCTGTACGATTCCCTTGCCGTAGGTCGTGTCGCCGGCGATCAATGCCCGGTCGTGGTCTTGAAGCGCACCCGCGATGATCTCGGCCGCGCTCGCGGTGCCGCCGCTCACCAGCACGACCACCGGCAGCCCGGGCCAGCGCTGGGGACGATAGTCGCTCCAGCGATGGTTGTCCCCGGGCGCCCGGCCACGACTGACCAGGATCTCCTCGCGGGGATCGAGAAACATGTCCGCGATGTCCACCGCCTCGTCCCGAAGACCGCCGGGGTTGGCGCGCAGATCGAGGAGCAGGACCCGCATTCCGAGGTCCACGAGCCGTTCCACCTCGCTCTCCAGCTCCTTGGCCGCGTGCTCCCGCACCATCGTCATGCTGAGGTAGCCGATGCTGTCCGACAGGAGGAGACCGGTCGGCACGGCGCGCTGGTGGATCCGCTCGCGCACGAGGCGGTAGCGGAGCGGCTCGGCGGCTGCTTCACGCTGGATGGCGATATCGATCGGTGACCCCAGCGTGCCCCGCATCGCCTGCACCGCGCGGTCGAGCGTCCAGTCCGCCGCCGACATGCCGTCCACCTCGAAGAGCCGGTCTCCCGGACGAATGCCGGCGCGCTCCGCCGGTGAATCGGCCATCGGCGTCACTACCGTGACCCACCCGTTCCGCGCATCCACCAGCAACCCGATACCCGCATAGTCCCCGGTCGTTCGCTCGACGTGCTTCTCGAGATCCTTGCCGGAGAGGAGGGCGGCATATGGGTCCCGCAGCTGGGTGAGCATCCCATCGGTCGCCTTCCGGTAGAGCTCCGCCTCCCCGATCGAATCCACATGGTAGTCGCGGACATGTGCCAGGACGTTCTCGAACAGCCGCGCCTGCTGGTACACATCGCCGCCGAGCCCGATTTCTCGCTGCAGGAACCAGCCACCGGTGATACAGGCGACCGCCAGGGCGGCCGCGAGCACCGTCAACCGTCGAAGCATGGGAACCTCGGTGAGGGGACTACTGCGGAGGATATCTGTCCGTAAGGATGTCCGAGCCCGAAAGTTTCGACCCGAGGACCTGGGCGACTCGCTCCACGGCCGCGGGGTCCAGCCCGGCCTCGGCGGCGAGGCGAAGAGCCTCGCGGGCCAGCAGGACATAGAGCAGGCGATCGTCGTGACCGAGCGCCTCGAGGTGGGCCGCCACGGTCGCGGCATCACCCCGGCGCACCGGGCCCGTCAGGGCCGCTGCGGGCCCCGCCTCCAGGTTGGCGGCCGCACCGCGAATCAGCGGGAGGTACAGCTTTCCCGCAACCTCGGCCGGGATGCCCGCCGAACGAGCCAGACGCTCTGCCACGGCCACCAGGGCGGTAGTGTAGTTGGCCGCAAACGCGGCTCCGGCATGGTAGGCCGCCTTCGCGCCGGACGGCAGCACCACCGCCACCATCCGGAGTGCGCGCGCGAGCTCGCCCGCCGCCACCAGAGCTCGGTCGTCCCCTTCGATGCCCGCGTAGGCCCCAACCAAGCGCTCGGCGGCCGTTGCGGGATCTGAGATCGTCTGCAGAGGATGAAAGGAGCCGAGCCCCGCGCCGGTGCCCGCCAGGGGAGCCAGCGCGGTTCGATCCCGAAGCCCTGAGAGGTGGAGGACCACGTGGCCCGCTCCCACCGACGCATCGCTCGCCAGCTCCGCGGCGAGCGGCGTGATCGCGCCGTCCGGCACGGCAACTAGCACCGTCGCCGCTTCGCGCAGGGCGAGCGGTCTGGGGCCATCGAAACGACGCAGTGGTGGGGTGAGCTGATGAAGGGAGCGGGACACGAGCCGAACCTCAAGGCCCGCCGCGACGAGCGCGAGGGCGAGCCCCTGGCCCATGCGGCCGGCCCCCAGGATGGTCACGCGGAATCCGGCCATCCGCACTCCGGAGAGAGTGGTTGCCTGCCGAAGCCGGCGAGCCCGGCGCGCTTTGCTGGCGGCCGGGCTCGGAGAGGCTCAGGTCCAGGTGTGAGCTAGTTGGCCGGTTGCGACCGCTTGCCGGCCACCGCGAGACCCAGCAGTTCCTTGGGGCTCTGGGCATGCCGGAGCAGGTCGAGCGCCGTCTGAACCTGATCGTCGTCCGCCGCCCGCCGCCGGAACTCAGCGGGCCGGCCGAAGACGTACCGCGCGATCTCGTAGCCCAGCGCCTCGTCGATCAAGCGACCGCCCTGAGCAAACTCGGCGGGCGTCAGCTCCACGCCCTTCTGCTTGAGGCGCTGGAAGACGCGCTGCCGCATGTCCGGGGTCACGGTGAAGGTCTCCGAGGTGACCTTCTTCGTGCTCTTCTGCTCCAGCGCGAAGGAGGTGAGCACGTCACGGTACTGCGGCACGTTGCTGCCCAGCGCCTTGGCGAACTCCCGCTCGGCGTTGCTGAGGGAATCGAGCCGGACGACCATGTCGGGCACGATTCCGCCGCCTCCGCGCACCACGCGACCCGCCGTCGTGCGGTAGACCGGCCGCTCCCGAATGGCGGAGTCGGTGGCCGCAGGCTCCGCGCCCGGTACGGTATCGGCCGCCTCGAGCGCGGCCACTTCGGCCTGCTCCTCTTCGCTACCCACGGTGCGCTGGATGGTGCGCCCGCTCGGCGTGAACCATCGCGCAGTCGTGAGCTTGAGCGCGACGCCTTCGCCCAGGGGGAACAGGGTCTGAACCAGGCCCTTGCCGAAGGTCGGCGTGCCGACGACCACGGCCCGGTCGTGATCCTGCAGCGCCCCGGCGATGATCTCGGCGGCGCTCGCGGTGCCCTCGTTCACCAGCACCACGATCGGCAGCTCGGGCCAGGTCTGGCGCGCGTCGTCATAGAACTGCTTCGTGGCCCCCCGTGCCCGACCGCGAGTGGAGACGATCTCCTGCTTCGCGTCGAGGAACAGGTCCGACACCTCGACCCCTTGATCGAGCAGGCCGCCGGGGTTGAAGCGAAGGTCGAGCACCATCGACTTCATGCCACGCCGCTTCATCGAAGCGATCTCCTGCCGGAGCTCGCCGGCGGAGGTCTCGCTGACGGGATTGAGCTGGATGTAGCCGATGCCGCCGTCGAACATGGTGCCGGCGGGAACGGACCGGATGTGAATCTGGGCGCGAGTGAGCGGATACTTGATCGGCGCCGGAATGCCGGTCCGGCGAACGGTGATCGCGATCTTGCTCCCCGCCTCGCCACGGAGCGCCTTTACCGCCTCGTCGTTCTTCCAGCCCTCGGTGGACTTCCCGTCCACTTCGATGATCTGGTCGCCGGTGAGAATGCCGGCGCGCTCGGCGGGCGTCTCGGGGAGGGGGGCCACCACCGTGATCCAGCCTTCGCGCACGTCGATCTGGATGCCGAGGCCGGCGTAGTTGCCCGACGTCTGCTCGGTGAGCGCCTTGTAGTCGTCACCGGTGAGCAATACCGAGTAGGGGTCCTTGAGCTGCTCCAGCATCCCCTGTGTGGCCTTGTCGTACAGGTCGGTTTCGCCGAGCGAGTCGACGTAGTAGGCGCTGACATGGCCGAGGACGTCGTCGAACAGGCGGGCCTGCTGGTAGACGTTGCCGCCCGCGGCCGTGCCGCGCTGCAGCAGCCAGCCGCCGCTCAGGAACGAGATCACGGACACGGTCGTGATGATGCCCCAGCGCTGCCTCATACCTGCCTCCACTCCCGGCGGAAAAGACCCGAGCCGGCCCGTCGCCGACCCCTTGGGTGCAAATTAACCCGTTACCGCGCCGACTCTCCCGGGCGCCAGCTGGGCGATCTCGGCCCAGGCGGCTTGCAAGAGCTGGTCCGGTGAGAGCCGCGCGTCCAAATGTCGCACGCCGTCACCCCGAACCGCCAGATAGAAGGCCTCCACCCTGCGGTGGAAGTCGACGCTTTCCTGCTCCATCCTATCCAGTGGCTTACCGCCCCCAACTTGCCGCGCCTGAGCGACTTCCGGAGGAAGATCGAGAATCAGGGTGAGGTCGGGTACCAGGTCGTGCGCGGCGAGGCGGTTGGCCGGGACGACCACCGCCGGCGGGAGACCCCGACCGGCCATCTGGTAGGCCTCTGTAGTGAGCGCGAAACGGTCCGAAAGCACCAACCTGCCCTGGGCGAGGGCCGGTTGGATCACGGACTGCACCAGGTCGGCACGGGCCGCGAGGTAGAAGAACAGCTCCGAGACGGACCCGATCGGATGGGCCGGGTCGAGCAGGGCGCGCCGGGCGATCTCCGCCGCGTGAGTGCCGCCCGGCTCGCGCACCACCACCGGATCCAGGCCGCCCTGCCTCAAGCGGTCGGCGAGGGCGGCGGCAAGGGTGGACTTCCCCGCCCCGTCGGGTCCCTCGAGGACGACGAACAGCCCCGGCAGGGTCATCCCAGCGTGATGATGCTGCTGGTCACGCCCTTCTCCATGCCTTCGCTGATCTGCTGGTTCACCCTCGCCATCAGCTTCTCGAAGTTGGCACGCGCGACGACGTACGCCTGGCCGACCGAACTGGTCTCCAGGTCCCGCACGGCGGCTTCGTAGGCATCCGACGTCGGCTGGTCCGGCATCTGCCCCTGGGCGATCGCCTGATCGACCTTGCGTGCCAGCGTCTGGATCAGATCCAGCTTGGTGACCGTCTCCTTGTCCTCGCGGAGACTCGACTCGGCGCGACGAAGCGCCTGATACTCCGCGGACTGGCCGATCTGACGGCCGAGGTCTTGTGCCTTATCCCAGATCACGGTGATGCACTCCTCCGAGCGAGCAGGTAGCGCTCGCGTCCGAATAGGTCGGCATGGATGGCGACGTCCATCCAGCCCAGTGCGCCCGCGGCAGCGGCCACCCGCGCCGCCCGCGTGCAATCCACTTCCATCGCGAGCCAACCGCCGGGGCGCAGCACACGCCGCGCCTCCCGCAACAGCCGGGTCGTCGCGTCCAGACCATCGAGCCCGCTCAGCAGTGCGGCGGCCGGTTCCCACTGCCGCACCGAGGGGTCGAGGGACGCGTACTCCGCGGCGGAAAGATAGGGGGGATTGGAGACCATCGCGTCGAGCGAGGCCGTGCGAAAGGGCTCGCACAGGTCGGCGCGGATCAGCCCGACCGAGGCCCCCACGGCGGCGACGTTCTCCGCGGCCAGCGCCAAGGCACCGGCGGAGAGATCCACCGCGCAGACTTCGCTGTAGTCACCTTCCATCGCAAGACTGAGCGCCAGACAGCCGCTCCCGGTACCGATGTCCGCAACGCTGCCGGTGCGGACCCGCGGGAGCAGCAGATCCACCAGACCTTCCGTCTCGGGCCGTGGAATCAATGCGCGGCGGTCGGAGGCCAGCACCAGAGTCCGGAATCCCACCGACCTCGCCACGTAGGCGAGGGGCTCGCCGCCGGCCCGGCGACGCGCGGCCCGTCGAAGCACCTCCGTCGAGCCGGCCGCATTGGGGAGGTGGCCATCCACCAGCACGTCGGCCGCCGAGGTCCCGTGGAGCGCGGTCCAGAGCCGGAGAGCCTCGCGTCTCGGCTCGGCGATCCCACCTGCCGCCAGCACCGCGGCAACCTCGGCGAGCAGGACCCGGCGCGTCGGGGGAGCGTCAGACAGCATCGCGCTCCTGGCGGCTCGCCATGCGGAGCGCATCCACCAGCTCGTCGAGACGACCGTCAACCACGTCCGCCAGGTTGTGGACGGAGAGGTTGATGCGATGGTCGGTGACTCGACTCTGGGGATAGTTGTAGGTCCTGATCTTCGCGGAGCGGTCGCCGGTGCCCACCATGGCCCGGCGATCCCGCGAGCGCGCCGCCTCCTGCTCCGCGATCATCCGGTCGAGCAGCCGGGCGCGCAGCACCTCCATCGCCTTGAGCTTGTTCTGCTGTTGCGACTTCTGGTCCTGCTGGCTGACCACCAGCCCCGAGGGCAAGTGCGTGATTCGTACCGCGCTGTCGGTCGTGTTCACACTCTGGCCGCCCGGACCCGAGGAGCGAAAGACGTCCACCCGGAGGTCCTTTTCCTCGATCTTCATGTCGACCTCTTCCGCCTCCGGCAGGACCGCCACCGTCGCGGCAGAAGTGTGAATGCGACCCTGGGTCTCGGTGGCCGGCACGCGCTGCACCCGGTGGACTCCGGACTCGAGCCGCAGCAGCCCGAACGCCCCGTCGCCCCGCACGGCGATGATCGCCTCCTTGAGTCCGCCGAGGGTGCCGTCGCTGAGCGACATCGGCTCCCAGGAGAGCCCGTGGCGCTCGCTGAAGCGCTGATACATGCGGTACAGATCGGCGGCGAAAAGGGCGGCCTCATCGCCACCGGTGCCGGCACGGATCTCGACGATGGCGTCGCGGGCGTCGTGGGGGTCCTGAGGAAGGAGGAGTGCGTGGAGCTCCTCGGTGAGCGCGTCCACTTCGGGCGCCAGGCGCGTCACGTCGGCGCGCGCCATGGCGGCGAGCTCCAGGTCCGATTCGTCCGACAGCTCCCGCGCATCCGCCAGCTCGCGCTGTAGCCGGACCAGACGGTCGGCCAGACGCACGACGGGCGCGAGCCGTGTGTGCTCGCGCCCGAGCGTCTTGAGCTGGGCCGGGTCGCGGGCGACGAGCGGGTCGGCGAGTGCCTTGCCGACTTCCTCCGCCCGCTGCAGCGCCTGGCGGAGCCTGCCCTCCACCGCCTACGCCTTGGGGGCGGCGGCCGGTTCGCTCTGGTATCTCCGGCGGAAACGATCCACGCGGCCCGCGGTGTCCATCAGGCGCTGCTTGCCCGTGAAGTACGGGTGGCACTGGGCGCACACTTCGACGTGAATGGAATTCGACGTCGAGCGGGTTTCGAACGAGTTGCCGCACGCACAGATGGCGGTCAGCTTCTTATACACCGGATGAAGATCGGCCTTCACTGCGAACTCCTGTTCCAAGTTAGCCGGGGAATCTATCGGCTAACCCCCTCAGACGGTAGGGCATCCCCGGTAACCAGACGACCTGGGAACGCCCCCGGGGCACGGGTCAGGAATCGCGCGATGAAGTTGCGTCGACCATCGAATCGGCCAGTGGGACGATGGTCTGCAGCTTGCCGGTGGGGGCCAGCGGGATGTCGTCAACCGGGATGACCTGGAAGCGGAGTCCGGGACCGAACTGCTCGTCGAGTCGACGGCGGATCTGATCCGACACCTCATGCCGCCAAGCGGGCGATGGCATGACGAGCAGGTCGAGCGTGTCCGGGCCGGTTTGCCGGAGCTGCCACCGCCGGACCTCCTGGAACGGCTTGACCACCGTCGACACCATCATGCCATAGAGGATGCGGCCATCCGGAGTTCGGATCACGTGGCGGGTCCTTCCCTGCACCGGACTCAGACGCGCGAGACCGCGCCCGCAGCCGCAGGCACCGGGAAGCCGTGCCGCCAGGTCCCCCAGTCGATAGCGCAGAAGCGGCTGCGCCAGGCAGCCGAGCTGGGTGACGACTACCTCGCCGGTCTCGCCGTCAGCTACCGTCTCCCCCAGGTCGTTCACGATCTCCACGATCTGCATGTCGTCATTGAGATGCAGCGTGCCGCGTTCCACCGGACACTCCCAGCCGACCGTGCCCAGCTCGGCGGCGACGTACACGTCGAGTGGTGTCACGCCGAAGGCCTCCGTCGCCAGCCTTCGCCCGCGGTCGCTCAGGGACATGGCCGCGCTGAACACCAGCTTCGGGCGGATGTCGGTGATCCCTCGCTCGACCAACGCTTCGGCGATCGCCTCCAGGCTGACTGCGTACGCGCTGAAGGTGTGCGGCTGCCGGTCGCGGAGAATCTCGATCTGATAGTCAACTGACTCGAAGCTCGAGACGTGGCGGATATCGGGGAGCAGGCCGATGCGGCGAAGCATGGCCACCGGTCCGCTGCGGGCCACCGCTCGACCCGTGTTGATGTTGACCTGGCGGTCCCGGAGGCGGTGTCCGTACGCGTGCAGCACCCGGGACCACAGCGCGGAGACCTCCGCCTGATCCTGGAGGCTGCGGTACACCCGGAGCGGTTGGCCGGTCGAGCCGGACGTGGTGACGGGAAAGAGCCGGTCGATCGGCTGGGACAGCATGCCGTTGTCCTCCGCCGCGTGAAGACTCGCCTTGTCGAGCAACGGCAGCCGGCGAAGCGCCACCTCGTCGAAGGCGTCACCAGGCGCCAGACCCGCATCGCGGAACAGCTTGCCGTAGTACGCGGTGTTCGCGGCCACACGGGCGAGACGCCCGAGGCGCGCGCCGCGCACCGACGCGAGTTGTGCCGGCGACATCCATTGCTCGCGCCTTCGCGCACGGGCGGCGGAGAGCAGGGTGACCACTGGGGGCGGGATATGCACGGCGCGTAAGGTACCCAGGACCCATTGGCCCGGCAGTGCGGCCTGACACGTCCGGACCAGCGCAGGGGCGACCGATTCCTGAAGTTGACACGCTTACGCACCGCAAGTATGCTATCCCCAACCACTTCCGCGACCCCGCGAGGCTCCCGTGCCGCTGTCCCCGTCCGAGGTTCTTCGTAAAGTCCCCCTCTTCTCCGGCCTCGGTGACGCCGATCTGGCTGCCTTTGCCGACCTGACCCGGGAGCGCAGCTATCCCAAGGGCAGCGTCATCGTCTTCGAGGACGATCCCGGCGACGCGCTGTTCCTCGTGGCGGCCGGCCAGGTCAAGGTCGTGCTGATCGCCGAGGACGGGCGCGAGGTCATCCTCTCGGTGCTGGGCGAGGGGAGCTTCTTCGGCGAGATGGCGGTGATCGATGAGGAGCCAAGGTCCGCCCACGTGATCGCGATGGAGGACTCGAGCCTGCTGGTCCTCAGGCGTGAGGACTTTCACGCCCGGCTCCGTCACTCACCCGAAGTCGCCATCGCGCTGCTGAAGGAGATCTCGCGCCGGCTCCGACGGGCGGACGAGAAGATCGGGAGCCTGGTCCTGCTGGACGTCAACGGACGGGTGGCCCACCTCCTGCTTCGGATGGCCGACGACGAAGGGGGCGACCGCATCACCCGGAAGCTCACCCACCATACCATCGCCCAGATGATCGGCTCCAGCCGCGAGACCGTCTCGCGCACCATGCGGAATCTGGTGGAGCGCGGCATCATCGCGGTGACCCGCAAGGACATAACGCTGCAGGACAGACACTCGCTCATGCTGGCTGCCCGCCGGGCGTGACGGCAGTCACGGCCGGAAGGTGATTTCGGCCGTAGCCGCTACCGACCCGGTCGGACGACGTTCGATCATGTCCCCACGCGTGCCGGGGCGCCCCACGTGAACTTTACTTTGAAGTTCTGGGGTACTCGCGGCTCCATTCCCACGCCAGGACCGAACACCGCGCGCTACGGCGGCAACACCGCCTGCGTGAGCGTTTCGGGGCCGGACGGCCGTCTCGTCATCCTCGACGCGGGCAGCGGCCTTCGGCCGCTCGGGCACGAGCTGATGGCCGGCGCGTCCACTGCCGTCTCGGCCGACATTCTGCTCTCCCATACCCACTGGGATCACATTCAGGGGCTGCCGTTCTTCAAGCCGTTGAGCGCGCCCGGAAATGCGTTCTGCATCTTCGGGGCGGCCCAGGAGGGTGTGGCGCTGGAGGAGATCCTTCGGCGGCAGATGGATCCCATGGTGTTTCCGGTCCCGCTGCGTGCCCTGGCTGCCTCGATCAAGGTGAAGGAGGTCACCGAAGGGGACATCGAGCTCCCCGACTTCGAGGTCCGCGCCTTCAGACTCCGGCATCCCGGCACCACGCTCGGATACCGTCTCGCTCCCGCCGCGCGGCGGACGCCACGTCGCGTATCTGACCGACAACGAGCTGGGGGAAGAGGCTGGATACCCGGTGCGGCCGCAGTGGCGCAAGCGCCTGGTCGCGTTTCTCGCCGGGACCGACACGCTGATTCACGACGCGATGTACGCCGAGCAGATCATCCAGGCCCGCTGCGGTTGGGGACACTCGACGCCATGGCAAGCGGTGGCGCTGGCCGCAGAAGCCGGGTGCCGCCGCCTGATCCTGTTTCACCACGAGCCGGAGCACAACGACGAGGCGCTGGACCGACTGCTCGACGACACGCGGGCCTACGCCGCGCGTACCGCGCAGGGTCTCGAGGTGGATGCCGCGTTCGAAGGAATGGAGCTGCCACTGTGAGGAGGCGGGCGATGCGGATCAAGTTGCTGGCGGCGACCGTGACGGCGCTGTGCGGCGTCTCCTCCGCGCGAGCGCAGGACGGCGCGGGACGTTTCGCGCTACTGCCGTTCGAGAACACCGGATCCTACGGCCAGGACAAGGAGGTGTTCGAGGCGCTCGAGTTGGGATTGCCGGCCATGCTCGCCCGGGCTATCGACCGCCACCCGGCCGCCGAGGCGGTCGAAGGCCAGCGCCTGGATCGCGCCATGCGCGCCGCGAACCTTGGGCCCTCACAGCGGGTGGACGCCGCCGGTGCGGCCCAGATGGGGAAGGCGACCGGCGCGCGCTACGCTGTCACCGGCAGCTTCGCGGACTTCTACGGGAAGTTCCGGGTGAACGCGCGGGTGGTGGACGCGCGGAGCGGCGAGATCATCAAGGTGCTGTCGAACGACGACGCCAAGTTGCAGGACCGGGCTCAGCTCGCGGCGATCGTGCAATTCGTGGCCGAGCGGATCGTCGCGGCCGCGGGGCTCGGGTCCTACCCGGCGGACGCCGCGCCCGCGGCACTGCCCACCGACGCGATCACCGCCTACAGCCGCGGTCTCCTGCACGAGAGCCGGGGCGATCGCGCGAAGGCTCGCGAGTTCTATCAGGCCGCGGTGACGGCCTTCCCCCAGTTCGACGAGGCCCGGTCGGCCGTCGCCAGAGTCGGCGGCTAGCGGTCCTCGGCGGCCAGTGACCGCCGTAACCCGACTGCGATCCCCAGGTGGATCGGCAGCGCGAGCGCGACCACCGGCCCGTTCACCTGATCCAACCCCGGCAGCGCCTGGATCACCAAACCAAGCACCGAAAGCAGGGCGACCACGTTGGCGAGAGCCAACGCCATCCCCCGCGGCCATCGGGCCCCCCCAAGAGCCAGCGGCCCCAGGATGCCGAGCGCGAGAACCAGGGGATTGAGCTGCAGGACATTCTCGTTGCGGTAGGCCATGGCGTGGTCGGTCAGGGCCCAGAGCCCCGTCAGGACCACTCCGCCCAGGCCCGCGATCAGTCCCCAGCTGGCGATCACGACGCCCAAACCCCGTCTTCCGGACCGGCGTTGCCGCGCCCTCGAGCCCAGGATCACAGCGAGCATGCCGATCGCGATCCCGAGCATCAAGTACCAGTACAGCCACCTCGGGGCGGCAGCCGGTGGGAGCGGCGCGCTGGACTCGAACAACGTCCGCTCCCCCGCCACCAGCGGCACGCGCGCGCCGCCCTCGCCCGCGATCGTCACCTGGCGGACGTGTTCCCGCATCGCCATCGGCAGGAACATCTCCTCCCACGCCGAGATCGGGCGGTCGACGCCCTCGCCCGAGCGCGAGCAGCAGGCCGGTGAAGATGAGCGGGATCGTTGGCGGTGAGCCGCTGGGTGTGGAACCGGTAGGTGGTGCCCGACGGTAGCGATCGGGTCTGCGCGCCTGATCGCCCCGCCGATCACCCGGTCGAGCGCATCGCGAACCCGGGTGGAGCAGTTGTCCCGGTAGTAGTCGTAGTGGTAGAACCGATGCTGTGGAAGCTCGTTCCAGCGGAGGAAGTCGCGCAGCTCGAGGCGCGCGGCGGTACGGGAGGTTGAGCTCCTGGAGCCAGACCGAGCGGTTGTCGCGCACGTAGGTCTGGAGGTACGGCTCGCGCGGGAAATCCGGCCATCCAGTACCACATCTCCCCTCGGATGAACCGGAGCAGGAAGTTCTCCTGCCCGAAGTCGAACAGGCCGTAGTTGTAGGCGGTGTCGGTCCGCTTCCGATGGATCGTCAATCCAGATCGCGTTGTGGCCGAACCGCTCCCACACCTGCCTGCCGGGGCCCATGGTCATCAGATAGACGCGGAGCTCGGACCCATCGGGTCGGGGCTGGGACGCCTGGGCTGCGGCCGGCGCCGGTCGCCCGAGCGCCAGCGCCATGACCACCAATACCCGCCACCGCCGCCGTATCGGCCGGCGAAGGTCGCTCACAGCTCCACGTCTCGGCCATCCTGCGCCGAGCGATAGATGGCGTCGACGACCTTGTGCAGGACGAGATGGTCCTGCAGCGTCGGCACCTTGGCCTCGCCGGCGATCGCGGCCTCGAAGTGGGCCCACTCGGCGCGGTACGACGCGGTGAATGCGTTCTCTCGGCTGCCGGAGCCGGTCGGCGACACATCCACCGGAACCCCGTGCAGCTCCTTCCACACGGTGAGCGGATTGATCGCCGCGCTTCCCTTGCTGCCCCGGAGGCCGACGCCGAACCGCTCGCCTTCACCGAGGTGGTGCCAGGTCACGTCCACGAACAGCGACATGCCGTTCTCGCAGACCACGAACGCGCTGCCGCACTGCTCTACCGCTCGATCCTTGCCCGGCACGTCGAGGCAGGCGCTCACCCGGACCGGCGCCGGATTGCCGCCCAGCCAGAGGCCCGAGATCGAGAATCGAGAGGCCGAGATCGAGCATGGCGCCGCCGCCGGCCTGGTCTCGCTTCTGCCGCCAGCCGAGCTGCGCGCGGCTGGGACGGAACACGTGCCAGCTGCCCCGCACGCTCTCGATCGTGCCGAGCTCGCCGCTCTGGACGAAGCTGCGCACGATCTGCACGTCGGGCCGGTAGCGATGGTTCATCCCGACCATGACGACCCGATTGCGCTTTTCCGCCGCCCGGATGATGCGCTGCGCGCTGGCGGCGGACATGGCGAGCGGCTTCTCGACCAGCACGTGGAGGTTGGCGGAGAGGGCGGCGAGGATGTGGGACTCGTGCAGGTGGTTGGGCGAGCAGATCACCACGGCATCGAGCGCCTCGAAGCGCAGCAGATCCTCGATGTCGTCGAACGCGTCCTTCACGCCGAAGCGGTCGGCCAGGGCGCGCGCCTTGGGCAGATCGGTGTCGCAGATCGCCTGGACCTCGATGGTCTTGAGCTTCTTGAGGACCGGCAGATGGGCGACCTGGGTGATCGCGCCGCCGCCGATGATCCCGACCTTGAGCCGCTCGTTGCCGGACCGACTCGCCGTCATGCGCTCCTCCTGGGATGGAGCCTCAATAGAGCCGCTGAACCGAGGCCCCGGGATAGTAGGCCGCGAGGATGCGCTGAAAGTCCTGCCCTGCGCGCGAGCGGCCGACCGCGCCCCACTGGCAGAAGCCCACGCCGTGTCCGGCTCCCCGCCCGTCCGCGACCAGCCGAGTCACGCGTCGCCCCGCTCCGGTCGCCGTCAGGGTGAAGGCCGCTGCTCCGGAGCAGGTCGCCCGAGGCCGGACGCAGCACCTGGCGGACCGCCTGGCCGGTGACCATCGACCTGATCCGCCCTCAGCGTGATACCGAGCCGGGCGACGCGACCCGAGGGCGATCGCGCCGCCACCCAGACGTCGCGCACTTCGCTCACCTGCTCGGGCCGGCACCTCGGTGGCCAGGGGGAGGCTGCGGCTGAGCGTGGAGCGCAACGCGTCGCCGATCCACTCCTCGCGCCACCGGTAGCGGGGCGAGATCCGGCAGTAGTCCTGGCCCGTCTCGTCCACGTCGGCGACGGATCGCAGGTACGGCCGGGCGGCGGCGGCGAAGGCCTCGACGCCTTCGGCGGTCTGCCCGCCGCAGGTCGAATAGAAGAACGCGTCGATGGGAGCGCCCTGCTAGGTCAGCACCATCCCGCGGGTGGCGCGCACCGCCTCGAGCCCTTCGGGCGTCTCCGAGCCCGCCCCGATGTACACCTGGTCGGCCACACTGGCGTAGAGGTCGAACCCCAGTGCACGGCGCCGTCCGCGATTCCGCACCGCGTAGGTACGGGAGACCACCGCCTGCGCCTTGAGGGCCTCGAACTCGGCGGGCGTGCGCCGCCCCATCTCCGCGGACACGACGCCCGGCAGGTAGGACTCGAGGAGCAAGCGGTTGACGATCGTCAGCCCGTCGCTGCCGCGCACGATCTCCACCACGCCGCGATATCCGCGGCCGTTGACCCGCACCAGCTGGGTCGCGTCCGTGGTGATGACGACCAGCATCTCCGACGGCGTCGAGCCCGGGCCGTCCCGGCGGCTGCGACCGAGATGCCGGTGCCCGGACGGTATCACCCGCCATTGCTCGCCCGCTGGAATGGCCGCGAGGCGATGCGCCAGACGGATCGATCACCGTCAGCTCGGCGCGCGCCGCCGATGGTGGCCGAGGATACCCCGACGGCCAGTCCGATCCGGAGCTCGGGCTCGCCCGGCGAGTCGGGCTCGACCGCCGGCTGCTCACCGGGAGGGACCGGGTCGGCACCGGCGCCGGCGCCGGCTGCGTCGGTGCCTCCGGCGCCTCCACGGGGGCGGGCTGCGATGTCGGTGTCGGGCCCGCGACAACTGCCACGACGATGAGCGCCGCGAGCGCCGCCATCCCCGCGCCCGTCAGCGCCGGCGGTCAGCCGCGGTAATTGCCAAACTTGAGCTCGATGCCGAAGTCTTCGCCGCGCAGCAAGGCGATGACCGCCTGCAGCTCGTCCTTGGAGGGACTGGTGACCCGGATCTCGTCGCCCTGGATGGTCGCCTGCGTCTTCTTGAAGCCGCCGTCCTTGACCGCCTTGACGATCTTCTTCGCGACGTCCTGCGGAATGCCCTGGGTCAGCGTGACGGTGCGGCGCACCGACTGCCGGTGCCCTGGATCAGGTCGCCCACCTTCAGGTTCTTGACCGGGACCCCGCGCTTGATCATCCGGGTCTGCAGCACGTCGACCAGCGCGTCCATCCGGAACTCGTCGTCGGCCGCGAGGCGGATCTCCGCCTTGGCCCGGTCGAACTCGATGGTGCAGTGGGTGCCCTTGAAGTCGTAGCGCTGGGCGATCTCCTTCAGCGCCTGATTGACGGCGTTGTCGACTTCCTGCAGGTCGGCGCCGGTGGAGACATCGAAGGAGGCGTTGCTGGCCATGGTCGGTGGAGGGGTCGAATGAACACGAAGGAGCTGCAGGCGAGTCCGGCGCGCGGCCGGCGTGACGGTTAGGCCAGGAAGCTCTCCAGCGCGCGCGCCCGGCTCACGTGGCGGAGCCGGCTCAGCGCCTTTTCCTTGATCTGCCGGACCCGCTCGCGGGTGATGCCGAGCAGGCTGCCGATCTCCTCCAGCGTCATCGGCTCGGGGCCGTCGAGGCCGAAGTAGAGCCGGAGGATCTTGGCCTCCCGCTCCTTGAGCGTCGAGAGCACTTCCTCGATCGACTCGGTGAGCGCGTGCTCGAAGGTCTCGGAGTCGGGGCCGGGGTTCTGGGTGTCGGGCAGGTAGTCGAGGAGCTTGTTGTCTTCGCCCGGGGTGAGCGGCGCGTCGAGCGAGAGGTGGTTCTGGGAGATGGAGAGGGTCTTCTGGACCTCTTCCATCGAGATGTCCATGCCCTCGGCGATCTCGGACGGGCGTCGGCTCGCGGCCCAGCTCCTGGAGCAGCGCGGACGAGCGCTTGCCGATCCGGTGCAGCGTGCCCGGCGCGGTTGAGCGGCACCCGCACGATGCGGCTCTGCTCGGCCAGCGCCTGGAGGATCGCCTGGCGGATCCACCAGACGGCGTAGGAGATGAACTTGATGCCCTTGGTCTCGTCGAACTTGTGGGCCGCGCGGATGAGGCCGAGGTTGCCCTCGTTGATCAGGTCGGCGAGCGAGACGCCCTGGTTCTGATACTTCTTGGCGACCGAGACCACGAAGCGGAGGTTGCTGCGGACCAGCTTGTCGAGCGCTTCTGCCTCGCCGGTGCGGATGCGCTGCGCCAGGCTGACCTCTTCCTCCTGCGGGATCAGCGGATACTTGCTGATCTCGCGGAGGTATTGGTCGAGCGAGCCCTCGTCGAACGACGGACCACGCCTGCCGGAACCGACCTGCATTGGACGCATGCGACTCGACCTCGTACTGGACATGGCGGGATGCGTCAGCGGGCGAACCTTGACTCTGCGCGATCCGGACGGAGCGCAATGGAGCGAAGCGCTCGAACCGTACTCCTGACGTGACGTCCGCGTCACACGACGCACCGGCCGTACTGCTACGCAGCTCGACACGTCGTAGGTGTCGATCTGCGCCCGCTGCAGCTGCCCGGAGTAGTCCACGTAGCACACTTTCGTCTCGGAGTAGAACTCGTAGACTTCCCAGCCGCCCTCGCGGTGGCCGTTGCCGGTCGCCTTGACGCCGCCGAACGGCAGGTGCGCCTCGGCGCCGATGGTCGGCGCGTTCACGTAGGTGATGCCGTTGTCGAGCTCCTGCATCGCGCGGAACGCCAGGTCCACGTTCGCCGGTGTAGATCGAGCTCGAGAGCCCGTAGCGGACGTCGTTGTTGACCCGGACCGCCTCGTCGAACGAGCTCACCCGGATCACGCTCAGCACCGGCCCGAAGATCTCCTCCTGCTCCAGCCGGCTCGCCGGCGCGACGCCGGCGAAGATCGTGGGCCGGTAGAACCAGCCGCCGCGCGAGCCGCGCCGCCCGGCGCCTTGCCGCCGGTGACCAGCTCGGCGCCCTCCTCCTGGCCGATCTCCACGTAGCGCTCCACCTTGTCGCGCGAGGCCTCGTGGATCAGCGGGCCGACGTCGGTCTTGTCCTCCCGCCCGTCGCCCAGCCGCAGCCCCTCGGCCGCGTCGGCCAGCCGGCGGAGGAAGCGGTCGTGGATCTTGCGGTGGAGGATGAGCCGGCTGGTGGCGGTGCAGCGCTGGCCGGTGGTGCCGAACGCGCCCCAGAGCACGCCCTCGAGCGCCAGGTCGAGATCGGCGTCGTCCATCACGATCATGGCGTTCTTGCCGCCCATCTCCAGCGACAGCCGCTTGTGCATCCGGCCGCAGGTCTCGCCGATGATGCGACCCGGTCTCGGTCGAGCCGGTGAAGGAGATGACCGGCACCTCGGGATGCTCGACCAGCGCCTTGCCCACGGTCTCGCCCCGGCCGTGCACCAGCTGGATCGACCTCGGGCGGCAGGCCGGCCTCGAGCAGGATCTCGACCAGCAGGTGGACGGTGTGGGGCACGTCCTCCGACGGCTTGATGATCACCGCGTTCCCGCAGAGCAGCGCGGGAAACATCTTCCAGGTGGGGATGGCCAGCGGGAAGTTGAACGGCGTGATCAGGCCCGACGACGCCGATGGGCCGGCGGTAGCTCATCGCCCACTTGGAGCGGAGCTCCGACGGGACCACGTGGCCGAAGAGCCGCCGGCCCTCGGTGGCCGCGTAGTAGGCGGTGTCGATGCCCTCCTGCACGTCGCCCCGGGTCTCGGCCAGCACCTTGCCCATCTCGCGCGTCATCGCGTCGGCGATCGCCTCCTTCCGCTCGACCAGCAGGTCGCCCACCCGGCGGAGCACGTCGCCCCGGACCGGCGCCGGCGTGCGCGACCAGAGCGCGAAGCCGCGCTTGGCCGAGCGCACCGCGGCCTCGACGTCGCGCCGGTCGGAATCGGGGAAGCGGCCGATCAGGTCGGCGGTGTCGGCCGGGTTGCGGTTCTCGAAGTAGGCGCCGGTCGCCGGGCGCGACCCACTCGCCGCCGATGAAGTTCTTGAAGGTCTTGGCCATGAGTCCAGATGTCCTGTACGACGTCGGTGCACGGCTGGTCGCCCGTCGCCGGTGGCTCCGGCCGTGGGCGGGCGGCTCCGGGGCAGTCTGGGCCGGACGGCCGGTGGCGCCGGCTCGGCTGTGGCGGGGCAGAGCCAGGTCCGAGCTCTCGGCGGCATAGCCGATGCGCGGCAGGATCTCGCGCGCGCCCACGCGCGCCGGCCCAGAGCACGACCACGCAGCGAGAGGATGTGGCGCCAAGCCGCTGCCGGTGCGCCCAGCTCGCCAGCGCGCCCAGCACGCCCGCGAGCAGGCCAGCGCCGTCGGCGCCGAGATAGAAGAAGAGCTGGAGCCCGCAGCTCCTTGCCGTAGGGCCAGACGGCAGCGCGGCGGCAAGCAGCGACGGCCAGCACGACCCAGAACCAGGTCAGCGCCACCGAGCCCCTGGCGGCGCGGCGGCGGGGCTTACCCGAGCCGGGCGCGGTGCCGCGCCGGTGGCAGCGCCGGCGCTCGGCCGGCCGGCGGCGTGCCTCCTGCTTCGCGATCACCTGGTCGATGTCCGCCAGCTCCTTGTCCCAGTCGCGCGGTTGCTCGGTCATGCCGACTCCCGGCTCAGGCCGTAGCGCTCGATCTTCTTGTAGAGGTTCGAGCGCGGCATCTTCAGCGCCCGCGCGGTCTCCGACACGTTCCAGTCGTGCTCCCGGAGCTTCTGGGTCAGGAAGTTCTTCTCCGCGTCCTGCTTGAACCCCTCGAAGGTCTGGACGCCGGCGGAGTCCTCGGCGCGCCGCGCCGTCCGTCCCCGGGAGCAGCCGGTCGATGTCCGCCGCGGTGACCACCTTCCCCGAGGCCAGGATCAGCGCCCGCTCGACCGCGTTCCGCAGCTCCCGGATGTTGCCCGGGCCAGGCGCGCGCCTGGAGCCGGCGCACCGCCTCCTCCGCGAACTTCCGGCCCGGCACCCCGGCGCTCGACGCGAGCTGCTCGGCGAAGTGCGCGACCAGCGCCGGCACGTCCTCCAGCCGCTCCCGCAGCGCCGGGACCTCGATCGGCACCACGTTGAGGCGGTAGAGCAGGTCCTCCCGGAACCGGCCCTCGGCGATCTCCGCCTCGAGGTCCTTGTTGGTCGCGGCGAGCACCCGCACGTCCACCTGGATCGACTTGGCGCCGCCGATCCGGGTCACCACGCCCTCCTGGAGCACGCGGAGCAGCTTGGCCTGCGCCGAGCAGCGACATGTCGCCCACTTCGTCGAGGAAGAGCGTCCCGCCGTCGGCCTGCTCGAACTTCCCCGCCCGGTCGGCGAACGCGCCGGTGAACGAGCCCTTCATGTGCCCGAACAGCTCGCTCTCGATCAGCTCGGACGGGAATCGCCGCGCAGTTGACCTCGACGAACGCGGCGTCGCGGCGGGGCGAGGCCTCGTGCAGCGCGCGGGCCACCAGCTCCTTGCCGGTGCCGTTCTCGCCGGTGATGAGCACCCGCGCCGCCGTGGGCCCCACCTTGGCGATCAGCTCGCGCACCTCCTGCAGCGCCGGACTCTCGCCCACCATCGGGTAGCGGCTCTCCGCGGCCTCTCGAGCCGCGCGTTCTCCCCCACCAGCTCCGCGTGGGCGAGGGCGTTCCGCACGGTGAGCAGCAGGCGGTCGGTGTCGAGCGGCTTCTCGAGGAAGTCGAAGGCGCCGCGCTGGGTCGCCTCGACCGCCGTGGCGATGGTGCCGTGCCCCGAGATCATCACGATCTGCGGGCTGGAGTCGAGGTCGCGGAGCCGGGTCAGCGTCTCCAGCCCGTCGAGGCCGGCCATCTTCACGTCGAGGAAGACCAGGTGGGGGCGGAACTCGGTATAGAGCGTGATCGCCTCGCCACCCGACGCGGCGACCCGGACGTCCAGGTCCTCGTACTCGAGCACCTGCTTCAGCGCCTGGCGGATGCCCTGCTCGTCGTCCACGATCAACACGCGGTGGCTCATGAGCGGGTGCCTCCGTAGAGAACCGCGCTCCGCCGCGCCTGACGCGAATCGCCCGTATGCCCTCCGGCACCGCCACCGGCACCGCGGTCCGGTCGGGATCGCCCATGGCGCGTCCCACCAGGCCAGGGACCATCTCGTCGGGGATCGGTGAGCTCGCCGATCCGGAAGGTGCGAACCCGCCACTCCCCTGCCCCCGGGCGGGTCACGCGGACCGGTCCCGAGGCCAAGACCCGCTCGCTTGCCCCCAGCATCCCACCTAACGGGCCCCATCATCTCTCGAGGCAGGCGGTCGGTGCGAAGACGCGCGTGGACTTCGATCTCGCCTTCGCTGAGCTGCACCTCGAGCGAGTCGAGCTGAGATCGCAGCTCCGGGTCCATACCGATCCCCACCAGCGAGGCGAATTCCGCCGCGGTGAGCACCACCGAATCCGCGCCCCAGCCGTTCAGCGAATCCACCTTGGCCTTGGCCGACTCCAGCGAGCTCACGTCGGGCGCGCCCTTCGTCGACGGAACCACGCCCTGGACTCGGTCGATGAGACCGACGCGCTTCGACCTCCAGGCGGTCACGATAGAGGTAGCCCGCCGCCAGCGCGATGAGCAGGCCGAGGCAGCCGAGCAGCTTGAACGGCGCGGTGAGGCATCCCATCACGAGGCCAGCTCCATGGTGAGGCGCGCCTCGTAGCGCGGACCGCCGCGCCCGAGCACGCTTTCGTAGAGAATCAGCTCGGAGGCGAGGAACGGCACCAGCTCGGTACGCGCCGGCGAGACTCTCCAGCGCTTCGACCGGGACGCGCTGGCCCTCGCGCACCCGCGCGAGAGTCACGTGAGGACGGAACGGCGTCCCCTCCGGGGCGAAGCCGATCGCGTCGGTGAGCCGCTCCAGTCGGTCCTGCAGCAGCTCGAGCGCGGGCGGCCCTTCGAGCCCCACCCAGATGATTCGTGGCCGGCGCAGGCTTGGAAACGCACCGATCTCGGCGAGCCGAAGCGGCAGCGCGCCGGTGCCCGGCACCGCGGCACGGACCGCCTCCTCGATCACTTCGAGACGACCAGGTGGCACCTCGCCGAAGAACTTCATGGTCAGGTGCAGGCCCTGTTCATGCACCACGCGAAGCGGCCAGCCCGGCTCCCGCAGCTTGCCGAGCAGCCCCGCGATCTCACCGCGGGCCGGTTCGGCAATCGGCAACGCGGCGAACAGACGCATCACCCAGCCTCGTCGGGCGCGAGGGCCAGCAGGCGGCCACGCCGGTAGCCGCTGGGATCCAACTCGACGTCGACGAGACCGAGCTCGGCGAAGTAGCGGCCGATGGCATCCCATTGCTCACGCAGAAGCGGCATCTCCCCCGGTCCGACCTCCACCGTCGCCCGGTGCCCGTGGTGACGCACGCGAAGATCGCCGCTCACTCCCAGCGACCGGAGGAACGCCTCGCCCGCCTCGACCTGGCGGAGCCGCTCCGCCGTGATCTCGAGACCGTAGCGCACTCGGCTGGACAGGCAGGGCGACGGCGGGTGCATCCCAGGTCGGCATGTCCAGCGACCTGGCGGCCGCCCGCACGTCGGCCTTGCTCCACCCGAGCTCCGCGAGCGGCGAGCGGATGCCGGTCTCCCGCCCCGCGCGCAGTCCCGGGCGGTGCTCGCCGAGGTCGTCCGCGTTGGTGCCGTCGATGACGGCGTCGAAGCCTCGCTCCCGGGCCATCGCGTCGAGACGGGTCCACAGCTCGGACTTGCAGAAGTAGCAACGGTCGGTGCCGTTCCGGAGATAGCGCGGGTCTTCCATCTCGTGGGTGTCGAGCTCGACCAGCGGGACACGGAACCGGTCGGCCAGTTCGACCGCGGCGCGCCATTGCGCTTCGGGATAGGATGGGCTCCGACCGATCGCGGCGAGGAAGCCATCCGCGCCGAGCGCCCGTGTGCCCGCGACAGCGAGGAGCGCCGAATCCACTCCTCCCGAATAGCCGAGCAGCACCTTGCCGAGGCTGCGCAGGTGGCGGCCGAGGCGATCGATATCCTTCATGCCAGCAATGGCCCGTTCATGGTGGGGAAACGTAACCGGATTCTCATCTCGGGCGAGCGAGGGCGGTGGCGGACCAGAGGTGGGGCGAACGGCCGCGGTTCGCGGTATGTTCTGCGCGTGCCTGACGGCTACCTGGAGATCGTTCCGTCGTTGCTGGTTCCGATGTCGGAGCTGGACTACCGCGCCACGCGGTCCGGCGGACCCGGAGGGCAACACGTCAACACCTCCTCGACCCGGATCGAGGTGTGGTGGGACGTCGCGGGCTCCGCGGCCCTCACCGACGCGCAGCGCACCCGGCTCCTGAGCCGGCTGGCGACCCGCCTGGACGGTGAGGGGCGGCTCCGGGTCGTGGCGTCGGCCTCGCGGAGCCAGCTCCGGAACCGCGAGGCCGCGACCGAGCGGCTCCGCGAGCTGGTGGCCGCGGCGCTGGCGGTCCCCAAGCCGCGCAAACGGACCAAGGTGAGTCGTGCCGCCAAGGCCGCGCGTCTCGAGGCCAAGCGCCGGCGGTCCGCCACCAAGCGCGACCGCCGCGGCCCCCGTCACGACGACTAGCCCCGCCAAGCCTGTTGGAGGGAAACCGCCCACCTCGGCAGGTCGTAGAGTGAGACGGTATGATCCCCATGCAACGCGTCACATTGCCTCACCTGCGCCTCGGGTCGGCCGCCATACTCGGCCTTTTCCCGATCGCTGCCCTCGCGAGCCCGTCGACACTCAGCGCCCAGGGCGACGTGGACCAGGACGGGTTCGTCGTCTGCCTCGGCGAGGACACGCTTGCGGTCGAGCGCTACAGCCGGACCGCGACCCGTCTCCAGAGCGAGATCGTATTGCGCGCTCCGGTGGCGCGTCGGGTGATGTACTCGGCCGCGATCGAGCCGGGAGGGACGCTGCGAAGCTTCACGCTGGAGATGGAGCCGTTGTCTCCCGGCCCGACGAAAGGCCTGCCGAGCCGAAGCACAGTGAGGTTCGACGCCGACACCGCCGACGTCTCGCTCACGCTCAACGACACCACGCGATGGATCAGGATGGCCGCTCGCCCTGGGTCCATGCCGCTGGCGGCCTTCTCGCACGCGCTCGTCGAACAGGCGATCCTCCATGCGGCACTGGCCGGTGGAGACAGCGTCGCCTTCGACTGGGTCGGCGTCGGGGCAACCAAGGCGTACCCTGCCTACGTGAAGCGGGCGGCGAACGGCCGGGTGGCGGTAGGTCTCTTTCAGGCTCCCGCCGTCGTCCAGGTGGATGCCGAAGGGCGGATTCTGGCACTGGACGGACGGGAGACCAGCGTCAAGGTCGAGGTCACCCGGGTCAAGGCACCCGACCTCGAGCACTTTGCGCGGGCGTTCGTTGCGGCGGAGTCCGCCCGGGGACCGGTGGGACAGCTTTCGCCGCGAGACACCGCTTCGGCGCTGGTTGGGTCGGGGCGCGTTACGGTGGACTACGGCAGGCCCTGGAAGCGCGGGCGGGTCATCTTCGGTGGCGTGGTGCCGTGGGGCCGCGTATGGCGCACCGGCGCGAACCAGGCCACGGAGCTGGTCGACCGACCTGCCGCTTACCGTGGCGGGCCGGACCATTCCCGCCGGGCGCTACACTCTCTGGACCATCCCCCACCCCAGCGGCGCGACCCTGATCGTCAATCGGCGGAGCGGGCAGTGGGGCACCGACTACGAGCCGATCACTCGATCTGGGCCGATTCCCCATGCAGCGGGACAGGTCGCGGAACGCCGGCGGAGCAGTTCACGATCGACGTAGTGCCGCGAAGTTGGCGGGGGCGAGCTTCGCTTCCGCTGGGACACAGTTGGGTACGCGCTTCCCTTCACCACGGGCACGCGAATGACGCGCTTCGCTCGCGTATCACACCGCAGATGTCTTCACCAGCGAGATGTTCGGCGGCAACCAGCTCGCCGTCTTTCCGCGGGTGGAGGGGCTGGACACCGCGCTGATGCAGCGCATCGCCCGCGAACTCAACCTCTCCGAGACCGTGTTCGTATTTCCGCCCGACTGAAGCCCACCACACCAGGAAGATCCGAATCTTCACCCCAGGCGCCGAGCTGCCGTTCGCTGGGCACCCCACACTGGGGGCCGCGTTCGTCCTGGCCGCGATCGGCGAGCTCGAGCTCACCGGTCACCGTGCGGACATCGTGTTCGAGGAGGGCGTGGGCCCGGTCCCGGTGCGAATCGAGATGCGCGAGGGGGAAGCGGCGTTCTGTGAGCTGACCACCGCCCGGCTGCCCGGAGTTCGGTCCGCCGCCGCCGCCGATAGATGAGGTGGCCGCGGCGCTCTCCCTCCGGCCCGACGATGTGAGAAACGACACCCTTACCCCGCTCGGCGCCTCCTGCGGCGTCCCCTACTTCTTCGTGCCTCTCAAGGACCTGGACGCGCTCGCCCGAGCGCGGATCGACGTCCCGGCCTGGGAGAAATCCTTCTCGACCTGGTGGTCGCCCGCGATCGTGCCGCTCGTGGAGACGGATGGGGTGGGCGGGACGGCGCTTCGGATGAGGATGTTCGCCCCTTCATTCGGGATCCAGGAGGATCCGGCGACCGGCTCGGCGGCGGCCGCCCTCGCGGGCTATCTCGCCGCCACTCACCCCGCCGGCGACCGCACGCTTCGGTGGACGGTAGACCAGGGAGTGGAGATGGGACGCCCCAGCCGGATGTACGTCGAGTGCGACCGCTCGGCGGGACGGGTCGTGGCGGTGCGCGTGGGAGGATCTTCGGTCATGGTGGCGGAAGGCACGCTCACGCTCCGACGCTGACGGAGTGGGGCCGTGGCCCCGCTCCCGTGCACTGCAGACTCTTGCGCCGAATTCAGCTAGGATTTCGGCAGAAACCCACGGCGTCCGACCCGCTCCCGAGGACCTTGCTGAGGCCACCCGGTTGTGTGGACGGACCCAGCTATGCAAATTCCTGCAATCGCACCCCCCAAGCGATCACATAGGCATCACCCGCCCAGCTTTCGGCGATCCAGACTCCGGTACTGGATCGCCTCAGCCACGTGGACTGCCTTCAGGTCGGTGGAATCGGCCAGATCGGCGATCGTCCGCCCGATCTTGAGGACCCGGTGGTACGCCCGGGCCGACAGCCCCAGTCTCTGGACCGCATCGCGGAGGAGCTCCTCCACCTCCGGGGTCAGCCGGCAATGCCGCCGAAGGTCCCGGGCGGCCATGTGGGCGTTGGCTCGGATGCCTGGCTGCTCTCGGAAGCGGTCGCGCTGGACCTGACGCGCCCGCTCGACCCTCGCTCGAATGGCGGCGCTGGGCTCCTCCGCGCTTCCGGCCGCCAGCTCTCGGTGGGCCACGGGCGGGAACCTCCAGGTGGATATCGATCCGGTCGAGCAGCGGTCCGGATACCCGAGAGCGGTAGCGCTCGATGTCACTCGGTCCGCAGCGGCAGGTCTGGGCACTCGAGCCGAGGTAGCCGCAGGGGCACGGATTCATCGCGGCCGCGAGCATGACGCGGGCGGGATAGGCGAGACTGATGGCGGCGCGGCTCAGGGTGACGCTGCCATCCTCCAGGGGCTGGCGCAGCACCTCCAGCACGTTCCGCCGGAATTCAGGCAGCTCGTCGAGGAAGAGGACGCCGCCGTGCGCGAGGCTCACCTCGCCGGGGCGCGGGGACGCGCCGCCGCCGATCAGCCCGGCATCGCTCACCGTGTGATGAGGCGCCCGGAAGGGACGGGCGACGCAGAGCGCGTGGTCCGGCGCCGAGCAGCCCCGCGACACTGTGGATGCGCGTGGTCTCCAGCGCTTCCTCGAGCGTCATGGATGGCAGGATGGTGGGAAGGCGGCGAGCGAGCATGGTCTTGCCGGCGCCGGGTGGGCCGATGAGAAGGATGTTGTGCCCGCCGGCCGCCGCCACCTCGAGCGCGCGTTTGGCCCCTGCCTGGCTCCGGACATCGGCGAAGTCCACGGCGTCCGGAACCGGCCGCGACATGACCGGCGTTGACGTCCACATGGACCGCGGGCAGTGGGGCTCTTCCGGACAGGTGGCCGCAGACCTCCGCCAGGCTCCGGGCACCGCGAACCACCAGGTCCTGAACGACACCGGCTTCGGACACGTTGTCCGCCGGAAGGAGCAGCTCGGAACACCCGGCGGCCCGGGCGGCCAGGGCCACGGAGAGGGCCCCGCGGATGGGCCGGAGGCTCCCCTCCAGCCCCACCTCGCCCAAGACCATGGTCCGGCCGAGGTTGGCTTCCGGGAGCTGGCCGCTGGCCACCAGAAGGCCCAGGGCGATCGGCAGATCCAGCGCGGAACCATCCTTGCGTATGTCCGCGGGAGCAAGATTTACCGTGATCCGTCTCAGTGGAAAATCGAACCCGGCGTTGGCCAGGGCAGCGGAAACCCGCTCCCGGCCCTCCTTGACCGCGCCATTCGGCAACCCGACGGTCGAGAAGGATGGCAGCCCGCTGCTGATATCGACCTCAACTTCGACCGGGAATGCGTCGATACCCAGGACGGTGGCGGATCGGATGCGTGCGAGCATGACCAGTCGGGCATAGGGAAGCCGCCAGAGTAGGACCCCAGGGCCGCCGGACAGGTACCGGTGGCGTCAGACCAGGACCCGCAAACCGCAGCACAGTCCGGAGCATGATGATGCGCCTCGCTCGCTGGTACACATTGCCGTTCCTCGTCGCCGCCTGCGCCATGCCCAAGGCGGGCGCGGCCCCGCCGTTGCGCCGATCGAGCGCGCGTGGGCCGTTCCGACGCTGGAGCTGTATGAGTCCTGGTGGATCAAGACGGAGGAGTGCTCGGGAATTCGGGGCGACATGGCCCAGGTGACCTTCTACGCGGTGGATTCGCCGTCGGGCGCCATCTCGCTGGGTAAAGAGGTCGCCCACGGCTGGTGGATGCGGAAGGGCAATCGGATCTACCTCCCCGCCAACGCCCTTGGCGAAGAGTGGCTGGTCCGTCACGAGATGCTCCACGCGCTGCTCCAGCGTGGCTCTCATCCCAACGAGAAGTTCGTGCAGGCGTGTCACCTCGCGTCCCTCAAGACCTATCGGGACTCGACCCTCGCCACCGATCCGTTGAATCCCAGGGTCGCTGACGCGGCCCCACGGTCCCTTGCTGCACGCGGCCCGCACCATCCCTTCTCCAGGGGTTGCATCGGGCAGGTCCGACGGGCAATCCGCGGGAGCCAGTGGCGATGAAGTTCTTCCCTCGAGCGCGGTGGTTCGCGCTGACATCCGTGGTCGCGATCTCGTTCGTCAGCGGCGCCTGGCTCACGCGGGCGAAGCCCTCGGCCAACGGGTGGGATCTACCAGCAGGCCCGCCTCTTCGAGAACGTCGTCGGCGCCATTCACCGCCACTACATCGATTCGATGGGTGAGGGCGATCTCTACCAGCGCGCCGGCGCGGCCCTGGTCAGCTCGCTCAACGATCCCTACGCCGAGCTGCTGGTCCGGGAGAACTACCGCGAGTATCAGCGGCAGGTCTCCGGCACTCAGGTCGACATCGGCGTCACCGACCAGCCGACCGAATCCGGCTCGGGTTGGGGCGAGCGCACCGGTGTCGGCCCCGGGGAAGACGTGCTGAGCATCGATGGGAAGAGCACCGCGGGCTGGAGTCCTTCGCGGATCGAGCACGCCCTCCGGACCGGTCGGACGCCGACGGTAGCGGTCGTGGTGCGCCCGCTCGGCTCGGAACGACCCGTGGTCCGCCGCATCACCCGGACGACCGTCCACGTCCCCGCGGCCTCACCGGGCGTCCTGCTCGACGGCGGTATCGGCTACGTGGTCCTGCACCGGATGAGCGACCGCGCCGCCGACGAGCTCCGGGTGGCCGTGGATCGGCTCAAGGCCAAGGGGATGACTGCCCTGGTGCTGGACATGCGCTCCAACCCGGGCGGCCTCATTCGCGAGGGCGTGAAGGTAGCGGGCCTCTTCCTTCACAGCGGCGACACCGTCGCCGTCAGCCGGGGCCGCGCCGCCAACGTCCCGCGCGCCTATCTGGCGGAGGAGTCCGCCGACTGGGACGGCATCCGGCTGGTGCTGCTGGTCAATCGTGGCACCGCCAGCTCAGCGGAGGTGATCGCGGGCGCGCTCCAGGATCACGACCGCGCCGCGATCGTCGGCACGCCGACCTACGGAAAGGGCGTGCTGCAGACCACCTACCCGCTGGGCGAGGAAGTCGCGACTCAAGCTGACGACCGCGAAGTGGTTCACCCCGAGCGGCCGTTGGGTTCAGCGCCCGCCGGCCGAGGCCGTGGGAGGCCAGGGCAACCGGACTCCCGCACTGGAGCCCAAGGTGTTCCGCACCAGCGCGGGCCGGCCGATCCCCGACCAGAGCGGTATCCTGCCGGATCTCACGGTGCGGTCCTCTCTCCGCTCCGACGGCGAGCGCGTGCTCTACTCGGCGCTGGGCGATGATCTCGAGCGCTTCCGCCGGGTGCTGAGCGCCTACGCGGCCGAGCTGCCGCGCCGAAGGCGGCGTGACCGACGAGACGTTCCAGGTGACGCCGGCGATGCGCGAAGGGCTGTACCTGCGGCTGATCGAGGATGGCGTGTCGCATCACGCCCGGAGACCTACGAGGAAGCATCGGCGTACGTGGCCGACCAGCTCGGCTACGAGAGTCGCCCGGGAGCTCTTCGGCACCGAGTCGGTGGTCCGCCGCCAGGCCAAGGCCGACCGGCCAGCTCCAGGCCGCGCTGCGGCTGCTCCGGAACGCCGACACGCAGCAGGAGACGATCACGTCCGCCGTGGCGGCGCAGGCCTCCGGCCGCTCGAGGTAGCCGCCGTTAAACCGGGAGGTGGACGCGTGATCGTCGTCCCCTTCCCTACCTCGCTCTCCACGTCGATCCGCCCGTCCCAGCTCTCCACCAGCCGCTTCACGATCGCCAGACCCAGCCCCGACCCGCTGGTCGTGGTCGAGAATCGTGGCTCGAAGATCCGCGGCAGCAGCTCGGCTGGAATCCCGCTCCCGTCGTCCGACACTCTGATCCGGCCCGGACCGACGCGGACCTCGACCCTCGTCGCGCCCGGCGTTGCGCGCGTTCTCCAGCAGGTTCACCACCACTTCCTTGACCTCGTCCGCGCGGGCCGCGCCGAAGGCCGGGCGGTGCTCGGTGATCACCACGTCGCATCCCTCCTCCGCCAGCCGGTAGAGCTGGACCACCTCGCCGACCGCGACGCCGAGGTCGATCCGGTCGAGCGGCTGATCTCGGCGGCGGGTGCCGCGAATCGGCTGAACGCGCGGGCGATGGTGTCGAGCCGGTCGATCTCCGCCAGCATCCGGTCCGCGGTCTCCTCCAGCGTCTGGTCGAAGTCGCCCCGCCTGTCGCGGTACACCCGCCTCAGGTGCTGCATGCCCAGGCGCATCGGCGTCAGCGGATTCTTGATCTCGTGCGCCACCTGCCGGGCCATCTCACCCCACGCCAGCACCCGCTCGGCCCGCGAGATCGTCGGTGACGTCGTTGATGGCGATCACCACGCCCCGGACGTCGGGGCCCGAGCGGGCGCAAGCTGGAGGGTGAGCCGGCGGCCGCCCACCTCCAGCTCCGCGGCGCTCTCGGCCTCGGGGTCGCGCGAGGAAGCGGTGGACCACCACCGCGAGCGGGGCCCACTCGGGGCTGAGATCCGTCGAGGAACGGCTCCCCCTCTCGCAGGCTCGCGCGCGAGGATGTCCACCGCCTGCGGGTTGGCGATCAGGACCCGGCCCTGCGGGTCGAGCGCCACGACGCCGGTCGCCACCGTCGCGAGCACCGCCGCCGTGCGCTTGCGCGCTTCCTCCAGCGCGTCCTGGCTCGACCTGATGTCGGCGGCCATCCGCTCGAAGGCGCCGAACACCGGCTCGAACTCCAGCGGCGGGCTGCCCGAATGCGCGGCGGCATCGGGTCGCCCTTCCCCAGCGCCAGCGCGGAGCGGCGGAGATCCGCCACCGGGCGGGACAGGGCCCGTGACGCTCGTCCGCGCGCCGGCGAGCGCGGCGGCCACGCCGGCCAGCGTGGCGAGCAGGAGCACCAGCGCCAGATCGAGCCGGCGCACCGCGAGCGAGGCATCGTCCGCCAGCTGCGGCGTGGCGAGGACGCCGAGCGCGGCGGGGAAACCCGGCTGTACCACCCGGTAGCCCACCCGCTCGCTCAGCTTGGGAATCGAGCCCTTCCCGGGTGACCTCGAGCTCGCCGCTCGATGCGCGAGCGCCGCTGAACGCGCTCGGGATCCATGAGCGCGGCATCACGCCGAGGTCCTCGAGCACCTGCGTGCTGGTTCCGGTCAGTCGGCCGCCCTGATAGAGCGCCAGATCGGCGCCGATGCGCCGGCTCAACTCGGTCAGCCGCTCCTCCACCTCGACGCCTTCCTCCGCGCAGCGATCCACCGGCGGTGATCGCGGCGTCCCTCAGCGTCTGGGTGATGAGCAGGTCGCGGCTCCGTTCCACCTCCTCGGCAAGGCGGGTGAAGCTCCAGGCGGCGAAGCCGACAGCGGGCAAGATGAAGAACGCGCCGAGCGTGGCCGCGAGCCGGATCCGGAAGGACCGCGCGAGGCTCCTCCACCGCGGCCGTCGCAGCCGGCCCGCCCGAGCAGCGATCTCGGCCAGGAACCAGAGGGAGGCGAGGACCGCGGCGTCGAGAAGCACCACGAGCATGCCGCGGACGAAGAGCGGCACCGGCCCACGCAGGTCCACGGCGGCGTGCACCACCCGCGCGCCGGTGGGAAGAAGCAGCGGATACTCGTTGCGGACGACCCAACCCTCCCGGCGCCACCGAGGACGCGGCAGCTGGGTGCGTCGGGCCCGCCGGTGGCGAGAGGGTGAGCCGGTAGAGCGGCGATTCGATACGCCCCGGCTCGAGCAGGCCTTCCGACGCGGCCGGAGGTCACCAGCTGGGACCGGGGCCCGACCCCGACCGTCATGCACCTCATCGGGACTGACCCGGGCGAGCAGCACATAGTGCACGCCCGGCACCCGCGAGCCAGTTGGGCGATCCGCTGGGACTCGCCCGGACCGAGCTCGCGCACCATGGTGGAGAGCAGCGAAGGCGGCAGGTCGAGGGAATCGAGCGGAAGCTCGTCGAGCAGCGCGCCCGCGCGGTGACCAGAGTGCGAGCTGCGACGGATACCCCTGATCCCCCAGCGCCGAGCCGCGCCAGAAGGCGTACATCTCGCGAGGCGGTCGTCGGCGCGGACGGCGCGGCCCGCACCTGTTCGCCGAACCGTTCCAGCAGTGGCACGGCAAGCGGGTCGGGCTCCACGCCGAGCCGCGCGATGTCCCGCTGCGGCGACCTGGATCTTGCCTGCCAGCTCGGCCCCCCAGGTGACCAGCGCCGCCGAGCTCCCCGCCACCAGCGCGATCCCGCTGATCGTCGCCCAGCGCGGCGCCGGCAGCGCGACCAGCACCAGGGCCGGGGTCCAGAGGAAGGTGTACCAGTCGGGCCATCCCCCTCGCGGACTCCAGACCAACACCCCGACCGCCGCCGCCGCGATGGCGAGCGCCATACCGGCGACGATCCGGGCCGAGGATGTGGACTCCGGGCTGCCGGCCGCGGAAGAGCGCTGCGGTGGGCACGATGAGCGCGGCCGCGGACACCAGGATGGCGAGCTGCCAGCTCAGCCAGAGCCCAACCGAGACTCCACCGGCCGGCGGCGTGATCCCGCGTCCCAGGCTGCTGATCAGATACGGTGCGGCCAGAAGCAGCGCGGCACCCACGGCCATCCCGTACCAGCGCCGGGGGAGGCGGCGGCGCCAGAGCCAGACGCCGGCGATGGTGCAGAGCGACCCCGCGAGAGCCAGCGCGCCCGCCGAGCCGGAGAGCGGGCCCAGGAGCGAGCGGAAGAAGGTGGCCGGAGAGAAGACGGATTGGAGATGGAGCGCGCCGCCGACCGGTGCCCGCACCGCGAGCCAGAGCAGGCCACCCAGGAGCGCGAACCGCTCCGAGGGCCGGGCGGTCCGGGCCAGGGCCAGGGCCATGGCGAGCAGGATGAGCCAGGTCGCGAGGCGACTCCCGCCGCCGTAGGCCCGCTGCTTGGCGGTGCCCTGCTCCGGCGGCACCGGTCGCACGCTGAACAGCTGGCGGGGGCCAGCCGTCGTGGGCTCCTCGTAGTCGAACACGTCCACGCTGTCCGGCGCCGACCCCGGCGGGTAGACCTCGAGGCCAACTTCGGTGCCCTCGCGGAAGAGCTCGGCGACGCTGCGCGACCGATCGGGTACCGCGGGATGCGCCCAGATGAGCACGCCCGCCACGGCGGTCCGGCCTTCGGTGGAGTGGCGCCGCGCCTCGAGCACGACGTAATATCCAGTCGCCCGCGAGCCGATGGAGTCGCCCTCCGCGACCGGCGGCACGCGATGACGTCCCGCCCACGCCCACACGTCGCCCTCCGGATCCAACAGGGCGACGCTCATTTCGGCGCCGCGGCTGGGAACGAGACGTTGCAGCAGTCCGAGCGCAGCGGCCTGATCGTCGGGCGGCGCGGCGAGCGCGGATTGCGCCAGCCGGTCGGCGCGATGCAGGGCCGCGTGGAGGTCGCCCGAGAGCCGCTCCGAAGCGGCCTGCACCCGCTGCTCGCGCTGCTCCGCCCAGCGGGTCTCGATCGCCGTCAGGCGCGATTGCGTGACGGCGATCGTCGCGAGAAGGCCGACGAGGGTCGCGGCGAGCGCGCGCCGCCGCCAGCCGGTATACGGGTAGAGTGCCACCAGCGCCGCGATGGCCGCACCCGCGAGGACCGCGACCCAGAGCGGCGACGGCCGGCGCAACCACTCAGCCGCGGCCACCGCGGCGGCCAAGGTCGACACCAACCACCACGGCGGACGATGACTCAACCCGGACGCCCCCGGCGATTGAAGGAGATGGCGCCCGTCGCCATCAAGGAGTGCCTGCAGCGTCGCCCCACGCTGATCGTGCCCGTCGGCACGACCGAGCAACACGGCCCCCACCTGCCCCTGGGGTGCGACACGATCATCGTCGAGCGGCTCGCCGACGACCTCTCGGCCGCCTTCGACGTGGTGCGCGCGCCAACGGTCGAGTTCGGCGTGCACGCCATCTCCCGGGTCTTTCCCGGCAGCGCCGCGCTGCGCCACCGCACGTTGCACCGTGTCATGAACGAACTTATCGAGTCATGGGAGGAGGGGGCAGGCGTGCGCGAGTTCGTCATCCTGACCGCCCAGTCCAGCGAGGCGCACATGGAGGCGCTGAGCACCATCCGCACCGACGAGGCCACCGTTGTGGTGGTGGACATCTTCAGCCTCGACTTCGGTCCCCTTCTGGACCACCCCCGGGCCCCGATCCAGGGCGGCGAGCTCGACACATCGCTCCTGCTGTACGTGGCCCCCGAGCTGGCACACATGGAGGCGGCGCTCGACTTCGAGCTCACGCCCAAGATGCTCTCGCGCTACCGGCCGGGCCAAACCCGGCGGCTGCCGGAGGGATCCCCCGGCTCGGTGGGCTATCCCAGCCTCGCCAGCACCCAAAAGGGAGAGGTCCTGTATAAATTCATTCTCGACCGAATCAGCAGCTATCTGGCCGGAAACTGAGGTGGGGCGAATGGGCCTTCGCGCTGCGGCGCTGCTCGTCATGCTGACACATCAGGGCGTTCCGGCCCAGGCTCAGACCGCCGCGCCGTCGGGCCTGATCGTGAGCCAGGGCGGAGCCGAGATCGGCCGCGAGGACTTCACGCTGGTGAAAGGCCGCGGTCGGGGCGCGCCGGGGACCACCCTGAGCGCGACGGCTCGCTATCCCGCGACGGGACCGACCACGCGGCTCACGGCGCTGCTGGAGCGAACCCCGGAGTTCGCGATCGCGAAATTTCAGCTCGACGTGGATGGCCCGTCGGGCACGACCGTCATCCTGGCCGCCGGCTCCGGCGCCAGACTGGTGGTCCGCACCGTGGCAAAGGGATCGGAATCGGGGCGCGAGCTCCCGGGCGGCCCCGACGTCGTGTTGCTGGACGACGAAGTGCACTCGCTCTATTCGGCGGTGGCCGACCTGGCTACCCCTGCCGGTCGCCGACTGACGGCCATCTTTCCGCGCACCGGAAAGCGGGTCGCGTTCTCCGCGCGCTCGGAGAGCACCGGGCAGGCCGGAACGATTCGTGTCGTCATGACCGGAGACATCGCCGGAACCTTGACGACGGACCTCGAGGGACGGCTCCAGCGGCTCGAGCTGCCGGCGCAGAACAAGGTAGTTTCGCGAGCGGAGTAGGTCTCTCCTCTTAACTCGTTCATCGACAGCTTCCAAGCCGCCCTTCGTCGCAACCTGAAACCTGTGCGGCGAGGCTGCCGTATTGGCCCCGGTCACGTCCCCAGCACAAAGGGCATTCTCACATGAATCGCTGGCTCGGTATTCATCGCGGTTGCGTGTCTGCTTCCCACCGCCGGACGCGCCCAGGACACGACGTCGGCGCGGCCTGCGGACACTGCGGCCGTGCGTCGGCCGCCGCCCACCGTGACGCTGTCGCTGGCGGAGGCGATGCAGCAGGCCCGGGTTAACAGCCCAGGGTACCGGCAGATCCTGAACGACGCCGCGCCCGCGAAGTGGGGCGTGCGGAACGCCTACGGCAACTTCCTTCCGAGCGTGAGCGTCTCGGGCGACCTGGGGTATATCGGAACCGGCCAATCCACCATCGGCGGCGGCCTCACCACGCCGACCTCCGCGTTCCTGACCTCAGGGTAAACCTCGGGGCTGAACTGGCAGCTGGACGGCCGGGTGCTCTCGGGGCCGGGCCAGCAGAAGGCGCTGCGGAAGGCCACCGAGGAAGACATCAGCGGCGCGGGCACCACTCTCAAAGCCGACATCACGACGCAGTACCTGAACTCGCTGCAGGCCGCCGCCCAGGTGGACGTGGCCAACCAGCAGGTGGTGCGCAACATCGACTTCCTCACCCTGGCGAAGGCCCGCTACCAGGTGGGTCAGGCGACGCTGCTCGATGTGCGTCAGGCCGAAGTCATCAAGGGCCAGTCCGACGTGGCCCTGCTCCGCGCCCGGCAGCTGGAGAACGAGACCAAGCTCGAGCTGCTCCGGCGCATGGGCGTGGAGCCGCCGGTGGCGGTGGAGCAGATCGGCCTCACCGACTCGTTCCCGGTCGTGGCCCCCGAGCTCCAACTGACCGACCTGCTGGCCATGGCGGACGAGCAGAATCCTCAGCTTCGCTCCCTCCGCGCGCGCCAGGACGCCGCCACCTGGAGCGTGCGGGCGGCCCGGTCGGAATTCCTTCCCTCCCTGTCACTCTCGGCCGGGTGGAGTGGGTTCACCCAGCAATTCACCGACGAGAACCTGCTGATCAGCCAGTCGCTGAACGGGGCCCAGGCGGGCTCCCGGAACTGCCAGTTCGACAACCAGGTCAAGACCGCGCTCGCGCTGGGCGGCCAGCAGGACTGCTTCGGCGCGTTTGGACTCAACAACTCCGGCACCGCGCTGCTCGATCCCGTCTCGCAGCAGATCCGGTCGTCAAACAACGTCTTCCCGTTCGACTACACCGGGCAGCCGTTCTCGGCCAATCTGCGGATCTCGCTGCCCATCTTCACCGGCTTCTCGCGCTCGCTGCGGGTGTCGCAGGCGCGAGCCCAGGAGCTGGATGCGGACGAGGACGTTCGGGCCCGGCGGCTGCAGGTGCGGAGCGAAGTGCATGCGCGCTACCTCGGCATGCAGACCGCCTACCAGGCGATCGCGGTGCAGCAGGCCAACCGCGAATCCGCGCGCGACCAGCTCCGGCTGGCGCAGGATCGGTATCGGCTCGGCGCGGGCACGTCGCTCGAGGTGTCGGACGCGCAGAACGCCGTCCAGCGCGCCGAGGGCGACTACGTGAACTCCGTGTACGACTATCACAAATCCGTCGCCGCGCTGGAGGCGGCCGTCGGACGTCCCCTTCGCTAACGAGGAACGGACATGTCGCGTGGGATGAAGATCGGTCTGGTCGTGGGAGTGCTGGCGCTGGCGGCGGGCGGCGGGGTCGCCTACAGCATGAACAAGAAGAAGAACGCCGGCACCGAAGTCCGCCTGGAGCAGGTGAGCCGGCGCGATCTCGTCGCCGCCGTGACCGCGAGCGGGAAGATCGAGCCGCAGACGTCGGTGGACATCTCCGCCGACATCACCGGCCGCATCATCCGGATCGCGGTGGAGGAAGGCGACCGCGTCACCAAGGGTCAGTTCCTGCTCCAGATCGATCCCGCCCAGTACCAGGCCGCGGTGTCGCGCGCCGAGGGCGTGGTCTCCTCGACCCAGGCGACGCTGCTTCAGGTGCGGGCCAACCGGGACCAGGCCGAGCGGGCGCTGGAAGCGGGCCAACGAGCTGACCCGGCTGGGACCGAACCTGATCTCGCCCGCGGCCGCCGAAGAGGCCCGGACGGCTCTCGACGTGGCGGAGGCGACCTACCAGGCCACCCGGGCGCAGCTGGATCAGTCGCGGGCGGGCCTCAGGGAGGCCCAGGACAACCTGGCCAAGACCCGGCTCGTCTCCCCCATCGCCGGGCGGGTGGTGCGCCTCGCGGTCGAGGAGGGCGAAGTGGCGGTGCCCGGCACCTTCTCTCGCGAGACCGGCCTGCTGCTCACGATCGCCGACCTGTCGGTGATCCTGGCCAAGGTGCAGGTGGACGAGACCGACGTCGTGCGGCTCACCCACAAGCGACTCGGTCGAGGTCACCATCGACGCCTATCCCGACTCGACCTTCGTCGGCCGGGTGACGCGGGTGAGCCAGAGCGCCAAGCTCACCAGCACGCAGACCGCGTCGGGATCCAACGACCGGGCGGTGGACTTCGACGTCGAGATCACCCTGGACCAACCCCCGCGCGACGTCCGGCCCGACCTGAGCTGCACCGCGCGGATCGTCACCGACACCCGCGGCAAGGCGCTCAGCATCCCCATCATCGCGCTCACCGTGCGCGACCACGAGCGGGTGCCGAACGAGAACAATCCCGCGCTCGACACCATGAGCCATCGCCGCCCCGGCGAGCAGGAAGAGGAAGGCGTGTTCCTGGTGCAGAACGGGGTGGCGACCTTCCGACCGGTCAAGGTCGGGATCGCGGGTGACGAGTACTTCGAGGTGGTGGACGGGCTCCGCGGCGGCGAGACCATCGTCGCCGGCACCTACCAGGCGATCCGCGACCTCAAGGACGGCGGCGAAGGTGCGCGCGGCGGACACCACGAAGGTGGACGCGAAGACGCAGGCCGCCTCATGACCGAGATCATCCGGATCCGCGACCTCACGCGCGAGTACGCGATGGGGTCGGAGCGGATCCTCGCCCTGCGCGGGGTGACGCTCGACATCCGGCGCAACGAGTACGTGGCGATCATGGGCCCCTCCGGCTCGGGCAAGTCCACCATGATGAACCTGCTCGGCTGCCTCGACACGCCGACCGCCGGCGAGTACTGGCTCAACGGCGAGGAGGTCTCGCGGCTCACCGACGACGCGCTCGCGCGGGTGCGGAACCGGGAGATCGGGTTCGTGTTCCAGACCTTCAACCTGCTGCCCCGGGCCACCGCGCTCCACAACGTGGAGCTGCCGCTGGTCTACGCCGGCGTGCGGGGCCGCGAGCGCCGGGAGCGGGCGGCCGCGGCGCTCGAGCGGGTGGGCCTGGCGAACCGGATGGACCATCGGCCCAACGAGCTCTCGGGCGGCCAGCGGCAGCGGGTGGCCATCGCGCGGGCGCTGGTCAACCAGCCCAGCATCCTGCTGGCGGACGAGCCGACCGGGAACCTCGACAGCGTCACCAGCGAGGAGATCATGGAGGTGTTCGCCGCGCTCCATGGCGGCCGGCCAGACCGTGATCATGGTGACGCACGAGCCGGACATCGCCGCCCGCGCGGAGCGGCGCATCGTGCTGCGCGACGGCCGGATCGAGAGCGACGAGCCGACCGCAGCACTACCAGATGTCGGCCTGAGCCGACCGTCGATGCCGCATCTTCGAAGCGATCCGCCTCGCGCTCCGCACCATCCGGGCGCAGAAGCTCAAGAGCTTCTTCTCGCTGGTGGGCGTGCTCATCGGCGTGACCTTCCTGATCGCCGTGGTGTCCATCGTGCAGGGCATGAACCGGTACATGGTGGAGCGGTTCGCCAACACCCTGGTCGGCGCGAACACGTTCGAGCTGCGGCAGCGGCCCAGCATCAACATGGGCAACATCACCCACGAGACCTGGATGGCGTGGCAGCGCCGGCCGCGGATCAGCTACGACGACGCCGACTTCGTCCGCGAGACGGATCCGGACCCCGGCCACCTTCGCCAAGTTCTGCCAGGACCGGGTCTCGGTGCACTACGCCGGCAAGATCGCCAAGGACATCGATCTGGTCGGCACCGAAGAGCCCTACTTCCGGATCCGGAACTACGAGCTGACGGCGGGCCGCGCGTTCACCGCCCAGGAGGTCCGCGCGTCGCAGCCGGTGCTGGTGATCGGGCAGCGAGCTCGGCGAGAAGCTGTTCCCCGGACTGGACCCGATCGGCAAGGAGGTCGGGATCGGCGGCCTGCCCTACCGCATCATCGGGGTCGTCGCCCCGCAGGGCACGCTCTTCGGGCTCTCGCTCGACAAGTTCGTCGTGATGCCGTTCAGCGCGCAGGGCCGCCGGCTCATCTGCCCGATCAACATCCTCGACGCGCTCATCGTGCGCACCGACGACCCGACCGCAGATGCAGCTGGCCCTGGCCGAGGCCGAGGCCGCGATGCGGAGCCGGCGCCAGCTCAAGCCGACGGACGACAACAATTTCGCCTTCCAGACCGCGGAGGGCGCCCTGGGGACCTGGCAGAAGATCTCGCGGGTGCTCTTCCTCGCCCTGCCGGGACTGGTCGCCATCTCGCTGGTGGTCGGCGGCATCGTGATCATGAACATCATGCTGATGGCCGTGAGCGAGCGCACCCGTGAGATCGGGATCCGCAAGGCGCTCGGCGCCCGCCGCCGCGACATCCTGGCGCAGTTCGTCGTGGAATCGGCGACGCTCTCCGCGGCCGGCGCGGTGATGGGGATCGGCTTCGGGCCTGGTGCTGGCCTTCGTCGTGAAGGCGCTGACCCCGCTGCCCGCCGCCGTGGCGCCCTGGTCGGTGGCGGTCGGCGTGCTCCTGGGCGTGACCGTGGGAATGGTCGCGGGGGTCTACCCCGCGAGCCGCGCGTCGCGACTCGATCCCATCGTCGCCCTGAGGGCCGAGTGAAGCGCCCGGCGGTGGTCACGCTGGTCTCACGCATGGTGGAGGGCGCGGGCATCGCGCTCGACTCGCTGCGGTCCAACAAGGTGCGCGCCGCCCTCACGATCCTCGGCGTCGCCATCGGCGTCACCGTGGTGATCGCGATGGCCTCGGCCATCACCGGGATCAACCGCAGCATCACCAGCATCCTCGAGTCCGCCGGGCCCAAGACCTTCTACGTCGTCCGCTATTTCTCGGGCGGCCTGGAGATCTCGGACGGCTCCGATGAGCTCTCGCCCTGGCGACGGATGCCGGAGATCTCGGTCGAGGAGGCCGAGTTGATCCGGCAGCTGCCGGCGGTACGGGACGTCAACCTGAGCGAGTCGACCGAGGGCCCGGTGGGATACGGGGGCGTCAACCTCACCGAGGTGAAGATCGCCGGGTTCAGCTGGACCTGGCCGCAGGTCAACGGCGGCGACATCCTGTCGGGCCGGAACTTCACGGCGATCGAGTACGCGGCCAGCGCCTACGTCGCCGTGATCAACGACAAGCTCGCCGAGACGCTCTTCCCCGGCCTCGATCCCATCGGCAAGCGGATCAGGATCTACGGCCTGCCGTTCGAGGTCGTGGGGGTTCACGCGGAGGCGGCCTCGCTCTTCAGCGACGCGGACGACCCGCGCCTGGCGATTCCCGCACACCACGTTCGAGAAGGTGGCGGAGTACTGGCCGGGGTGGATGGAGATCGCGGTCGTGCCGACCGAGAGCGCCACCATCACCGAGGCCCAGGATCAGGTGACCGCCGCGCTTCGGAGCCGGCGCGGGCCTGCGCCCGGCCGACGAGAACAACTTCGCGATCGTCACCTCGGACCGGGTGCTGGAGGCCTTCAACAAGATCACCGCCGGGTTCTTCATCGTGATGATCGCCCTGTCGAGCGTCGGGCCTGATGGTGGGCGGCGTCGGCGTGGTGGCGATCATGATGATCTCGGTGACCGAGCGGACCCGGGAGATCGGGGTCCGGAAGGCGCTCGGGCGCCACCCGGGGCGAGATCATGTTCCAGTTCCTGGTCGAGGCCGCGACCCTCACGCTGGTCGGCTGCCTGGTCGGCATGGCGCTGGGCGCCGGCGTCGCCTGGGGGGTCCGGTCGTTCACGCCGGTGCCGGCCTCGGTGCCGCTGATCTCGGTCGTCGCGGCCGTCGTCGCCTCGATCCTGACCGGGGTGCTCTTCGGGCTGTATCCCGGCGAACAAGGCGTCCAAGCTGGACCCGGTGGAGGCGCTCCGGTACGAGTAGGCCGGCGACGACCGCCTTATCTTTAGGGCATGCCCCTCACCGAGGCCCTCCGCCTGGCGGTCCAGGCGATCTGGACCAGCAAGCTCCGGTCGTTCTTCACCCTCCTCGGCATTCTCGTCTCCGTCGCCTTCCTGATCGTCGTCGTCGCGATCATCCAGGGCATGAACTCGTACGTGAGCGGCACGCTCACCGCGAGCATGATCGGCACCAACACCTTCCAGGTCCGGCGCGGGCCCATCTCCATCGGCCTGCTCGACGACGAGCAGGTCCGCGCCATCGCCAAGCGGCCGCTGGTGACGGTGGACGACGCCGAGACCGTCGGCGAAGGCGATCCCCGAGGCGGTGGCGGTGGCGCTCCAGTCGGGATGGCCCACGCCGGTGGGCGAAGTCGGGTACCGCGACCGCACCGTCATCAACGTGCTGGTCTTCGGCATAACGGCCCCCTACCAGGTCGTTCAGGACTACACCTTTCTCGCCGGCTCGCCGCTCACCGAGCAGGACGAGAACGGCCGGCGCCCGGTCGTGGCGCTGGGCCACGAGATCGCGGAGAAGCTCTTCGACAATCCGCTCTCGGCGGTGGGGCGACGGGTCCGGCTCGACGGCCACGAGGTCACCATCAAGGGGGTGATCGCGCCGAAGGGCCGGCTGCTGGGCCAGTCGTTCGACGCGTTCGTCCTCCTGCCGTTCAGCACGTTCGAGATCGTACTACGGCCGCCGGAGGACCACCGTGGTCTCGGTGAAGATGTCGTCTGCCGACGCGATCGAGGGCGCCATGGGCCGCGCGGAGGAGGCGATGCGCGTGGCGCACCGGCTTCGCCCCGGCGAGGAGAACGACTTCACGGTGGACAAGGCCGACGCGTTCGTGGCGTTCTGGAGGCAGCTCACCAGCCTGCTGTTCACCGCGATCCCCGCCGTCGTCGCCATCGGCGTGGTCGTCGGGGGCATCGTGATCATGAACATCATGCTGATGACGGTGCACGAGCGGACCCGGGAGATCGGACTCCGGAAGTCGCTCGGGGCCACCCGCGCCGACATCCGGCGGCAATTCCTGGTCGAGGCGCTCGTGCTGACCTCGGCCGGCGGCGCGCTCGGCGTGCTGACCGGCTGGGCGCTGGCGTTCGGCGTGTCCACCTTCACGCCCCTGCCCGCTCGCATCACGCTCTGGTCGGTGGTGCTCGCCCTGGCGGTGGGAAGCGGATCGGGGACGCTGTTCGGGGTCTACCCGGCGACGCGGGCGTCGCGCCTCGACCCGATCGCCGCCCTGCGGGTGGAGTGAGCCGGTGATCCTCCGCAACATCGGCGAAGGCATCGCGATCGCGCTGGACGCGATCCGGGCCAACAAGCTGCGCTCGTCGCTGACCATCCTCGGCGTGGTGATCGGGGTGACGACGGTGATGGCCGTCGCCTCACTGGTCCAGGGTATCCGGCGACAGATCTTCAATGCGATCGAGGTGGCCGGACCCACCACGTTCTACGTCATCCGTTTCTTCTCGCAGACACCGGTGAACCCGGACCGTCTCCCCTACGAGGTCCGGATCCGCCCGGTGCTTCAGCGCAGCGACGCCGAGGCCATCCGGCGGATGCCGGAGGTGCGTTACGCGGGGATCTGGGTGCAGGTGTTTCAGAAGGCGGAGTACCAGGGGATCCGGACTCAGCAGGTCGTCATCTTCGGGGCCGACGAGCGCTACATGGACATCCAGGGCGGCACCCTGCTGCGAGGCCGCATGTTCAGTCGGGCCGAGCTGACAGGGGAGCCCGTGATCGTCCTGGAGAGCGCCATCGCCGACCGCCTCTTCGGCCGGCTGGAACCGATCGGGGCCCAGGTGCGCGTGGGCGGCGTGTCGCTTCGCGTCATCGGGGTCTACGAGAAGCCCTCCAACATCTTCGAGCCCCCGGGTCAGGCAACCGGCGGCGTCATCCCCTTCCTCACGGCACGCGAGAACTTCCGCTACGACGAGACCAACGCGCTCTTCGTCGCGGTGAAGCCGAGAAGCGGCATCGACGTCGGTCCCGCGATGGACGCCGTGACCGTGGCCCTCCGGCGCGCGCGCGGACTCCGCCCAGGAGAGCCCAATACCTTCGACCTCATCACCCAGGACCAGATCCTCGACGTGGTGGGGAAATTCACCTCGTACTTCTTCCTGGCCATGGTGGCCCTGTCCAGCGTCGCGCTGCTGGTCGGGGGCATCGGCGTGATGGCGATCATGATGGTCTCCGTCAGCGACCGGACCAAGGAGATCGGCCTGCGGAAGGCGCTGGGCGCGACCCGCCGGGAAGTGCTGTGGCAGTTCCTGGTCGAGGCGGCCACGCTCACCATGGTCGGCGGGGCGCTCGGCATCCTGTTCGGGCTCGGCGCGGGCGCGCTGCTCAAGGCGGCGATCGGACTCGACTCCGCCGTACCGCTCTGGAGCATCGGCCTCGCCTGCGGAGTGAGTATCACGATCGGGCTCGTGTTCGGGCTCCTGCCGGCGAACCGCGCGGCCCGGATGGACCCGGTGGAGGCGCTCCGGCACGAGTAGCGTGCCACCCCCTGCACTGTGCAAGACGCCCGCCCGCTCGCATCTCCTGTGCTCCCCGAGGAGGTGACATGAGAGTCCGGACGGTGGTGATCGGCCTGGTGCAGAGCATCCTGCTGGTGGCATGCGAGCGTACGTCGAATACCGATGCATCCAATGAAGGCTACGAGCCGGGAGACCATCCGGCGGCCAACGCCGTGAAGGACGAGGCCAAGGCGATCTCGCTCGGCGCGGTGGGACAGCGCGAAGTGGCCGCGTCGGCGGCACCCGCAGCAGAGGCCCAGTCGGCAGGGGAGCGGTGGTCGCAGCCGTTCGCGCTCGACCCCGCGAGCCGGCTCATCGTCCGGACCGGCCAGGCGAGCATCGAAGTGGATTCGCTGGAGACCGCCATGGCCGAGCTCCGCCGCGTCGCCCAGCGGGCGGGGGGGTTCGTGGCCGACGCCTCGATCCAGAGTGGTCGGAATCAGCTGCGGCAGGCCACGCTCGAGCTCAAGGTCCCGTCCGACCGCTTCGACGAGCTGACAGCGGGCATTCAGCCGATAGGCCGGCTCGAGTTCGTCAACGTGGGCGCCGAGGACGTGAGCGAGGAGTTCGTGGACCTCACCGCCCGGGTGACCAACGGCCACCGCATGGAAGAGCGCCTGGTGGAGCTGCTCCGCACCCGCACCGGCAAGCTGCAGGACGTGTTGTCGGTGGAGCGCGAGCTGGCGCGGGTGCGTGAAGAGATCGAGCGGATGGAGGGCCGGATGCGCTTCCTCAAGAGCAGCGCCCAGCTGAGCACCTTGTCGGTCGGCCTGCACGAGCCCGTGCCGATCGTGGCCTCCAGCGGCCATGGACCGATCGCCGAGGCCGTTCGGACGGCCTGGCGCAACTTCGTCGGCGTGGTCGCCGGCACCATCGCCTCGCTGGGCTTCCTCGTCCCCGTCCTCGCGTTCGGCTGGAGCGTGGTGGTGATCGCCCGGCGGTGGACCCGGCCGGCTCCTACGACATAGCGTACGACATAGCAACTGCTGCGTGACGCCTTTGCGCGGAGCGGGCGTCACGCAGTCAAGCTTCCCCCGCCCTCTACCGGACGTTCGCTCGCATGCCCGTGGACATTCTGGCCATCGCCGCGCATCGCGACGACGTCGAGCTCACCTGCGCAGGCACCCTGATCAAAGCGGTGGATGCCGGTCATCGCGCCGGCATTCTCGACCTCACCGCGGGCGAGACCGGCACCCGCGGCAGCGCCGATCTGCGGGCAGAAGAGGCGGCGCGGGCCGCCGCCATTCTCGGCGTTGCCGAGCGGCGGAACGCCGGGCTTCCGGACGCCCACCTGCACAACTCCGAGGATGCGCGCCGCGCGGTGGTCGCGGAGATCCGCCACTTCGCGCCCCGCGTCGTCATCCTCCCATTCCCCGTCGGCCGGCATCCGGACCACCGCGTGGCCTCCGAGCTGGGGCGCGACGCCTGCTACCTGGCCGGCTTGGCGCGGTACGACGCGCCCGGCGAGCCCCACCGGCCGCACAAGATCCTCTACGCCCTTTCCTACCGCGAAGACCCCCTGAAGCCCACCTTCGTGGTGGACATCAGTGCGCAGTTCGAGCGCAAGATGGCCTCGATCCGCTGCTACGGGAGCCAGTTCGACGGCGCGAAGGCCGCGGGGGAGATCTTCCCCACCGGGCAGGACCTGTATTCCCTGGTGGAGACCCAGAATGCCCACTACGGCTCGCTGATCCGAAGCCGGTACGGGGAGCCCTTCTACACCCACGAGACCCTGGCCGTGGACGATGTCGTGGCCCTGGGAGTGCAAAGCCTGTAGCGCGCCCGGATGCTTGGAGCCGCCCGCCCTGCCGGGTATTTTTCCGTCTCCATGAGCCGCCCACCCGTCTACCTCGACCACGCCGCCACCACCCCGGTCCGACCGGAGGTGCTGGAGGCGATGCTGCCCTTCCTCACCAACGAGACCTTCGGCAACCCCTCGAGCTCTCACCGCTTCGGCCGCGCGGCCCGGGCCGGGATCGAGACCGCGCGCCGCGAGGTGGCCCAGGCCGTCGGCGCGGAGCCGAACCAGGTGATCTTCACCTCGGGCGGCACCGAGGCCGACAACCTCGGCATCATCGGCGCGGCACTCGCGGCGCGCGACCGCGGGGGGCGGGCCTGCGTGGTGGTGAGCGCCATCGAGCACAAGGCGGTCCTCGCCGCGGCCCATGCCGTGTGCCACCTCGGAGGCCAGGAGGTCGTCCTCCCGGTTGACCGCCGCGGCCAGGTGAGCCTGGACGACCTGGCCCGCGCGTTGGCGGACCGGCCCGCGCTGGTGTCCATCATGTGGGTGAACAACGAAGTCGGGACGGTGCAGCCGGTGGCCGAGATCGCCCGGCGCTGCCACGAGGCCGGAGTGGTGTTCCACACCGACGCGGTGCAGGCGTTCGGCAAGCTGCCGCTCTCGATGGCCGACCTCCCGTGTACCCTGCTCACCCTCTCGGGGCACAAGATCGGGGCGCCGAAGGGAATCGGCGCCCTCGTCGTGCGCGACCGCAAGGCCATCGAGGCGATCATCCACGGCGGGGGGCAGCAGTACGGCATCCGGCCCGGGACGGAGAACGTGGCCGGCGCCGTGGCCCTCGGCCGGGCCGCCCTGCTGGCCGCGAAGGAACAGGCCGAGGAGGCGCCCCGGCTCCTGGCGCTTCGCCGGCGCCTGGCCGAGCGACTCCGCGCGGGCATACCCGACCTCACCGTTAACGGCGATGCAGCCGACGTCGCGCCGCACGTGCTGAACGTGTCGGTGACCGGCGCGGACAGTGAGGCGCTGCTCATGCACCTCGATCTGGCCGGCGTCGCGGCATCGGGCGGGTCGGCCTGCTCGACCGGCGCCGTGGAGCCGTCGCACGTCCTGGTCGCCATGGGTGTGCCCCGGGAGCTGGCGCTCGGCGCCGTGCGCTTCAGCTTCGGGCATCAGAGCACCGAGGCCGATGCGGATCGTGTCGCGGAGGTATTTCCGGGCGTGGTGGCCAAGGTCCGGCAGCTATCCGGAGCGCTGGGACGGGTGGCCTCGTGAGCGAGCGGGTGCTCGTGGCGATGTCGGGCGGGGTCGACAGCTCGGTCGCGGCGGCGCGCCTGGTCGAGCAGGGTTACGACGTCGTCGGCGCCACGATGAAGCTGTTCTGTTACGGCGACGACGTGCCCGATCGCCCCTGCTGCTCGCTCGACTCGATCAATGACGCCCGCGACGTCGCCCACCGGCTCGGTATTCCGCACTACGTGCTGAATCTCGAAGACCGCTTCGCCCTGCACGTGATCGAGAACTTCGTCACCGAGTACAGCCGGGGTCGTACCCCGATCCCGTGCGTACGATGCAACTCCTTCACCAAGTTCCGCGATCTCCTGGCCCATGCCGACGCGCTCGAGTGCGGCTACATCGCCACCGGCCACTATGCCGTGGCGCGGGACGGGGCGCTCTACCGGGGCAGGGATCGCAGCAAGGATCAGAGCTACTTCCTCTGGGGAGTGGATCCACGCGTGGTGAGCCGGATGCTCACGCCGGTAGGCGAGATGACCAAGGCCGAGACGCGCTCCACCGCCAGACGGCTCGGCCTCACCACCGCGGACAAGCCGGAGTCGGTCGAGATCTGCTTCGTGCCGGACGACGACTACGTCGGCGTGCTGGAGCGACATCTCCCGCCCGACGCCCCCGCCCTCGCGCCGGGTCCGGTGGTGACCACCGGAGGAGACGTGATCGGCGAGCACCGCGGGTACGCCCGCTACACCATCGGGCAGCGGCGCGGGCTTCCGGGAGGATTCGGCGCGCCCCGATACGTGGTCGCGATCCGGCCGGACCGCCGCGAGGTGGTCATCGGGACGGCCGACGAGCTCGACGGCCATCGGGTCCGCCTCGAAGAGCTGAACTGGCTGGCAGACGCGCTCGAGCCGGGCGACGAGTGTCTGGTCCAGGTGCGGCATCGGGCCCGCGCGGTCCCGGGCACGGTGGCGTCGCGCGACGGAGGCGGGCTCGAGCTGGTGCTCGAGCAGCCGGTCCGGGCCATCACGCCCGGACAGTCGGGAGTCCTCTATGCCGCCGACGATCGGGTGCTGGGCGGCGGGGTGATAGGCTGACATGGGAGCGCTCCTGTTGCACTGGCTGCTCAACGCGGCCGCACTCTGGGCGGCGGCGGCGCTGCTGCCTGGGCTCGACTTTCAGGGCACCATCGTCCAGCTCCTCATGGTCGCAGCCGTGTTCGGCATCGTGAACAGCCTGGTCCGCCCCATCCTCACGGTGCTGACGTGTCCGCTGATCGTGGTGACCCTGGGGTTGTTCACCCTGGTGATCAACGCGCTGATGCTCCTGCTCACCGGCGCGCTCTCGGAGAGATGGGGGCTGGGATTCACCGTATCCGGATTCTGGGCGGCGTTCTTCGGCGGGCTCGTAGTCGGTCTCGTGAGTGTGCTGCTGTCGCTCTTCCTGCCCCGTCCGTCGCGGGACTGAGTCCACGTTGACCGACCTCAAGCTTTCGCGTCCGTCGGCACCCGCCCTCGACCTGCGGGACCCCGCGCTTTACATCAACCGCGAGCTGTCGTGGCTCGCATTCAACCGCCGGGTGCTGCACGAGGCACTCGACCCCAGGACGCCCCTGCTGGAGCGGCTCAAGTTCCTGGCGATCTTCAGCAGCAACCTGGACGAGTTCTACCAGGTCCGTGTCGCCGGACTGAAGCGCCAGGTGTCAGCCGGTATCGTCGAGCGCACCGCCGACGGCATGACCCCCGAGGCCCAGCTCCACGCGATCACCGAGATCGTCCGCGAGCTGGTCCGGCGGCACCGCCGGTGCCTCCACGACGAGATCCTTCCCTCACTCTCGCGCCAGGGATTGGTGCTCCACTCGAGTCTCGGCGACCTGCCGCGGGACGAGCGCGCGCGGCTCGACGCGTACTTCCACAGCAATGTCTTCCCGGTGCTGACGCCGCTCGCGGTGGATCCGGGTCACCCCTTCCCGTACATCTCCAATCTCAGTCTCTCGCTGGCCGTGGTGTTGCGGGGCGCCGACGGCGAGGAGCGATTCGCGCGGGTGAAGGTGCCCAAGATCCTCCCGCGCTGGGTGCCGCTGCTCTCCCCCAACGAGTTCGTGCCACTCGAGGAAGTGATCGGCGCCAACCTGGAGTCCCTCTTCCCCGGCGTCGAGATCCTGGGCTGGTACACCTTCCGCATCACCCGCAACACCGATCTGCAGATCGACGACGACGACGAGGCGGATGACCTTCTCAGTCTGATTCAGGAGGAAGTCCGCAACCGACGGTTCGCCGAAGTGGTCCGGATCGAGGTCCACGCGTCCATGCCGGCCTCGCTGCGCCAGCTCCTGCTGGCGGAGTTCAGCGAGCAGCAGGAGCCGCCGGCCCGGCCCCTCACGGGCGACGACCTCTACGAGGTCCCCGGGCTGCTGGACGCGGCCGACCTGCTGTCGCTCGCGGGGCTGGACTTCCCGGAGCTCAAGGATCCGCCCTTCCACCCCGGCACCCAGCCCCGGCTCGCGGCGCCGCGGAACATCTTCGACGTGATTCGCGAAGGCGACATCCTGCTGCACCATCCCTACGACAGCTTCGCCACCTCCGTCGAGCGATTCATTCAGACGGCGGCGGACGACCCCGACGTCCTGGCCATCAAGCTCACGCTCTACCGCACCGGCGGCGACTCGAGCCTCGCGCGGGTGCTGGCCCACGCGGCGGAGCGCGGCAAGCAGGTGGCGGTGCTGATCGAGCTGCAGGCCCGGTTCGACGAGGAGAACAACATCATCTGGGCCCAGCGGCTGGAAGACGTGGGGGTCCACGTGAGCTATGGCGTCGCAGGGCTCAAGACCCACTCGAAGGTCGCGCTGGTCGTCCGGCGCGAGGGGGACACCATGCGCCGCTACCTGCATATCGGCACCGGCAACTACAACCCGAAGACCGCCAGGATATACGCCGATTTCGGGCTGCTCACCGCGAGCCCCGACCTGGGCGCGGATCTCACCGACCTGTTCAACGTGCTGACCGGTTTCGCCTCCCCCTCCGGCTATCGGAAACTGATCGTCGCGCCGCGCGGCATGCGCGATCGCTTCCTCACCATGATCCACCGGGAGATCGAGCACCACCGCGCCGGGCGCCCGGCCCGGATCATCGCCAAGATGAACGCGCTGGTGGATCCCGAGATCATCGTCGCGCTGTACCAGGCCTCACAGGCGGGCGTGCTCATCGACCTGATCGTACGGGGGATCTGCTGCCTGCGGCCCGGCCTCCCCGGCATCAGCGGGACCATCAGGGTGATCAGCATCGTGGGCCGGTTTCTGGAGCACAGCCGGGCGTACTATTTCCTGAACGGCGGCGACGAGGAGGTCTACATCGGGTCCGCGGACTGGATGCCGCGCAACCTCGAGCGGCGGATCGAGGCCGTGGCGCCGATCGAGGACCCGGTGCACCGCCAGGCGCTGCGGGACGTGCTGCTGCTGATGTGGCAGGATAACCGTCAGGCATGGGAGCTGGAGAGCGACGGCACCTATCGGCAGCGCAGCCCGGCCCCGGACGAGCCCGAACGGGCAACCCACAAGGTCCTGGGCGAACGAGTTGCGAGACTGGCGGAGCCGAGGGTGTAGCGGATCTACGGGGAACTAGAAGCTCATCCCCGCCGCCTCGGCGAACTTCTTCATCTGCTCCTGCTGCTCGGGCGTGAGCTCGCTCGGGACGTTCACCTGCACCCCCACCAGCTGGTCGCCCCTGCGGCCGTTCTTCTCGATCCCCTGACCCTTGATGCGGAACTTGCGCCCCGGCTGGGTGCCGGCGGGAATCCGGAGCATGACCTTTTTCCCGTCGAGCGTGCGAACCCTCAGGCGCGTGCCGAGGGTGGCCTGTGCGATGTTGAGCGGCACCTCGCACACGACGTCGATCCCCTCACGCCGGAAGAAGCGGTCGGGCTGGACCTGAAAGTTGATGATGATATCGCCTGCTGCGCCGCCGCCGCGCGCACGCTCGCCCTGACCTCGCAACCGGAGACGCGAGCCGCTCTCCGTGGCCGGGGGGACCGTGATGGTGACGCGCTTTTCGCTCTTCACCTCGCCGACGCCGCGGCAGGTGGGGCACGGCTGAGACGGAATCTTGCCACGGCCGCGGCACTGGGGGCAGGGACGGTTGACCGCGAAGCCCCCTTGGCCGAACGAGATCGTGCCGCGGCCGTTGCATTCAGGGCAGGTGGACCAGGTCGCGCCCGGTGCGCCCCCGTTGCCGCTACAGGTGGGGCAGGCCTCGGTCACCGGGATAGTGACGGTGATCTTTCCGCCGAGTGCCGCCACCCGGAACGGTACCTCGATCACCGCCTCCAGCGACTCGCTCCGGGATTCGGGCTGGCGACCGCCGCGCCCGAAGATGGACGAGAAGATGTCGCCCAGACCCCCGAAGTCGCCGAAGTCGAACCCCTCGGCTCCGACGTCGCCGGGCGCACCGGCTGGACGCGGCCCGGCGGCCGAGCGGCGAGGGCCGCCATCGAACGCACCCAGACGACGCATCTGGTCGTACTGTTTCCGCTTGTCGGCGTCCGAGAGCACGCTGTGCGCCTCGGAGATTTCCTTGAAGCGGTCCGCCGCCGATGGGTTGCTGGGGTTGGCGTCCGGGTGGTACTGCTTGGCGAGGCGGCGATACGCCTTCTTGATGTCGTCCTGGCTCGCCGACTCGGAGACGCCCAGGACCTGATAAAAGTCCTTGGACGCCACCGTCAGGCCTGGCCTTGCGTCGAATAGACCTGTACCCGGGCCGGGCGCACCAGGGCACCTTTGAACTTGTAGCCGGTCTGGAAGGTCGCGCTCACCGTGTGATCCAGATCAGGCTGCGGCGGCGGCACGGCGGAGACCGCCTCGTGCACGCTGGGGTCGAAGGGCTCTCCCACCGGGTCGATCCGCTCGACCCCCGCCGCCTCCAGCTCCTTCCGCAGCTTCCGGTCGACCAGCCCGATGGCCTGCCGCATCGACTCGGGCGAGCCGGCGGTGCCTTCGGCGCTCAGTCGGTCCATGTCGTCCAGCACGTCGAGCAGCTTGGTGACGAACGACGCCTGCGCCCGGTCGCTCTGCTCCACCCGCTCGCGGGAGACCCGTTTCCGATAGTTATCGAATTCCGCGGCCAGACGAAGCTGGCGATCTCTCGACTCCGACAACTCCGACTCGAGCCGCCGGATCGCCTCGGACTCGGGCTCGGCGGGGAGCCCTCCCCGCCCCTCGCCGAAGATCGGCTCCGACGGATCCTGCCGCGATCCGGGCTCGGCGGACATGTCGGTGGACGCGAGGTCGGCGCCGTCGCCAGCGGGGCCACCAGACCCCGCGGGCTCCGCCATGCCGCCCGAGGTGTGGATCGGGTCGCGGCCGCGTTGCTCCGTGCTAAATCGTCGCTTATCAGTCACTTGCGCCCTCACATGCGAGGTGATGCCCAAAGATAACAGTAACCGGGTCAGACGAGACCTGAATCCGCGTGACGACTCAGTCCGCCTGGAGCCGGCGCAACAGCAGGAATAGGGCGGTCTGGGCGGCCCGCTCGCGGATCTCGGTGCGGGAGCCGAGGAAGATGACCCGTCTAGCCTCGGTCTCGCCCTCCGCGGCCACCCCGAACCAGACCGTGCCCACCGGCTTCTCCTCGGTGCCCCCCGTCGGCCCGGCGATGCCGGTGACCGAGACCGCCAGGTCCACGCCCAGGCGAGCCCGCGCGCCTTCAGCCATGGCCCGCGCCACTTCCTCGCTCACCGCTCCATGCTGGCTGATGAGGGCGGGCGCGACATCCAACAGCGCCGTCTTGAGGGCGTTGGAGTAGCACACCACCGCCCCGGCGAACGAATCGGAGCTGCCGGGGATGGCCGTGATTCTGCGCACCGACGAGGCCGCCGGTGCACGACTCCGCGGCGCCGAGCGAGACGCCGGCCCGCCGGGCCCGCTCCAGCAGTATCGCCGCGAGGTCGGCATCCCCCTCGCCATAGACGTGCTCGCCGGCGCGCTCCCGCGCGAGATCCGCGGCCGAGCGGAGCCGGCGGTCGGCTTCGGCGGGTGCCATGCCCCACGCCGTGAACCGAAGGTCCACGCCCTCGATTCCGGGCAGATAGGCCATCGTGAGCGGGGCGATCTCGCGCTCGATCTCCCCCATGCGCTCGGCCAGCGTGGATTCGGGGATCGCGGTCGTCCGCACGACCAGCGAGCGGACCACGTCGCCCGAAGCCCGCGCCGTGAGTCGCGGCACCACCTCGGTCTCGAGCAGTTTCCGCATCTCTGACGGAACCCCAGGCAGCATGATGGTGAGCCCCGGGGCGCCCTCGAGCCAGAGACCCGGCGCGGTGCCCCACCGGTTCCGCAGCATGGTCGCCCCGCGCGGCACCTCGGCCTGGGTCCGGTTGCTCGCCACCGGCACCCGCTGCACCCGGGCGAAGCGGGTCACGATATCCGACCACACGCTCTCGTCGAACTCGAGTGGCAGGCCGTACAGTCCGGCGATGGCCTTCTTGCTGACGTCGTCGCGGGTGGGGCCCAGGCCGCCGGTGGTGAGCACCGCGCCGGTGCGAGCGAGCGCTTCGCTGACCGCCGCGACGATCTCATCCGGCCGGTCGGGCACCGCGGTCCGACGGACGATCTCGACGCCGATAGCGGACAGCGCCCGCGCAATCTCGGCGCCGTTGGTGTCCACGGTGTAGCCGAGAAGCAGCTCGTTGCCGATGGTGACGAGTTCGAGGAGCATTGGGAGGGAAGCTATGAGCTATGAGCTATGAGCTATGAGCCAAGAGCTACAGCTGACAGTCCACCGCGCGGCGGCTCAGAGCCTGTCCGGTGTCAGCTCATAGCTCATAGCTCAATAGCTCATAGCTGATAGCTCATAGCTCATAGCCTCTCACTAAACAGCCGCCGATTCCGATACAGATACAGGACGAACGAGTAGACGGTGAGGAGCGTCGCCACCGCCAGGGTCACCGCCACGAACCCGCCGTGGAACTGATTCCAGTAGTCCGCCCAGGGGCTGTGCTCCCACCCCAGCGGCTTACGGGCGTCGCGGAAGGCGAACCAGAGAATGACCGCCCCGATGAAGATGTTCTGGATGGTCGTCTTCAGCTTGCCGGCGCCCGCCGCCGGGATGACCACGCCTTTCCGCTGGGCCCAGTGGCGGAACACGGTCATCGCGAGCTCGCGGCCGATCAGGAGCACGCAGACCCAGAGCGGAATGCTCCCCCAGATGGGGATGTCGTAGAGGTCATGCCGCCAGCGGGAGATGAAATAGATCGGAATCAGCGTGGCGAAGAGCAGCAGCTTGTCGGCGAGAGGGTCGAGCAGCTTGCCGAAATCGGTGACCTCGTTACGGCTGCGGGCGAGGTGCCCGTCATAGATGTCGCTGATGGCCGCGGCGAGGAAGATCACGAACGCGATGAGCTTGGGCCAGTAGCCCTCGATGAACGGCAGGAGGGCGATGACCGGCGTAAAGCAGATCCGGACGATCGTGATGACGTTCGCCAGGGTCCACATCGCGGCTATCCCAGCGTCTTGACGACGCTCTTGCTGATCGCCTTCAGCGTGTCGAAGACGCCCTCACCGGTCACCGCCACCGCCTCGAAGTACGGCGCACGCTCGATCCAGTGCCCGTCCTGCTGCCAGACCAGAAACTCGGCCTCGTGGTAGGGATCGGCCGTCTGCCGCTGGCGGGCCGGCTCCTCGACGGGCCAGCCCGGATTGACCGCGGCCTGCAGCTCCGCGATCGGCGCGGCGTTGGGCAGATCCCGCTTGTTGTACTGCACGGCGAACGGGATCTTGGTCAGATCGTAGCCGTGCTGCGCCATGTTCTCGTACAGGTTCTGCATGGCCTCGATGTTCGCGTCCATCCGCTCGATCTGGCTGTCCGCCACGAAGACCACACCGTCCACACCCTTGAGGATCAGCTTGCGGGAGGCGTTGTAGTACACCTGCCCCGGCACCGTATAGAGGTGGAACTTCACCTTGAACCCGCGAATGGTGCCGAGGTCCACCGGCAGGAAGTCGAAGAACAGGGTGCGCTCGGTCTCGGTGGCGAGGGAGATCATCTTGCCCCGCGATCCGGGCGCGACCTTGTTGTAGACGAACTCCAGGTTGGTCGTCTTCCCGCCCAGGCCGGGCCCATAGTACACCAGCTTACAGTTGATCTCGCGTGAGGCGTAGTTGATCATCGACATGCGGGCGGTTCTCCTCAGGACCCGAAGAGTTTGTCGATCTCATCTTCCGCCTCACCGAGAAAGGCCGACTCCACGCCAGGCGCGCCCGCGCCGTCGCGGTCGAACATCTCGGTGAACACCTGATTGAGCTGACCCAGCGCGGGCTTTACCCGCAGCTTGACCAGGCCCAGGGTGGTGCGGTTGTCGAACAGCACGACGAGAATGACCCGGCGGGCCACATCCGCCAGGTACATGGACTCGCGCTCGCCCTGATGGAAGAGGGCGCCGAACTCGGCCTCGCCCAGCATGCGCGCGAGCTGATCGTTGGCACTGAAGTCGGCGGCGGTGAGCGACGCGAACGCGGTGGGGTCGAAGGCCGGCGCCTCGCCCACGGTGGCGACCATCTGGCCGGTGCGATCCACGATCAGCGCCGTGCGCGCGTTGGTCTCACCCAGGAAGGAGCGGAGGATTCCATGGATCCGCCTGGAGTCCTCCTCCCCGAACGACCAGCTCGAGGCGCCGCTCATGCGAGCGTGCTCTGCAGCCGCTTCAGGATCCCCTCGGCCCGACGGCGCAGCATCGGCTGCCGCTCCCACGCGAGGTAGTCGCGCAGCAGCCGCGCGGTCTCCACCCCGCTCTGTCCCGCCAGGTATCCCAGCGCGGCCAGTCGGCGCAGGGGCCGAGGGCTGAACAGGTCCTTGCGGTGGAAGGTGAGACGACGCTGCGCGAGCACCCAGCCCGCGGCCGCGCCCACGACGGCGCCCCCGGTGAAGAGCAGTGAGCGGCTCCGCATCAGCCGACCTCCTGCCGGGCCACCAGCGCGTGGGCGAGGGTGACGCCGTCCACATACTCGAGCTCGCCGCCCATCGGGAGGCCGCGTGCCAGGCGAGTCACCCGCACCTGGTGCCCCGCCAGCAGCTGCTGGATGTAGGTCGCCGTCACCTCACCCTCCATCGAGGGATTGGTCGCGAGGATCACCTCCCGCACGCTTCCCTCCGCCACTCGGCTGACCAGCCGGTCGAGCCGCAGGGCCTCGGGCCCCACGCCGTCCAGCGGCGAGAGCCGGCCACCGAGCACGTGGTAGCGGCCCTTGAAGTCGGTCGCGCGATCCACCAGCGTCACCGCCGAGGCGTCCTCGACCACGCAGAGCAGGGCCGGGTCACGCCGGGGATCCCGGCAGATCGCACAGGGCTGATCCTCGGTGAGATTGCCGCACTCGTCGCAGGGACGCACCCGCTCGGCGACCGTGACCAGGGCCGAGGCGAGCCGGCCCGACCACGTCCGGCGGTTGCTGGAGCAGATGAAACGTGAGGCGCTGCGCCGTCTTCCGGCCGATGCCCGGCAGCCTGGCCAGCTCGGTGATCAGCTCGTCGATCGCGCTCACCGGTCAGAAGGGCGGCGCGAACGGAAGCGGAGGGGACCTTGCGCATCTCGGCCTGCAGCAGATCCGCGGCCCGGCGCTGCGCTTCGGCGACGGCGGCAAGCACGAGGTCGCCCAGGAATTCGGCGTCGTGCCTGGCGAACACGGTCGGGTCGATGACGATCGAGCGCACGGTGCCGCGGCCGTCGGCCTCGACCTTGACCAGGCCGGCGCCCGCGGAGGTCTCGATGGTACGGCTCGCCAGCTCGGTCTGCAGTTGCTGCAGCCGACCCTGCATCTGCTGGCCGAGCTGAAAGAGCTGCTGCAGATCCGCCATGCCTTCCGGTAATCCTGCCATTGGCGCCAATGCTCTAGGGGTACGAGGCAATACAAACGACGGTCAGTCCACGATCTCCAAATCTAACGCATCGGCCGCCGTGTCGAGGGCGGGATCCTTGGCCCGGAACGAGCGCAGGCGGTCGGCCCGAAGCGACGACTCGGTCAGCGGTCGGGGCTTGGGCACAGGCGCACCGGCCTCGGCTTCGGCCACGGTCACCCGAATGCGAAGCGACTGGCCGGTATGCCGCCGGATGGTGTCCTCGATGGCCGCCGCCTTGGCCTGGATCGCCTCGGCGAAGATCGGATTCGACTCGGCGAGCACCAACGGCAGCGAGCCACCCTCGGCCGTGCCGGGCTTCGCGGCGGCCAGGGCCTCGCCCAGAATCCGGCTGCCGGACCGCACCTCGGTGAGAATTTCGGGCCACGCCGTCGACAGGTCGGCCGAGCCGCTGGGGGCCGCCGGCGCCGACGCTACCATCTCTGGTGGCCGCGGCGCGGCGGCTCCAGGCCCGGTTTCGCGCAGAACGCGAGTGGCCGCGGAGCCGCCCGGGACAACCGAGGGGGTGGCCGGCGGAACGGGTGCGGTCGGCGGAGAAGGTGCGGCCGGGCGCGCTCCGGGCGCGGGGCCGCCCGCAGCGGCGGGTCCTGAGGGAGCGCCGGAGGGAGCGCCGGACCGACCACCGGACCGGCCGGCCAACACCTCCTGGAGGTCGATCGTCCGGTCCATCATCGCCCAGCGAAGGAGCAGGGTCTCGACCACGAGCCGGGGGTTGGCACTCCGGCGGATGAGGACCTCGCTCTCGCTGAGCAGGCGGAGCATGCGCACCACGTCTCCCGGTCTCGAGCCGGGTCGCGGTAGCGCTCGAGCGCCGCGCGTAGCGCCTCGGTCAGCCCGTCGGGGTCGTTCCCCAGCTGGACCATCAGGAGCGAGCGGAGCACGTCCCCGGCGCCGCCCATGAACTCGGTGAGGTCCACCCCGGCATCCGCCAGCCGGTCGATCAGCGGAAACACGTGCTCCGGCCGCCGCTCGGCGACGAGGTCGAGCACCTCGGCGTACATCTCGTCGCCCACCAGGCCGAGCACCTCGCGCACCCGCTCGGCGGTGACGGCGCCTTCGCCGAAGCTCAGGCACTGGTCGAGCACCGACAGCGCGTCCCGCATCCCTCCGTCGGCGTGTCGCGCGATCAGCGTCAGCGCGTCATCGTCGGCGGCGATCCCTTCCTGGTTCAGCACCTCCCGCAGGCGGTCGCGAATGCTGGCGGGGCCGATGCGACGGAAGTCGAAGCGCTGCAGGCGGCTCAGCACCGGGGCGGCGGTGGCCGCGATCTTCTGCGGCTCGGTCGTGGCGAAGACGAACACCACGCCCGGAGGCGGCTCCTCGAGGATCTTGAGCAGCGCGTTCCACGCCTCGCGGGTCAACATGTGGGCCTCGTCCACGATGTAGACCTTGTGGTGGCCGGCCTGGGACGGCGCGTACATCGCGCGCTCGCGCAGCTCGCGGGCATCGTCCACACCGCGGTTGCTGGCCGCGTCGATCTCGATGACATCGAGGCTGGTCCCGCCGTTCCAGACCCGGAGGCAGCTCTCGCACTCGCCGCAGGGATCGCCCGACGGATCGCGATTGGGGCAGTTGAGCGCCATCGCGAGAATGCGCGCGGCGGTGGTCTTCCCCACCCCGCGAGGACCGGTGAGCAGGTAGCCGTGACCCACGCGGCCACGGGCGACGGCCCCGCGCAGCACGGCGGCGACGTGGTCCTGGACCAGGAGGTCGGCGAAGCGTTTCGGGCGATATCGGCGGGCGAGGGCGATCATGGCAGTCGGGACGGGCCGGCGGGAAAGAAGAGTGCCCCAGGCACCCCGAAGCGACACCGGACATCGCTTAGCGCTGCTACCGGCGAGGTCCTGACGCGGTTCACGCGCCGGAGCCCTTCGGACCTGGGGCACCAGCAATATAGTCCGGCCCGAAACGCGGGGGAAGCCTCGGATCACGACGCGATCAGCCGAGCTTCGCGCGCTGGCGCTGCTGCATCGTCCGCAGCTCCCAGGTCTCGGCCACGACCCCGCCGAGCAGGAACACGATCGCGGTGTAGTTGATCCAGAGGACGAGGAGGACCGCCGCGCCGATGTTGGCGTCGCCGCTCGGCCCCTCGAACGAGGCGAAGTTCGCGAGGTAGAGGCTGTAGAGGCGCTTGGCGACCTCGAACAGGGCCGCGGTGAAGGTCGACGCCAGCAGCACCGTCCGCCAGGGCAGACGCCGGGGCGACGCGTAGGCGTAGGTCAGGTAGAACAGCGAGACCGAGAAGGAGAACGCCAGCAGCTCGCCCAGCAGCCGGCCCACGGAGGAGACGAAGAACGCCAGCTCGGGGATCCGCGCGCCCCGACTCTGCAGCAGCGCGAGACCGGTCGTCATCAGCGTATTGGCCAGGAACAGGACCACCGTGGCGAGCACCATCCCGATGTCGCGCAGCTTGGCGTCCAGCAGGCTCAGCAGGAAATGCCGCCGCGGCGCCGGCCGGGCCGAGATGTCGTAGATCTCGTTGAGCGAGGTCCGGATGCCGGCGAAGAGCCGGGTGCTGAACCAGACGAACGCCGGCACGGCGTAGAGCGAGATCTCGCCCCGGTTCCGCGAGACCCGCACCAGCAGCTGCCTCGATGGCCCCGAACGGGTCGCGGCCCGGGCGCGGAGGCGTGGGGCGGAAAGAACCGGTGGAAGAGCGCGGCGGCATCGACGGTCGAGCTGCTCGCGAGCGCCTGGGCCAGGTGGGTCAGGCCGATGAGCAGCAGCAGCACGAACGGGATGGCCGCGAGGAGCGCGTCGAAGGTGAGCGCGCTCGCGAGAAACGGCAGGTTGTATTCGTCGGCGGCTTGCAGAGTCCGGCGGATGAAGCCGGCGGGCGAGCGATGCCACCCGCCGGGTCGGACGCCGCTCAGGCGAGCGGCTCCTCGGGATCTCCGCCCACCCGCCGCCGGGCGCGCGACTCGGCCAGGCGGCGCTCCAGCTCTTCCCGGGCGGAGGGCGCCGACCCGCGGCCGCGGGCCGGGGGCACGTCGCGGCTCGCGCGGCTCGAACAGCTCCTCGTCGTCCCCGTCGTCGTCCTCGAACTCGCGGAGCGCGTCCTTGGAGCCGCCGAACTGCTGCGCCAGCTCGTCGAACTTCTCCTCGGTCATGGCCCGCAGCTTCCACAGCCGCCGCTGCAGCACCCGCCGGGTCTCCTCGCCGCTCCGCGGGGCGTACATCAGCGCCACGCCGGCGCCGAGCACCACGCCCCAGAAGAGCCACTTCGCGGAGGAGTCTCCCCGCTCGACGTAGACGACTTCCCTGCCCTTGTGGCGCATGGCGTCCCCCTTATTCCCCGGCGTCGGGGTCATCGGCCGCCGCCACCAGCACCGGCTTCAACGCCGCGTGATGCTGGAGAGGGGCCTGCACGAAGCGATTGATGTGGTCCGCGGTGCCGTTCACGTTGAGCTGCTCGAACAGGAAGGCGAAGGTCCGCTCGAGATCGCCGGCGATGGCGGTGCGCACGTCCTCGGGCAGCGACCAGAGGTCGCGCTTGAACGGGCCGATCGCCTTCTTCCGGGCCTTGTAATAGAACTGCTCGTTGGTGTCCCCGCTCTTCCGCTCGCCGTTGGCGTTCTCGTCCAGCCACTCGCGGATCCGGTCCTTCAGATCGGCCGGCAGCCGGCCGTGATCGAACACGATGTTCTGGAAGTTGGTGGCGAGGTGGATCTCGGCGGTCTCGATCCGGGGGAAATTGCCGAAGGCGTTGGACGGCAGCGTGCTGGCACCGTGCTGCACCGCGCCGGCCAGTCCGTAGTCCTCCCGCGCCGCGCGGGAGAGCGCCTCGAGCGCCTGGAGATCGAGCTTCACGTCGGCGATCGAGCCATCGGCCAGGACCACTCCGCCATGCGACGTCCCGGTCTGGACCGAGATCTTGCTGATCCCCGCGTGGTCGCCCAGCGTCGGCGAGGCTCCGATTGTAGCCCTGCATGAAGGCGTGCAGCTCCTCGACGGTGCTGTTCTTCATGCCGACCTCGCCGATCTCCGCGCCCACCGACACGGTCACGCCCTCCGGCTCCTGCGCCCGGATGAAGGCGGTGATCTCCGCCGCCCGCTCGTAGTTCGCCCGCTGCTGTTCCTCGAGGGTCGGCTGATCGAGGTCCACCAGCGTCGAGGTGTCCACGTCCACGTTGTAGAAGCCGGCGCCGATCTCCTCGGCGATCAGCTTCTTGACCTCGCCCACCTCGGCCTCGGGATCGGCCTGGTACTTCTTGTGGTTGACCTGGCAGTGGTCGCCCTGAATGAACAGCGGCAGCGTATACCCCTCGCGGAGCGCGGCACCGATCAGCACGGCCACGTACTCGGCCGGCCGCTGCTCGGTGTAGGCGATCTCCGAGCGGGCGATCTCCAGGATGATGGCGCCCGCCTTGCCCGCCTTGGCGACGCGGAAGATCGCGCGGGCGGTGTCGTAGGCCATCGCGCGGACGTTGATGGCCGGCACGGTGAAGCCGCCGACATCGCCCCTGCCGCGGGCCAGGTAGAGACCGTTGATCGAAGCGGGGCGGGCACCGGTGGCCTGCCCCAGCTCCCAGAGCAGCCAGCGGGCCGCTTCACGGTCATCGCCGTCGCCGAAGACCGCCTGCCACACCAGCTGGTCGGTCGCGGACGTCCTCAGCCTGGCCGCGTCGCGCACCGTCACGCCGCTGGACGCCAGCGCTACCGCCCCACCATACAGATCCACGACCCGCTGCGTCGCGTCAGCCATTCAGGGAATTCCTCCTTGAGTCCGCACCCACCATCCGGGACCGTCAAAGGTAGGGTGGGCGCGGGGGAGCGTCAAACGATTTACGCCTCGTCCGCGGGGCCCGCGGCCCTGGGCTTGGCCTCGTAGCCGGGCCGGCCCATGGCGGCATAGGTGAGCCGCTTGCCGAGCTCCACACCGGGTTGGTCGAACGGGTCGATTCCGTACCACGCCCCGGCGTACCCGGTCGCCAGCTGGTAGAACATGATGGCCTCGCCCAGGGTGGCCGCGCGTGAGCTCCGGGAGGTGCAGCGTGCAGCTCATCCGCCCCATCTCGGCCAGCGCCGTCGCCGTCGCCTCGAACTCGGCATTGAGCAGCTCGCCCAGGGTGTGGCCGGGGAGGTAGGCGAGGTCGGCGGGGAGCTCCACCTTCGAGCCATCGGCCCGCGGCGCCGGCAGCGGGATCTCGCGATCCTCTCCGAACCGCTCCACCCGGACGAAGGTGATGACCTTGTCGTACGGACCCTCCATGAAAAGCTGCACCTGGCTGTGCTGGTCGGTGGCGCCCACCGCCGCCAGCGGCGTGGGGCCCACGTGCACGGTCCGCCCCTCGCGGTCCACGCGCTTGCCCAGGCTCTCGGCCCAGAGCTGGCGATACCAGTCGGCGAACTCCCGGAGCCGGTCCGAATAGGGCATGAGCACGTGGATCCGCGCGCCGAGATCGCTGTCCGCCGCCCAGTGGAGACCGGCATACAGCGCCGCGGGGTTCCGGAGGAGATCGTCCGATTCGGCCCGCGACACCGCTGTCCTCGCGCCCTGCGAGCAGCGCGGCGATGTCGATCCCCACCAGCGCCGCGGGGAGCAGTCCCACCGGGGAGAGCACGCTGAACCGGCCGCCTACCGCCGGCGGCACGTCGAGCGTCGCGATGCCGTCGCGCGCGGACAGCTCGCGCAGGGCGCCTCGGGCGGGATCGGTGGTGAAGACGAGATGGCGCGATACGGCGTCGCCCAGCGCCTCCTCCAGCCAGGCGCGAACCACGAGGTACTGCGCCATCGTCTCCGCCGTGCCGCCGGATTTGCTGATGACGTTCACCAGAACGCGACGCGGATCGATCCGCGCGAGCGCGGCCGCGACGCTGGTCGGGATCCACGTTCTCGAGGACGGTCAGGCGGGGATAGAACTCCCGCCCCTCATCGTCCCACTCGTTCCATGCCGGCCGCCGCAGCGCGTTGATCAGGGCCTTGGTCCCCAGCGCCGAGCCGCCGATGCCCAGGACGAGCACATGGTCGAACGCCTGCCCGACGCCCTCGGCGAACTTCGTGATCTGCCGAATCGTCTCGCCCTGATCCACCAGGCCGTAGAAGCCGTACTCCCCCCCGGCACGGCGGCGGCGAACCTCGGCTTGCACGGTTCCGAACCGCTCCGCCAGCTCCGCGAGCCGGGAGCGGGGCAGGCCGTGCCGCCCGTCGAGACCATCCTGGAGCATGCGTCCGTATGCCAGCTTCATCAGGGAATCTCCACCGTGAGCCCGTCGTACGCCGGCCTCACGCCGTCAGGGAGGCGGGCCGCGAGCTCGGCGTGGCCGGTCTCGTGAGTGAGATGCGTCAGGTAGGTGCGACGCGCCCCGAGCGCGCGGGCGGCATCGATCGCCTCCCCGATGCTGAGATGGGTCGGGTGCGGGCGCCACCAGAGCGCATTGACGACCAGCACTTCGAGCCCGCGAAGCTGCTCCCGCTCGGCGTCGGGGATGGATTTGACGTCGGTGAGGTAGGCCAGCTTGCCGAAGCGGTAGCCGAACACCCGCAGATGCCCGTGCCGGAACGCGAGCGGCAGCGCGTTCACACCTGCCATGCTCACGGCCACGCCTGGCTGGACCTCATGGATCTCGAGGGTGGGCTTCGAGGTCCCCTCGTATGGCAGTACCGAATCGTCGAAGATGTAGTCGAAGGAGTGGCGCAGGCGGTCGAGCGTCTCACGCGGCCCATATACCGGCAGCGGGCGACGACGCCGGACCGAGAACATGCGGAGGTCGTCGATGCCGTTGATATGGTCGGCGTGCTCGTGGGTGTAGGCGACGGCGTCGATGCTGTCGAACCCGCCCGCCACCAGCTGAAGGCGCAGCTCGGGCGGCGTGTCGATCAACAGGGTGGTGCCGCCCTCCTGGATCACCGCGCCCGACCGGGTGCGTTTGTCCCTCGGATCGGTCGAGCGGCACACCGGACAGTCGCAGCCGATCTGCGGCACGCCGAACGACGTCCCCGTCCCGAGGAAGGTGAGCCGCATCTCCTAAACCGCTTCGATCTTCAGGAGGTTGGTCGTGCCGGGCATGTCGAAAGGAACGCCGGCGGTGACCACCAGGCGCTCCCCCGGGCGCGCCATGCCGCGCTCGAGGATCCGGCGCCGCGCCACCGCCAGCATCGCGTCGTAGCTGGTCGAGTGATCGATCAGCGCGGATGTCACGCCCCAGACCAGCGACAGCTGCCGGAAGGTCTCCGGCTCCGGGGTACAGGCGAACACCGGCACGCCCGGCCGGCAGGTGCTCACCTTGCGTGCGGTGAATCCGCTGCTGGTGAAGCAGAGGATCACCGGAGCGCTCAGCATCTCCGCGGCCGCGCAGACCGCCACGGCAATGGCGTCCTCGGTGCGGACCGGTCCGCTCTGCCCCGCGCGGTGGTTGGGGAGCGGCACCCCCTCGCTCGACCGCCGGCCCAACGCGGCGTCGAGGGTGACCCCCCGCCCCGGCCGCTGCAATTCCATCTCGCGCGCGATCCGGTCCATCGCCCGCACCGCCTCCAGGGGATAGCGGCCCACCGCGGTCTCGGCCGACAGCATGACGGCGTCGGTGCCGTCGAGGATCGCGTTGGCCACGTCGGACGCCTCGGCGCGGGTGGGGCGCGGCGCGTGGATCATGGACTCGAGCATCTGGGTGGCCGTGATCACCGGCTTGCCGTGCAGGCCCGCCTCCCGGATGATCTGCTTCTGCATCAGCGGCACTTCCTCGAACGGCAGCTCGACGCCGAGATCACCGCGGGCCACCATGATCGCGTCGGATGCGTCGAGGATGCCGCAGAGGTTCTTGAGCGCGGTGTCCTTCTCGATCTTGGCGATCAGCTTGATGCTCCGGGGAACCAGGGCGCGCAGCAGCTCCATGTCCTCGGGCCGGCGCACGAAGGAAAGCGCGATGTAGTCCACGCCCAGCGCTGCGGCCTGCCGCGCGTCCTCGAGATCCTTCTCGGTGAGCGCGGGCGCGCTCACTTCGATTCCCGGCAGGTTCATTCCCTTGTGCGACTTGAGCTCGCCGCCGTAGTGCACCACCGCCTCGACCCGCTCACCCCGAACGCCGGTGACCTCGACCGCGAGCAGCCCATCGTCGAGGAGGATGCGGCACCCGATAGCCGACGTCCGCCGCGAGCGCGTCGTAGGTGGTCGGAATCTCGCCCGGGCCCGCGGACCCTTCGGGTGCGAAGGTCACCCGTTGCCCGGGGTCGAGCACCAGCGGCTCTTCGAGGGTACCGACGCGGATGCGGGGGCCCTGCAGGTCCACCAGGATCGCGGCGGACTCGGCCCGCGCCTTCATCAGGCCCTGGAGATCGGCGATCCAGCGGGCACGGAGCTCGGAAGTGGCGTGTGAGGCATTGATCCGCACGACGTTCACGCCGGCGTCGAGCAGCCCCGTCATCTGGTCGGGCTCGGCCCACGCGGGTCCAAGCGTGGCGACGATCTTGGTGCGTCTCACCGAGGTTGGCATGCTGGGGATTCTAACGTCGCCCCATCACCGATGCATCACGACCTCGCCGCCGACCACGGTCAGCCCGGCACGGCCGGCGCGAAAGGCCTCGCCATCGCCCCGCTCCGCCGCGTGGTCCACCTCCCACGCCACCAGGTCGGCCTCGGCGCCTGGCGCGAGCGTGCCCAGGCGGCGCCCGGTGCCGCTCGCGTGGGCGGCCGCAACGGTGTAGCCGCGGACCACATCTTCGAAGCCGAGCTTCTCCTCCGGGCGCCACCCGCGGCTCCGGTGCACCGTCGAAGCCCTTTCGCTCGAGCGCCGCGTACACCCCCTCGCGCGGGTCGATGGACGCGACCGGGACGTCGCTGCCGAACACCACCGAGGTACCCCGGCGAAGCAGCGTGCGGAAGGCATAGGCGCCCGCGCCCCGCGCACCCCAGTGGCGATCCACCAGCGGGATGTCGGTGAGGAGATGGGCCGGCTGCATCGAAGCCACCACCCCGGCCCGGGCGGCCCGAGCGAGGTCGGCCGGATGGACGCACTGGAAGTGCTCGATCCGATGCGGGAGGGCGACCCGGGGAAGCGCCTCGATCAGGTCGAGCGCCCGGCGCACGGCGGCGTCTCCGATGGCGTGCACCGTGACCGCGATGCCGTGATTCGCCGCCGTGCGCATCGCGTCGGCCGCTTCCGTCTCCGTGGTGATCGGCATCCCCCGGTCGCGGCTTCGCTCGTACGGGTCGAGCATCCACGCGGTCCGGCTCCCGAGGCTGCCGTCGAGAAACAGCTTCACCCCGCCCATGCCGAGCCAGCGGGAGCCGGTGCCGCTCCGCTGGCCGCGGCGCACCAGATCGGGCAGCGCCGCGACCGGCGGATGGAACAGCACCCGAAGCCGGAGATCGCCGGCATCCTCGAGCCTGCGAAAGGCGGCCCAGGCGCGCCCGTCCTCCACGTCGTGCAGTCCGGTCACCCCCAGCCGATGCGCCTCCGCCTGCGCGTCCCGCAGCGCTTCGTCGAGCATCTGCGCCGATGGTGTCGGCCGAACCCGAGCGACCAGGTCCACGGCACGCTCCAGCAGCAGCCCGGTCGGCTCACCAGCGGCGTCCCGGACGATCCGGCCGCCCGGAGGGTCCGGCGTTTCCCTGGTCACCCTGGCGATCGCCAGGGCCGCGCTGTTCACCCAGGCGGCGTGGACGTCGAGCGAATCGAGGTAGACGGGTCGGGCATGCACCCGGTCGAGCGCGTCCCGGTCGGGGGCTTGGCTCCACGCCATTGGCATCCCACCCGTGCCCGGCAACCCAACCCTGCGACGGAGCTCCTGCGGCGACGCGAGCGACCGCCTCGTCCCGCGTTCGGGCACCCACGAGGCGCACCTGACGCCTCCCGAGCGCCCACATGGCGAAGTGGGTGTGTCCGTCCACGAATCCCGGGGTGACGAGGGCGGCGGGGTGCTCATAGCGGGGGAGGTGCCTCGGCGCTTGGCGGTCGATCTCAGCGGCCCGACCCACCGCACGAATCCGTCCGTCGGCCCACCAGAGCGCATCGCCGTCCACTCCGGGCACGAGGGTCATCACTCGGCGCGCAACCAGAACTCCGCCCGTGGACCCTAGCGACGGCATCTCGGCTGCCTCGGTTCCCAAAAGCGCAGGATGGTGCCCCCTGGAATCGCTTTCCACATGTTGATAAGTCGCGTAAGTGAATATCTGGGAGGACGGTTTCCAGACGCAAAATGCGCCTCGATACCTTAGCAATGCAGATTAGATAGTGCCACTCAATGCATTGAAAGACAACAACATATGCGAGGCACTAAACCTTGCAGCAGAACAAGACGACAGTGTCGCCACCCTGCTTTTATTTATTCAGAGTCTCTGATTATGAACATCTTCGACATGGAGGTTACGTGCTCCCTCCCATCCCTCCACATCAGGCGTCGCGACTCACCGACCGAACGTCATCTCGCCCCCGCCACCGAGAATCGCCGGGGCAACGAACCGCACCGGGGATGCCTTGATGGCATCGGCCACCACGTCCTCCCCTTCGATCCGAAGCGAGCCTACCATCGACTTGGTCCACTGCGGACGCAGGACCAGCCGGGCGCTCATCGGACCGCGACGGCGGCTGTCCGCTCGCCATTCCGACGTCACCGCGCTGGCGGCGCGGGTGCTGTCGTTGACCCGCCGACCGTCCCAGGTGAGCAGCGTCTTGCCGAGCTGAATCTCGTATCGGGTACCCAGGGGCGGCGCCGTCGGATCGTCCTCGTTCTCGACGTCCTCGACCGTGCTGCGGACTTTGCGGAGGTCGAGCCCGCTCACCTGCCCCGCCCGCTCCAGGCGTCCGGTGTTGGTGAAGAGTCGCAGGACGACGTCACGGCGAGCGCCTCCGTTCACGTCGACGGCCGCGAGGCTCCAGACGCCCAGCATGGGCATCTTGGTCAAGCTTCGCTCGCTCACCCGGAGCGAGCCGACGTCCACCGTCTCCATGTAATAGAGACAGAGCTGCGATGGAGACCAGGACGCGTACTGGGGCTGTTCCTGGAGCACGCTCCGGAGGGCCGGACTCAGGTCCGGCACCGCATCCGCCCGGACCGGCCGGGCCTCGCGGGAGAAGGGCACGTCGAGCGTATTGGCATCGAGCAGAAGCTGGATACAGAATCCGGTCCGGAGCCCGCTGATCTTCCAGACCTGATCGAGCGCCTTCTCCTCACTCTCCTCGTCCTTCTTGTCGTCCTGGGCGGCGAGCGGGACCGTGCGGACGAACGCGACCGAGCCGACCGCGATCGCAGCGGTCACAAGCGCACGTACGCTGGTGAGAATGGAGAGAATGCGAGCCTCCGGGGTAGAGTCGCGCCGGCTCAGCCGCCGCGGGCCGCCTGTACCGCCGAGCCCAGCTCCGAGTAGTGCTTGGGGTCGAGGGCGTTGAACTGCAGGTTCCGGTACTTCACCCGACCATCCGGGCCGACCACGAACACGGTGCGCCGAGGGCGTCCGCCGTCACCGGCACTGCCGTACTTCTTGGCCACCTCGAGGCCCGGGTCCGACAGAAGCCGGAACGGCAGCCCCAGACTGGCGGCGAACCGACGATGGGTCTCGAGGGAATCGGAGTTGACCCCCAGCACGACCACGTCGGGCCCGAAGAGACTGTCGAACTGGTCGGCGAAGGTCTGCAACTGGGCGGTGCATCCCTTGGTGAAGTCCGCCGGGTAGAAGGCGAGCACCACCGTCTTTCCCCGGTCGCGCCAGAGCTGGTAAGGAGCGCCGGCGGTCCCGACCGTGTCCTTGTTAGCCCAGGGAAGTGAAAATTCCGGGGCCTTCACTCCCTCGCGGGGTCCGCCGACGATGACGGCGGTTGGAGTGGCCTCACCCGCCTGGGCGGCGAGCCCGGATGCGGTGGCCGCCAGCAGACAGCCGGCAAGCCCGAGAGTCGAGAGTCGCATATACCGAGTGCCTCGCAACCAAATGGTGATCGAAGTCGGTGGCATCACGGCGCGGCGACCTTCCGGAGTGCACCGATGAAATCCTGGTCTCCACCGGTACCGGTGTAGGCCACCTTGCCGCTGCGGTCCACGATCACGACGTACGACGTCGTGGGCGCGGCGTAGGCCCGGGTACTGGTCCCCTCGTCGTCGTAGAGAGTACGGAAGGGGACCTGGTTGGATTCGACGTAGCGCCGAACCCGGTCGGGTGACTGGTTCACGGCGACGTTGATGCCGAAGAACTGGACCCTGTCCCCCAGCTCGCTCCGGGCGTCCCTCACCCGGGGGAGCAGCGCATCGCACTGCTCGCACCAGGTGGCCCACCACTCGATGAAGACGGGCTGTTTGCCGAGGTACTGCCCCAGGTCCACCGGCCGGCCGTCGAGATCGTTCACGGTGACGCGGGGGGCGGGCGTCCCGACGGCCAGACCTGCTTCCTGGGCAGCGGCCGTCGAGGCCGAGGCTCCCGATATGGCCGCCACCACGCCCAGCATCAGACCGAAAACTCTCACAGCACGCTCCCCACACGAACGAAGTAGTACTCGGCCATCAGCAGGAGCAGGACTCCTCCGGCACGCTTCACCATCTGGGTCCACCGGCCGGCGCGCGGGAGTCCGGCGAGGAATCCGCTCGACAGGCCGACGGCGACCAGCAACGCGGTCAGGCCGAGCGAGAACACGAAGAGATAGAGAAATCCGAGCACCGCGCTGCCCGTGCTTGCCACGTAGGTAAGCACCGCGGCGAACGCGGGGGCGCCACACGGAGCCGCCACGAGCCCGCTTGCGGCTCCCATTCCGAACGCGGCCCCGGGCGAGGAGGCGCCGAGCCGGCCGGCCCAGGCGGCCACCCGTTGCGGGGCGTTCACTGTAAAGACGTCCAACAAGGCGAGCCCCAACACCAGCAGCAGGTTTCCGGTGACGAAGTAGGCCCAGGGACTCGAGGCGATCGCGCCAAAGAGTGAGCCGGTGAGCCCCGCCAGCAGGCCGAGGAGCGAATAGACCAGCGCGAGCCCACCCACGTAGGCGGCGGTGAGCACGGCGGTCCGACGCCGCGAGATCCCCGAGGCCCCCGCACCGCCGAGGATGCCGGCGGTGATGGGGATCATGGGATAGACGCAGGGCGTCAGGCTCGTCGCCAGACCGGCGGCGAAGAGGATCGGGACCGCGGCCAACGGCTCGTGGCGCAGGGTGGATTCGAGCGATGTCTGAAGTAACGTCACACGCGGGTCGCGACGGCCTCCGTAGCCATACCGTGACGCGACGTATTCCTCGAGGATCTCGAGAAATTCCGCCACGATGCGGTCGCCCTTGAGGGTGATCAGCAGCCGCCCGTCCACGATACACCGGTGCCTTCGGCTCCTCGAAGGTGCCGGGGAGGGAGATCCCGATGTTGGCGTGCTTGCTCTCGCCCGGGCCGTTCACGACGCAGCCCATCACCGCCACCTTGAGCTCGGCGACGCCGGGCCGATCCTGGCGCCAGACCGGCATCTTGTCGCGCAGGTAGTCCTGGATCTGCTGCGCCATCTCCTGGAAGAAGGTGCTGGTGGTTCGCCCGCATCCGGGGCAGCTCGTCACCTGGGGTGTGAAGCTCCGGAGGCCGAGGGACTGGAGCACCTGCTGCGCCACCTGCACTTCCTCGGTGCGATCGCCGCCGGGCGCGGGGGTGAGCGAGACACGGATGGTGTCGCCGATCCCTTCCTGCAGCAGGATGCTGAGCCCCGCCGTGCTCGCGATGATGCCCTTGGCGCCGAGCCCGGCCTCGGTGAGGCCGAGGTGAAGGGGATAGTCACAGCGCGCGGCCAGCATGCGGTACACGTCCACCAGGTCCTGCACCCCCGACACCTTGGCGCTCAGCAGGATGTGATCGTGCCGCATCCCGGCCGACTCGGCCAGCGCCGCCGAGCGGAGCGCGCTCTCGACCATCGCCGCCATGGTCACGTCCCGGGCGTCCCGCCGGATGCGGCTGCCGGGCATTGGCGTCCATCATCTCGGTGAGCAGGCTCTGGTCGAGCGAGCCCCAGTTCACCCCGATCCGCACCGGCTTGTCGTTCCGGAGCGCGATGTCCACGATGGCGCGGAAGTTCTCGTCGGCGCGCTTGCCGCCCACGTTGCCCGGATTGATCCGGTACTTGGCGAGGGCACGGGCGCAGGCCGGGTGCCGGTCGAGCAGCAGGTGGCCGTTGTAGTGGAAGTCGCCGATGATCGGCACCGCCGCGCCGAGCGCGTCGAGCTCGTCCACGATGTGCGGGGACCGCCGCCGCGGCCTCGTCGTTGTTCACCGTCACCCGCACCAGCTCGCTGCCGGCGCGCGCCAGCGCCGCCACCTGGCGCACGGTCGCGGCCACGTCGGCGGTGTCGGTATTGGTCATGCTCTGGACCACGATCGGGTGCCCCGACCCCACGGGCACTCCGCCCACGCGGGCGGTGACGGTGGACCGGCGGATGGTGGGCGGCATGGGCGGGAATATAACTTCGTGCATGCCTGACACCCCTCAGCAGCGACCCGTCGCCGCGCCGCCATCACCGGGGTCGCGACCTACGTTCCCGAACGTGTCGTCACCAACGCCGAGCTGGCCCGCACGCTCGACACCTCGGACGACTGGATCGTGACCCGCACCGGGATTCGCGAGCGGCACGTCGGCGCGCCGGGCGAAACCACCTCCGACCATGGGCGCCGAGGCGGTGCGCCGGCTCATGGCGGCCCGGGGGCTCGGCCCCGAGGACGTGGACGCGCTCATCGTGGCGACGGTCACCCCGGACATGCTCTTCCCCGCCACCGCCTGCCTCATCCAGGACCAGGTCGGCCTGCGGAACGTCTGGGGGTTCGACGTTTCGGCCGCCTGCTCCGGGTTCCTCTACGCGCTGACCACCGGGGCGCAGTTCGTCGCGTCCGGCGTGCATCGGCGGGTCATCGTGGTGGGCGCGGACCTGATGAGCTCGATCATCGATCCGCAGGATCGGACCACGGCCGTGCTCTTCGGCGACGGCGCGGGGGCGGTGCTGCTCGAAGAAGCCGAGCCCGGCTTCGGGATTCTCGATTTCCTGCACCGGGTGGACGGCAGCGGGCGGTCGGATCTGATGATGCCGGCGGGCGGCAGCATGCGGCCGGCCAGCATCGAGACGGTCCAAGGGCGGGAGCACTTCCTCAAGCAGAACGGCCGCACGGTCTTCAAGTTCGCGGTGTCGCAGATGGCGGCCACCGTGCAGCAGCTGCTGGAGCGGAACGAGCTGACGGCCGCCGACCTGGCCGTGGTCATCCCGCACCAGGCCAACCAGCGGATCCTGGACGCCACCGCCGACCATCTGGGCCTGCCGCCGGAGCGGATGGCCTCGGTGATCTCGCGCTACGGCAACACGACGGCGGCGACGTTGCCGCTGGCGCTGGAGGACGTGCTGCAGGAGCGGTCGGCTCAAGCGCGGAGATCTGGCGGTGTTCGTGGCGGTGGGGGCGGGGTTCACGGTGGGGGCGAACGCTGATGCGCTGGGGCGGCGTGAGCCTCAGGCTCGAGAAAACACCGCGCCGATCGATCGCCGCGAGATCGTCAGTCGAGAGCTCAGGTCGCCCGCGCGGACACTGTCGAGCGCGTGCTCGACCCGCCGGGCGCTCGGGATGACGATGACCGTGGGCGACTGGGCCAGCGCCCAGGCGATGACCAGCGCGTGGGCGGACACGCCGAGCCGAGCACGCCATCGGCGCGAGCACCGGGTGCTCGGGCAGCTTCCGGGTGAGCCGTCCGCCGCCGGTCGGGCTGTAGGCGAGGAACCCGATCCCCTGCTCCGCGCAGAAGCGCACGACTCCGTCCGCCAGCGCCTCCCGAAAGAACGGATTCAGCCGGTTCTGCACCGACGCGATCGGCACGATCTTCTGCGCCGCTCGGATCTCCTCCACGGACACGTTCGAGAGCCCGACCCATTCGATCTTGCCTTCGCGCCGTAGATCGGCCAGCGCCCCGACGCTCTCCTCGAAAGGCACGGCGTGATCGGGCGCGTGAAGCTGATACAGCGCGATGCGGTCCACACCGAGCGCCCGGAGCGACCGCTCGCAGGCGGCGCGCAGGTGCTCCGGCCGCCCATCCCGCTCCCATCGTCCGCCCGGACGGGTGAGCCCACCCTTGGTCGCGACCAGCACCGACCCGCGGTCGCCTCGCCATGCTCGCAGCGCTTCGGCCACCAGCCGCTCGTTGTGCCCGATGTCGTCCTCGCCCGGGCAGTACACGTCGGCGGTGTCGATGAGACGGACGCCCGCGTCGAGCGCCGCGTGGATCACGTCCACACTCTGCGCCTCGGACGGGCGCTCCGCCAGCGACAGGTGCATGCCCCCGTATCCCACGGCAGGCACCGCGGGAGCTCCCGCGCCCATCGGCCGGGACATCACGGAAACCGCGCCCCCAGGTGGTCGGTGGGGAGCGGCCCGAGGCTGACGCGAGTGGAGACGTGCTGGTGGGCGAGAACCGCGAGCGGAGCAGCGCGGTCCGTCAGGCCGGCGGGGTAGGTCAGCTCGCCCTTCCGGATCAGTCCGTCCGAAGCCGTGACGGACGTCCGAATGGGCGACAGGCTCATGCCAGCCCGAGCTGCCGGGTGAGTCGCCGCCAGTCCTGCGCGGACACGACGCCCTCCTCCAGCAGAGGCGTCAGGGTGGCGAGGATCTCCTGCCGCGAGCCATCGATGCGGCGGTCGCGGAGCTCGCCGATCATCCGGGCGAAGCGATGCTCATACTCGTCGGTATCGAGCGTTCCGTCCTGCCGCTGCGTGCTGAGTCTCCGCAGCTCCTCCGCCACTCGCGTGGGAGCGATGGGGGTGAGCGCGCCTTCCTGCTTGTCAGCCGGCATGTGGTGTTCCTCGCGAGGGCCATGGAATGACGAGCGTCTCTCGTCTCCATTATGGCCCTCACCGACGGGCTGCGTCCAGTGCTCGCGGGAAACGCCGACGGCCGGCGTGGGAGCGAGGTCTAATTGCGAGGGTGGCCGACCGTGACGAGCAGCACTCGGCGGCGGCCGGAGGTGCGAAACTCCGAGGTGGTCCGGACCAGCGCGGTGCGGCGGATCAGGGCTGACCGAGGCCCCGCCAAGACCGCCTCCGCCACGGCGGCGCGGGCCTCCCGGAACCCGGTCCAGGCGGCAGCCGCGTCGACTACCCGGGCACTGACTTGCATCGTGCCACTTGCCTGTGCGCCGGCGACGGAAGGCACACTCAGTGCCAGCAGCGCCCCGCTAGCGAGCACACGGATGACACTGGACTTCCATGCACCCGGGCGCGCCGGCGCTCCTCGGGGGACTCGGGGGCGGGCCGAACGGGGCGAGGAGCGGGCTGTTGGTGTGCCGTGAACATGGGGCCGTCCCGTCACTTACGCGGGCCCCAAGGCCCGCAGAGACTGCGCTGACTGTAGAGCTTCTTGACGGCTGCCGGAGTGGCCATTTCCCGTGGTGCCGCAATGGGATACGGGGCTCTAATGTGGCTGTTCCTGTCCGGCTTTTGGGCAACCCGCAATAGCTGGCACGCGCATTGCCCCTCCCCCGCTCGCCGGGGACCGCGAACTCCCCTGAGTACATCGAAGCGGGACCAACCACTTCTTCAACGACCGGAGAGAGAAGCAATGCGTGCAACCGTACTGTCGGCCGTCCTGGCCGCCGCCGTCAGCGCCGGCATCGGGACCGCCGAGGCGCAGACCAGCGCCAACATCCAGGCGACCGCCACGGTGCTGTCCGCCATCACCGTCGCCGCCGGCAACAACCTGGCGTTCGGCAACGTCACCCCGGGCGTCAACAAGACCGTCGCGATCGCCGACGCCGGCGCAGGCCGTTTCGACGTCACCAAGGCGGCGAACCAGGGTGTGACCCTGTCCTTCACCCTGCCGACGGACCTCGCCTCGGGCGCGAACAACCTTCCGATCGCCAGCTGGACCGGCGGCTGGAACCCCACCGCGACCCCGACCGGCGCCACTACCTTCACCCCGAGCCCGGCCGGCACCAATACCACCGCGACGGCCGGTACGACGATCTTCGTGTACGTCGGCGCGACGGTGTCGCCCGCGGCGGCGCAGGTTGCCGGCAGCTACACGGGCACCGTCACCATGTCGGCGATCTACTTCTAAGCAGCGGTTCCTCCCGACGTGCCGGCCGGATGCGCCGGTCGGGGGTGGTCCGCCTCCCTCGACCGGCGCGCCCGTGACGGTGACCTGTGGAGAACCCGATGCGATTCACCTGGCTCTTCCTGACCGCGGCGCTGGTGGCCGCGGGCCGTTCGGCCGCCGCGCAGGTCTCCGTGATTCCGGTTCGAGACCTCGCGTTCGGCCCGGTGATCGTCGGCATCTCCACCAGCATCGGACCCAGCCACCCGGTGCGGAGCGGGCAGCTCCGCCTGGTGGCGCCCCTGGGCACCCGTCTCCGCTTACGGTTCACCCTGCCGAACGATCTGGACGGTCCAGCGGGTGCGAGCATGCCGATCAATTTCAGCAACGGCGACGGGATCACCGTGGGCAGCGCCCCGAACAGCGTCCCGCAGGCCTTCAACCCGAAGGCCACGGTGAACATGCAGAACACGACCAGCACGACGACCAATGTATTCCTCGGCGGCACGGTGTCGCCCGCCGGCAACCAGCCGCAGGGCAACTACACCGGCACCATCACCCTCACGGTCACCATTCTCTGATGCCGCGACTCACCATCGGGGCGCTGCTCGTCGCCCTTGCCTCCGCCGCTCCCCGCGCTCGCCCAGGGCGTCCTGGTCGCGCCCCACGCGGTCGTCATCGACCACCGGACCCGCAGCGGCTCCCTCAGCCTCTACAATCCGGGCGAGGATCCCGCCGAGGTGACCCTGTCCACCTTCTTCGGCTATCCGGTCACCGATTCGGCCGGCGACTTCGAGCTCAGGACCGTGGAGCGGCCCGACCCCTCGATGCCCTCCGCCGCCGCCTGGGTGGAGGCCTTCCCGAAGAGAATGGTGCTCCAACCGAAGGAGCGCCAGACCGTCCGCCTGCTGGCCCGACCCCCCGCCCGGCTGGCCGACGGGGAGTACTGGGCCCGGCTGGTCGTGGCGGCCAAAGGCGGGACCGTGCCGGTGGCCGGCGTGGACAGTAGCTCCGGGGTGACGGTCGGCCTCAACCTGGAAGTCAGAACCGTGCTTCCGCTCCAGTATCGGAAGGGCGCCGTCGCCACCTCGGTGCGCCTCAGCCGGCTGGCCGCCGCGGTGGAGGGAGACTCGCTCGCCGTGCGGATGCGGCTCGACCGGATCGGCACCGCCGCCTTCATCGGGACGCTGCGCGGCTCGCTCGCGGACTCCGCGGGCAAGACGGTACTGACCTTCGCGACGCCGGTGCCGGTGTACTACGGCGTCGATCCCCGCGTCACCACTCCGCTGCCGGCCGGCGGTCTCCGCCCCGGCCGCTACCGGCTCAAGCTCGAGATCGCCGCCGAGCGTGAGGACCTCGCGCCGGAAACCATTCTCCCGGCCAAGCCGGTGCGCGACAGCCTGGACCTCAACCTGCCGTGACCCCCCGCCCGGGCGTGCTCGGCCTGCTCTCAGCGGCGCTCGGCGCGGCGGTGCTCCTGGCACCGTCGCGTCTCTGCGCGCAGAGCGGGGCCGACACCACGGGACTCGAGCCGGTCATCGTGGAGCTCGCGGTCGGGCGCTATCGGACCGAGACGGTGATGGCGTTCCGGTCGAGCGGTGACGCGCTGCTTCCCGTCATGCGGCTCGCGGAGATGGCGGAAATTCGGGCCCGCGCGCTGGCCGGGGGAGCCATCGAGCTCACGCTCGATCCCGGCCGCAAAGTGGTCCTGCTCGATCCCGCACGGTGGAAGATCAAGGCCGGCGACGGGGCGATAGAACTGACACCCGCCGATCGCGTGGTGAAGCCGGACGACCAGTACCTGAGCACCCGAATCCTGGGCGAGCTGCTGCACACCACGTTCGCGGTGAACTGGAGCGAGCTCGCGGTCACGTTGCTCGACGCCGACAGCCTTCCGGTCGGCCGGCGTGTGGCCCGCGAGCGGGCCCACGCCCTCTTTCACGGGAGCGGCAGCAACGGAGTGCCCGACCTTGCGCTCGGCACCGACCGGACGCGATGGGACGGGATGGTCCTCGACTACTCGATCCTGGCTCCGAGCCAGGACCTCCTGGGCAACGGTGCCTACTCCGCGGGACTGGGCTTCAACCTGCTCGGGGGCTCGCTCGAGACCCGGATCGCGAGCGCCGGGTCGCCACGGAGCGGCGAGGTGCGGATGGACGCGTCGTGGGCGGGCGTGTGGCGAAAGAGCCGCTACGTCACCCAGCTCCGCCTGGGCGACGGACTGTCCACCGGCCCGCGCCCCCGCTCGGTCCGCGGTTTCTCCCTGTCGAACGCACCCTTCCTCCGCCCGTCGCTCTTCGGCGACATCGGCTTCCAGGGCGCGCTGGGCCCGGGCTGGGAGGTCGAGGCCTACCGCGGTGGACGGCTCATCGCCCTCGACTCGGCCGACGCCATGGGCCGGTTCTCGATGGACCTCCCCGTGGAATACGGCGAGAACGCGATGGACTTCGTCGCCTACGGTCCGTTCGGCGAGATCCGTCGCTTCAACCAGAACTACCGCGTGAGCACCGACGTGATCCCGGGCCGCCGCCTCGAATACGGGCTCGCGATGGGTGGCTGCCGTACCCACGACTGTCAGGCCAACGCCAACCTCGACCTCCGCTACGGGCTCACCCCCAAGTGGACGGTGCGCGGCGGCGTGGACCAGTTCTGGCGCGACTCGCTCCCCGGCCTGTTCCACCCCTACGTCGGTGTGGGCGGAACCATCGGAAACGCCTTCGGTGTGGAGGTGGAGGGCGTGGCGTCGGCAGTGGTGCGGGGCGCGCTGCGCTACGAGCCCTCGCAGGACCTCAGGGTGAGCACCGAGTACCACGACTTCGCGGTGGGCACGGTGGCGCCGCTGCTGACGCCGGCCGGGCGGCGGACCCAGTGGACCACCGACGCCGTGGTCCGGCCGTTCAGCGGACGGGACGACATCTACCTCGAATCGAGCTTCGACCGTATCACCGCCGTGAACGGCAACACCACGAGCGGCCGAGTCGGACTCTCGCTCTATGCCTCGCGCTTTCGGCTGGCGCCGGCGGTGCGTCACGTGCGGTTCCACGATCCCGTGGGCCAGGTGCGGACCGCGCAGTCGTACGTCTCGCTCAACAGCTTCTCGCTTCCCTTCCCCGAGCTGGGCCCCGTGTTCGGCAGGATCTCGACCCGGGCCGACCTCGAGATCGACGCCGGCGGCCGCGTGGCGCTGGCCGCCGGATACCTCTCGCGCGAGCTCGGCCCCGCGCTCCACATCGAGGCCGGCGCGGCGTGGACCCAGGGCCTCGGCACCAGTCTGTCGCTGTTCCTCAGCACTCAGCTTCCGACCGTGCGTGCGACCACCAGCGTGACGGCCCCCTCCCGCGGCGAGGCGAACGTCAGCCAGTTCGTCCAGGGGTCGGTGCTCTACGACCCGGCGCGACGCCAGGTGGCCTTCGCGAGCGGGCCGTCGCTCGAGCGCTCGGGCCTCAGCGGGCGCGTCTTCCTCGACGTCAACGGCGACGGGCGCTACCAGCCGGGCGAGCAGCTCATCAACGGCGTGCGGGTCCGGGCGGGTTACGTGACCACCCTCTCCGACTCCTCGGGCCGCTACCGGATCTGGGACCTCCCCGCCTTCGAGCCGGTGCTGGTCGCGGTGGACACGGCCACCCTCGCCTCGCCTCTCTGGGTTCCGGCGTACGGCTCGGTGAGCGTGGAGACCGGCCCCAACCGGTTCCGGAGCCTGGACATTCCCGTGGTGCCGGGCGGCGTGATCGAGGGCCGCGTGGTGCGGCAGACGGTGGACTCGACGGTGGCGGTGGCCGGTGCGCGTCTCCTGCTCCGCCGCCGCGGCAGCAGCCAGACGACCCCACTGCTCACCTTCTCCGACGGCGGGTTCTATCTCATCGGGGTCAAGCCGGGCGACTACGAGCTGAGCATGGATCCCGGCGTGCTCACCCGGCTCGGACTCTCGGCGTGGCCGGTGGCGTTCACGGTGCCGGCCTCCGCTGACGGGGCGACGGTGGAGGGACTGGAGCTGCGCTTGGAATAGCCTGCTGCGGCGAACGACCGCTACGACCAGCCCCGACTCCCCACTGCACCGTCATACTCCTGTCATCTGCTCGACCAGTCCGACAACGCGCCGGCCGTAGCGCGATGCGCCGCCGTGAATCAGCCGAAGACACTGTGCAGAGCTCAGGGCCACACGCATCTCCTGCTACCGGGCCGATCGACCCGGTTCTTCCCTTCAGGAGGCGCTATGTCCAGGGCACTCTTCGCGCGCACGGTGGCGCCGCTCGCCGCCGTGGTCCTCATCGCAGGTACACCCGCTCGGCCTCCGGTGGGAGAGATCGCGGGCTCGGTCCGGGATCAGGCCGGCTCTCCCGTAGTCAACGCGCAGGTCTCGGTGGTGAAGAGCGCCTTCTCCACGCTCACCGACAGCACCGGCCGGTACCGGATCACCGGTATCCCGGCCGGCGCCTACTCCGTCCGCGCGACCTTCATCGGATACAAGAGCACGGAGACCCGGGGAGTGCCGGTCCAGTCAGGGCAAGTGACCCGGGTGGATCTGGTGCTGCAGCAGTCCGCGTACCCGATGCAGGAGCTGACCGTCACCACGTACGGGGATCGAGAGCAGCAGCTGAGCGGCGCGAGTCCGCCGCCGCTGGTACCGAGAGACGAGGCGGCACAGGTGCACACGGCCAAGCGCTCCGCGGATTACGACAACTCCGGCCGCTCCCTGCCGCGGGTGACGGGCGGCTTTTCCGTCGGCAGCTCCGCCGGCGAGGCCAACACGGAGAACTACGCCGGCATCGAGGAATCGCGCTTCCTGCACGTCGCGAGCACCCCCCGCTCGACTTTCTCGATCGACGTGGATGCCGCCAGCTACACCAACGTGCGGCGCTTCCTCACCGCCGGGCAGCGGGTACCCAAGGGCGCGGTCCGGGTCGAAGAGTTCCTCAACTACTTCCGCTACGACTACCCGGAGCCAGAAGGCGGCGAGTCGTTCAGCGTCACCACCGATCTCGCGGTGGCGCCCTGGGCGCCGGCGCACCGGCTTCTCCGCATCGGAATCAAAGGCAAGTCGCTGGAGACGCGCTCGGTGCCGCCGAGCAACCTGGTCTTCCTGCTCGACGTCTCGGGCTCGATGAGCTCGCCCGACAAGCTGCCCCTGGTGAAACAGGCGTTCAGGCTCCTGGTGCAGGAGCTGCGTCCCCAGGACCGGGTGGCCATCGTGGTCTACGCCGGCGCGGCGGGTCTGGTGCTGCCCTCGACGCCAGGGTCGGACAAGGCGAGGATCATCGGCGCGCTCGACCAGCTCGAGGCCGGCGGCAGCACGGCGGGCGGCGCGGGCCTCCGGCTCGCCTACGACGTGGCCCGACAGGGCTTCGCGGCGGAGCGGAACAACCGCGTCATCCTGGCGACCGACGGGGACTTCAACGTGGGGGAGAGCTCCGACGCGGCGATGATCGAGCTGATCGAGCAGCGGCGCGACCAGGGGATCTTCCTCACCGTGCTCGGCTTCGGCACCGGCAATCTCAAGGACAGCCGGATGGAGCAGATCGCCGACAAGGGGAATGGACACTATGCCTACGTGGACAACCTGCGCGAGGGTCGTCGCGTATTCGTCCGCGAGTTCTCCGGGACGCTGGTCACCATCGCCAAGGACGTGAAGATCCAGGTCGAGTTCAACCCGGCCCGCGTGGCGGCGTACCGGCTGATCGGCTACGAGAACCGCGCGCTCCGCACCGAGGACTTCGCCGACGACCGCAAGGACGCGGGCGAGCTGGGCGCCGGACACACCGTGACGGCACTGTACGAGATCGTCCCTGCCGGCGCGTCGCTCGAGGGCACGGCCGGCGACCTCGACTCACTCAGGTACACCCGGGTGACACCTCGTCCCGGGGCCGGCGACGAGTGGGGAACCGTGCAGCTCCGCTACAAGGAGCCCACCGGAACGCGGAGCCGGCTGCTCACCCATCCGGTCCGGGCGCGAGGGAATGTCGGGGTTCCCCGGGGTGACTTCCGTTTCGCCGCGGCCGTCGCGGGATTCGGGATGGTGCTCCGTGACTCCGAATATCGCGGCAATGCCACGCTCGCCCAGGTGCTCGACCTCGCGCGGGGAGCGGAGGGCGAGGACGAGGATGGGGAGCGGGCCGAGTTCGTTCGGTTGGTGGAGGCCGCGAAGCTGCTGCACCTGGCCCAGGTCGGTGAGAATGAGGAGACGGATGCGGTGCCGGTCAGGGATCGCTGATCGCCCACGGCGACACGAGACTCTTGCCGTGCGCGAGGGTCGAGCGTTGTCCAAGAAAGCCAAACGGCCCCCCTGGCATCCGTGCCAGGGGGGCCGATGGCTGGGTGACGCAGGCGTCAGGCGCGGACGGCCACCACCTCGAGGTACTCCGACTCGATCCGCGTCGCGTCCGGCCCGGCGGTGTTGTGCTCGGTCCAGAGCGTCACCAGGTCCGCGAAGTACGCGGCCTGCTTCGCCTCGTCCAGCGTGGCGAAGGCCTTGAGCGTGGGCCCGTACCAGGTCCGGAACAGGCGCACGACGTCCTCTGGGGGCACGTCGAAGGCGAGCACCATCGTCCGCTTCTCGAACCGGATCTCGGAGGCGCCGCCGCCGAGCCGCTCGCGCACCGTGTCGGGATCGCCCCAGAGCAGGACGGACGGCATGCCCGGCGGTGGCGCGACATACGCCACGGTGGCCTTCAGCATCCGGCCGATGAACCCCTGTGGTGTCCAGTTCGCCATCGCGATCCGGCCGCCGGGACGGGTGACACGCAGCAGCTCCGCCGCCGCCTTGTCAGGATGCGCGGCGAACATCGCGCCGAACATCGTGATGACGGTGTCGAAGCTGCCGTCGGCAAACGCCAGCGCTTCGGCGTCTCCCTCGCGCGCGTCCACCGTGAGACCCTCATCGGCCGCCCGGGCCGCGAGCTGCCCGACGAGAGCCGGAGCGATGTCGATGCCGGTCACCCTGGCACCGGCTCTGGCGGCAGGCAGGGTGAGGTTGCCGGTGCCGCAGGCCACGTCGAGCACCCGCTCGCCCGGCTGCAGCTCCAGACGTGAGACGAACTCTCCCGCGCCCTTCTCGTAGCTGACGGCGATGCGGCCGAAATCCCCGGAGGTCCACGTGGCACGCACGCGGTCGCTGAGCCCGTCGGCCGGCTGTTTGGTCTGCTCCAACACTGCCATGATGTTTTCCCCGTGTGTGGTATGCCAGCAGAGTACGATTGGGGGCCCGGGGCGACAAGTACGAGAATCGAACTGGGTGGGAGCTATGAGTTGTTAGCTATGAGCTATGAGCTATGAGCTATGAGCCATAGCCATGAGCTGGGAGCTATATTTGTACATCATCCATCGAGCTTGACCATGCCGATTCGTCCTACTCGAAGCTACGGATCCTTCTGCCCCGTCGCCCAGGCCTCCGAGGTGGTGGCGCAGCGGTGGGTGCCGCTGATCCTGCGCGAGATCATGGTGGGATGCCACCGGTTCAACGAGCTTCGCCGTGCCCTGCCCCTCATTTCGCCTTCGGTCCTCGCGCAGCGGCTCAAGACCATGGAAGACGACGGCCTGATACTCCGGCGCGGCGCCTCAGCGGGCGCGACCTATCACCTGACCGCGGCGGGCGAGGAGCTCCGGCCGATCGTGGACTCGCTCGGACACTGGGCCCGGAAATGGATCACGCGGGACTACCGGTCGTACGAGCTCGACCCCGCCGTGCTGATGTGGACGCTCCGGCGGCACGTGGTAGCGGGGGCTTTTCCCGTCGAGCGGACCGTGATGCACCTTCGGCTCGAGGGCGCCCCGCCGCGGCGCCGCTACTGGTGGATCGTGGTGGAGAACGGCGCGGACGTGGACGTGTGCATGACGGATCCGGGGCACCCCGTCGCGCTGACGATCACGGGGAACGCGCGGGTCTGGGTGGACCTGCTGATGGAGGATGCGGGGATCCGCGAGGTGCTCCGCGAAGGCGTGCTCACGGTCGAGGGTGACCGAGCGCTGGCGAGACGACTCGCGGAGCTCTTCGATTTCGAGGGAGGGGCGGACTCCTTCACCGGCGGGCAGACCCCCACCCGGAGCCACACGCCGGCCTGATCGAGAGGAGTCGGCCGCCGGGCGGTCCGCCGCCACAGACTCAGCTCGGTCCTACCACCGCGCCCGGCGTCGAGGAAGCGAAGTCCGGCGAGCCGTCACCGAGCTGACCCGCGGTGTCTCCGCCCCAGCAATACGCCGCCCCGGCAGTGGTGACACCGCAGGTGTGGATCCGGCCGACGGTCACGTGGACGAAACTGCGCCCACCCGTCACCGGTGACGGCGTCCGGTGGACGTTGGCCGGGTCGCCCAGCGGTCCGCCGTCGCCCAGCTGCCCGTAGTAGTTGAAACCCCAGCAATAGGCGACGCTCCCGGTGCCGACGGTGCTGGCTCCGCAGGTGTGATCGGCGCCCACGTTCACCTGGGCGAACCGGATGTTGCCCGCGATCGCGGTGGGCTTGAGGCGGGTCTCGGTGGTCCCGTCGCCGAGCTGGCCGTCGTAGTTGGCCCCCCAGCAATAGCCCCGGTGGTCCGTGGTCACGCCGCAGCTGGAGGTCTCGCCCGCGATCACCCGGAGGAAGCTGAGCCCACCGACGACCGCCGTCGGCGTCCGGCGCCCGTTCCGCTGGTTGGTGCCGAGCTGACCGGAACCGCCGGCTCCCCAGCAGAACGCCCGATGATCGGTCGCCACGCCGCAGCTGTGGAGCGCACCGGCACTCACCATCTGAAAGCGCCGGCCGCCGTAGACTTGCTTGGGCCGCTTGTGCCGCACTTCGTCGGTTCCGTCCCCACCCTGGCCCTGCTTGTTGTAGCCCCAGCAGTAGGCCCGGTCGGCCATGGTCGCGCCGCAGGTGTGATACAGCCCGGCGCTGACCTGCCGGAAGCGGAGCGTGCCGGCAACGGCGACGGGGATGGAGCGATCGACGTAGGTGCCGTCGCCCAGCTGACCATTGTCGTTCCAGCCCCAGCAGTAGGCGATGTTGTCGAGAGTGACGCCGCAGACGTGGCCTGCCCCGGCCTCGACCTGGCGGAAATGGAGTCCTCCAGCGACCGGCACCGGAACCGCGCTGTTGTCGAGGGTGCCGTTGCCGAGCTGGCCGAGATTGTTCATGCCCCAGCAGTAGGCCAGATCGTCCCGGGTGACGCCGCAGGTGTACTCGGAGCCCTCGGAGACCTGGCGAAACGTGAGTGGGGACCCGGCGAGGGAGGCCGGCGTACCCGCCGGTTCGGCATCAGTCGGGGCGCTGGCGTCACGGCAGCCGGTGGTCAGTACCGCGGCGGCCGCGAGGGCCGTACAGAGCCGCAACTGGAGGACAGACATGGGCCATCCTGGTGTCGGGGTAGGCGGAACGACGACCCGATCCTAGCCCTGCGGCGTCAAGCCGATATCAAGAAGTCAGATGAGGCATAAGGCTCAACGCTCCTTGCGGTACATCCGCATCGCGACCGGGGCCGCCACCAGGCACGATGACCGCCGAGGCCGCCAGGACCCAGGCCACGTCGTTCCCCACCGGCTGACCGTGCATCAGCCCGCGCGACGCGTTGGCCAGGTGGGTCACCGGGTTGCTGCCCACCACCGTCTGGAGCCAGCCCGGCATCGTCTTCAGCTCCACGAAGATGTTGCTCGCGAAGGTGAGCGGCATGAGGAAGATGAAGCTCGTCGTCATGACCGACTCGGGGCGTCCGGACCAGCATCCCGATGATGATCCAGAGCCAGGACAGCGCGAAGCAGAACGTCATCACCAGCGCCATCGCGAGCAGCACGCCTACGACTCCGCCCTGGGGACGGAACCCGAGGATCAACCCGACGATCAGGATCAGCGCCGAGGCGACCGAATACCGGAACAGGTCGCCGGCGAGCGCGCCGAGGATGGGCGACGCCTGCCACATCGGGAGCGAGCGGAAGCGATCGAAGAGGCCCTTCTGGATGTCGGTGTTCAACCCCATCCCGGTGTACACCGTGATGAAGACGATGGTCTGCACCAGCACGCCCGGCAGCAGGTACTGGATGTACTCCCGCGGCGATCCCGCGAGCGCGCCGCCGAAGATGTAGGTGAACAGCAGCGTGAACATGATCGGCATCACGGTCACGTCGAAGAGCTGGAAGGGCACGTGCTTGATCTTGAGCATCGCGCGCCAGGCCAGCGTCGAGCACCGACGGATGCGCGGACGCCGGCCGGGGCCGGGCCATGCGTGCCGAGCACCCTGCTGGGTCCGCCCGCCGGTGGTGAGGAGCGCGTCGGTCGTCATGGCTTGGCCTCCGCGACCAGCCTCTTCGGCGGGGCGGCCGGTGAGAGCGAAGAAGACTTCGTCCAGGGTCGGGATTCCCGACCGAGAACTCGGCGACCTCCACGCTGTCCTGGCTGAGCGCGGTGAGCACCGCGGCGGCCTGCGCGGGGTCGGCGAGCCGCGCCGCCACCGTCGGTCGGATCCGATGCCGGCACCACACCGTCGCCCAGCACCCGCGACACCAGCTCCTGCGCCCGCTCCCGCTGATCCGCGCTGGCGAGCCGCACGTGCAGCGCCTCGGAGCCGACCGACGCCTTGAGATCGCGGCTGGTGCCCTCGGCGATGACGCGCGCCGTGGTCGATCACGGCCATCCGCTCGGCGAGGCGGTCGGCCTCGTCGAGATACTGGGTGGTGAGCAGCACCGTGGTGCCTTCATCGGCGATGCGGCGCACCAGATCCCAGACCTGGTTCCTGCTCCGGGGATCGAGGCCGGTGGTCGGCTCGTCGAGGAAGAGGATCTCGGGAATCGCCACGAGGCTGGCGGCGATGTCGATGCGCCGGCGCATGCCGCCGGAGTAGGTCTGCACCTGGCGGCCCGCGGCCTCCGCGAGGCCGAAGGCCTCGAGCAGCTCCGAGGCCGCGGCTTCGGGCGGCGCGCCACGACAGACCGAGCAGGCGGCCCATCAGGACCAGGTTCTCGTGACCGGTGAGGTCTTCGTCGACCGAGGCGTACTGGCCGGTGAGGCTCACCTTCTGGCGGACCGTCGCCGCCTCGCGGACCACGTCGTGGCCGAGCACCGTGGCGCTGCCGGCGTCGGGACGCAGCAGCGTGGCGAGGATGCGGATGGTGGTGGTCTTGCCCGCGCCGTTCGGGCCGAGCAGGCCGAAGACGGTGCCCTTCCGGATGCGCAGGTCCACGCCGTTCAGGGCGCGGGTATCACCGAACGACTTGACCAGCCCGTTCGTCTCGATCGCGTAGATCATCAGGTGTCTCCCCTAGAACAGTGCGGCACCGAAGATAAGCCGAAGCCTCCGCGGGTGCCAGTCCTTCGTTCCACACTGTTGCGGGGACGATTATCGGTATGGGACAACCACGGCCGTTTTCGGACCTGTAATCCCCCTCCTACTCGACGCCGACCTTTCCCTTGGCGGCGTTCTGGAGCCGGCGCGAGTCGTAGCCCACCCCGCCCTTGAAGACCGTCACGACGTTGTAGATGTCGGCCGGCACCCCCACCGGGTCGCCTCGCACGATCATGAGATCCGCCAGCTTCCCGGGCGCGACCGAGCCGACCCGCGCCTCCTCGCCCAGTATCCGCGCGCCGTTCAACGTCATGATCTGGACCGCCTCCTCGGGCTGGAATCCCGCCTCCACCAGCATCTCGTAGTTCCGGGCGTCGCCGAACCCAGGCAGATAGCCCGTCCCCCAGGGGTCCGCGCCGGCGCCGAGGAGCCCGCCGGCGGCGACGAACATCCGCTCCCACTCCATCATCTTCTTCAACAATCGCGTCGGCACGACGAAGCCGCGCTCCACCAGACCGGCGTGGTTGGCCTCGACTTCCTTCCGGGTCTCGGGCGCGAGCATCTCCATCGCGCGCGGATCGAGCCGGGCGCGCTGGGGATCGAACGTCTCGTAGACGCCGAGGGTGGAGACGACCGCGGCCTTGTGGCCGACGATGTCGCGGATGCTGGCCTCCACCGCCGGGCTCGCGAGGTCCAGGTCGGCCTGGACCTTCATGTTCCCTTTCGGGCACTGGTCGGGCTGCTTGCCGGGCACGTAGTCGCTGTTGGTGATCAGGCCATGCTGAAGCGCATCGATGCCGAGCGCGGCGGCCTCGGTGAAGGTGACGGAACAGAGGTGCCCCGTCACCCGCAGTCCGCGCCGGTGGGCTTCCTCGATCGCCGCGCCGAGGACCTCGCGGGAGACGCCGCCGAGGAACTTGAACCAGGTCGCGCCGCTGTCGGCCCACTGGGCGATCACGGTCCGGACCTGGTCCGGCGTGGTGACGCTCAACGAGGTTCACCGGGCCCCCGGTCCCGACATCGAGGTAGGGACCGGAGATGTGAAAGCGTGGGCCGGGGATCGCGCCGCGGTCCACCCGCCGCTTGAGGTCCAGCTCGACTGCAGGCGAGCGGCTCCCGGCGGTCATCGCGGTAGTCACGCCGGAGGCGAGATAGAGGAGCGGCGCGGAGACACGCATATCGGTGAACTGCTTCACGCCACCGAAGTAGGTGTGCTCGTGCAGGCCGACGAGGCCGGGCAGCAGCGTGTGGCCGGTCAGGTCGATGACCAGCGCGTTCCGCGGCACCGGCACCGTCGCCGAGGGTCCGACCGCCTCGATCCGGTCGCGGTTCAGGATGACCGTCTGATCGGCGCGGGAGGGGGCGCCGGTGCCATCCACCAGCTGCACGTGGGTGAGGGCGACAATCGGCGCGTTCACGGTGACGAACGGGGCGACGCCGGCTGGGAGCTTCTGTTGCGCCTGGAGCGGCGCGGCCAGAGCGGCCAGGGCCATGGCGCAGCGTAGGTATGGGCTCATCCGCACAACTTAGCCGCCCGGCTCGCCGCGGCGGCAACTTACTCGCCCGTGGTTCTCATCCACGGGCGGGGCCGGTCAGTCCTTCGCGTCGGCTCTCCCATTCTTGCTGTCAGTGCCACCCTGATCGTCCGTGACCGTGAGCGACACGTTGTAGTGCCCCTTCGCGGCATAGGTGTGCACCGGGTTCCGCTCGCTCGATGTCGCTCCGTCGCCGAAGCTCCACGCCCAGCTCACGATGGTCCCGTCCTCGTCCTCGCTGCGGTCCTCGAAAGCACAGCTGAGGCCCTCGCAGTCCACGTCGAAGTCCGCCTTGGGCGGTTCGTTGGCGGGCGGCGGGGGCGGGGGCGGCGGGGCCTCCGCCCGGACCGAATGCGTCCTGGTATCGGCCGCACCGTCGTCGTCGGTGACGACTAGCAGCACCTCGTAGTTCCCCGCCGACGCGTACGTGTGCGACGGGTTCCGCTCGCTCGACGTAGCCCCGTCGCCGAAGCTCCAACTCCAGCTCACGATGCTCCCGTCGTCGTCATCGCTCCGGTCCACGAAGGTGCACCGCAGCTCCTGGCAGGTGACCTCGAACTCGGCGCGAGGAGGCTCGTTGGACGGTGGGGGTGGCGGCGGAGGCGGCCCCGGGGGCGCTTCGGGCTCCGCGAGGCGGGTCCGGCTGTCGTCGGCGCCATCGTCGTCCGTCACCACCAGCTCGACCTCGTACGCGCCGGCCGACTGGTAGGTGTGCGATGGATTCCGTTGGCTCGACGTCTCGCCATCGCCGAAGTCCCACGCCCTGCTCTCGATGCTGCCGTCCTCGTCGGTGCTCAGGTCGGTGAAGGTGCAGCGCAGGGCCTCACAGCTGACCTCGAACTCGGCCTGGGGCGCCTGGTTCGAGGGCGGGGCTGAGGGGGAGGTGGCGGACACGGTCTGGGAGGACTCGTCTTCCGCGCCGTCGTCGTCGGTGACGGTAAGGGTGACCTCGTAGGAGCCGGCGGCCGCGTAGGCATGGCTCGGCTCCCGCTCGGTCGAGGTGCTGCCGTCGCCGAAGCGCCAGCTCCACCCGGTCACGCTGCCGTCGGGATCGGTGCTGGCGTCGATGAATTGGCAGGTGAGCCCGTCGCAGTCCCAGTCGAACTCGGCCCGCGGCGAGCTGTTGCCGCCGGTAGCGACGGCGAGGGCGGTGAAGGTGGTGGACGGTGGGGTGGCTCCCTCCACGACCACCCTCGCTTCGCCGGTCTGGAGGCCGACCTTGTCGCCGAGGAGGATGTGGACCTGGGCGAGCCCCTCGTCTCCGGTGCGAACGGTTGACGGCGCGATCTCGGCGCCGGCGCCGGCGGACGTGAAGGTGAAGGCCACCGTGGCGCCCACGACCGGCTCGCCCGCGGCATTGGTCACCTCGACCACAATAGGCGAGGTGAGAGGCTGGCCGACCGGGGCGCTCTGGCCGTCGCCGTCCACGACCCGGATAGCCGCCGCGCCGCCGTCGCCGGGCAGGAACAGATCCCCGCCGCCGCAGGCGGCGACCAGGCAGACCGTGGTCAAGTGGGCTAGGAGAGCATTCCAGGGGTAGCGACGGAGCGGCACGGTCACACCCATGAGCGGGTTGGCGCTGGCAATCAGGGTTCAAGTTAGATCGCCCGCCCTATCCCCGAGGTGATGGATCGCACATTCCACCCTGGGATCAGTGGATTCTGAAGCCGACACCCCGCCATGGGTGGGGTCCCGCCGCTGCCCCGTCACGAGATAGGTGCGGGTGGCGGGTAGCAGGAAAGGCGGGGCCCCTACCCACCGGCCCCGCCTCACCAGCGCCTGACCCCCTCCCGGCTACGACCCGAGCAGGATGGTGAACGGCACGTCCACCGGGGTGCCGTTAGCTGCGTAGCAGTGCACCCGGGCCCCGTCCACCTCGATCTGGTACATCAGGCAGTTGGAGTTGTCATAGAACCCCAGCGCGGTCACCTGCAGGTTCCCGAGGTCGATGATCTTCGAATCCACGCCCGTGAAGGTCACGGTGAACTGGCCGCGGTTGATCCGGGTCACCGTTACCGGTCCCCCGGCCGGGTTGGAGCTCC
>CAVXIN010000005.1:0-170000 GCA_963761885.1 uncultured Gemmatimonadales bacterium
CATCACTGGCGAGCTGCAGCCGGCTGCGGGCACCGTCGCCCGGGCCTCCGGTCTTCGCATCTCGCTCATGGATCAGCAACGGGAATTCGCCGACGCGGCCACGGTGTGGGAGGCGGCGGCCGGTCCGTTTCGACGCCATCCTCGAGCTCGAGCGTTCCCTGGCGGACCAGGCCGCCGCGCTGGCGGAGGCGGGAGACCGCGTCACCGAGCAGGCGTTGGCGCGCTACGACCGCGACTTCGAGCGTTTCCAGCGGGAGGACGGCTACACCGTGGCCGCCAGGGTGGACGCAGTGTTGCACGGCCTGGGCTTCGATCCCGACGAGGTGCGTCGTCGCCCCCCCCGAGGGCCTGAGCGGCGGCGAGCGCGGACGCCTGGGGCTGGTGCGCCAGCTGGTGGCACCGGCCGACCTGCTTCTCCTCGACCAGCCCACCAATCACCTCGATCTCGAGACCACCCGCTGGCTGGAGAATCACCTGCACCAGCTCGACGCGACGGTGATGGTGGTGAGCCACGATCGCGCCTTCCTTCAGGCCGTCGTCGAGCACGTCCTCCATCTCGAGGCCGGGACCGCGCGGTCGTACAGCGGGGATTATGAGGCTTCCGTACGGCAGCGCACCAAGCGGCATCTGACTCGAGCAGCGCGCCTTCGCCAAGCAGGCCCGCGTGATCGCCGGCGGAGGAGGAGTTTATCCATCGCAACATCGCGGGACAGAACAGCGCGCAGGCCAACGGTCCTCGGCGGCGCCTCCACCGCATCAGCCGCCTCAGTCCGCTGCCGGGCGAGGAAGGCGCGATGTCGCTGCGCTCGAGTCGGTCGGAGCGCAGCGGAGATCAGGTGTTGGTCGCCAACCGGCGTCGGGGCTCCACGTGGAGGGCCGCGCCCTCCTCCCCGACTTCACCGCCAGGATCAGCCGCGGAGAGGTGGTGGGCCTGGTGGGCCCCAATGGTGCCGGTAAGTCCACCCCCTCCTGCGCTCGATCGCAGGCGAGCGCGCACCGGTGGCCGGTGAGATCCGCTTGCCCGAGTCGGTGCGCATCGCCTATTGCAGCCAGGACCTGGCGCAGCTGCCGCAGGATCGCACGCTCTACCAGATCATCGCCGATCTCCCGCCCTCCTGGGGCCGCGGCCCGATCCAGGGCCACCTCGGCCGCTTCGGATTCTCAGGGGACTCGGTGCAGCGCCGGGCGGAATCACTCTCCGGTGGCGAGACGTGCGCGGGTGGCGTCTGGCGACGACGATGCTGTCCGGCGCCAACTTCCTCATCTTCGAGGAGCCCACCAATCATCTCGACGTCGAGTCCATCGAGGCCCTCGAGGACGCGATCGAGTCGTTCGGCGGCACCGTGCTCCTCGTGAGCCACGACCGCGCCTTGCTGCGCACGCTCACCACCCGCATCTGGGTCCTGCACGGGACCCGGATCACCGATTTCGACGGCGGGTTCGACGAGTGGGAGGTGGTGAGCGCCGAACGGGAGCACGCGGCGGCCGTGACCGCGGCGGAGGAGGTGGCGCTGCGGAAGGTGCGCGAGCGCAAAGCCACCCGCCGGCCGGAGGACGAGCGACGCCGGCGGCCACTCGGAGCGGCGGACCGCCGAGCGCGCCGTCTCCGAGGCGGAGCGCCGCGTAGGAGAGCGCGAGCGCCGGGCGCAGGAGCTACGGGTACGGCTGGAAGACCCCGCGCTCTACCTCACACCCGACGCCGCCGCCCAGGCCCAGCGGCTCGGTGTGGAGCTGGAGGCGGCCCGCGCCGAGCTGGATGCAGCCTTCGCGGAATGGGAGGCGGCGACATGCGTCATGGAGGCGATCGAGTGAGCGACGCTCGCCGGGGCGGCGCGTGCCTCGGCCTCCTCGCGCTGGCCGAGGTGTTGGGAATGTCGCTATGGTTCTCCGCCAGCGCGGTCTCCGGACAGTATCGCGCCCTTTGGCACCTCACCCCTGGCGAGGCGGGGTGGCTCACCACCTCGGTCCAGCTCGGCTTCGTGGTGGGGAACGCCGGGGCGGCGATCCGGCAACCTCGCCGACATCATCAGTTCCCGGGCGGTACTTCGCCGCCAGCGCTCTGCTCGGGGCGGCCGCCAACACGGCGCTCGGCTGGGCGGTAGACTACCCCACCGCGCTCGCCTGCCGCGTCGCCACGGGCGCCTTCCTCGCGGGTGTGTACCCACCGGCAATGAAGATGGCCGCTACCTGGTTCCGAGCTGACCGCGGCCTCGCGATCGGGGGCATCGTCGCCTCGCTCACCGTTGGGAAGGCGATGCCCTACCTGGTACGCTCGGTCGAGCCGAGCGGTGTGCGCGGCGTGGTGCTCGCCGGCTCTGCCGGCGCCCTCATCTCCGCACTCCTCGTCCGCGCTCGGCTATCGGGACGGGCCGTTCGAGTTTCCCCGCCGTCCGTTCTCCTGGCACCTGGTCGCCCGGGGTAGTGCGGCATCGGGAGACACGACTCGCGACCGGCGGCTACCTGGGTCACATGTGGGAGCAAATGCGATGTGGACCTGGGTGCCCGCGTTCCTGGCGGCGAGCGTCGCCGCATCGGCGAGCGAGGTGTCGCCGTCGGCGGTGTCGGTCCTGGCCTTCGCGGCGATCGCGACGGGGGGAGCCGGCGCCGTGTGGGGCGGGCGGGCGGCGCGCCGGCTCGGCTACGCCCGCGTCGTCACGGTGGCGATACGAGCGAACGCCGACCCGGAGGTCGTGCTGTGCACCCTGACCTGGCCGCTCGAGCCTGAACCGGCCTAGGCTGTGGCCACCTTGCGGCTGACACAGTTGAACGTCTATCCCATCAAGTCGGCCGGTGGCATCTCCGCGGATACCTGGGAAGTGGACGCCTTCGGCCTTCGCCACGACCGCCGCTGGATGGTGGTGGACGCCAGGGGCCATCTGGTCACCCAGCGCACCCATCCTCGACTGGCGCTGGTGCGGCCGACCATCGCCGGCGACCGACTCGTGGTCAACGCTCCGGGAGCCGAACCGCTCGAGCTGTCCCTTCACCCGACCGGCTCGGTGCATCTCGAGGCGACGGTGTGGGACGACACCTGCGACGCCATCTGGCTGGGGCCACGCCCGGCGAGCTGGTTCTCCACCGTGCTCGAGTCGCCCTGCGAGCTGGTGTACATGCCGGACGCGACCATCCGTCCGGCAGATCCGGCGTACGCGCCGGAGCACACTCGGGTGAGCTTCGCGGACGCCTTTCCCTTCCTGCTGATCTCCGAGGAATCGCTGGCCGATCTCAATCGGCGTATGCCGTCTCCACTCCCGATGAACCGCTTTCGGCCCAACCTGGTCATCGCCGGGGGAGTGCCCTACCTCGAAGACGAGATCGGTCGATTCGAGGCCTGCGGGATCGAGTTCCGCGCCGTGAAGCCGTGCGACCGCTGCGTGGTCACCACCACCGACCAGGAGACCGCCGAGCGCGGGGTCGAGCCGCTCCGCACCCTGGCGACGTACCGGAAGGTCGGCGGCATGGTCATGTTCGGTCAGAATGTCATACACCATGGAACGGGCGCCCTGACCGTCGGAGCCGACGTGGCCGTTTAGATTGGGCGCCATGGAAGTCCAGATCTTCGGAATCCGGAAGAACCCCGAGACGCGCAAGGCACTTCGCTTCTTCGCCGAGCGCCGAGTGAAGACCCATTTCGTCGACCTCGTCGAGCGCCCCGCGTCCCCGGGCGAGCTCCGCCGTTTCGCGCAGAAGTTCGGTGCCGAAGCGTTGCTGGATCGCGGCTCGCGGCGGTTCGCCGACCTCGGGCTCGGCGCCGCCCGGCTCAGCGACGAGCGCTGGCTCGACCGCCTGGCCGAGGAGCCGCTGCTGCTTCGGATGCCCCTCGTCCGCCACCAACAGCAGCTCACCGTCGGGGACGCCGAACCCACCTGGCGGGAGTGGACCGCCCGTTGACCCAGCTCGCCTTTGCCGGTGTCACGGTCGAGTTCGGAGCGACCCGCCTGCTCGAGTCCGTCACCTTCACCGTGGGACGAGGCGAACGGTGGGGCATCATCGGACGCAACGGAGCGGGGAAGACCACCCTCTTCCGACTGATGACCGGCGAGCTCACACCCACGGCGGGCAGCATCGCACGCGCGACCGGCCTCACGCTCTCGTTGATGGACCAGCAGCGGGACTTCGAGGACGCCGCCACGGTGTGGGAGGCCGCCGCCGGCCCGTTCCGCAAGCTGCTGGACCTGGAGCGCTCGCTGGCGGAGCAGGCGACCGCGCTGGCCGTGGCCGGCGATGCCGTGACCGACCAGGCCCTCGCCCGGTACGACCGTGACCTGGAGCGCTTTCAGCGGGAGGATGGCTACAGCGTCGCGGCGCGGATCGACGCGGTGCTGCACGGGCTCGGCTTCGACCCGGACGACGCCCGGACCCGCGGGCTCGACGGGTTGAGCGGCGGCGAGCGGGGACGCCTCGGTCTGGTCCGGCAGCTGGTGGCGCCGGCCGATGTGCTCCTGCTCGACGAGCCGACCAACCACCTCGACCTCGAGACCACGCGGTGGCTGGAGACCTACCTGCGACAGCTCGACTCCACCGTGCTCGCCGTGAGCCACGATCGCGCGTTCCTCCAGGCCATCGCGGACCACGTGCTGCACCTCGAGGCGGGCACGGCCATGGCATACACGGGCGATTACGAGGCGTTCGTCGCCCAACGTCGCGAGCGGCGGCTGACCCAGCAGCGCGCGCACGCCAAGCAGTCGCGCGCCCTGGCCGCCGAGGAGGACTACATCCGGCGCAACATCGCCGGACAGAACAGCTCGCAGGCCAAGGGCCGCCGGCGGAGGCTGGACCGGGTGAGCCGGCTGAGCCCGCCCCCTGGCGAGGACGGCGCCATGGCGCTCCGCCTCACCGCGGACGAGCGCGGCGGAGACCAGGTCTTCGTGGCCGACGGGGTCGACCTCGCCGTGGAGCATCGTTCGCTGGTCCGGGGGTTCTCGGCCCGGGTGAATCGGGGCGACGTGATCGGATTCATCGGGCCCAACGGGGCGGGCAAATCGACCCTCCTCAGGACCATCGTCGGTGATCGCGCGCCCGATGCCGGCGAGATCCGCGTGCCCCAGTCCGTGCGGATCGCGTACTATCGGCAGGACCTCGCCCAGGTTCCCGAGGATCGCACGCTGTACGAGATCATCGCTGACCTGCGACCCTCCTGGGGCCGGGGGCCGATTCAGGGGCACCTGGGCCGGTTCGGGTTCTCCGGAGACTCGGTGCTGCGCCGCGCATCGTCACTCTCCGGCGGCGAGACCGCCCGCGTGGCGCTGGCGATGATGATGCTCTCCGGCGCCAACTTCCTGATCTTCGACGAGCCGACCAACCATCTCGATGTCGAATCCATCGAGGCGCTGGAGGACGCGGTCGAAGCGTACGACGGCACCGTGCTGCTGGTGAGTCACGATCGCGCGCTCCTCCGCGCGCTCACCACGCGGACCTGGGTACTCCACGAAGGCCGCATCACCGATTTCGACGCGGGCTTCGGCGAATGGGAGGTGACGGCGTCGGAGCGGGAGCACGCCGCGGCGGTGGCTGCGGCCGAGGAGCAATCGCTCCGTCGCGTCCGCGAGCGTCAGGCAACTCGCCGGCCCGAGGACAAGCGCCGCCGCTCCCAGTCGGCCCGCCGCACCGCCGAGCGCGCGGTCGAGGAATCGGAGCAGCGGGTGGGGGAGCGGGAGCAGCGCGTCGCCGCCATCCGCGCCCAACTCGAGGACCCGGCGCTCTACCTCCAGGCGGACGGAGCGGCGCGGGCGAGAAGCCTGGGGGTCGAGCTGGAGCAGGCGCGCGAGTCACTGGACGCCGCGTTCGCGGAGTGGGAATCGGCCACCCGGGCCCTGGAGAGGGTCGACTGAGCGATTCGCCGCGCTGGCGCATGCTGGGGTTGCTGGCGCTGGCCGAGGTGCTGGGCATGTCGCTCTGGTTCTCCGCCAGCGCCGTGTCGGACCAGTACCGGACGCTCTGGAATCTGAGCGCGGGCGAAAGTGGCTGGCTCACGACCGTGGTGCAGCTGGGATTCGTGGCCGGCACCGCCGCCGCCGCCCTGCTGAATCTGGCCGACATCCTCCCTTCGCGGTGGTACTTCGCGGTCTCCGGCCTGCTCGGCGCCGCGGCGAACGCGGCCCTCGTCACGGCCGGTGACTTTCGGACGGCTCTGGTGTGCCGGTTCCTGACCGGGGTGTGTCTGGCGGGGGTCTACCCGCCGGCCATGAAGATGGCCGCCACCTGGTTCCGCACCGATCGCGGCCTCGCCATCGGGGTCATCGTCGCATCGTTGACGGTGGGCAAGGCGACGCCCTACCTGGTCCGCGCCCTCGAGGTGGCAGGAACGAGACCGGTGGTGCTGGCCGCGTCGGTGGGCGCGGTATTGTCGGCGGCGCTGGTGGCGTTCGGCTACCGGGAAGGTCCGCACGAGTTTCCCCGCCGTCCGTTCTCGTGGCAGCTGGTCGGCGACGTCGTGGGTGATCGCGGCACTCGCCTCGCCACCGCTGGATACCTCGGCCACATGTGGGAGCTGTACGCGATGTGGACCTGGGTGCCGGCATTCGTGGCCTCGAGCGTCGCCTTCCGGGCCGGGCGTACGGCGAGCACCGCGGGACCCGAGGTGGCACTGGTGGCATTCGGGGCGATCGCCGCTGGAGGACTGGGTGCGGTCTGGGGTGGATGGGCGGCGCGTCGGCTGGGCTACGCGCGGGTCGTCACGATCGCGATGGCGGCGAGCGGCGCCTGCTCGCTCGCGATCGGTGCGTTCTACGGCGCGCCGCTCTGGGTGGTCGCCCCGCTGGTGATCGTCTGGGGATTCTTCGTCGTGGCGGACTCGGCGCAGTTCAGCGCGATGGTCACGGAGCTCTCACCCCCCCATGCCGTCGGCACGGCGCTGACGCTGCAGACCTCCCTCGGCTTTCTCCTCACGATGGTGACCATTCAGATGATTCCCGCACTCGCGGAGAGCCATGGGTGGCGTGGGCATTTCCGGTGCTCGCACTCGGACCCGCCGCGGGGATTGTGGCGATAAGGAAGCTAAGAGCTATGAGCTATGAGCTATGAGCCGTGAGCTCAGGGCTCCCTGAATTCGCTCGACCGCTTGAGCTCGACAAGATTGGCCCCTCCTTGAAAAGCCCACCCCCAAAACGTGGCCTGATTTCGACACTGCAGGTCCGGACGTCCAATTCAGCCACTTGCGAGCGAAGGCAAAGCAGGTTGCAGTAGCTCATAGCTCATAGCTCATAGCTCATAGCTCATAGCTCATAGCTCATAGCTCATAGCTCATAGCTCATAGCTCATAGCTCATAGCTCATAGCTCATAGCTCATAGCTCATAGCTCATAGCTCACTCCCGTTGCAAGTACCTACTTGCGTGCCCGCTCCAGCGCTCCTATACTCGCCGCCATGAACGTCCGGGACCAGCTCCTGCTCGCCGCCGCACAGGTCTACGCCGAGGGCGGCTATCACGGGGCCACCACTCGCCGGATCGCCTCCGCGGCAGGCGTCAACGAGATCACGCTGTTCCGGCAGTTCGGCAGCAAGGACGGACTGCTGCGCGAGGCGCTGGCCCATTGCCAGGGCGAGGATAGCGCCTCGTTGCCCGAGACTCCGGCCGATCCCCTTCGCGAGCTGACCGAGTGGTGCCGGGCGCATTTCGACCACCTTCGCAGCCGCGCACCCCTCATCCGCACCTGCCTCAGTGAGTTCGCCGAGCGCCCCGACCTGGTGACGCCCGAAGTCAGCTGTCCGGTCCAGTCGGCTCGTGCACTCGCCGCGTACCTCGGACGTCTCAAGCAGCGCGGACTGGCCTCGGCGAAGTTCGACGAGGGCACGGCCGCCGCCCTGCTGATGGGGGTGCTGTTCTCGGACGCCATCGGCCGGGACATCGTCCCTGACATGTACGGACAAGGCCCCGAGCACACGTTGACCGAGTACGTCGCGCTCTTCCTTCGCGGCATCGGCGTGAGCCCGGGCGGCAACGGGAGCACCGCATGAGACTCACAGCAGCTCCTGGTCGTCGCTCACGGCGCTGGTCCCGGCCCTGGCGAGCGCCCAGGAGCCCACCGCACGGCCGACCAAGGCGCTATCGCTGTCCGACGCGCTCGAGATCGCCGAGGGCGCCAGCGAATCGGTCGGGCTGGCCCAGAGCGATCTCTCGCGCGCCGAAGGCGAGCGGCGGCGGGCGAGAAGCGCGTACTTCCCGCAGCTCACCGGCTCGGCGTCCTACACCCGGACCCTCCGGAGCCAGTTCTCCGCTCTTCAGGACGATGGTGACGGGTCGGCCGAGCCGGTGCCGGAGGAGTGCCAGAGCTTCCTTCCGCAGCCCGGGCTTGCCGGTCGAGCAGCGGCTCGACTCGCTCGAGGCGGCGGTCGAGTGCGCCAGCAACGCGAACCCGTTCGCCGGTCTGGGCGACGACCTCCCGTTCGGCCGCGAGAACACCTACCGGTTCGGCCTCTCCTTCTCCCAGACGCTATTCAGCGGGGGGCGGGTGAGCGGCCAGACGCAGGCCGCGAACGCCAACGTGCGAAGCGCCGACATCGGCCTCACGGCCGCGCGCGCACAGCTGCTGCTCGACGTGACCAAGGCCTACTACGACGCCGCGCTGGGCGACCGTTTGGTGGCGATCGCCGAGGCGACGCTCCGTCAGGCCGACACCACGCTGAGTCAGTCCCAGCTCGCCCGGGAGGTCGGGACCCAGTCGGAGTTCGACCTGCTACGCGCCCGAGTAACGCGTGACAACCAGCGTCCGGTCGTGATCCAGCGGCAGGCTTCACGCGACCTCGCGCACTACGCCCTCAAGAACCTGCTCAACCTGCCGCTGGATGAGCCGATCGCGCTCACCACGGAGCTGGTGGACACCACGATGGTCCGGACCGCGCGGCTCGCCGAGCTGGTCCAGACGGCGGCGGATACCAGCACGGACGGCGCGCGCGCCGGTGCGGCAGGCAGGCGAGACGGTCACATCACAGGAAGGGTTGCTGCGCGTGGCCCGGGCGCAGCGTTGGCCACAGGTGTCGCTCACCTCGGACTACGCCGAGCTGGGGTATCCGAGCGACGGCTCGCCGTTCGGGACCAACTACCTCTCCGACTGGGTCGTGGCGGTAGGGCTCCAGATTCCGCTCTTCACCGGCGGACGAGTCAAAGGCGACGTGGCGGTCGCGCGCGCCGGACTGGAGCAGGCCCGGCTTCGGCTGCAGCAGACTCGAGAGCTCGCCCAGCTCGACGCGCGGAGCACGCAGCTGCAGCTCCAGGCCGCGATCGCGGCGTGGGAGGCCAGCGGGGGCACCGAGGAGCAGGCGGACCGGGCCTACGTGATCGCCGAGGTTCGCTACCGCGAAGGCATCTCGACCCAGACGGAGCTAAACGACCTGCGCATCCAGCTGGCGCAGGCGCAGGCCAACCGGGCGCAAGCGGCGCGCGACCTCCAGGTGGCACGGATGCGCCTCGCGCTCCTGCCCGCGCTCCCGCTCGGCACCGCGACCGGAACGCCGACCACGGCAGGGGCGGCGGCGCGCACGGTGACGGCACCGGGGCCCGCGACGGCGACACGCAGCCCGCGCCCTATCAGGCGCCCGGAGCGACGACCCCGGGCGTTCTCACCAGCACGACCCAGACCGGAGCAGGCCGGCCATGAAGTCCGTCTCCTATCTCCTCGCGACCGCGATCGCCACACTCCTCGCCGGCTGTGGAGGCGGCAACGACACCGCCGCCACGGAAACCGCCGAAGCCCCGGTGACCGTCGGCCGCGAGAACATCGCCGTGGCGACGCTCGCGGAGCTGCGCAGCGGCCCGACCATCTCCGGATCGCTGGAGCCGGAGCAGGCGGCCACCATCCGGGCCGAGGTCGGCGGCGCCGTGCTCCGCACCTACTTCGAGGCGGGGCAGCGGGTCCGACGCGGCCAGGTGCTCGCCCAGCTCGACGAGGCCACCGTCCGTGACGCGCAACTTTCGGCCCGGTCGGCGGTGCGGAGCGCCGAGACGTCGCTCGAGCTGGCCAAGCGAAACGCGGAGCGGTCGGAGCGGCTCTCGCAGGCGGGCGCGGTCGCCGACCGCGATCTGGAAACCGCCCGGCTGGAAGTCACCAACGCGGAGGGCTCCATGGCCGACGCGAAGGCCCGGCTCTCGTCGGCACAGGAACAGCTGGAGGACACCCGGATCCGGGCGCCCTTCGACGGGATGATCAGCGACCGGCCGGTGGATGCGGGCGACGTGGTCCAGGTTGGCGCCGCGCTCTTCACCGTGGTCAATCCGAGTCGCCTCAGGCTCGAGGCCAGCGTGCCCGCCGAGCAGATAGGCCGGCTCCGCATCGGCACCGAAGTCGAGTTCACCGTGAGCGGGGTGAGCCAGCGCATCACCGGCAAGATCGAGCGCATCAATCCGGTAGTGGATGCCTCGACGCGACAGGTCAGGATCTACGTGGCGATTCCCAACCAGGAGCAGCAGCTGGTCGCGGGGCTCTTCGCCGAAGGCCGGGTCGCGACCGACACCAAGCGCGCCGTCGCGGTTCCGCTGGACGCGATCGACAGCCGAGGCACGACGCCTACCGTGCACATCGTGAAGGCGGGGCGCGCGGAGGAGAGCCCGGTACAACTCGGGGTCCGCGACGAGGCCGAGGAGCTGGTGGAGATCACATCGGGTGTGGCCGAAGGCGACACGCTGCTGCTCGGATCGGCGCAGGGCGTCACCCGGGGCAGTCGGGTGCGGGTCCTGCAGGAGGCGGGGCAGTAAATGTTCATCTCCGATTTCGCGATCAAGCGCCCGATCGTCACCATCACCGCGATGGTGGCCCTCGTGGCCTTCGGTGTCGCATCGCTCGTCAATCTCCAGACCGACGAGTTCCCCGACATCCAGCAGCCGATCGTCGGCGTCACGATTCTCTACCCCGGCGCCTCGCCCGAGACGGTCGAACGGGAGATCGTGGACCCGATCGAGGAAGCATTCTCGTCCATCAGCGGGGTGGACTGGGCCAAGACGCAGGCCAGCGCGACCGACGGCCTGGCGCAGTTCACCGTGTTCTTCGATTTCGAGAAGGACATCCAGGAGGCCTCGCAGGACATCCGGGACGCCATTTCGACCCAGCGCGAGGATCTCCCGACGGAGATGGAAGAGCCGGTCCTCACCCGGTTCGATCCGTCGCAGCAGTCGGTGCTGTCGCTGGCGCTCACGTCGGAGGACATTCCGACGGCGACCCTCACCCGCCTCGCCGATCCGATGATCGTGCGCGATCTGCGCACCGTGAACGGCGTGGCGCAGGTGAGCGTGGTGGGAGGACTGGAGCGCGAGCTGACCGTGGAGATCCGGCCGGCGGACATGCAGGCGGCGGGCATCAGCGTGGCGGAGGTGGTCCAGGCGCTCGAGTCGCAGAACCTCGCGGCCCCCGTGGGGCGGCTGAACGGCGCCCTCGACGAGCGCGCCATCCGCCTCAAGGGGCGGCTCGACACGCCGCAGGACTTCGCGAACCTGGTGGTGGACGATCGCGACGGCCAGATCATCCGCCTGGGACAGGTGGCGACGGTCAAGGACGGCACCGAGGAACAGCGGGACCAGGCGCTCTTCAACGGCCGCGACGCGGTGGGCATCGAGGTCCTCAAGGCCAAGGGCTACAGCACCACCCAGGTGACCGACGTGATCCACCGACACGTGGCGGCGCTGCAGAAGCGGCTGCCGCCAGGCGCCAAGCTGGAGATCGTGCAGGACGCCGGCACCCGGGTGCACCACGCCGTCCGCAACGTGCAGGAGGCGCTGATCGAAGGCGCGCTCCTGACGGTGCTGGTGGTGTTCGTCTTCCTCAACTCCTGGCGCTCGACCGTGATCACGGGCCTGGCGCTGCCGGTCAGCGTGCTCGCGTCGTTCGTGGCGGTGTGGGCCTTCGGCTTCACCCTCAACACCATGTCGCTGATGGGGCTCTCGCTGGCGATCGGCATCCTGATCGACGACGCCATCGTGGTCCGCGAGAACATCGTCCGCCACATCGAGATGGGAAAGGATCACTACGAGGCATCGCGCGAGGGCACCGACGAGATCGGGCTCGCGGTCGCGGCCACGACATTCTCCATCGTCGCGGTGTTCATCCCCGTCGGCTTCATGTACGGGATCTCGGGGCAGTGGTTCAAGCCGTTCGCGCTGACGATCGCCTGCTCGGTCCTGGTGTCGCTCTTCGTGTCCTTCTCACTGGACCCGATGCTGTCCGCCTACTGGGCCGACCCGCAGACGGAGGCGCACGAGCGCCGGAACGTCGTCGCCCGGACCCTGGACCGATTCAACAAGTGGTTCGACCGGATGGCGGACCGCTACAAGGACCTCATCGCCTGGGCGCTCGACCACCGCCTGATGATGGTCGGCCTGGCGATCGCGAGCTTCGTGGGCGCGCTCACCATTCCCGCCCGGGGCGCGCTGGCGGCGGTGGTGATGCTGGCAGGCCTCGCCGGGGTGTTCTGGATTCTGCAGAAGCCGCTGCTGGGGCGGCTCGGGATCGTTCGCGGCACCGGCATCAAGCTGGTGGGGATTCTCGCGGTCCTGGGGTTGACGGGCTTCCTGCTGTCCTCGGTCCCGGTGATCGGCCAGGTGGGCGCCGGCTTCGTGCCGGTGAGCGACCGAAGCGAGATCAGCATGATCGTGGAGGCGCCCCCGGGCTCCAACCTCGAGTACACCCGGCTCAAGGCCGAGGAGGCGGCGCGGCGCGCGCGCGCGCATCCGGAGGTGGACTACACCTACACCACCGTGGGGACGCCGGTCCCGCTCAAGACGCCCTCGGTGGACCAGGCACTGGTCTACGTGAAGCTGGTGCCCAAGAAGGACCGCGAGTGAGCCAGGAGGAGCTTGGCGCGATCTTCCGGGACGAGATGAAGCAGATCGGCGGCGCGCAGGTGGCGGTCTTCACCAGCGGGTTCGGTGGCGCCATGAAGTCCATCCAGGTCCAGATGAAGGGCGAGGACGCCCGGATGCTGACCACGCTCGCCCAGCAGGCGGCGGCGCAGGTGGCGAAGATCCCGGGCGCGGTGGACGTGGGGCTCTCGACCCGCGGCCAGAAGCCGGAGCTCGAGGTGCAGCTCAACCGCGGGCTGGCGGGCTCGCTCGGCATCACCGTGGGACAGGTGGCCCAGTCGCTTCGGCCGGCGTTCGCCGGGATCGACGCGGGTGACTGGGTGGATCCTTCGGGGGAGACGCGCGACGTGACCGTACGGCTCGCGCCGGCGGCTCGCGAGCGGGTGACCGACCTGGCCCAGCTTCCACTGGTGGCCGGCACCGGGCCCGACGGCGTGCCGTCCACGCTGCCGCTGGGCCAGGTAGCCACGATCCGGCAGGGCCTCGGCCCGGCGCAGATCGACCATCTCGATCGCGACAAGGTGGTCATCATCCAGGCCAACGTGGCGGGGCGGCCGCTCACCCAGGTGACCCAGGACATCACCGCCAAGCTGGCGCAGTTCAACCTGCCGCCGGGCTACGAGATCACCTACGGCGGCGAGTCGCAGGACCAGGCCGAGGTGTTCACCCGGATCTTCACGGCGCTGGGCGTCGCGGTGCTGCTGATGTACCTCATCCTGGTGGTCCAGTTCGGCTCGTTCCTCGACCCGCTGGCGATCCTGGTCTCGCTGCCGCTCTCGCTGATCGGCGTGGTCCTCGCGCTCTGGGTGACGGGCGATACCCTCAACATCATGAGCCTGATCGGCGTGATCCTGCTGATGGGCATCGTCGCCAAGAACGCGATCCTGCTGATCGATTTCGCCATCTGGGCGCGAGAGCGGGGCACCCCGCTGCGCGAGGCGCTGATCGACGCCGGCCGCATCCGGCTCCGCCCCATCATCATGACGACGCTGGCGCTGATCGCGGGCATGATTCCGGTCGCCATCGGGAGCGGCGAGGGAGCCGACTTCCGGGCACCGCTGGGCCGCGCCGTGATCGGTGGGACGATCACGTCGACGCTGCTGACCCTGCTCGTGATCCCCACGGTGTACGAGATCCTCGACGAGATGCGGTCCTGGCTCCTGGCGAAGTTCGGCCGGCGGATCGCGAGGCCGCATGGTGAGCCGGTGGCTAGAAGAGCTATGAGCTAGTGAGCTATGAGCTATGAGCTATGAGCTGTGAGCTATGAGCTAGCTGAGCTCACTGGTCAGTGGCTCAGTAGCTCTAAGCTCATAGCTCATAGCTCATCAGCTCATAGCTCCCACCAAACATTGCCGCTGCCCGGTCCGTCCGTATAGCTTCCCGTCCGAAACGCATCAGTCTCCGATCCATCCTCCCCCCGAATCGCCGAGCTCTATGCCGTTGGAGACCACCGTCGTCCGAGCCGCACCGGCCGGCCACCAGACGCCGCTGCTCGCGATCGCCGTCGCCCGCGGACGCGCTGCCCGCGTCGCTCGCCGAGCTCGACCGCGCGGCCGGTGGCGCGCTCCAGCGCCTCGCGGGCGCGGGTGACTTCACCGGCAAGCGCGACGAGACCGCCCTGGTATATCCGCCGGGCCCGGCGGGTCGCATCCTCCTGGTCGGCATGGGGAAGCCCGAGGAGCTGGGCCGGACTGCGCTCCGGCGCGCCGCGTCGATCGCGGCCAAGCGGATGCGCTCGCTGGGCGTGGCTCAGGGCGCGTTCCATCTGCCGGTCGAGTCGCGGGGGACGGTCGACCGCCAGCGAGGCGGGGCAGGCGATCGCGGAGGGTCTGGCGCAGGGCGCGTGGCAGTTCCTGCGAGATGAAGCGGCCGGCGGAGGACAAGAAGGCCGCGCTCGAGCAGGTGGACATCCTCGCCGACCGACGATCACGACGCCGTCGCGGCGGGCCACCGGATCGGCGCGGCCCTGGGCGCGGGGCAGACCCTCGCGCGCGGCATCCAGGTGCTCCCGGGCAACATCTGCACGCCGACGTACGTCGGCGGCGTCGCCGAGGAGATCGCGGCGCGCCACGGCTTCGGCGTCACCGTGCTCGACAAGGCGGCCATCACCCGGGAGAAGATGGGCGCGCTGCTGGCGGTGGCGCAGGGCAGCGCTGGAGGAGCCGCGCTTCATCGTGCTCGAATACAAGGGCAACGATGCGGCGCCGGTGGTGCTGATCGGCAAAGGCGTGACGTTCGACACCGGCGGCATCTCGATCAAGCCGGCGCAGAACATGGAGGACATGAAGTACGACATGTCCGGCGCCGCCGCGGTGCTGGGCACGTTCGAGGCCCTGGGCCGCCTCCGGCCGGACGCGCACGTGATCGGACTCATCCCCAGCACCGAGAACATGCCGTCGGGCACCGCCGTCAAGCCGGGCGACGTGGTGACCAGTCACTTCGGCAAGACCATCGAAGTGATCAACACCGACGCCGAAGGCCGGCTCATCCTGTGCGACGCCTTGTCCTGGGCCCGGCGCTATCGGCCGGCGGCGGTGCTCGACATCGCCACGCTGACGGGGGCCATCGTGGTCGCCCTGGGGCACACCGCGAGCGGCGTCATGGGAAGCGACCAGGCGCTGGTGGAGGAGGTGCGCGAGGCGGGTGAGCTCGCCGGCGAGCGGGTCTGGCCGCTCCCCCTGTGGGACGAATATCGCGACCTGATGAAGTCCGACATCGCTGACGTGAAGAACGCCGGGGGGCGTCCGGCGGGCAGCATCTCGGCCGGCTGGTTCCTGCGCGAGTTCGTGGACGGGTTCGCCTGGGCCCACCTCGACATCGCGGGCACCGCCTACACGGAGCGCGAGGACGCTACCCGGGTGAAGGGGCCGACCGGGATCGGCGTCCGGCTCTTCACCGAGTTCGTGCTGCGCCGGAGCGGGGGCAACGGCGCCTCGGCGAAACCCACCACCGCGTGACGGACATTCAGTGAGGCGTGTCGGGGCTCTCGCCCTGCTCCTCGTCGCTTCGCTTGCGCGCACCGCACCGGTCTCCGCGCAGATCCTGGACGACACGCTGGCCGAAGACTCGCTGGCGCAGGACACGGTGGACTACACCGCACGCTTCCTCGAGGCCCAACAGACGGTGGCGGTGCGGGTACCGGTGCTGCCGCTGCTGCAGCCACCCGGTCCCAGACCCGCGCTCTCCCGCACGGTCTTCACCCGCGACTCGATCGAATGGGGGCATGCCGCCACCGTGGGCGACCTCCTGACCCAGGTCCCCGGTGTGTTCCTCTGGCGTGGTGGCTTCATCGGCCGGCCCGAGCCCGTCAACTTCCAGGGACGCGGCGCCTCGTCGGCGGAATACTTCCTCGACGGACTGCCGTACGTCGCGGCCGGGGTGGACAGCGTGGCCGTCGATCCCGCGCTCTTCTCCATCAGCTTCCTCGACCGGATCGAGGTCGAGCGATGGCCCGGACTGATCCGGGTTTTCCTGTTCACCCGCAGGCACGACCGGGTGGCGCCGCGCTCCCGCATCGCGATCGCGCGGGGCGACGGGGATTACGCTCGCTACGAGGGCTCGCTCGAGCGGCGCTTCGCCAAGGGCTTCGGCTTTGCCATCGCCGGCGACTATCTCAACTCCCCCACCGCCAGCGGCGAGTCCAGCGGCTACTCCAACACCCAGTTCTGGCTCCAGGGCAACTACATCCCCTCGTCGCGGCTCGGGTTTCAGTATCAGATCGTGCGGTCGTCGCCCAATCGCCGGCCGTTCAGGCCCACCGATCCGATCGCGGACGACACCATCGGCCCCGGATTCGACGCGGTTCGAACCGACGCGCAGATCCGCGCATCGTACCGACAGGGTGACGAGGGCCTCGGCCCTCGGGTGGATATCGTCTATGGACGTACCGGCTGGAACGGTGGGGACGGCTTCAAGCAGCAGGTGAATCAGATCGGCGGGGCGGTGTCATTCCGAACCCCGACGCTTTCCATCGGAGCGTCCGGATATCACCGTACGCGCTGGACGGCGCTCGACGTTCGCGGCACGGCCGGCTGGACCCCGGTGCCGATGGTGACGCTGAGCGGAGAAGCCGTCCACCAGCGCCACTACGGGGGGCGCAACGCGGATCACGTGAGTGTGCTGGGCGGCATCCAGCCGGTCCGCGGGCTCTCCATCACCGGGTCGGCCCGGGTAGGGAAGATCGTGGCCGCTCCGGCGGTCGCGACCGACACGACGCAGGAGGTCTCCGACTATGAGGCCGCGATCGGCTGGGAGCGCGAGCGGCTCGGCCTCCGCGTCGGCCTCTCCCACACGGCGGCGTTCAGCCCGTTCGGCTATGCCGAGTTCCCGCGCGTCGCCGCGATCGGTCCCTCGTCCGACACGGACTGGCTCACCGTGCACGCCCGCCTCGCACCGCTCCGGTGGCTCACGCTCGAGGGCTGGTACAGCGATCCTCGCGACGTGATCCCGGAAGGCTTGCCGCCGACCCACTCGATGTCGGCGGTGACGATTCGCTCCAAGTTCCTCCGCCAGTTCCCCAGCGGCATCTTCGATCTGAAGCTGCGACTGAGCGTCGAGTCGTGGGGCACCGGCGTCATCGGGCGGGATGCGGTCGGCACCCCGATTCGCCTCGGCGGCGCGACCTTCTTCCGAAGCCTGCTCCAGGTCCAGCTGCAGAGCTTTTCCATCTTCTGGGACCGGGGCAACCTGAGCGCGAGCGAGTCGACCTACGTGCCAGGGTTCGAGATTCCCGCATACGGGAGTGTATTCGGCGTCCGGTGGGAGTTCCTCAACTAGCGTCGTTCGACGGTTTCCGGGTCCTGACGCCAAGGCCGGGCGGGATCCTCACCATCATCCGGACTCATCGATTCACCTCACGTGCAACATGATATTGTCGTGATATTGCGTTGCGGTGCAACGCTTTGCATGACTACTATCGCTATTCAATAACAGGTGCCTCACCGGCGATCCCTTCACACCATCCGACCCAGCCGCCGGTTGTCATCGCCCAGATCGAGATCGCTCCGCTCCCTACCAGCACATCGATTTCGCGGCTAAATTGCTCGGCTTTCCCGGGACCATGGAGGTCCGCTGCCGTACAGCATGACCGGCTTCGGCGCGGCCGAGGGCGCGGTGGGGGGCGGCTGGATCCGTCTCGAGATCCGGACCGTCAATCACCGTCACTTCAATCTCGCCACCAAGCTCCCGTCGGAGCTCAGTGGTCTCGAGGGCGAGGTGCGCGAGCGGCTCCGCCGCGAATTCGATCGGGGTCACGTCGCCGTGCAGGGACGGTGGACCGAGTATCCCGCGCGGGCGGCGGGCTTCACCGTGGATCTCGACCGCGCGCGCCTGGTGGCCGAGCGTCTGCGGGAGCTGCAGAACACCCTCGGACTCGGCGGCGAGGTCACGGTCGAGCTGGTCGCGCGTCAGGCCGACGTCATCTCACTGGGCGGGAGCGAGGGGACCGGCGAGATCGCCGTGGAGCGAGGTCGAGCCGATCGTGGCGAGCGCGGCGGCGGAGTGCCGGACCATGAGAGCTCGGGAGGGTGAGGCGCTGACGACCGAGCTCCGCCATCGGCTGGATCTACTCGAGGCGTCCGCCGGCCGGATCGCGGCGCGGGCGCCGGAGCGGCTGGTGCGGGAGCGGGATCGTTTGCGTACGGCGGTGGCGGAGCTGCTCGATGGCCGACCCACCGACGAGGGGCGGGTGGCGCAGGAGCTGGCCTTCCAGGCCGATCGCCTCGACATCACCGAGGAGCTGGTGCGCTTCCGGGCCCACGTCAGCGCCTCGCGGCAGGCGCTCACCGGCGACAAGCCCGCCGGCAAGCAACTTGGCTTCCTGGCCCAGGAGCTGGGCCGGGAAGTGAACACGATGGGCGCGAAGGCCAACGACGCGGAGATCGCGCACGAGGTCATCGCGATGAAGGGGGAGCTGGAGAAGTTCAGGGAACAGCTCGAGAACCTCGAGTGAAGCCATTCCTCCTGGTGCTGTCGGCACCCTCCGGCGGCGGCAAGAGCAGCATCGCGCGGAATCTGTTGCAGGGCAGGGACGACCTCGGGTATTCGGTGTCGGCGACGACCCGGCCGATGCGTGAGGGCGAGCGGGACGGGGTGGACTACCACTTCCTCGACAAGGCCGAGTTTCTGCGCCGGCGCGAGGCGGGCGAGTTCCTGGAGTCGGCGACGTACGGCGGGCACCTGTACGGCACGCTCAGGAGCGAGATCGAGCGGCTCTTCGCGGCCGGCCGTCACGCCGTGCTGGACATCGAGATCGAGGGGGCCCGCCAGATCCGGTCCAGCTTCCCGAATTCGCTCCACGTGTTCGTGCTGCCGCCTTCGGCGGACGTGCTGGTGGGCCGGCTGAAGGGAAGGAACACCGAGCCGCCCGAGGTCGTGCGGGAGCGTATCACCCGGGCGGGGGACGAGCTGGGGGCGGTCGCGGAGTACGACTACGCGCTGGTCAATCAGGACCTGGTCGTCGCCGTGGCCCAGGTGGCGGCGATTCTGGACGCCGAGGCCCGCAAGGTCTCGCGGCAGGACGATCTACCGAAGTTCATCGCGCGGTTGCGGAAGGACGTCGTCACCGCCGTCGAGAAGATCTGAGTCTTCACGCATTCGAAGGAGTCAGCTCCATGCGGATCACGACGCCCACGGAAGTCGCCAAGCAGGCCGGGAACAAGTATCTCGGCGTCCTGGTGGCGGCCAAGTTCGCGCGCTACCTGAACGAGTTCCCCAAGGATCAGCTGGCCCATCAGGGCGAGAAGCTCACCACCAAGGCCCTCCAGTCGCTGACCGATGGCGACCTCAACTACAAGCTGGTCCGCCGCCGCCGCTCCGAGGCCTGAGGTGTGGGCCGGCCGGGGCGTCGTCCTCGGCGTCTCGGGCGGAATCGCGTGCTATAAGAGTTGCCTCCTCGCCCGGGAGCTGACCCGGGCGGGCGCCCGGGTGGACGTGGTGCTGACGAAGAGCGCGGCCGAGTTCGTCGGCCCGGTCACCTTCGAGTCGCTGACCGGACGACCGGTGCTGACGTCGCTCTGGGATCCGGGACGCGCACTGGACCATGTACGCCTGCCGCAGGACGCCGACCTCATCATCGTGGCACCCGCCACCGCCAACCTGCTGGCTCGGATGGCCCAGGGACTGGCCGACGATGTGCTCACCGCGCTGCTGCTGGCCCGCACCGCACCCGTTCTGGTCGCTCCCGCCATGAACGACGAGATGTATGCGCAGGCCGAGACGCAGGCGAACCTCCAGCTCCTGCGAGGCCAGGGCATCGCGATCGTCGGCCCCGAGATCGGAGCCTTGGCGGAAGGACCCTCTGAGCGGCCGGGCCGGATGAGCGAGCCGGCGACGATCTTGGCCCACGCCGCGAGGCTGGTGCGCGGCGGCGGTCCGCTGGCCGGGAAGCGGGTGGTGGTGACGGCCGGGCCGACCCGCGAGTCGATCGACCCGGTGCGCGTGGTGACCAACCGCTCGAGCGGCAAGATGGGATATCGCCTGGCAGAGGTGGCCTGGGAGCGGGGAGCGGACGTGGTGCTCATCTCGGGTCCGGTCGCACTGACCGCTCCGATCGGGGTCGATCTCCGCCAGGTCGAGAGCACGGTGGACCTCGACGACGCCGTGCGCCGCGAGCTGCCGGCCGCGGACGTGCTCATCATGGCCGCCGCGCCGGCCGACTTCCGTCCCAGCGATCCCAGCCCGAGCAAGCGGTCCCGCATCGACGGCGCACTCGCGATTCCGATGGAGCCCACGGCGGATATCCTGAGCGGCACGCGCGAACTTCGAAAGAGGGGCAGCATCATGGTCGGCTTCGCGCTCGAGACGGGGGACGCGCTGGCCAAGGGGCGCGCCAAGCTGGAGCGCAAGGACCTCGACTTCATCGTCATCAACGATGCGCTGGAACCGGGCGCCGGATTCGAGCACGACACCAACCGGGTGGCGGTGCTGGGGCGCGACGGCACTTCGCAGATTCTGCCGCTGCAGTCGAAGCGGGACGTGGCCGAGGCGATTCTCGACACGGTGGAGCGTGCCCTTGGATGAGCTTCGGCGGCGCTACCTGGCGCAGCAGGTCGAGCTGGGCGGCGCCGAGCTGATTCTCGGCGCGGCCGCGGCCGCCGCGGCCGCGAACCAATCCGCGGCCGCTCCTGTGGTATCGGCCGTCAGCGGGCCCGCTCCTCCATGTCGGCGGCCGTGGACAGCCTCCTGTCCGGGAGGCGGGGCGCCCCGAGGATCGCCAAGCGGATCAGGGGGCCGCACCGATGCCCAAGTGGCTCAAGGGCGCGCCGCCGATTCCGGGACCGGGACTCACCATCACGTCCGCGGATCCGGTACTCCTGGGCAACGACCTCGCCACGCTCCCCACGCTCGAGGCCGTAGCCGAGCGGATCCGCACCACCTACTGCTGCGGCCTCTGTCCCGGGCGCAAGAACGCGGTGCCGGGCGAGGGCGATCCGCAGGCCCGCATGATGCTCGTGGGCGAGGGTCCCGGCGCGACCGAGGACGCCACCGGACGGCCGTTCGTGGGCCAGGCCGGCAAGCTGCTCGAGGGCATCCTCGAGGCTATTGAGATTCGCCGTGATTCGGTGTACATCACCAACATCGTCAAGTGCCGGCCACCACAGAACCGGAAGCCCCTGCCCGATGAGATCGCGGCCTGCATTCCCTATCTCCACCGCCAGCTCGAGCTGATTCGTCCGAAGGTGATCCTCGCCCTGGGCGGCACCGCGGGCGAGGCACTGCTCGGCGTGCGGAAGGGACTGGGTGAGCTGCGAGGGCAAGGTGCACACGTACAACGGCACTCCGCTGATCGTGACGTACCATCCCGCGGCCCTGCTGCGCAACCCGAACTGGAAGAAGCCGACCTGGGATGACGTCCGTATCGCCCGACAACTTCTCGACCGCTGATCCCTACGTCGGCCGCTCCGCGCCCTGGAGCGCGGAGGCCGAGCAGGCGGTGCTGGGCGCGATGCTGCTCGACCAGGACGCGGCGCTGCGCGCGGCGGAGCTGGTCGACGACTCGATGTTCTACCGGGAGGGCCACCGCCGGCTGTTTCGGGCGATGGTGGCGCTGGTCGAGCGGCGGGTCGTCATCGACCACATCACGCTGCGCGACGAGCTGCTGCGCCGGGGCGAGCTCGAGTCCGCCGGCGGCCTGGAGTACCTCGCCGAGCTGGTGGACGCGGTGCCCACCGCGGCCAACCTCGAGTTCCATGCCCGCATCGTCCGCGACAAGGCGATTCTCCGCCGGCTGATCGAGACCTCCACCGGCATCATCACCGAAGCCTACGACGGCCACTCCACCGCCACCGAGCTCCTCGACGTGGCGGAGTCGCGCATCTTCAAGATCTCGCAGCAGCGGGGCGACGAGGGATTCACCCGGATCAAGGAGATGCTGTGGCCGACGATGGAGCGCATCGAAACGCTCCAGCGCAGCGGCAAGGCGATTACCGGGGTGCCGAGCGGGTTCGTAGACTTGGATGGGCTGACGTCGGGCTTCCAGGCGTCGGAGCTGGTGGTGGTGGCGGCCCGCCCGTCCATGGGCAAGACGGCCTTCTGTCTCAACATCGCGGCCAACGCCGCGGCCGAGGGGCAGGGCGTCGCCATCTTCTCGCTCGAAATGTCGAAGGAGTCGCTGGTGCAGCGGATGCTGACCGCCACCGCGCGGGTGGACTCGCATCGGGTCCGGCAGGGCACGCTGCGCGATTCCGACTTCACCCAGCTGGCGCGGGCCGCCGGCACTGCTGCAGACCTACCAGGTCTGGATCGACGACACGCCCGTCGATCACGCTGCTGGAGATGCGGTCGAAGGCGCGGCGGCTCAAGATCGACAGCGACCTCAAGCTGGTCATCGTGGACTATCTGCAGCTGATGCGGAGCCCCGAGTACTCCGAGAACCGGGTGCAGGAGATCTCCGACATCTCGCGCTCGCTCAAGGCCCTGGCCCGCGAGCTGGAGATCCCGGTCATCGCCCTCTCACAGCTCTCCCGCGCGTCCGAGCAGCGCGGCGGGCGAGCGCAAGCCCATCCTCTCCGACCTGCGCGATTCGGGCGCCATCGAGCAGGACGCCGACCTCGTCATCTTCATCCACCGCCCGAGTACTACGACCGGGAGGACGAGACCAAGCGCGGGCTGGCCGAGATCATGCTCGCCAAGAATCGCAACGGCCCCACCGGCGACGTGCAGCTCAAGTTCACGCGCGAGTACACCCGGTTCGACAGCTTTTCCGCCCGGGAAGACGCCGAGTAGCCATGGCGCGGGCGCGATCGGTCTATCGCTGCACCGAATGCGGCCACGAGCACGCCAAGTGGGTGGGCCGGTGCGAGGGCGTGCGGGGCGTGGAATGCGGTGGCGGAGGAGCCCGTCGCGCCGCGGACGGCGCGGACGGCGGAGCGGCGGAAGGGCGGCGCCGCCCATGCGTCCGGCCGTCCGCCGGCCCGCCTGCGCGACGTCGCCACCACGCCGCTCCAGCGCTGGCGCACCGGCATCGACGAGTTCGACTTCGTGCTCGGCGGCGGCATCGTGCCGGGGTCGATGACGCTGATCGGCGGCGAGCCCGGGATCGGCAAGTCCACGCTGCTGCTGCAGGCGGCGGCGCGGCTCGAAACCGCCGGGCGGACGGTGCTGTACGCCAGCGGCGAGGAGTCGCCCGACCAGCTGCGGCTCCGCGCCGACCGCCTGACCGAGGACGCGGGCGCGGTGCACGTGCTCGGCGAGACTCGGCTCGAGGCGATCGTCGGCGCCGCCGCGGCGGTCGCGGCCGACGTCGTCGTCATCGATTCGATCCAGACGGTCTACACCGACGCGCTGGAGAGCGCGCCCGGGCAACGTCGGGTCAGGTGCGCGAGTGCGCCGGGCAGCTCATGCGCTTCGCCAAGGAGACCGGGACCGCGGTGGTCGTGGTCGGACACGTCACCAAGGGCGGCGGCATCGCCGGGCCCAAGACCCTCGAGCACATCGTGGACACCGTGCTCTACTTCGAGGGCGAGGTCACGCTCGACTACCGGCTGCTCCGCACCACCAAGAATCGGTTCGGCTCGGTGGACGAGCTCGGCGTGTTCTCGCATGACCGAGCACGGCTCGTCGCGGTGCCCAATCCCTCGGCGGTCTTCCTCGCGGCGCGTGCCGCCGGCATCAGCGGCAGCGCGGTGACGGCGCTGATGGAAGGGACCCGGCCGGTGCTGGTGGAGGTCCAGGCGCTCGCCGCCAAGTCGGGGTACGGCACGCCGCAGCGCGTGGCCACCGGCCTCGATCCCAAGCGCCTGGCGGTGCTGCTCGCGGTGCTGGAGCGGCGGGCGGCCACCTCGTTCGCCGACCTCGACGTGTTCGTGCAGGTCACCGCCGGGGTCCGGCTCACCGAGCCCGGCGCCGACCTGGCGGTGGCCGCGGCGCTGCTCATCAGCCTCACAACCGGCCGGCGCCGGCCGATGTCGATCTTCCTCGGCGAGATCGGGCTGGGCGGCGAGATCCGGCCCGGCGGCGGCCGTCGAGCGGCGGATCGCGGAGGCGGCGCGGCTCGGGATTCCGGCGGCGTGTTCGGCTCGTCGCGAGCGACCGTCGCAGGTGCGCCGGCGTCTCGATGGTGGGACTCGACCACATCGAGCAGCTGGTGCGCGCGCTTGCCGCGTGACGTGGGCGTGGTCGTCGTCGCCGCGGGCCGGAGCTCGCGCGTCGGCGGCGACGTGCCCAAGCAGTACCTGCCGCATCGCCGGCGTGCCGATGCTGCTCCGGGCGCTGCGGCCGTTCGCCAGCCCACCCCGAGGTGTCGCGCACGTGGTCGTCGTCCTGCCGCCGGCGGACGCCGCGGCACCCGCCCGAGTTCCTCGGCGACGCTGCATGGGTCGAGCGCTGGCGGTGGTGGCCGGCGGCGGGACGCGGGCCGACTCGGTGCGCGGCGGGGCTCGCGCGCGCTGCGCGCCGAATGCCGCGTCGTCCTGGTGCACGACGGCGGCCCGGCCGTTCGTGGACCGCGACGTCATCGACGCGGTGATCGCGCTACGCCCGGGCGGGCGAGGGCGCGATCGCGGCGGTGCCGGTGAGCGACACGATCAAGGAGGTGGCGGACGGCGACGCCCGCGCATCGACCGCACGGTGCCGCGCGACGCGGCTGTGGCGGGCGCAGACGCCGCAGGGGTTTCCCCGCGCGATGCTCGAGCGCGGCCTACGCGCAGGCCGGCGCCGGCGGGCCAGCGCGGCCACCGACGACGCGGCGCTGGTCGAGCGCGTCGGCGGGCCGTGCGGCTCGTGCCGGACTCGCCGCGCAACATGAAGATCACGACCGCGCGACGATCTCGCGCTGGCCGAGGCGCTCGCGGTGGCGCAGCGGTGACCCTTCCGTTCCGGACCGACGCCGAGGTCGAGCGCCGCGATCCCGATCGTCGGGCGCGCACCTGCGGGCGGGACGGGCTGCTCGCCTATCCCACCGAAACCGTCTACGGCCTGGGCTCGAGTCCGACCGTGGCGGCGGCTCGCGCGCGCTCGCCCGGCTCAAGGGCCGGCCGCCGGGCAAGCCGTTCCTGCTGCTGGTCTCCGGTCGGCCGATGGCGGAGGCGTGGGGTCTGGTGTTCGGCCGCGCGGCGCGCGCGCTGTCGGACGCGTTCTGGCCCGGCCCGCTGACGCTGGTGCTGCCGGGCGGCGAAGGCCGACTGCCCGACGAGCTGCGCGGGCCAGGAGGGGGGCATCGCGGTGCGCCATACATCGCATCGCGGGCATCGCGCGGCTGGTCGCGGCACTCGGCGAGCCGCTGACGTCGACCTCCGCCAACCGTCCCGGCGGAGCCGCCGGCGCCGGGCGCCGACCGGATGTCGCGAGCTTTCGCGGCCGCGATCGAGCGCAGGGCGAGCTGCTGGTGCTCGACGGCGGCGTGCTGGGCAACGTCCCGCCGTCGACACTGGTGGACTGCACCGGCCCGGTGCCGCGGCTGGTGCGCGAGGGCGCGATCCCGCGCGCGGAGCTGCGGCGCGCCGCCGGGAGCGCTGGCGCCGTGAACGACGCCCGATGAATTCTGACATGCACATCCTCTTCGTCTGCACCGGGAACACCTGCCGCAGCCCGATGGCCGAGGCGCTGCTGCCGCGCGCGCTCGCCGCGCGCGGCATCGACCAGGTGACGGTGTCGCTCCGCCGGGCACCGGCGCGTGGGACGGGCGCCGGTGTCGGAGGGCGCCTACCTGGTCGGTCTGGAGCACGGGCTCGACCTGAGCGGCCACCGCGCCCGGCTGCTCACCCGCGATCTGGTGCGCGAAGCCGACCTCATGCTCGACCATGTCGGGCCACCATCTCGCCCGCGTGGCCGAGCTGGGCGGCGAGGACAAGGTGCACCTGCTCGGCGCGTACGCCGGCCGCGACGCGGCGCGACGCCGAGGTCACCGATCCGTTCGGCGTCCGACCTCGACGAGCTACCGCGAGACCTACGTCGAGCTCCAGGAGCTGATCGGCGCAGGTGGTCGAGCCGCGTCGCCGGCACGGTGCGGTGATCGACGGCAGCACCCGGGTCTTCGCCCTGCTCGGCGATCCGGTGGCGCATTCCCTCTCTCCCGCCATGCAGAACGCCGCGTTCCGCGCGCTCGGACTCCGGCGCGGTGTACGTCGCGCTCCGCTGCGCGCCCGACGACGTCGCCCCGCTGATGCGGGCCCTGGCGCGGGCCGGCGGCGGGGCAACGTGACCGTCCCCCACAAGGAGGGCCGCCGCGCGCCGTCGACCGGCCGCTGGGCGACGCCGAGAGGTCGGCGCGTGCAACATGTTCTGGGGAGGACGGGGACGGCTCGTCGGTGACAACACCGACGTGGAGGGGTTACTCGCGGCGCTCGAGCCGCTCGAGCCGCCGGCGGGGCCGTGGCTGATCGTCGGGACCGGCGGCGGCGCCCGCGCGGCGGCGGTCGCGGCCGCCGAGAGCGCGGGGCCGCGGTCGCGGTGTCGTCCCGGTCGCCGGACCGCGCGCGGGCGTTCGCGGAGTGGGCTCGAGGAGCGCGGCGATCGGCGCCGCGCCGGCCGGAGGAGTGCCGCGCGTCGTGATCAACGCGACGCCGCTCGGGCTCGCGGCGCCGACGACCGCTGCCGCTCGATCCCGCCGTTCGCGCCGGCTGCGGCGCGGCCTTCGACATGGTGTACCGCGCGCGGGCGAGACGCCCTGGGTGCGCGCCATGCGGGCGGCGGGCCGGCGGGCCGCCGACGGCCGCGGGATGCTGGTGGCGCAGGGGGCGGCGGCCTTCGAGCGCTGGTTCCCGGGCGTAGCGCGCGCCGACCGAGATCATGCGCGCCGCGGTGGATGCCGCCCTTCGCTGAGCGTCGCCGCGTGGCGCGCGGCGCTCGGCGAGCTGGAGCGCTGGCTGCTGCCCGCCGCGTGCCTGCTCTGCGACGCGCCGGTGCCGGCGCGGGAGGACGACGCCTCGTCTGCGCCCTCTGCCGGCTCGCGTGGCGCCGGGTCCCGACCCGGTGCTGCGACCGCTGCGGCCAGCCGCGCTTCGGCGACTCGGTGCCGCATCTGCGCGGACTGGCCCGCCGATCTGGCCCGGGTCCGGAGCGCGGTCTGGCTCGAGGATCGGCCCGGCGCGCGGTCCATCAGCTCAAGTACGACGGGCTGGTGGCGGGTGGCCGAAGCGCATGGCCGCGGCGATGCGCGGACTCGGAGCCATTGACCGGGCGGGTATCCTTGATACCCATTCCGCTCGGCGCCGGCGGCTGCGGGAGCGCGGGCTACAACCAGAGCGAGCGGATCGCCGCAGCACTGTCCGGCTCACCGGGCGCGCCGGTGCGGGCCGACCTGCTCGCACCGGGTGCGGGAGACGCGGACCCAGACGGCGCTCACACCCGAGGCGCGCCAGGCGAATCTGGCGGGCGCTTTCGAGGCGGCGGGCGCAGCGGGGCTGCGGTGGTGCTGGTGGACGACGTGTTCACCACCGGCGCCACGCTGTCGCGGCCGCGGCTGCGCGCCCTCGCGGCCGCGGCGCCGGGCAGTGGTGGACGGGGTCACGTTCGCGCGGGCGCTAGGCCGTCGCCGGTGAGCGGTCGGGCCGTGACCACTCGAGTTCACATACAGGAGACGCAGCATGGCAATTCGCGTCGGCATCAACGGCTTCGGGCGGATCGGGCGCAACATGGTGCGCGCGGCGAAGAAGATGCGGCCGAAGGAGCTCGATTTCGTCGCGGTCAACGACCTCACCGACACCAAGACGCTCGCGCATCTGCTCAAATACGACTCGGTGCACGGGCGCTTCCCCGGCGAGGTCGACGGCCGAGCAGGACGCGCTCGTGGTGGACGGCGACGTCATGCGGGTGCTGTCCGAGAAGGATCCCGCCAAGCTCCCCTGGAAGGACCTCGGCGTCGACATCGTGCTCGAGTCCACCGGCCGGTTCACCGACCGGGACCAGGCCGCCTCCACCTGACCGGCGGCGCCAAGAAGGTGATCATCTCGGCGCCGGCCAAGAAGGAGGACATCACCATCGTCTATGGCGTGAACCACGAGAAGTACGACCCCGCCAAGCACCACATCATCTCCAACGCCAGCTGCACCACGAACTGCCTGGTGCCGGTGGTCAAGGTGATCCTCGACAACTTCGGCTTCGTCAGCGGGTTCATGACGACGGTGCACTCCTACACCAACGACCAGCAGATCCTCGACCTGCCGCACAAGGATCTGCGGCGCGCGCGCGCGGCCGCGCTGTCGATCATTCCGACCACCACCGGCGCCGCCAAGGCGACGTCGCTGGTGATTCCCGAGGTCAAGGGAAAGATCGACGGCGTGTCGCTTCGGGTGCCGACGCCGGACGTCTCGGTCGTGGCGCTCACCTGCGTGGTGGAGAAGGCCACCACGGCGGAGGAGGTGAACGACGCGTTCCGGAAGGCCGCCGCGGCGGGACCGCTCAAAGGCATGCTCGCGGTGAGCGACGAGCCGCTGGTCTCGGTGGACTACATCGGCTCGCTTCAGTCGAGCACGGTGGACGCGCTCTCCACCAACGTGGTCAACGGAACGCTGGTCAACGTGACCTCGTGGTACGACAACGAGATGGGCTACTCGGCGCGGTGCGTGGACCTGCTGCGCGTACATCGGAGAGCGGCTGTGAAGCGCACGCTGGACTCGCTCGACGGCGCGTCGCCTCGACGGCAAGCGGGCTCTGGTGCGGGTGGACTTCAACTGTCCGGTGAAGGACGGCGCGTCACCGACAACACGCGCATCCGCGCGGCGCTGCCGACGATCGAATATCTCCGCGAGCACGGGGCGCGCGTGGTGCTGCTGTCGCATCTGGGCCGCCCCAAGGGCGGGCCGGATCCCAAGTACTCGATGGAGCCGGTCGTCCAGGAGCTGGAGCGGCTGCTCGGCTCGCCGGTGACATTCCTCGCGGGATCCCGCTGTCGCGAGCAGGCCGTCGACCGAGACGCGGCGGCTGCCGCGCGGCGGTGTCGCGATCGCCGAGAACACCCGATTCTATCCGGGCGAGGAGGCCAACGACCCGGAGCTCGCCGCCCGCTTCGCGGCGCTGGGCGACTTCTACGTGAACGATGCCTTCGGCTCGGCCCACCGCGCCCACGCCAGCACCGAGGCGGTCGCCCGCGTGCTCAAGCCGGCCGTCGTCCGGCTTCCTGATGCAGCAGGAGCTCCGCTACCTGGGCGAAGCGCTGCACGAACCCGAAGCGCCCCTTCGTCGCGGTGCTCGGCGGCGCCAAGATCAGCGGCAAGATCGACCTCATCTCGGCGCTGCTGCCGAAGGTCGACCAGATCCTGCTCGGCGGCGCGATGGCCTGCACGTTCTTCGCCGCGATGGGGCTCGAGACCGGCAAGTCGCTGGTGGAGCCCGACCGGGTCGACCTCGCCCGCCGGCTCTGGCCGATGCCGGGGGCAAGCTGATCCTGCCGACCGGCGCGGTCGTGGCCCAGGAGCTCAAGGCCGGACGCCGAGACACGCGAGGTGCCGCGGGACCGCATCCCGCCGGGCTGGGCGGTGTTCGACATCGATCCCGCGACGCGAGACAGGACTTCGCGCGCGCGCATCGAGCGCGCGGGCACCGTGATCTGGAACGGCCCGATGGGCGTGTTCGAGACGCCGCCGTTCGACCACGGCACCATGGCCATCGCCCGGGCGATGGCGGCGCGCCACCGCGAAGGGCGCGGTGACCGTCGTGGGCGGTGGCGACTCCGCGGCCGCGGTCGCCGCAGGCGGGGCTGGAGGACCGGATCACCCACGTCTCCACCGGCGGCGGCGCGTCGCTGGAGTTCCTGGAAGGCAAGACGCTCCCCGGCGTCGCGGCGCTCGACGACGCCTGACTGACGTCTGCACGCCGCGTTCGATGGCGCGACTTGCACTCCCCCGAGGACATGTCAACCGCTCGCTCATCTACGCCGCCAACTGGAAGATGAACCACGGACCGGCGGCCGCGCGCGACTTTCTCGCGCGGTTCCTGCAGGTCACCTCGCCAGTAGCCGACCGCGCAGCTCTGGTTCTTTCCTCCCGCCGTCTCCATCCAGCGCCGCGCACGAGGCCGCCAAGGGCCGCGCGCGACGTCATGGTCGGCGCCCAGAACGTGCACTGGGAGCCCAAGGGCGCGTTCACCGGCGAGCTGTCGATTCCGCTCGCGACCGAGGCCGGGGCCCGAGCGGCCCTGATCGGCCACTCGGAGCGGCGGCATCTGTTCGGCGAGACCGACGAGCAGGTCGCGCGCAAGGCTGGCGGCGGCGCTCAAGGCCGGGCTCGTCCCCATGGTCTGCGTCGGCGAGACGCTGGCCGAGCGCGAGGGGGGCGGACCGAGCAGGTCGTCACCCGGCAGGTGAGCGCGTTGCTCGAGCGGGTGCCCCGGCCGGAGTGGGCGGTCGTGCTCGCGTACGAGCCGGTGTGGGCGATCGGCACCGGAAAGAACGCCACGCCCGACGACGCCGCCCAGGTCCACGAGCTCATCCGGTTCGAGCTGGGCCGCCGGGGCGTCGCCGGACGGGTGCCGATCCTCTATGGTGGGAGCGTCAGCGTGTCGAATGTACTGGCGCTGCTGGCCCGCCCCGAAGTCGACGGCGTGCTGGTCGGCGGGGCCAGCCTCGATCCGGACGGCTGGGCCGAGCTCGTCGGACTCGGCGCGTAGGAAGCACCGCCGGCCTGGCCACGCAGCTGAAGGGCCGGGATGACCGCAAGCCCACTGACCGACGCGGCGCTGCTCGAGCGCCTCGTCGCCTTCGACACCACCAGCCGGCTCAGCAACCTGCCCCTCGCCGATTTCGTCTCCGACTACCTCGACCGCCCGGCGGTCCGGATCGAGCGACTGCCCTCGCCGGACGGGAGCAAGGCCAACTTCGTCGGCCGGGCCCGCGACCGAGGACGGCGGCGGGCTGACCCTCTCCGGCCACATGGACGTGGTGCCGGCCGAGGAGCCCGAGTGGCGCTCGACGCCCTTCACGCTCACCCGGGCGGGCGAGCCTACGTCGGGCCGGGGCGCGGCCGACATGAAGGGCTTCCTGGCGCTGGCGATCAACCGGCTGGCGCGCGTCGGACCCGGCTCGCCTGCGGCGCCCGCTGGCGCTGCTCTTCTGACCTACGACGAGGAGATCGGGACCCTCGGGCGCCCGGCGATTCGCCGAGCAGCTGGCCCGATCGCCGGCGATCCCGCGCGACGTCATCATCGGCGAGCCCACCTCGCTTCGCGTGGTCCGGCTGCACAAGGGGATGCTCCGCCTCCGGCTCGACGTTCCGCGGGCGCGCGGCGCACAGCGGGTATCCGCACCTCGGCCGCAACGCGATCGAGCCGGCCGCGCGCGCGATCGTCGGCGCTCGGCGCGCTGCGGCGGAGCTGGAAGCCGAGCGCCCGCCCCACGGCGAGCATTTCCCGGAAGTGCCGTTCGCGGCGCTGAACGTCGGCATGATCGCGGGCGGCAGCGCGGCCAACGTCATTCCCGACCGCTGCGACGGTGCAGCTCGGCATCCGGCTGCTGCCGGGACATGCGCGCCGAGGAGATGGCGGAGCGGGTGCGCGCAGCGGTCGCCGCCGCGCTGCCCGACGAGGCGTTCGAGCTCGAACGCGCTCGGCGAGAGCCCCGCGATGATGCTCGACGAGGGCGCCGAGCTCCACCGCGAGCTCTGCGCGCATGGTGGGCCAGCAGCGGCTCGGCCAGCGTCGCATTCGCCACGGACGCCGGATGGCTGCAGCGGGTCGGCTTCCGCTGCGCCGTCTTCGGGCCCGGGCAGCATCGAGGTGGCCCACCGGCCCAACGAGTGCATTCCCGATCGCCGAGTTCGAGCGCGCCGGCGACCTGCTCGACGGCATCATTCGCGCGCCGATGCCTCGCAGGCGTGAGCCCGCAGACGCTCCAGGCCGACCTCACCTGGATCGACGGCGCCTTCGCGCCCGACCGGACCGTGCCATCGGTGCCGGACGGACGCGATCGAGTCCGTCGGGCTGGGCCCGGCCGGCCGGGCGACACGGCTGGAGGGCATCGCCCTGCTGCCGGGGTTCGTCAACGCGCATTCCCACGCCTTCCAGCGCGGGCTGCGCGGGGCGGGGGAGCGGTTCGCCGTCCGGCGCCGGAAGCTTCTGGAGCTGGCGGGAGGCGATGTACACGCTGGTCGCCACCGCTCGACCGCGAGTCGCTCGGCCGGGTCTGCCGCCAGGCGTTCGCCGAGATGCGCGACGCGGGGATCACCCGCGTGGGCGAGTTCCACTATCTCCACCACGAGCGCGACGACGACTTCGCCTTCGACGAGGTGGTGCTCGAGGCGGCCGCCGAGGTCGGGCATCCGGATCGTGCTGCTGCAGGCCTATTACGCTGCCGGGCGGCATCGGCAAGCCGCTCGAGCCGGGCGCAGCGCCGGTTCGGCACGCTCGACATCGGCGGCGTACTGGCGATCAGATGGATCGGCTCGCCGGCGGCCTGGCGCGAGCCGCGACCCAGTCGCTGGGCGTGGTGGCGCACAGCGTCCGCGCCGCGAGCCTCGCCGAGATCAAGGTGCTGCATGCCGAGGCGAGCGCGGCGAGGGCTGCCGTTCCACATGCACGTCGAGGAGCAGCGGCGCGAGATCGAGGAGACCGTCGCCGCCTACGGACGCACGCCCGATGCGCCTCCTGTGCGACGAGCTCGGCGACGCAGGGCAATCTCACCGGCGTGCACTGCACCCACAGCTCGCCCGCCGACATGGCGCGCGTTCCTCGCGCGGCGGCGGGCGGGTGTGCGTCTGCCCGCTCACCGAGGCGAACCTGGGCGACGGCATCCCCGATCTGTCGGCGCCGCACGCGGTCGGCGGCCGGCTCTGCCTCGGCACCGACTCCAACGCGCGGATCTCGGCCGATCGAGGAGATGCGCTGGCTGGAGTACGGCCAGCGGCTCCGGGGCGAGCTGCGCGGCGCGCTCGCCGAGCAGCGGCGGCGAGGTCGCGCCACCACGCTCGACGCCGCGACGACGCGGCGGAGCGGCGGCGCTCGGCGTCGACGCGGGCCGGATCGCGCCCGGCGATGTGGGCGGATTTCGCCGCCGTCGACCTCAACGTGCCGCGCTCTGGCCGGAGTGCCGGCGGCCGCGCTGCTCGACGCGCTCGTATTCGGCGCCGGCGACGGGGCGATCGCGGGAACGTTCGTCGGGGGAGCGTGGCGCCCGACCGATTGACCCAACCCGGGTCGCCCACTAGACTTCCCGGCTGCCCAGGAGACCCCATGTTCGCGTTTTTGCTCACGCTGCTCATCCTCGACGCGCTGCATCCTCTCCGCCGTCGTCCTGCTGCAGGCCGGCCAGGGCGGGGGACTCGCCTCCCTCGGCGGCGCCACCACCGACACCGTGCTCGGCGGGCGTCAGGCCGTCACCATCCTCACCAAGCTGACCTGGTGGTGCGGCGGGATCTTCCTGGTGCTCTCGCTGGTGCTCTCGTTGGTGCCGCGCGGCGGCGGTCGAGCGAGCTGCAGGAGCGGCTCCGTGCCGCCACGCCCGGCGGCGCCCGGCGCCCAGCGCGCCGCTCCCGCTCGGGCGCGCAGCGCCCGACACCGGCGCGCCGGCACCCGCGGCGCCCCGCGGGCGGCGCCCGGCGCCGCCAGCCAAGCAGCCCGGCAAGTGAGCAGCGCGAACGAGCGCGGGGTGACCGGATGACCGATCGCCCCGCTTTCGTTTTGCTCGAGGACGGCGCCTGGTTCGCCGGAACGACGCGCGCGCCCCATCGATCCCGCGTTCGGCGAAGTGGTGTTCACCACCAACCTGACCGGGTATCAGGAGACGTTCACCGATCCGAGCTACCTCGGCCAGATCGTGGTGATGACCGCGCCGATGATCGGGAACTACGGCGTCAACCGGAGGACATGGAGTCGGAGCGGCCGCAGGTGACGCGGCGTCGTGGTGCGCGAGCTCTCCCGCCACCCGTCGAACTGGCGCGCCACCCGGAGCCTGGACGACTGGCTGGCCGCGGCCGGCGTCCCCGTGATCGAAGGGCGTGGATACCCGCCGGCTCACCCGGCACCTGCGCGAGCGCGGCGCCATGCGCGGCGTCGATCGCCGAAGGCACGCGAGCCCGAGCCGCGAGCTGACGCGCGCAGCTGCTGGCGTCTCCGTCGATGGACGGGCTCGACCTCGCCTCGCGGGCGACGGTTCGGCGAAGCGTCGGACCGAGGGCGAGGGCCCGCACGTCGTCGCGTACGACTACGGGATGAAGCGCAACATCGTCCGCATGCTGGTGCAGGCGGGCTGCAGGGTCACCGTGGTGCCCGCCGAGACCACGCCGCGGCGCAGGTGCGCGAGCTGAAGCCCGATGGGCTCTTCCTTTCCAACGGGCCGGGCGATCCGGCCGCGGTCGGATACGCGCTCGCCACCATCCGCGAGCTGGCCGGCGCGGGCCTGCCGACGTTCGGCATCTGCCTCGGACATCAGCTGGTGGGCCTCGCCTTCGGCGGACGAAACGGCCAAGATGCCCTACGGCCACCGGGGCGGGAACCACCCGGTGCGCGACCTGCGCACCGGGCAGGTGCTCATCACCACCCAAAACCATGGCTTCGCGGTAGTTGGCGATGCGGAGCGGGTTCCGGGAGCGCCCGGCACTCGAGGTGACCCACCTGAATCTGAACGACGGGACCATCGAAGGGCGTGCGCCATCGCGAGCTCCCGCTCTTCGCCGTGCAGTACCATCCCGAGGCCGCGCCGGGCCCGCACGACGCCTTCCCGCACTTCGCCGAGTTTCTCGCCTCCCTTCGCCCGGGCGACGGCTCGAAGGCCAAGCCCTTGACAGACAACACTTAAGCCTCTAGTATCGGCCAGGATGCCCTCCCGAGCTACGCTGTCTGTAACCCTTCTGGGGGACGCATGACCAAGGCCGATCTCGTCGAACAGGTAACCGCCTCGATCGCCCGCACCGCCGGGCCCATGATCTCGAAGAAGGACTGCGCCCGCGTGGTGGACGCCTTCCTGGAGGCGGTGAAGGACGCGCTCAAGCAGCAGCACAACATCGAGGTACGTGGCTTCGGGACCTTCAAGATCCGCCGGCGCAAGACCCGGATGGCGCGCAACCCGCGCACCGGCGATCCGGTGGAAGTGGCCGCGCGGCCCGTCCCGGTGTTCAAGCCCAGCAAGGAGTTACGGGCGCTGGTTGCGGACGAGGGTGAGCCGGCCGGGGAGTCCGCCGCAGGGCATGTAGCGGGCCGCGGGACCGGAGTTCATCCCTCGGAGGCCGCACCGGGAGCACGCTCCCGGGCGGCCTCTTTTCACGTCTCTCCGTCTTCGCGACTCCGCGCCGTTTCCCCCATCCGCGTTGCCGGTATAGCTTCCAGTCATGCCTGCCGCCACGACCCAGATCGTCACGTCCGCGTCCTGCTGTTCGCCAGCTACGCCGAACGGCTTGGCCTGGCAGACGATTCGAGTCGCCCTGCCGCGCGGCGCGACGGTGGCGCGACGCGCTGGATCACGTGCGGTCGCTGCCCGGCGGCGACGCAGATTCCGCCGCGCCCGCTCTGCGCCGTGAACCTGGCTCACGCGGGACCTCGACACGCCGGCTGGCCGAGGGCGACGAGCTGGCGATCCTGCCGCCGCTGGCGGGAGGCTGAAGCCGTGGCGTTTCTGACTGCGCGATCGCCGATCGACCTCGCGGCTCTCGCGCGCCGGGTCGAGTCCCCGGCACACGGCGGCATCGCCGTCCTTCGTCGGACGGTGCGCGACCACCACGACGGCCGCGCGGTGATCGCGCTCGAGTACTCGGCGTACGGCGCCGATGGCCGAGGCGGAGTGCGCCCGGATCGTGGCGGAGGCCGAGGCGCGGTGGCCGGTGCGGGTCGCGCTGGGGCACCGGGTCGGACGGCTGGAGATCGGCGACACCGCGGTGGCGATCGCCGTCGGCCGGCGCGCACCGCGACGAGGCGTTCGCCGCCTGCCGCTACGTGATCGAGGAGGTGAAGCGCCGGGTGCCGATCTGGAAGAGGGAGTTCTACCCGGACGGAGCGGTGCAGTGGGTGGATCCGCACGCGCGGCGCCGGCCGAGCCCGCACGGCGGACTCGCGTCATGATCGCCGGTCCGCGCCGATCAGCCCGGTCGACCGGTTCGGCCGGCCGCTCCGCAACCTCCGCATCTCGGTCACCGACCGCTGCAACATGCGGTGCCGCTACTGCATGCCGGAGGCGGAGTACGTCTGGCTGCCCCGCGCAGTCGATCCTCACCTTCGAGGAGATCGACCGGCTGGCGGGCGTCTTCGCCGGGCTCGGCGTCAGCAAGGTGCGGCTCACCGGCGGCGAGCCGCTGCTGCGGCACGACCTGCCCACGCTGGTCGCGCTGCTGTCGCGCGGCACGACGCGATCACCGACCTCGCGCTCACCACCAACGGCATGCTGCTCGCGCGCCAGGCGGACGGCGCTGCGCGACGGCCGGCCTCCGGCGGGTGACGGTGAGCCTCGACACGCTGCGGCCCGAGCGGATGGAGGCGTTCGCCCGCAGCGCCGCCACGCCGACGTGATCGCCGGCATCGACGCCGCGCGCGCGGCCGGGATTCGCGTCGATCAAGCTCAACACCGTCGTCATCCGCGGGCTACAACGACGACGAGATCGGCGGATCTGCTGGAGTTCGCCCGCGAGCGCGGGATCGAGGCCCGATTCATCGAGTACATGGACGTGGGCGGCGCCACGGGCTGGAGCATGGATCAGGTGGTCTCCCAGCGCGAGATCCTGGAGCTCGATGGCGCGGCGGTACGGGCCGGTCGAGCCGATCCGCGAGAGCGCAGTGGGCGCCGGCCGAGCGGTTCGCGCTGGCCGGACGGGACGGTCTTCGGCGTCATCGCCTCGACCACGGCGCCGTTCTGCCGGACCTGCGACCGCGGCCGCCTCACGGCGGACGGCACCTTTCTGCTCTGTCTCTACGGCGAGACGGGCCTCGACCTGCGGGAGCTGCTCCGCGGCGGCGCCGACCGACGCGGAGATCTGGCGGAGCAGCATCGCCGTCGGTCTGGCGCGCGCGGACCGACCGCGGCGCCGAGGAGCGGGCGCAGCTCGCCGGAGCGAGGCGTGCTCCACCGGATCGAGAGCCTGCGCGCCGATCCCCGGCGCGAGATGCACACCCGCGGCGGCTGATGGCGCTCCACGTCGCGCTCATCCAGCCCCAGATCCCACCCAACACCGGGAACATCGCCCGGCTCTGCGCCGCGACCGACGTCTCGCTCCACCTGATCGAGCCGCTCGGCTTCTCGCTCGACGACGCCGACGTGCGCCGCGCCGGCCTCGACTACTGGGACGCCGTGGACCTCTGGCTCCACCCCGACTGGTTCGCCTTCCGGGACGCGATGGACCGGAGCCGCTGCCTCTACTTCTCCGCCAAGGCGGAGCGGAGCTACTGGGACGCGCCGTACCGGGCGAACAGCTGCCTGGTGTTCGGCAGCGAGACCGACGGCATGCCGGAGCGGATCCTGGAGAAGCATCCCGAGCGCTGCTTCACCATCCCGATGTCCGGCCCGGTGCGCAGCCTCGAACCTCGCCACCGCGGTCGGGATCGTGCTCTACGAGGCGCTCCGCCAGACCGCCAGCGCGGGCTTTGCCGGGCCTGACCCTGTAAGCCGCTACATTTCCCCGCCTTAGAGCGATCCGTCGACGCATTGCGCTGATTCGACTCCTCCTCCTCACCCTCAAGCGACGGGATTTTCATGCTCGCAGAAAGTGGCCGTCGTCGGAGCCGGCAACGTGGGGGCCACCGCGGCCCAGCGGCTGGCGGAGAAGAATCTGGCCCGCACCGTGGTGATGATCGACGTGGTGGAAGGCGTGCCGCAGGGCAAGGCGCTCGACCAGTGGCAGTCCGGCCCGATCGAGGGCTTCGACACCCGCGTGCATCGGCAGCAACAGCTACGAGCCGGCGGCCGGGGCGCGACGTGTTCGTCGTCACCGCCGGCATCGCCCGGAAGCCGGGGATGAGCCGGGACGATCTCACCAAGACCAACGCCGGCATCGTGCGCTCGGTGTGCGAGCAGATCGCCCGGGTGGCGCCCGAAGTCCATCGTGGTCATGGTCTCCAACCCGCTCGACGTGATGTGCTACGTCGCGATGAAGGCCACCGGCTTCCCGCGGGAGCGGGTGCTCGGCATGGCGGGGGTGCTCGACACGGCGCGCTACCGCATGTTCCTCGCCGAGGCGATGAGCGTCTCGGTCGAGGACATCCAGGCCATGGTGCTCGGCGGCCACGGCGACACCATGGTGCCGCTGGTGAGCTACACGACCGTCTCCGGGATCCCGGTGAGCCAGCTGCTCGAGCAGGAGAAGCTCGACGCGATCGTGGACCGCACCCGCAACGGTGGCGCGGAGATCGTCGCGCTTCCTCAAGACCGGCTCGGCCTACTACGCGCCCAGCGCGGCGGCGGTCCAGATGGTGGAGGCGATCGCGCTCGACCGGAAGCGCCTGCTGCCGTGCTCGCGCGTGGCTCCAGGGCGAGTTCGGGCTCACGCGACGTGTTCTGCGGCGTGCCCTGCAAGCTCGGCCGCGCCGGCCTCGAGCAGATCGTCGACATCACGCTGACCGACCAGGAGCGGGCGGACCTGCACAAGTCGGCCGAGGCGGTTCGCGGCGATGCAGACGATGGTCGACGGCTGAGGGCGGACGATGACTCGGCTGCAGGCGCTCTGGGAATCCTCCGTCGGCAAGAAGGCGGTCATGGCGGTGACCGGCCTGATTCTGGTGGCCTACCTCGTCACCCACGTGCTCGCCAACCTGCTGGTGTTCGAGGGACCGGACCGGATCAACCGCTACGCCGCACTGCTGCACTCGACCGGCGGTGCGCTGTGGGCCGCCCGCCTGGTGCTGCTGGTGGCCGCGATCCTCCACATCGTGGCGGCGGCGCAGCTCACGCTCCGGAGCCGGGCCGCCCGGCCTGAGGCGTATGCGGGCGGCCGCGTGCCGCAGGCGTCCACGCTGGCGTCGCGCACCATCCGCTGGGGCGGCGTGCTGGTGCTGGTGTTCCTGGTGTACCACATCCTCCACTTCACCACCGGCGCGGCCCACCCCGACTTCGTCGAGCTCAATCCGTATCACAACGTGAGCACGGGATTCCGGATATCTGGGTGGCCGGGTTCTACCTGGTGGCGATGGCCTTCGCTCGGCCTGCACCTGTACCACGGAGTCTGGAGCAGCGGCCGCAGCCTGGGCGTGAGCCAGCCGTCGCCCCAGCCGCTGCACCGCCGCCTGGCCCTGTTGCTCGCGCTCTTCATGTGGCTCGGTTTCACCGCGATCGTGGTGGCCGCCTACCTCGGCATGATCGGCGGGGCGGGGTGAGGATCATGGAGACGTCCGCATGACGCTGAACTCCCGAGTTCCCTCGGGCCCCATCGAGCGCAAGTGGGACAAGCATCGCTTCGAGATGAAGCTGGTGAACCCCGCGAACAAGCGGAAATACACCGTGCTGGTCGTGGGCAGCGGGCTGGCCGGCGCCTCCGCGGCCGCCACGTTGAGCGAGCTCGGCTACAACGTGAAGTGCTTCTGCTTCCAGGATTCGCCCCGGCGGGCCCACAGCATCGCCGCGCAAGGCGGAATCAATGCCGCCAAGAACTACCGGAACGACGGCGACAGCATCTTCCGCCTGTTCTACGACACGGTGAAGGGCGGTGACTTCCGGGCCCGCGAGGCCAACGTCTACCGGCTGGCCCAGATCAGCGTCAACATCATCGACCAGTGCGTGGCCCAGGGCGTCCCATTCGCCCGGGAGTACGGCGGGCTCCTGGCCAATCGCTCGTTCGGCGGAGCCCAGGTGTCCCGGACATTCTACGCGCGGGGACAGACCGGCCAGCAGCTCCTGCTCGGGGCCTACCAGCAGCTCGAGAAGGAAATCGCCTCCGGCGGGGTCAGCATGTTCCCCCGCACCGAGATGCTGGACCTGGTCATCGTGGACGGGCGGGCGCGCGGCATCGTGGTGCGTGACATGGTCACGGGCAAGATCGAGACCCACGTGGGCGACGCCGTGGTCCTCGGCACCGGCGGGTACGGGAACGTCTTCTATCTGTCCACCAACGCGAAGGGCTCCAACGTCACGGCCATCTGGCGGGCCCACAAGCGCGGCGCATACTTCGCCAATCCCTGCTTCACCCAGATCCACCCGACCTGCATCCCCCAGAGCGGCGACTATCAGTCGAAGCTGACGCTGATGAGCGAGTCGCTCCGCAACGACGGCCGGGTCTGGGTGCCGAAGAAGCCCGGGGACACCCGCTCCGCGGACCAGATTCCCGAGGCGGAGCGCGACTACTACCTGGAACGGCGCTACCCCAGCTTCGGCAATCTCGCGCCCGCGCGACATCGCGTCCCGCGCCGCGAAGACGGTCTGCGACGAGTCCCGCGGCGTGGGGCCCGGTGGCCTCGGCGTCTACCTCGACTTCGCCGACGCGATCAACCGGGTCGGCGTCGACGCGATCCACGAGCGCTACGGCAACCTGTTCCAGATGTACCAGCGGATCACCGACGAGGACCCCTACCGGGTGCCGATGCGGATCTATCCCGCGGTGCACTACACCATGGGCGGCCTCTGGGTGGACTACAACCTGATGAGCTCCATCCCGGGTCTCCATGTGATCGGCGAGGCGAACTTCTCCGACCACGGCGCCAACCGGCTCGGCGCGAGCGCGCTGATGCAGGGCCTGGCCGACGGGTACTTCATCGTGCCGGCCACGGTGAGCGACTACCTCGCCTCCACCCGGCTCGACCCGATCGAGTCGACCCACCCCGAGTGCCGCCTGGTGCAGGAGGAGACCGTCGTGCAGACCCGTCGCCTGCTCGACATCCGCGGCAAGCGCACCGTGGACTCCTTCCACCGCGAGCTCGGCAAGATCATGTGGGACAAGTGCGGGATGGCCCGGAATGCGGCCGGACTGCGCGAGGCGCTCGGGCGAGATTCCCCAGCTGCGCGAAGAGTTCTGGCGCAACGTCAACGTGCCGGGCAGCGACGCGGAGCTCAACCAGGCCCTGGAGCGGGCCGGGCGCGTGGCGGACTTCATGGAGCTGGCGGAGCTCATGTGCCGGGATGCGCTGCACCGTGAGGAGTCGTGCGGGGGGCACTTCCGCGAGGAGTACCAGACCGAGGACGGAGAGGCCCTGCGGAACGACGAGCGGTTCGCCTACGTGGCCGCGTGGGAATACACCGGCCGGGACGCCGAGCCGCGCCTGCACCAGGAGCCGCTGGAATTCGAGCACGTGCACCTGGCCCAGCGCAGCTACAAGTGAGGAGCTGAATGAATCTGACTCTCCACGTCTGGCGGCAGGCGTCGCCTTCCGTCCCCGGAGCGATGGCGCGCTACGAGGCCAGGGACATCAGTCCGGACATGTCGTTCCTGGAGATGCTCGACGTGGTGAACGAGCGGCTCATGGAGCGGGGCGAGCTGCCCATCGCGTTCGATCACGACTGCCGCGAGGGGATCTGCGGGTCGTGCAGCCTGATGATCAACGGAATCGCGCACGGGCCGAACCGCGGAACCGCCACCTGCCAGCTGCACATGCGGAGCTTCCAGGACGGCGAGGAGATCCGGGTGGAGCCGTGGCGGGCACGCGCCTTTCCCGTCGTGCGTGACCTGGTGGTGGACCGCGGCTCGCTCGACCGCATCATCCAGGCAGGCGGGTACATCAGTGCGCCGACGGGCGGGGCCCAGGACGCGAACACCACGCTCATCCCGAAGCCCGACGTGGATACCGCGATGGATGCCGCCCAGTGCATCGGCTGCGGCGCCTGTGTCGCGGCATGCCCCAACGGCTCCGCCTCGCTCTTCACGGCGGCCAAGATCGCCCACCTCGGCCTCCTGCCTCAGGGTCAGCCCGAGCGCTACGACCGAGCGACCCGCATGGTCCGCCAGATGGACCTGGAGACCTTCGGGCACTGCACGCTCCATGGGGAGTGCCAGGAAGCGTGTCCCAAGGAAATCAGCATCGACACCATCACTCGCATGAACCGCGACTTCCTCCGCGCCAGCCTCACGACCGGCCGCTCCGCAGTGGTCCCATCGGACTGAGCCGCGCCCTCCTGCTCGCGGCCCTGACCGCGGGCGCCTCGCCGGTCGCCGCGCAGGAGACTTCTCGTCACCACCTCTCGGGCCAGCTCGTCGTCGCGCTCACCCGCGCCGATCCGGTGCCCGGTGGGCACGGGCTTGCCGAGCTCCGGGTCGTGCAGCCGGCGGTCATGCTTCGGCTGGCCGGCCCCTCCAGGCTGGCGCTGATGGCGACGCTGAACCTGGAGGGAGTCACCATGCCTTCGGGCGAGCTCGCGCCCGGGGCATGGGGTGAAGGGTTCATCGACCGCCGGCATCCCCATACCTACGTGCACGAGCTGATGCTGACCGCCGATGATCTGCTCGGGGACGCGGACGGGAGGAGCCAGGTGTCGCTCGCCGCGGGCAAGGGCTTCGCGCCTTTCGGGACGGACGACCCGATGAGCCGCCCCGTGCTGCGGTATCCGGTGAACCATCATCTCGCCCAGATCCTGGAACGCGCCGTGGGTGTCGTCGCGGTGCGCCGAGGCCAACTCCGCGCCGAGCTGGGTCTCTTCAATGGCGACGAGCCGGAGCGTCCGGGTCAATGGCCTCGGGTCGGCGACCGTTTCGGCGACTCCTGGTCCGCTCGCCTGACCGGTGAGCCGCTTCCCGGCCTCGAGCTGCAGGGATCCCACGCCCAGGTGCATTCCCCCGAGCATCGCCCGGGCGCGGGCACCGACCAGCGGAAGTGGAGTCTTTCGGCGCGATGGCAGGGCAGGGTGGAGCGCGAGGAGAGGTATGCCCTGGTCGAATGGGCCCGGACGTCCGAGGCGGGTGGCTTCTTCGTCTTCAGCAGCTTGCTGGCGGAAGGTGCATGGACCCCGGGGGGACACCGTCTCCACTATCGGTTCGAGCGGACGGAGCGGCCGGAGGAGGAGCGGGTGTCGGGATTTCGCTCCCTCCGGCCCCACCTGGAAAACTCGATCCTGGGTATTACGCGCTGGAGCATCAGCACGGTGGGCTACGGTCCGCCCGCGCTCGAGCGCCGGCGCCTCACCATCGCGCCACTGGTGGAGGTGTCCTACGGCCGCCTCGCCCGGGTGGGCGGCGGACTGTTCGACATCGATGATCTGTACGGGCGGACGCACTTCTGGAGCTGGACCCTCGGCGTCCGGCTCGGGTTCGGGGGCGGCGTCCATCGGATGGGACGGTACGGCGCCGCGTCCGCCGAGGCTGGTTCACACGAGCACTGAGACGGCCATGCGCATTGAACGGAGTCTGCGGAGCGGGATGGCGCTGCTGTGCCTGGGCCTGGCGGCCTTCGGCTGCGGGGGCGACAGCGATGATGACGATAACGGTCCGATCGACCCGCCCACGGATCCGCCGCCCGACGTGTCGCTCGCCATTGCCGCCGGCGGCGACAACGTCCCCGACCGCTTCACCTCCGATCTCTGGGTCCACGGGAACCGGGCGTACACCGGCACCTGGGGCACCCGGGACGGGCATCCGGGCGACGCGGTCAAGATCTGGGACCTCGACGGGTCCGGCGCACCGTCGCTGGCCGACTCGATCATCATTCCCATGATCGGCATCGTGAGCGACGTGGAAGTGAGCTCCGACGGCGCGGTCCTGATGTTCAGCGCCGAGCGCGGTGCCAATGAGGGACTGTACCTGTACGACTTGACCGACCCCTCGAGCCCGGTGTTTCTGGACAGCGCCCTGGTGCTCAACGGCCTGCACACGGCCACGTTCGGCGAGATCGCCGGCCGCCGCTACGCCTTCGCCGCCCGCAACCCGCCTGATCCGGCGCTTCGCATCTTCGACGTGACCGACCCAGCGGTCATCGTGCCCGCGGCCACCGTTCCCGTGCCTCCGGACTACGGCATCCACGACACCTACGTCCGGGACGGCCTCGCCTTCGTCTTCGCCTGGAACTCCGGCGTCATCATTTACGACGTGGGGAACGGCATCAGCGGCGGCAGCCCCACGGCCCCCGTCGAGGTGAGCCGCCTCGTCACCGACGACAACGGCGTCGCCAACTCACCCGCGGTCCACAATGGCTGGTGGTTCCACAACCCGGTGACGGACGAGAGGAGATACCTGTTCATCGGGCAGGAAGGACCCGGCATCGTCGGGGCGGAGTCCAGCGGCGACATCCACGTGGTCGACGTGTCGAACCTGGCGAGTCCCCAGGAAGTGGCCAGCTTCCGCCTTCCGGGCGCGGGAGCGCACAACTTCTGGATGGACGAGGCCCGGCAGATCCTCTACGCGGCCTACTACAATGGCGGAGTCGTCGCGCTCGACGTGTCCGGCACCCTGAGCGGAGACCTCACCGACCGGCTGATCGATCGAATCCAGCCGGGCGGCGCGGCGGACACATACACCTGGGGCGTCATGCTGGCCAACGGCTCCCTCTACGCGAGCGACATGATCAGCGGCCTGTGGCAGATCGCGGTGGACCCTCTGAGCGTGTCCGCCTGGCCTGCGCCCGCGGGCCAGCGGTTGTTGTCGCGACGTACATCCGGATACTTCCCGTCGGGGTCCACGGTGACGGAATTGACCTTGCGGGGGCCCGGCACCAGCGCCGTGTAGGTGTCGCCCGCGAACCAGATCTCGACCGGTAGCGACAGGCGCTGCATCGAGCCGTCGTCCATCGGTCAGGCCGAGCTCCACCGGCATGGGAATGCCGCCGCGATTTCGCAGGTAGATCCGCGATACCACCCCCGTCGAATCGGCCAGGGTAACCGAGTCCACCGCCTGATCGAGCTGGGCGGTACTGAACAGCCACCCGCGCCAGAACCAGCTCAGATCCTCGCCGGCACCGTCCTCCATGGTCCGGAAGAAGTCCGCCGGTGTGGGGTGCTTGTAGGCCCAGCGGCGGAAGTACTCCTTGAACGCGGGATCGAACCGCTCGGGTCCTATCACCACCTCCCGCAGGAGCCGAAGGGCGATGGCGGGCTTGTCGTACGCCGAGGTCCCCACGAACATGCCCGGAAGCTGGTCGGCGAAGGTCATGATGGGGCGTTCCTGTCCGCTCGCCGCCATGGCCAGGTAGTCGCGCACGTTGCCGCGGTGCTCCGGCGGCAAGCCGAACTTCTTGATCCAGTTGTAGTAGTTGATGAACTCGTTGAACCCTTCGTCCATCCAGGGATACCGGCGCTCGTTCGACCCGACGACCATGGGAAACCAGGTGTGACCGAACTCGTGGTCGGTGACGCTGTACAGCGTCTCCGGCGTCGGGCGGTTACAAAAGACCAGCATGGGGTACTCCATCCCCCCCTCGGAGCCGCGGACGTTGCTCGCGACGGGGTAGGGATAGGGCGCCCAGGTCGACGAGTAGTTCTCCAGCGCCGTCTTCGCGTACTGGGTGGCTTCCTTCCAGAGCGGCTGCGTCGAGGGCGGATAGAAGCTCATGGCGAGGGTCTTTCCACCGTTCACGCCGACCGCGTCCCAGACGAAGGTGCGGGACGCGGCCCACGCGAAATCGCGCACGCTGTCGGCGACGAACCGCCACGTGAACGTGCCGAACTGGTTGGCGGGACGTGAAGCCGGGTCGCGGACTTCGTCCGGGCCGCGGATCATCACCGTGGTCGGGCTGGTCCTGGCCTGCGCCAGCCGGCTGCGCTGGGTCGGCGGTCAGCACCTCCGCCGGGTTCTGAAGGATTCCGGTGGCCGCGACGATCATGTCGGCAGGGCACCGTGAGACTCACGTCGAACTTGCCGTACTCGAGGTAGAACTCCCCCTGCCCGTAGTACTGCTCCGTATTCCAGCCTCGAACGTCGTCGTACACCGCCATTCGGGGATACCACTGGGCGACCTCATACGTGACGCCCCCGTCGATCTCCTCGATCCCCATCCGATTCCGGTTGGGACCGAAGGGGAAAGACCAGCCGATCTCGAGGATCTGAGTGGATTTCGGGGGAAGGGGTCGGGCGCAGATCCACCCGCATCACCGTGCCGTTGACGAGATACTTGAGCTGCGCGGCCGGGCTCGCGGCGCGTCCCCGGGCCGCCGGGGTCGCAGGCTGGGCCACCTTGAGCAGCCGCACGCCACCCTCGGCACCCGGATCGCCGAACCTGGCGTCGGGCGAGAACATCTTGGTGCCGCGGCTCTGGCTGTTGAACACGTTCTGGTCGAGCTGCAGCCAGAGATAGCGGAGCGTGTCCGGCGAGTTGTTGCTGTAGGTGATTCGCGCGTCGCCCCGAACCGAGCGAGTGCCCGTGTCCAGCGTCGCTCGTATCACGTAATCCGCCCGCTGCTGCCAGTAGTCCGGCCCCGGTGCCCCGTTGGCACTTCGGATCGAGTTCGGGGGCGGCAATTCCAGGCGGCGAAAGGCCGAGGTGTCGGGCGCACCGGCGAGGGCCGACTGCTGGGCGGAGAGGGGCGACGCCAGGAGGAGAGGAAGCAGGAAGAAGAGCCGCATGGATGTCCCGATGGCAGAGTGTGACGGGGAATCGGTGGGTGCAGTGTAGCGCCGCGTCCGCACGGGCGGCAGGGCAGCGCGCGCTATATTACGCCCACTCCAAGGAGGCATGGGATGGTGCAACGGATCGTGAGGTGTATCGCCGTCGCGCTGAGCGTATGCGCCGGTCAGGTGGTTGCCCAGGAGCCGACTCCACGGGCACGGCCGGCGCTGGACAGCGCGGTGTACGCCTGGGAGGGCGGCCGGTATCCCGAAGCCCTGGAGCGGTTCGAGCGGCTGCTCAAAGCGCCCGACCGCGACAGCGTGCTGGCGCCGATCGCGCTGGTGACCGGTGAGCTGTACCGCACTCGCCAGATCGCGCCGAACGCCTCGAACCTTCGCTGGAGCGCCGACGGCGCCGTCCTGGCCTATGACATCGGCGAGGATTCGGCACAGCGCTCCGTGCTCGTCCGGCTGGACGACTCGGGTGCGATTCGTCCGGACACGCTGCCGGGATACGCCGCCGCCTTCGCTCCCGATGGGTCCGAGGTCTCGTACATCCGCACCGGTGGCGCGACCGCGGTTCGCCGCCCCACGGCCGGCGGCGCCGAGCGCGTGCTGGAGATGCCGGGGCTCGTGGGTCTGGCTCTGGTCTACGCCGCCGACAGCGGGCCGCCGTATCTGGTGGCGACCGCGGATCCCTCGAAGCCTCTGGCCGAGTTGTACGAGCTGGGCGCGGCGGCCGCCAGGCCGCTCCCCGGCGGCGAGCGGGTGACCGGCCTCCCCCAGCGCGCCGCCGGCGGTCGGCTGGTGTTCGCCTCGGCCGAGGGCGGCGTCACCGTGCGGGCACCCAACGGGACGACCAGCGTCCACCGCGGCCTTGCGCCCACGGTGAGCGCCGACGGCAGCAGTCTGGCGTTCGTGAGCCGGGAGGGAGGGGAGTGGACCATCCGCTACGGACGCATCGGCGCCGAGCCGGCGGTGCTGGTCCGCTCGCCCCGACCGCTGGCCGACCCCGCGATATCCCCTGACGGCGCGCTGCTGGTTTACCAGGGCATGCCCCGAGAGGACTGGGAGCTGTACACCGTGCCCACCGCCGGTGGCGAGCCGCGCCGCCTGACTTACGAGATCCAGCACGACATCGCGCCCCAATTCGTGAGCGGCGGCCGCATACTCGCGGTGATGGGGGAGGGTCGGCACCGGCGGAGCTACCTCTACGACCCGGCCACCGGCGTCCGCACCCGACTCTTCCACAACAACACCGTTCGCACCATCGCGCCGGAGTACGAGTGGGCGCCGCGGCCCGACGGCCAGGTCGTAGCCATCGTGAGCGACCGGGATGGCGACACGGTCTCGCCCGAGAGTGGGCTGTACATCACCGACCTGCGCCGGACCGTGAGCGCCGAGGAAGTGCTCGGCCGGGTGCGCGAGTCGCTCCGGGGCGAGCGCGACCTCCGGCTGCGGGGTACGGCCATGTTCGCGCCCGTTGCCACGCGCGTGAAGGCGCCTGGTGGGCGAGATCTCGTCCTCCCGTATCTACGACTATGCCCGATCGCTGTACGGGTTCGGGTCGAAGCATGTCACTCAGCCAGGGAATCAGCGCGCCATCGCCTATCTCCAGTCCACCCTCCGGTCCTTCGGCTATGAGCCCGAGCTCCAGTGGTTTGAGCCGACACCCGGGTACCGCTCGGCCAACGTCGTGGTCACGATCCGGGGAACCCTCAACCCGGAGGTGCAGTACGTGGTGGGGAGTCATTTCGATTCGGTGCAGGAGGGGCCCGGCTCGGACGACAACACCTCGGGAACGCACGGCGCTGCTGGAGGTCGCCCGGGTGCTGGCCCGGCGGCCCCAGGCGGCGACCATTCGGCTCGTCTGGTTCACCTCGGAGGAATCGGGCCTCCGGGGAAGCAAGGAGTTCGTCCGGGTGGCGCAGGCGGCCGGCGATCGCGTGGTCGGCGCACTCAACAACGACATGCTGGGCTGGGCCAACGACGATCGGCTCGACAACACCATCCGCTACGCCAACGCCGGCCTGCGCGACCTGCAGCACGCGGCGGCATTCCTCTTCACCAACCTGATCACCTACGATGCACACTACTACAAGTTCACCGACGCCCACTCGCTGGTGGACGGCTTCGGCGACGTGGTAGCCGGCATCGGGTCCTATCCGGTGCTGGGAAATCCCGCACTACCACCAGCCGCACGACGTGCTGGAGACGGTCAATCACCGTCTGGTGGCGGAGGTGAGCCGCACGACGCTCGCGTCGGTGATGCTCATGGCCTCGAGCCCAGCCGGCTCGCCGAGGTGACGGCCACTCGGGATGCGGGCGGGGCGGTGGACGTGACCTGGAAGCCGGCCATCGAGCGAGGCGTCGGCTCTTACCGGGTCCGGTGGGAGGACGAGGACGGGGTCTCGGGGGGAATGCGCGTGGTCCGCGGCACGACCGCGCGTCTCGTCGGCGTTCCCGCCGGGGCGCGGGTGGCCGTGCGCGCGATCGGGACGGCGCGGGCTGGAGGGGTGGGACTGGGCCCGCGCCCTACCGGCCGACTAGAGGCGGGGGAGGGTGACGCCCTTCTGGCCCTGGTACTTGCCCGACTTGTCGGCGTAGCTGACCTCGCAGACGTCGTCCTCGTCCGCCTCGAAGAAGAGCACCTGGCAGATACCTTCGTTGGCGTAGATCTTGGCGGGCAACGGCGTGGTGTTGCTGATCTCGAGCGTGACGTGGCCCTCCCACTCGGGCTCGAACGGCGTGACATTGGTGATGATCCCGCACCTGGCGTAGGTGCTCTTCCCGACGCAGATGGTCAGCGCGTTGCGGGGAATCCGGAAATACTCCACCGACCGGGCGAGCGCGAAGCTGTTGGGCGGCACGAGGCAGACCGGCCCCTCGAACTCCACGAAGCTGCGGGCGTCGAACTCCTTCGGATCCACGATCGCGCTCAGCACGTTGGTGAAGATCTTGAACTCGGGCGCCACCCGCATGTCGTAGCCGTAGCTGGACACCCCGTAGGAAATGACCCGCCGGCCATGCTCGTCTGTCTGCCGCACCTGACGCTCGGTGAAGGGCTCGATCATGCCGTGCTCCAGGGCCATGCGGCGGATCCAGCGATCGGACTTGATGGACATGGGACCTCGGCGAGCGATTGGAAACGGCGGTCGGACGCCGCCGGAATGGGCCCCAATATAGCCATGCCGGGAGGGATCGGGGCCAGGGGCCCCGCGCACCGTTTTCGCGGCTGATCGAGGGGTGAAAAAGCCGCCGTTTTCCCGGGTTGAATCCCGTTCCTAACGGCCTTACCTTCTGCGAGATACGCGGCGGACACCCTCAACCGGACACCCATGCTGCAGCCGTATCTTCCGGTCCTCCTTCTGGTGGCGTTCGTGATCGCCAATGCGATCCTGATGCTGGGTCTCTCCCACGTCCTCTCCACCTACCGCCGCACCGCCGTCAAGATCGCTCCGTACGAGTCGGGCATGCCGGTGCTGGGCGATGCGCGGGAGCGGTTCTCGGTGAAGTTCTATCTCGTCGCGATGCTCTTCATCATCTTCGACATCGAGACGGTGTTCATGATCCCGTGGGCGGTCGCCTTCCGTCAGATGGGAGAGATCGCCGGCCTGCTCATGATCGAAATGTTCGTCTTCATCGTCATCCTGGCGGTGGGGTACGTGTACATCTGGAAGCGTGGAGCCCTGCAATGGGACTGACCAACCCCGCCGTGCAGAATCGCGGGGACGAGATCACCAGCGTCGCGGCGGTCTCGCCGAACTGGGTCACCACCCGGTTGGATTTCCTCACCAACTGGGCCCGAGCCAATTCCCTGTGGCCGATGCCGTTCGGCACCGCCTGCTGCGCCATCGAGTACATGGCCACGGCGGCGAGCCGCTTCGACATCGCTCGCTTCGGAATGGAGCGCCAGAGCTTCTCTCCCCGGCAGGCCGACGTCCTGATCTGCGCCGGCCGCTTGCCGTTCAAGCTTGCGCCGGTCATCCGCCGGATCTGGGATCAGATGCCGCAACCCAAGTGGTCCATCTCGATGGGAGCCTGCGCCTCGTCGGGCGGCATCTTCGACAACTATTCGATGGTGCAGGGGATCGACACCATCATCCCGGTGGACGTCTATGTGCCCGGCTGCCCACCGCGCCCCGAGGGGTTGATGTACGGCATCCTGCTTCTCCAGAAGAAGATCAAGGGGGAGAGTTTCACGGACGAATCCCTCCGCGACGAGCAGTTGGTCGGTCCATCCGGGCTCTTTCTCCCCGCCGAGCGGGTAGACGAGCTCTCGGAGCCCTTCGGCAACTCGGTTCATCAGACCCGCTCGGCATGACGCAGCCCAGCTCTACGCCTGGCATCCCGAGCGCAGCGAGGGATCTTCCCGAGGTGCGCCCCGGCGCCGTCAGCGTGTCCGCCAGCATCCCGGCACTTCGCGCGGAGTTCGGTCCCGCCATCGAGCGGCACCTCGTCTCCTGCGGCGACAGCATCGTGTACGTCAGCAAGGCGCGGAGCCATGACGTGCTCGCATGGCTCCGGGACAGCCCTCCCAGCGGTTCGACTACCTGACCGACGTGACGGCGGTGGAGTATCGCGACCCCGAGCGCCCGCTCGAGGTGGTGTACCAACTGCGCTCGCTCGCCTCGGAAGGCCGACCTCCGGCTCAAGGTCGCGCTGGACAAGCGCGAGCCACTCGAGGTGCGCTCGGTGGTGGACCTCTGGCGCGGCGCCGATTGGCTGGAGCGGGAAACATTCGACATGTTCGGCGTGGTCTTCACCGGCCATCCGGACCTGCGGCGCATCCTGATGTGGGAGACCTACGCCGAGGGGTTCCCGCTGCGGAAGGATTTCCCGCTGCGGGGGCACTTCAGCCGCGCGGAGCAGACCCGCCAGGCGCTCGCCGCCAATCCCGAAGCCCACTACTCCCTGGAAGAGCTCTCCATCGCCGACGCCTACAACGAGCTGCCCGCGGACGTCCGCGAGCGTCTGGCGCGCGGAGATCGGGGATTCCTGCGATGAGCCTCAGAACCGTCGAGATGGCGCTCGCCACCCCCGGCCTCGACCGGGAGGGGAGGCCCACGCGCGTCCCCTTGGGGGCTGGCCGCGCGACGCCCGGAACCTACGACGACGACTTCGGCGCCGAGCGCATGCTGGTGAACATCGGCCCCCAGCACCCCGCCACCCACGGCGTGCTCCGGCTGGTGATCGAGCTGGAAGGGGAGACCGTCAAGCGCTGTATTCCGCATCTCGGCTACCTGCACTCCGGCTTCGAGAAGCAGGGCGAATACCGCCACTACAACCAGATCATCCCCCTCACCGATCGCACCGACTACCTCTCGCCCATGGCGAACAACGTCTGCCTCGCGTTGGCGGTCGAGAAGTTGATGGGACTGCAGATCACCGAGCGCTGCCAGGTGCTCCGGGTGATCGCCTGCGAGATGAGCCGGATCATCTCGCACCTGGTGTGGCTCGGCACGACCGGCATCGACCTCGGCGCGTTCACGCCGTTCCTCTGGTCGTTCCAGGAGCGCGAGCGGATCTACAACCTGCAGGAGATGTGGACCGGGGCACGGCTCACCACCAGCCTCACCCGCGTGGGCGGGCTGATGGCCGACGTGCCGACCGGGTTCGAGGCGGGTCTCCGCGACTTCACCCGCACCTTTCCCGACACGCTGCGGGAAGTGGACACCATGTTCACCCGCAACGCGATCTGGATCGGCCGGACCCAGGGCGTGGGGGTGCTGTCGGCCGAGGAGGCCACCAATCACTCCCTGAGCGGACCCGATGCTCCGGGCCAGCGGGGTGGACTACGACGTCCGGAAGGACCGGCCCGTACCTCGGGTACGAGACCTACGACTTCGATGTCCCGGTCGGCGAGCATGGCGACATCTACGACCGCTACCGCATCCGTCTCGAGGAGATGACCCAGTCCAACCGCATCCTGGAGCAGGCGCTCGACCGGCTGGCCGGGCTCAAGGGCGCCCCCATCAACGTGGACGACCCGCGCGTCATCCTGCCCCCCAAGTCGCGCGCGATGAGCGACATGGAAGCCATGATCTTCCACTTCAAGCAGGTGATGGACGGGGTGAAGCCGCCGGCCGGCGAGGCGTACATGGGCGTGGAGAATCCCAAGGGCGAGCTGGGGTATTACTTCGTGTCCGACGGCACGGCCAAGCCGGTCCGCTGGCGCATCCGCCCGCCGTCGTTCATCAACCTCTCCAGCCTGCCGGCGATGTGCGAGGGCGCGCTGCTGGCCGACGTGATCGCGATCAACGCCAGCGTGGACATCGTCATGGGCGAGGTGGACCGGTGAGCGCCGCGAGCGGCCACGGTACCGCGTCGGCCGAGGCGTACGTCCCGGTGTTCACGGGCCCGACGCGGGCGCGGCTGGACCAGCTGTTCACCAAGTATCCGAACAAGCAGGCCTGCCTCCTTCCCGCACTCTGGATGGTGCAGGAGGCGCGGGGCTGGATCCCCGAGGCCGGCATCGCCGAGGTCGCGCAGGTCCTGGGCCTCACGCCGGCGTACGTAAAGGGCGTGGTGACGTTCTACACGATGTACCACACGCACCCGGTCGGTCGCCACTTCATCCAGGTGTGCACCACCAGCCCGTGCAATATCTGCGGCGCCGAGGACGTGGTGCGCGCACTGCTGCAGGAAACCGGGTGCGGCGAGCTGGGCGCCACCAGCCCCGACGGGGAGTTCACGGTGATCGAAGTCGAGTGCCTTGGCGCCTGCGGGTTCCCCACGCCGATCCTGGTGGACGACGACTTCATCGAAAACGTCACGCCCGACAAGGTCGCGGGCATCGTCAAGAGATACCGGTAGATGGGCTATCCGCATCCGAGCCACCCCAAGGAGACCGTCGTCCTCTCCCGGCACTTCGGCGACCCCGAGGCGCGCAGCTACGCCGGCTGGGTGAAGCGCGGGGGCTACGAGGGGCTCCGCAAGGCGGTCGGCATGACGCGCGAAGCCATCGTGGAAGAGGTCAAGGCGTCCGGACTGCGCGGCCGCGGCGGCGCCGGCTTTCCCACCGGCCTCAAGTGGTCCTTCATGCCGAAGGACGTGGTCAAGCCGCACTACCTGGTGTGCAACGCGGACGAGTCGGAGCCGGGCACCTTCAAGGACCGGGAGATCATGCGGTGGACGCCGCATGCCTTGATCGAAGGGTGCGCGATCGCGGCATACGCCATCGGGGCGGAGCGCTGCTACATCTACATCCGGGGCGAGTTCACCGAGCCCTGGCGCGTCATGACGGCGGCGGTGGAGGAGGCCTACGCCAACGGCGCCCTGGGCGGCGACGTCTTCGGGACGGGCAAGCGGGTGGAGATGGTGCTGCACCGCGGGGCCGGCGCCTACATCTGCGGCGAAGAGACCGCGATGATGAACTCGATCGAGGGGCGCCGCGGCAATCCGAGGATCAAGCCGCCCTTTCCCGCGGTGGCGGGGCTGTTCGGGATGCCGACGACGATCAACAACGTCGAGACCCTCGCGGCGGTGCCCCACATCCTCACGCGCGGCGCCGGCTGGTACAAGGGGCTCTGCCTCGGCAACCCGAAGAGCACCGGCACCAAGCTGGTCTCGGTCTGTGGCCACGTGCAGCGGCCGGGCAACTACGAAGTCACCATGGGCACCCCGGTCCGCGACATCCTCTACGACATGTGCGGGGGACCGCCCGCGGGGCGCACCTTCAAGGCCGTGATTCCCGGCGGCTCGTCGGTGCCGATCATGACGATCGCCGAGGCCGAGGCCGCGCTGTTCGACTACGAAGGGATCGTCGAGCAGGGCTCGATGCTGGGCTCCGCGGGGATGATCGTGATGGACGACAGCACCGACATGGTCTACCAGATCTGGCGCCTGGCCAAGTTCTACGCCCACGAGTCGTGCGCGCAATGCACCCAGTGCCGCGAGGGCACGGCGTGGACCACCCGGATCCTGGAGCGGATCCTGGCGGGGAAGGGGCGGCAGGAAGACTTTCAACTGCTGCTCGACCTCGCCGACAACATGACGGGCAAGACGATCTGCGTGCTGAGCGACTCGTGCGCGGCGCCGGTGGTGAGCGGCATCCGCAAGTTCCGCTCCGAGTTCGAGGCGTACATGGCCGGCGCGCGCGAGCCGGCCATGGCCGCCGGCTGAGCAGCGCCACCAACCAAGGGACGAGCATGGCCGACGAACTGGTCTCGGTGACGATCGACGGAATGCAGATCGCGGTGCCCAAGGGCACCTCGATCATCGAGGCCGCCAAGCAGGCGGGGATCCTGGTGCCCCACTACTGCTACCATCCGTCGCTGCCGTCACCCGCGGTCTGCCGGATGTGCCTGGTGGAGGTGGAAAAGGCGCCCGAAGCTGATGCCCGCCTGCGTCACCTCCGTGGCCGAGGGTCAGGTGGTGCACGTGAACAGCGAGCTCCGCCAAGAAGGCGCGTGAGGGCGTGCTCGAGCTGCTGCTCATCAATCACCCGCTCGACTGCCCGATCTGCGATCAGGCCGGCGAGTGCGAGCTGCAGGACTACGTGTTTCAGGAGGGACGGGCGGGCACCCGGTACCAGGAGTACGCCAAGCGGTACAACCCGGTCGAGGACTTCGGCCCCGACGTGCTCTACGTGCCGAACCGGTGCATCCTCTGCACCCGCTGCGTCCGGTTCATGGAAGACGTCGCGAAGACGCCGGTCCTCAACGTGTCCGAGCGGGGCGACCGCGCCTTCATCGGCATCGCGGAGCAGGAACGGCTCGACCATCCCTGGTCCGGGAACGTGGTGGACCTCTGCCCGGTGGGATCGCTGCTCTCGAAGGACTTCCTGCACAAGGCACGCGCATGGGATCTGGACAAGACGGCGAGCGTCTGTCCCGGCTGCACCCAGGGCTGCAACATCAACCTCGACACCCGTGACGACGTCGTGGTCCGGATCCGTCCGCGGCCCAATCTCGAGGTGAATCGGCATTTCATCTGCGACTACGGCCGGATGAACTACCGCTGGATGAACCGTGGCGACCGGGTGGAAGCGCCGCTCGTCCGCGACGGGGCCCGCCACGTGGCCACGGACTGGGACACGGCGCTCGCCCGGCTGGACCAGGTGATCCGGGGCGCGTCGGGCAGCGCCGTGATCCTCGCGTCCGCGCGCGCGTCCACCGAGTCCCTCGGGCTGGTGCGGAGGATGCTCGAGCTGTTCCAGGTGACCGCCGCGGTCCAGGTGCCGCTGGGGGAGGAGGCGCCCATCGCCGGGATTCCCGGGCTGGCCCTGCGACGCGAGCGCGCCGCCAACCTGGCCGGGGCGCAGCTCCTGGGCTACTCGGCGGACTGGGCGGGCGCGCTGGGGCAGGTGCGCGGCGCCGGCATCGTGGTCGTGCTCGACGCCGACCTCACGCCGGACGACGAGACCGCGCTGGCGGCGGCCCAGGGTCTGGTGGTGGTGATGTCCACCGTGGACCCCGAGCTCCGGAACGCCGAGCTCATCCTGCCGCTCACCAACATGGCCGAAGAGAACGGCTCCTACGTCAACCGCGACCGGCGGCTGCAGCGATATCAGCAGGCCAAGGCACAGCCGGGCATGGCCCGCCCGGCGTGGTGGATCGCGGGCGAGGTGCTGTCCGGGCCGGGACCCGATGCCGCCGCGCCGGGGACGGCCGCCGAAGCCTTCGCCCTGCTGGGTGAGCGCTGGCCGGTGTTTGCCGGCGTGACGCACGACGATCTGGGGTACACCGGCCGGGTGCTCGCCGACGCACCGGCCGCCGCGGGAGCCGCGCGATGACGCCGGAGATCAAGGGGTATCTGGTCCTCAGCGCGATCAAGATGCTGATCGTGTTCACCATCATCATGATCGGCGTCGCGCTGCTCACGCTGATGGAGCGGAAGGTCAGCGCCTGGATGCAGAACCGGCACGGACCCAACCGGGTGGGCTGGGCCGGGCTTGCTGCAGCCCGCGGCCGACGGGGTGAAGAACATCCTGAAGGAAGAGACCCTGCCCGCGATGGCCAATCCCTGGCTGTTCACGATCGCGCCGGCCCTCTCCTTCATCCCCGCGCTCCTCCTGTCGGCGGTCATCCCCTTCGCCGCGCCGCTGCCGGTCGACTTCGACGTCACCCTCGGCCCGCTCGGGCGGTTCGTGCACCACGGGCCGATGCCGATGGTCGTGGCCGACCTGCCCGGTGGGGTTCCTGTTCGTGATCGCGGTGAGCTCGCTCGGTGTCTACGGGATCACGCTGGCGGGGTGGTCGTCCAACAGCAAGTACGCCCTGCTCGGCGGACTGCGCGCCAGGGCGCAGATGATCTCCTACGAAGTGGCGATGGGGCTGAGCCTCATTCCGGTGCTGCTCATGTCCGGCGACGTCTCCTTCTCGACCATCGTGGCCAAGCAGCAGGCGGGTCTCTGGTACGTGATGCCCCTGTTCATCTCGTTCTTCATCTTCACCGTCGCCGGTTTCGCCGAGACCAACCGGCTGCCGTTCGACCTGCCGGAAGCCGAGTCCGAGCTCATCACCGGCTATCACACCGAATACAGCGCGATGAAGTTCTCCTTCTTCTTCATCGCGGAGTATGCCAACGTCGTGACGGTCTGCGCGATGATCACCACGCTCTTCTTCGGCGGCTGGGACATCCCGTTCACCGACTGGGACCAGTCGGGCGGCATCCTGCCGACCCTGCTGACGTGGCTGGTCTTCTTCCTCAAGGTCCTGTTCTGGGTCTTCTTCGTGATGTGGATCCGCTGGACGCTGCCGCGGTTCCGCTACGACCAGCTGATGGCGCTGGGGTGGAAGGTGATGATGCCGCTGGCGCTGGTCTACATCATGGTGATCTGCGGCGCGATCTATCTGGTGGAGCACGTGTTCGGGATCACCGGCCCGGTGCTGGGCCCGCTGGTGCTGTTCGGGCTCAACGTCGGGATCGCGCGTCCTGCTCTTCGGGGTGCTCGACAGCGGAGTGTTCATCCGGGGCTCCGGCGCCCGGCAGAAGGTTCACACGGCGCGCGGCGAACGAGCCGCAGTGGCGGGCTGATGGCCATCGGCGTGAAAGTCATGAAGCGCCCCGACAAGCAGGTGAGCTACGTCCGGGCCACCCTCAAGGGCATGGCGCTCACCTTCAAGCACATGCTGGAGAAGAAGGTGACGATGCAGTACCCGGAGCAGAAGAGCACCGACCAGGATCACGGCATGGGCACCTACACGCTGTCGCCGCGCTGGCGCGGCACCCACCGGATGCTCACCGACGAGCAGGGGCGCTCGAAGTGCGTGGCGTGCGGCCTCTGTCCCCAGATCTGTCCCGCCAACTGCATCAAGCTGGTGCCGGGCGAGGACGAGGAGGGGAACCGCTATCCGCTCATCTACGAGATCGACGAGTTCCGCTGCATCTTCTGCGGCTACTGCCAGGAGGTCTGCCCCGAGGAGGCCATCCACGTCGGCGTGCACTTCGAGAACTCGGAGTACAGCCGTGGGCCGCTTCGTCTACGATCTGGAGCGGCTCTCCTCGCAGACGCACGCCGTGTCGACGCTGTGGGACCCCTCGGACCCCGAGGGCGAGTAGATGACCCAGGTCGTCTTCTACATCTTCGCCGCGATCGCCGTGCTGAGCGCCGCCCTGTGCATCCTGTCCCGGAGCGCCATCGCCGCGGTCCTCTGGCTCACCGCGACGATGCTCTCGCTGGCGGCGATCTACGTCCTCCTCAGCGCCGAGTTCGTCGCCGCCATCCAGGTGCTGGTGTACGCCGGCGCGGTCATGGTGCTCTTCCTCTTCGTCATCATGCTGCTGAACCTCGGCCATCCCACGACCGACATGCGCGGACCCGCGGCGGTGGCCACGACCATCGTGATCGGCGGCCTGCTGGCGATCCAGCTCTTCGCGCTGTGGCGCTACACCCCGGCCCGGCTCGCGGCCGAGGTGGCGCAGGCTCCGCAGCTGAGCGACCCGGCAACCGTGTTCGCCGCCGGCCAGCTCGCGCGGGAAGAGGCCGTGACCAGAGGTGTGGTCGGGCGCGGTCGCCGCGCCGCTCTTCCAGACCTACCTGGTACCCTTCGAGATCACCTCGCATCCTGCTCCTCGCGGCCATCGTCGGCGCGGTCGTGCTGGCCAAGCGGAAGATCTGATGCCCGAAGGCCCCGTGCTGCTGGGCCCGGCGCTCGGCCTCTCGGCGATCCTCTTCAGCCTCGGGGTCGCGGGGGTCCTGCTGCGCCGCAACGCGATCGTGCTGTTCGTCTGCATCGAGCTGATGCTGAACGCGGTGAACCTGACCTTCGTGGCCCTGGCCCAGCTCCACGGCGCCGGCGGGCAGGTCATGGTCTTCTTCGTGATGACGGTCGCCGCCGCCGAGGCCGCGGTCGGGCTCGCCATCATCCTCGCCATCTTCCGGCACAAGCAGTCGGTGGACCTCCAGAACATCAACCTGCTGCGGGGCTGATGATCTCACCGGAGTGGATCTGGCTCGCCGTCGCCCTGCCGCTGGCCGGATTCCTGGTCAACGGGGCGCTCGCGCTGCGACCGGCCCGCCGGCCAAGAGCGCGGTCTCGATCATCGGCGCCGGCGTGCTCCTCGCGGCCTTCGCGGTCTGCGCCGGCGTGTTCCTGGGCTTGCGCGCGCCACCCGCCGCACGAGCCGCATGTCGTCACGCTCTGGCAGTGGATGCCGGTCGGCACGCTCAACGTGGATCTCGCGTTCCAGGTGGACCAGCTCTCGGCGGTCATGCTGCTGGTGGTCACGGGCGTGGGGAGCCTGATCCACCTGTTCAGCGTGGGCTACATGAAGGAGGACCCGGGGTACGCGCGGTATTTCGCCTACCTCAACCTCTTCGTGGTCTTCATGCTGGTGCTGGTGCTCGGGTCGAGCCTGCCCGGTGCATGTTCATCGGGTGGGAGGGCGTGGGGCTCTGCTCCTACCTGCTGATCGGTTTCTGGTTCACCGACAAGGCCAACGCCGACGCCGGCAAGAAGGCCTTCATCATGAACCGGATCGGCGACTTCGGCGTGCTGGTCGCGATGTTCCTGCTCTGGCAGGCGCTCGGCACGCTCGAGTTCGCCGCAGATCGCCGTCCGGGCGCCCGACAGCGCTCTGGTGGCGGGCGGCGCGGTGGTCACCGCGATCACCCTGTTCCTCTTCCTCGGCTGCACCGGCAAGTCGGCCCAGATCCCGCTCTACACCTGGCTCCCCGACGCGATGGCCGGCCCGACGCCGGTCTCCGCGCTGATCCACGCGGCCACCATGGTGACGGCCGGCGTCTACCTGGTGGCCCGCACCAACGTGCTCTTCGCCATGGCGCCGCTGTCGAGTGCCGTGGTGGCGGGCATCGGCGCGCTGACGGCGCTCTTCGCGGCCACGATCGCGACTCCGCCAGTACGACATCAAGAAGGTGCTGGCGTACTCCACGGTCTCCCAGCTGGGGTACATGTTCCTCGCGCGTGGGCACCGGCGGCGTTCGCCGGCGGGATCTTCCACCTGGTCACGCACGCCTTCTTCAAGGCGCTGCTCTTCCTCGGCGCCGGCAGCGTGATCCACGCCATGCACCACGCCTATCACGCGACCCACTCGCACGAGGACGCGCAGGACATGCGCAACATGGGCGGGCTGCGGGCGCACATGCCCATGCACCTTCTGGCTGATGACCATCGCCACGCTGGCGATCGCGGGCATTCCGCCGCTCTCCGGCTTCTTCTCCAAGGACGAGATCCTGGCCGCCGCCTTCGCGCGCGGGGCGGAGCAGCCGATCTACTACCTGTTCTAGGCCATCGGGCGTGGTCGCGGCGCTGCTCACCGCCTTCTACATGGCCCGGCTCATGGCCATGACCTTCCTGGGCGAGAACCGCACCGGCGCCGAGGAGCGCGAGCACCTGCACGAGGCGCCCTGGATCATGACCGGCCCGCTGCTGGTGCTGGGCGTGCTCGCGGTGATCGGCGGGGCGCATCAATCTGCCGGCCTTCGCCGGCGGCCACCACGCGCTGGAGCACGTGGCTCGAGCCGGTGCTGGCGCCGCGGCGCGCGCTTCGTCCGAGCTCGAGCTGCCTCACGGCAGCGACCGAGATCGCTGCTGGTCGGCGCGGCGGTGCTGATCGGCGTGGTCGGCCTGGCGCTCGGGTATCCGCTGCGACGCTGCGCCCGGCGCGATCCCCGCGGCCCGGAGGCCCCGCCGAGACCGGGCTTCGGCCGGGTGCTCAACCGGAAGTACTACGTGGACGAGCTCTACGACGCCGTGATCGTGCGGCCGCTCGTCGTGGCTCTCCCGCGTGGTGCTCTGGAAGGGCGTCGACCAGGGCGTGGTCGACGGCGCCGCGGTCAACGGGACCGCCAGGCTCTCCCGCGGGCTCGGCTGGCTGGGCAGCCGGCTGCAGACCGGGCAGGTCGGCGTCTACGTCGTGCTCTTCCTCGTCGGCGCGCTGTGGATCCTCCGCGCCGTGATCCGGTGAGCGCGATGACCGAGTTCCTCGACTCCATCGGCTATCGGGCACTGGATCCTCCACGTCCTGCTCGTCCTCCTGCCGCTCGTCGGCGTCGTGCCGGTCCTGCTGGGCACCGAGCGCGGCGCCAAGCGGACCGCGCTGGTCGTCACCACGCTCGAGTTCGTGCTGTCGCTCGGGCTCTGGTGGGCGCTCGACCCGACCCGCGGCACCGCTGCAGCTGGTCTCCGACACGCCCTGGATCCCCGGCTGGGGCATCAGCTACCGGTCGGCATCGACGGCATCTCGCTCTTCATGGTGCTGCTCACGACCGCGCTCATGCCGCTCAGCGTGCTCGGCAGCTGGCGCTACATCACCAAGCAGGAGCGCGGCTTCTACGCGCTGCTGCTGCCCTGCTGACCGGGCTGGTCGGCGTCTTCCTCGCGCTCGACCTCTTCGTCTTCTACGTCTTCTTCGAAGTGATGCTGATCCCGATGTACTTCATCATCGGGATCTGGGGCGGGGCCAACCGGCTCTACGCCGCGATCAAGTTCTTCATCTACACCATGGCGGGCTCGCTGCTGATGCTGGTGGCGATCGTGGCGCTGGTCTGGCGGATCGAGCGCGTCACCGGGCCAGCTCTCCTTCGCCTACGAGCACCTGCTGGAGCACGCCGGCGCCGTCGGGCCGCTGGCGCCGTGGCTCTTCGCCGCCTTCGCGCTCGCCTTCGCGATCAAGGTGCCGATCTTCCCGTTCCACACCTGGCTGCCCGACGCCCACGTCGAGGCGCCGACCGCGGGCAGCGTGCTGCTGGCCGGCGTGCATGCTCAAGATGGGGACCTACGGCTTCCTCCGGTTCGCGGTCCCGTTCTTCCCCGAGGTCGCGCTGAGCCCGACGGTCAGCCGCATCGTGGTGGTCCTCGCGGTGATCGGCATCGTCTACGGCGCGCTGGTCGCCATGGTGCAGCCCGACATCAAGAAGCTGGTGGCCTACTCGTCGGTGAGCCACCTCGGCTTCGTGATGCTGGGCATCTGGGCCGGCACGCGTGCAGAGCGTGCAGGGCGCGCTCATGGTGATGATCAGCCACGGGATCTCGACCGGCGCGCTGTTCTTCCTCGATCGGCATGATCTACGAGCGGCGGCACACCCGGCTCGATCGCCGACTTCGGCGGCATCGCCCGGGTGGTGCCGGTGTTCAGCCTCGGTCTTCACGGTGGTGGCGCTGTCCTCCATCGGCCTGCCCGGCCTCAACGGGTTCGTGGGCGAGTTCCTGGTGCTGCTCGGCAGCTTCGGCGCCTATCCCGCTGGCCACCGTGCATCGCCACGACCGGCGTCATCTTCGCCGCGGCCTACCTGCTCTGGGCGCTGCAGCGGATCATCTTCAACCGGCTCGACAACCCGGAGAACGAGACGCTGACGGATCTGACCGCGCGCGAGCTGGCGGTGCATGGTCCCGCTGCTCGTCGGCATCGTCTGGCTGGGGCTCTATCCCGGGCCGGTGCTGCAGCCGGATGGAGCCGGCGGCCAGGCGCTACATCGAGCTGACCGCAGCCCGGACGCGATCCGCGTCGCCGGTCGGCCGTCTCGGGATCGGTCGGGAGGTGCGCGCCGATGAACCACTCGATCTCGGCACGCCGTTCGGCGTCACGCTCGCGCTGCTGCCGGAGCTGCTGCTCTGCCGGCTGGTCGCTGATCGTCCTGCTGGTGGTGAGCTGGCGGCACGAGACCGCCGCGGACAGCCGGCTCGCCGGGGTGGCTCAGCCTCGCGGGTCTGGTCGTCAGCGGCCGCGCGGCGCTGGCTGGCTCTGGATGGGCGGCGCCCGCCCGGAGGGCTGCCCTCAGATGATCGCGCTCGACGGCGTTCCGCTTCGCGCGCGCTGGCGCTGATCCTGCTCGCCGCCGGCGGCACGATCCTGCTCTCGCTCGGCTACCTGGAGCGGGAGCGGCTGCTCTGCGCCCGAGTACTACCCGCTGGTGCTCTTCGCCGACGGCGGGCATGATGTTCCTGGCCGGCGCCGAGGACCTGATCGTGCTCTTCCTCGGCCTCGAGGTCATGTCGGTCGCGGTGTACGTGCTGGCCGGGTTCAACCGGCCGAGCCCGTCGTCCGTCCGAGGCGGCGCTCAAGTACTTCCTCATCGGCGCGTTCGCCTCCGGCGTTCCTGCTCTACGGCATCGCGCTGGTGTACGGCGCCACCGGCACCACCAACCTGTCGCTCATCGGCGCGCAGCTCGCCGGGCGGCCGCTGCCGCTCATGGCGGCGCTGGGCCTGGGCCTGCTGCTGATCGGCATCGCCTTCAAGGTCGCCGCCGTGCCGTTCCACATGTGGGCGCCCGACGTGTACGACGGCTCGCCCACGCCGGTCACCGGGTTCATGGCCACCGGCGTCAAGGCGGCGGCGTTCGCGGCGCTGGTTCGCGTGCTGCTGGTGGCGTTCCCGTCGGCGCACCGAGGTCTGGCAGCCGGTCATCGCCGGGCTGGCCATGGCCTCGATGGTGGTGGGCAACCTGGTGGCGCTCGCCCAGCGCTCGCTCAAGCGGATGCTGGCGTACAGCTCGATCGCCCACGCCGGGTACCTGCTGGTCGCGGTCTGGACCGGGACCCAGGCGGGCGCGGGGGCGGTGCTGCCTGTACCTGCTGGCCTACGCGCTCACCACGCTCGCGAGCTTCGGGTTCCTGACCGTGCTGGGCCGGGGCGGGGAGCGGGACGTGACCTACGACGCCATCGCGGGGCTCGCCGCCACGCGCCCTGGCATCGCGCTCGGCGCTCAGCGGTCTGCATGCTGTCGCTGCTGGGCTTCCCCGGCACGTTCGGCTTCATCGGCAAGTGGTACATCCTGACGGCGATGGTCGCCGAGGACCAGATGCTCCTGCCGGTGATCATCGTGCTCACCAGCGTGCGTCTCGGCAGGCTACTATCTGCCGGTGATCATGGCCATGTACATGCGGTCCGCGCCGAGCGGTGAGCGCGACGCCGTCGATCGGACTGAGCCCCACGGCCGCCGCCGCGATCGGCCTCTCCGTCGTGGTCGTGCTGCTGCTCGGCGTCTGGCCCCGGAGCGTCGCTCGAGATCGCCGGGGCGAGCGCTCGGTCCCTGACCCAGACCGCGCTGCCAGCGAGCCGGTGGCCGGCCGCGGAACCCCATGAACGTCCCCAAGTCCATCTTCCGGCAGTACGACGTCCGAGGCCTGGTGGACAGCCAGCTCACGCCCGAGTTCGCCCGCGCGCTGGGTCGGGCCTTCGCCACGGTCGCGTGGGACCGGATCGGACGCGCACCCACGATCGCGGTGGGACGCGACAACCGCCCCTCCGGCCCCGCGCTGTCGCAAGGCGTGCGGCAGGGGATCTCGGATGCCGGCGGCACCGCCGTGGACGTCGGCACGCTGCCCACGCCGGCGCTCTACTTCGCCGTCTCGGCGCTGAAGACCGACGGCGGCGTGCAGGTGACCGGCTCGCACAATCCACCCGAGTTCAACGGGTTCAAGATGGTGCTCGCGGGCGAGGCCTTTCACGGCGAGGACATCCTCGGCCTCTGGGAGATCATCACGGCCGAGCGCTGGCGGAGCGCCCGCGGCGGCGAGGCGACCGACAGCTCGGTGCTGCAGCGCTACCGCGAGGCGATCGTCGCCCGGCACAAGCTCGAGCGCCGGGTCAAGGTCGTCGCCGACTGCGGCAACGGCGTGGGCGAGCGTGATCGCCGTGTCCACGCTCGAGGCTCTGGGCGCCGAGGTGACGCCGCTCTTCTGCGATTCGGACGGCACCTTCCCCAATCACCATCCCGACCCGACGGTGCCCGAGAACCTCGTGGATCTCCAGGCCGCGGTCCGCCGGACCGGCGCCGAGCTGGGCATCGCGTTCGACGGCGACGCCGACCGGATCGGCGCCGTGGACGAGTCCGGCGAGATCATCTGGGGCGACCAGCTCCTGGTCATCTTCGGCCGCGACGCGGTGAGACGCTTCGGTCCGGGCACGCCGATCATCTTCGACGTCAAGTGCTCCGAGGTGCTCCCCACGGCGTTGCGGGAGGCCGGGGCCGAGCCGGTGATGTGGAAGACGGGCCACTCGCTCATCAAGTCCAAGATGAAGGAGCTGCACGCGCCGCTCGCGGGCGAGATGAGTGGGCACATGTTCTTCGGCGGCGACTACTTCGGGTTCGACGACGCGATCTTCGCCGCGGCGCGCCTGCTGGAAATCGTGAGCCGGAAGCCGTTCGGACTCGCCACCCACCTGGCCGACCTTCCCAAGACCTTCGCCACTCCCGAGATGCGGGTGGACGCGCCGGAGGAGGAGAAGTTCGCGATCGTCGAGCGCGCGGCGAAGCACTTCGCGGCCCTGCTATCCCGTCAACACCATCGACGGGATTCGCATCACCTTCCCCAAGGGTTGGGGCCTGGTCCGGGCCTCCAACACCCAGGCGATTCTGGTTCTCCGGTTCGAGGCGACCGATCCGGCCGCGTTGGACGCCTACCGCGGCGAGGTCGTCGGGTGGCTCGCCGGGCAGGGCGTTCGCGCGTAACGCCGTGAATCGCCGCGGCCGACGGCTGATCGCCGCGATCGCCGGAGTCGTCGGCCTGCTCTTCCTTGGGCGATGGGTGGCCGGACTCCTGGCCGATCGATGGTGGGCCGACCAGGTCTCGCCGTCCGCCGTCGCATTCCTCACCGACTGGCACATCCTTCGACTGACGCTGGATCTCGCCGGCTTCGTCCTCGCGTCCGCCTGGTTCATCGGCCACCTGCTCATCGTCTATCGCGCCGTGGGGTCGGTCCAGGTGCGCCGCCACGTCGCCAATCTCGAGTTTCGCGAGGCACTGACCCCCGGCGTCCTTCTGGCGATCGCCGTCGGGACCGGTGCCTTGCTGGGCCTCCTGGTCGGCACCGGCGGTGCCGAGCGCTGGCAACAGGTCGCGCTGGCCTGGCAAGGCGTCAGCTACGGACTGGTCGATCCTCTGCTGCAGAACGACGCGGGGCTGTACGTGGCCCAGCTGCCCGCGTGGCGGCTGGCCCACGGCTTCGCGTTGCTCCTGGTCATCCTCGGGCTCGGCGTCGTGTTCGGCCTCTACGTCCTCGTGGGCGCCGTCCGCTGGCTCGAAGGCCGTCCCGCCATCAACGACCACGCGCGGTCGCACCTCGGCTGGCTCTTGACCGGGCTCGCGCTCTGCCTGGTATGGGGCTACACCCTCGAGCCGTACGAGCTGGTGGCGGGTCTGGGGCGGCCGCTGGACCTCGCGGCCTGGCGCGCCACTACGCTGGTATCGCCGTTGCTCATCGGCGTCGGACTCGCGACCGCGGCGCTCAGCGCGACCTGGGCCATCCGCCCACGGCATGCGCTGGCGGCCGCGGGGTGGATCGTGCTGTCCTTCGCCTCGCTGGTCGGGCATTGGATGGTACCTCCCGCGATGGACGGCGATGGGGAGCCGGCCGCACCCACGGTGATCACGGAACGGCTCAACCGGGCGGCGTATCGCCTCGAGGCCTTCTCCGAGGAGCGACAGCCGCCACGCAGTCCCCCCGCACCGCCTCCGGTGCCGGCCCTCTGGAGCGTCGACGCGGTCCGCAGAATCGCGGCCGCCGATTCGGCCGAGATGCTTTCGGTGGATCCGTCCGTGCTGATGATGGTGCAGGGACGCCCCGGCCCGTGTGGCTGGCGGTGCGCGGGTCGGCCCCAGGGCCGTGCCACGGTGGCGGCGATCGCGGACGATCGCGTCGGGTCGCGGGGCCAGCCCCTCTTCTATTCGCCGAGCGACACGATTCCGGAGCCCGACGGGGCGTCCTACCTCGAGCTCGGAGCAGAGAGCTACCGGCCTGATGCGGCGGCCTACCGGATCGGGACCGCCGACCGCCGAGGCATCCAGGTCGGCGGGTGGCCTCGGCGACTGTTGCTGGCCTGGGCACTACAGGCGGGCGGGCTGCTTCGTCACGTGCCGCCCCAGGCCAAGGTGGACTGGCGGCTCTCGCCTGCGGAACGCCTCGCGGCGCTCGCCCCGTTCGCGCGCTGGGGGCAGCCGGCGCCGCGGCTGGTGAACCGTGGGCTGGTGTGGGTATTGGACGGGTACCTGGCCCCGCGCACGTTTCCCCTCAGTACCAGGCTCTCGTGGCGCGGCCGGGACGTCGGCGCACTGCAGGCCGGGTTCCTCGGCACGGTGGATGCCTCGACCGGCGCCACGCGGGTCTACCTTCGCCCCGGTGCGGACGGACTCGCCGCAGCGTGGGCCGCCGTGGCCAGCGGCTTGGTGGAGCCCGCATCGGCAATTCCGGAGGCCGTGCAGAGCGCGGCACCGTATCCGGTCGAGTTGTTCCAGGCCCAGGCGAGCTACCTCGAGCAATGGCTCCCGGATATCGGCAGCCTGGGCGGCCCACCCGGCTCGCGCGGTGGCGAGGTACCGGCCACGGACTTCGCCTGGACCGCCGACACCGCGGGGCCGATGCGCGTCGCCGTGTACGAGCGCGCCAACGAGCGGGTGCTGGGCGGGGTCCTGACGGGGGTCCGCTCCGGCTCGGGCGAGGAGCTGCGACTCACCCGCTTCGATTCGGCCGGTGCGCTGCCGACGCGCGCGGCGCTGGAGGGTCGCTGGGGCCGATTCCCCACCTACGACGCCTTGCGTGACTCCATCGGCGATGACGGGGGCAAGCTCGAGCAGGGGCCGGTGCGCATCGATCTCGGGAACGGCGGTGCGGTTGCCTATCAGTCGCACTTCGCGGTCCATCCCCGCCGCGGGGTCATCCTCTCCTGGGTGAGCGTCGCCGCTCGCGGGGATCTGGGCGCGGGCCGCACGCTGCCGGAAGCGTGGAACAACCTGCTGGGCGAGTCGGTGCCGTCCGTCGCGGGGACCGCGCAGGCCACGCGACTCGAAGAAGCACGACGCTGGCTCGAGCGCGCCGATTCCGCCCTCCGTGACGGCGACTGGACCGTCTTCGGCCAGGCGTGGCGCGGGCTGCGCGATGCACTCGGCCTCCCCGCGGACACGGCGGGCCGATGAGCTTGCTCGCCCCTGGAGCCAGGACTAGCTTGCAGCGCGTTTTGGGGGGGCGGGTCGCGTGAGCACGGCCGTCCTCGCGCTCGGCGGCAACGCGCTGTCGCGCGCCGACGAACCGGCGACGATCGCGAATCAGTTCCGGCGGGCGCGGGAGAGCATGGCCGCGGTGGTCACGCTCGCGCGGCAGGGATGGCGGATCGTCATCGTGCACGGGAACGGCCCGCAGGTGGGCGACTCCCTGGTCCGGAACGAAGTCGCCCGCCGCCTGGTCGAGCCCCACCCTCTCGGGATCCTGGTGGCGGAGACGGCGGGCTGGATCGGATACATGCTCCAGCAGACGCTCCAGAACGCACTCGCCGCGGGTCAGGTTCGCCGGCAGGTGGTCACCGTGGTGACGCAGACGCTGGTAGACCAGTTCGATCCCGCCCTCGGCCTGCCCACGAAGCCGATCGGCCAACCGCTGTCCGACGCCGAGGCGGCACGGCTGACGGAGGCGGGGCGCGCGGTGGCCCGGGACGGCTCCGGTGCGTGGCGGCGGGTGACGACCAGCCCGACGCCGCTCGCCGTGATCGAGTTCCCGGTCGTGCGGAAACTGCTCGACGCGGACGTCATCGTGATCGCGGCGGGAGGCGGGGGGCCGCCGGTCTACGACGATCCCCTGCTGGGGCTCGAGGGCGTGGATGCGGTGGTGGACAAGGACAGAGTCGCGGCCGTCTTCGCCAGGCAGCTCGAGGCGGATGTATTGATGATTCTCACCAACGTGGACGCGGTCTACGAGGGTTGGGGCACGCCGGCGGCCCGGCCGATCCGCCGCATGACCGTGTCCCGCGCGAATGCCATGATCGCGGCCGGCGCCTTCGACGTCGGCGGCATGCGGCCCAAGGTCGAAGCGGCCGCCGCCTTCGCCCAGGGCGGAGAAGGACGGGCGATCATCGCCCATCTGGCATCAGGACCGGCCGCCCTCGAGGGCGCTTCCGGCACCACGATCGTGAGGGATGCGTGAACCTGCATGAGTATCAGGCGCGGACGCTGCTGAAGAATGTGGGCATCGCCATGTTCGAAGGCGACGTCGCCTCCACGCCCACCGAAGCCGAGGCCATCGCGCGACGGATCGGCGGGACGGTGGTGATCAAGGCCCAGGTGCACTCCGGCGGCCGCGGCAAGGCGGGCGGAGTCAAGCTCGCGCGCAATCCCGCGGAAGCCATGGACGAGGCGGCCCAGATCCTGGGCATGACCATCAAGGGCCTCACCGTCCACAAGGTGCTGGTGGTTCCGGCCGCGGAGATCGTCACCGAGAGCTATGTCGGCCTCATCATGGATCGGGAGACGCAGCAGCCGGTGTTCATGGTCAGCTCCGCCGGTGGCGTCGACATCGAGGAGGTGGCGGCCAAGACACCGGAGAAGATCGTCCGGCTGCCGGTGGATCCCACGCACGGCCTGTTCCCGCATCAGGCGCTCGCGCTCGCCTTCGTGCTGTATCGCGATTTCGCGCAGGTCAAGGCGGCGGCCAAGATGATGGAACAGCTCTATCGGGCCTTCATCGACAACGGCGCGTCGCTCGCCGAGATCAATCCCCTGGTCACCACGCCCGACGGCAGGGTGCTGGCCCTCGACGCCAAGATCGTCATCGACGACAACGAGCTCTTCTGGCGCCCCGACCTGGGCTTGCTGCGTGACGACTCCGCGGAAGAGCCCAGCGAAGCCGCGGCCCGCCGGGCCAACCTGTCCTTCATCAAGCTCGACGGCAACGTGGGGTGCGTGGTCAACGGCGCCGGGCTCGCCATGGCGACGATGGACCTGGTGAAGTACTACGGTGGCGAGCCGGCCAACTTCCTCGACATCGGCGGCAGCTCGAGCCCGGAGAAGGTGATCAACGCGCTCAAGATCATCACCGCCGACCCCCACGTGAAGGCGATTCTGTTCAACATCTTCGGAGGCATCACCCGAACCGACGACGTGGCGAACGGCCTCGTGGCCGCCACCAAACAGTTCAAGGTGAATGTGCCGATCGTCATCCGCCTCACCGGCACCAACGAGGCCGAGGCCATTCGGATCCTCAACGAGGTTGGCATGACCGCTCTGAGCGACATGGACGAGGCGGTGCAGCGAGTGGTGAAGCTGGCCCAGGGGGCCGCGTGAGCATCTTCGCCGACAGCGCGACGCGGCTCGTCATTCAGGGGATCACCGGGCGGGAAGGATCCTTTCACGCCCGCCAGATGATCGAGTACGGGACCAACGTCGTGGCGGGGGTCACGCCGGGTAAGGGCGGCCAGACGTTCGAAGGCAAGGTGCCGGTGTATAACACCGTGGCCGACGCCGTGAAGGCCACCCAGGCCAACACGGCCGTCATCTACGTGCCACCGATGGGCGCGGCCGCCGCGGTCATCGAGGCGGTTGACTCGGGCATCCCGCTGGTCGTCTGCATCACCGAGGGCATCCCGGTCCTGCACATGAGCCGGGCGATGCCGTTCGTCCGGAGTCGCGGCGCCCGGCTCATCGGACCCAACTGCCCCGGGCTCATCACGCCGGGCGCGCGGGCCAAGATCGGCATCATTCCCGGCAACATCTGCTCGCCCGGCCGAGTCGGCCTGGTGTCGCGCAGCGGCACGCTGACCTACGAGGTGGTGAATCATCTCACCCGGAACGGCATCGGTCAGAGCACCTGTGTCGGCATCGGCGGAGATCCCATCATCGGGACCAATTTCATCGACTGCCTGGCCGCGTTTCAGGACGACCCGGAAACCGAGGCGATCGTGATGATCGGGGAGATCGGTGGCACCGACGAGCAGAACGCCGCCGCCTTCGTCAAGGCGAAGGTGACGAAGCCCGTGGTCGGGTTCATCGCCGGGCAGACCGCGCCCAAGGGGCGGCGGATGGGCCACGCCGGCGCGATCATCTCGGGCTCGTCCGGCACCGCGGAAGAGAAGCTGGCGGCGTTCGAGGCGGCGGGCATCGCCATCATGCGTCGGCCGGTGGACGTGGTGGAGCTGCTCAAGGCCAAGACCGGGGCCAAGCCCACCAGGAAGTAGCTCACTCGCTCAGGAGACCAGCTTGGTATCACACTCCCTCACGCTCGGCATCGTCAAGCCGGACGCCGTCGCCGGCAACAAGGCCGGCAAGATCGTCGCCCATCTGGAACAGGCCGGCTTCGTGCTGCGCGCGGCGCGGCTCACCCGGCTGACCACGGCGCAGGCGGGCGCGTTCTACGAAGTCCACCGGGGCCGCCCGTTCTACGACGAGCTGGTCAAGTTCATGACCAGCGGCCCCTGCCTCCCCATGGCGCTGGAGCGCGAAGAGGCCGTGGCGCATCTCCGCACCGTGATCGGCGCGACCGACCCGGCAGAGGCTGCCGCCGGCACCATCCGGAAACTCTATGCCGAGTCCAAGGGCCGGAACGCGATTCACGCCTCGGACAGCCAGGACAACGCCGACCGGGAAGTGCGCTTTTTCTTCAGCGAGGGCGAGGTCGCAGGACTCTGGTCGTAGGTTGCTTCAAGTGATTGTCCCGGTTACGTTAAGCGGCTATGCTGCGCGTGGACATTCGGGACCTCCAGCGGGGGCCTGTCCGGACGGTCGGCGAGCTGCCGCCGGAGGATCCGACGTTCGATGGGCTGGGGCTCGACCTGATCGGTCCGGTCACGGTCGAGGGTCAGCTGCAGGCCACCGGGGATGGGGAGTATCTCTGGCGGGGCGATGTGCACGGATCGGTGCGGGGGGAATGCCGCCGCTGCCTGGTCGAGGTCATCGACGAGGTGGATGTCGCGGTGGACGCCGCCGTGTTCAGCTCCGACCCTGAAGCGGCCGACGATCCCGATTTCTATCCCCTACCGGAACGAGCGGGAGCGGTGGACGTAGCGGCGGTGGTGCGCGAAGAGCTCGCCCTGGCCGCCCATGCGCATCTGCTGCTCTGTCGGGATGATTGTGCGGGACTGTGCCCCAAATGCGGGGCCGATTTGAACGCGGGGCCGTGCGCCTGTCACACTCCCGCCGAACCAGTCTGAGGGTCACATGGCAGTTCCGAAGCGCCGTACCTCCAAGATGAAGAAGCGCCTGCGGCGGGGTCACCATGCGGCCGCCAGCATGCGCACCCAGGCGTGTCCCCGGTGCAGCTCGCCCAAGCTGCCGCACCGGGTCTGCGATTCCTGCGGTTACTACGCCGGCAAGAAGCGGGTCGAGGTCGAGGACGCCTGAGCGTGATTCGCGTCGCGCTGGACGCGATGGGGGGGACAGCGCTCCGCGGACCGAGATCGCGGGGATGGTGCAGGCACTCAAGGAGCTGCCTGACGGCTTCCTGATCCAGCTGGTGGGGCGCACGAGCGCGATCGAGGCGGAGCTGGCGCGACATCCTGAAATCGATCGGGCACGCGTCGAGCTGCACGAGGCGCCCGACGTCATCGGCATGAGTGAAAAGCCGCTCCAGGCCGTCCGGAAGAAGCCCAAGTCGAGTCTGGTCGTCGGGCTCGGCCTGCAGCGCGACGGCCGCTCCGACGCCTTCATCTCCGCAGGCAATACCGGCGCGATGCTCGCCGGCTCCACCATGCTCCTCGGGCTCCATGACGGCGTCGATCGCGCCACCGTGGCCACGCTGTTTCCCACCGGATCCGAACCCGTCCTGGTCCTCGATGGTGGCGCCAATCTCGACTGCTCCCCCCGCGAGCTGCTCGGCTTCGCCTATCTGGGAACCGTCTACATGCGCGATCTCATGGGGCGGCCCAACCCGGTCGTCGGACTCCTCAACATCGGTGAGGAAGAAGAGAAGGGCACCGCCATCGTGCGCGAGGCGCACCAGCTCCTGAAACAGGCCCCTCGAATCAACTACGCCGGCAACATCGAAGGCCGGGATATCCTCCCCGGCCCGCAGCAGCGCATTCCGGTGGACGTGGTCGTCTGTGACGGGTTCGTGGGCAATGTCGTCCTCAAGTTCTACGAGTCCTCGGCTCGGGTGTTCGTCGGCCTTCTCAAGGAGCGGATCCCGGACGTGTTCGATCGGCCCGAAATGGCCGATCTCAACCGGATCCTGGACTACTCGACCTACGGCGGCGCGCCCCTGCTCGGCGTGAAGGGCGTGTCCATCGTGGGCCACGGCGCGTCCAGCCCCAATGCCATCAAGAACGCCATCCGGGTTGCGGTGCAGGCGGCAAGCGCCGGCCTCAGCCAGCACATCGGCGCCGAGTTCGCGCAGCGCCAGACGGTGGCCCCGGCGTGATCCCGCGTCCGTTCGCCGAGCTGGCGAGTGTCGGCATCGCGGTGCCGGACCGGGTCCTGACTAACCACGACCTCACCCAGATGCTCGACACCTCCGACGAGTGGATCGTGGAGCGCACCGGCATCCGGGAGCGTCGGATCGCGCGGCAGGACGAGAGCGTCGCCATGCTCAGCTGCTCCGCGGCGGAGATCGCGCTGGAGCGAGCCGGCGTGACAGCGAGTGAGCTGGACAGCATCGTGCTGGCGACCGCCAGCCCTGACCGTCTCCTGCCGTCCACCGCGTGCGACGTACAGGCCCTGCTCGGCGCCGACAACGCCGCGGCGTTCGACATCGGTGCCGCCTGCCCCGGCTATCTGTATGCCCTCACCGTCGCCGAAGGGCTCATCGCCTCGGGGCAGAGCCGGACCGTGCTGGTGATCGGCGCGGAGAAGCTCTCCACCATCACGGACTTCACCGATCGCTCGACGGCCATTCTCTTCGGTGACGGCGCCGGGGCGTCGGTCGTACGCCGGTCATCGACGCCGGGACGGGGACTGCTCTCGACCTTTCTCAAGTCGGACGGCCGCCTCGCCCCGCTCCTCTATCGCCCCGGGGGCGGGTCGTCCGATCCGATCAGCGAGAAGGTGGTCTGCGACCGGTCGCACTACATGAAGATGGCCGGTCGGGAGGTGTTCAAAGCCGCGGTGCTCGCCATGGCGGAGGCGTGCGATGAAGCCCTCACTCGGGCCGGGGTGACCGCCGAGCAGATCGACCTCCTGATCCCGCACCAGGCGAACCTCCGAATCATCGATGCCACCGCGAAGCACGCGGGCATCCCGATGTCCAAGGTGATGGTCAACCTGGACCGCTACGGGAACACGTCCTCCGCGTCCATCCCCCTCGCGCTCGACCAGGCGGTGGCCGAGGGTCGGGTCGGTCCGGGATCGCTGGTGCTGCTGGTCGCGTTCGGCGCCGGCTTCACCTGGGGCAGCGCCGTCGTCCGGTGGTAACGGTCCTGATGTGTCCGGGCCAGGGCGCGCAGCGCGTCGGCATGGGGAAGGATCTCGCCGAGCGATTTCCGGCCGCGCGCGACACCTTCGGCGCCATCGACGAGACGCTCGGGGTCCCGCTGTCCCGCATCATGTGGGAAGGGCCCGAGGAGGAGCTGACCCGCACCCATAACGCGCAGCCGGCGATCCTCGCCCACACGGCCGCGGTGCTCGCGGTCGTGGGTGAGCGGATCGGATCGGTGGCCGCGGCGGCGGGGCACAGCCTGGGGGAGTACAGTGCCCATGTGGCCGCCCGAGCCCTCACCGTCACCGACGGGGCAGCGGCTGGTCCGGCGTCGCGGCGAGCTCATGCTCGCCGCGGGCAAGGCCCGCCCCGGCGCGATGGCCGCGGTGCTCGGCCTCGCCACCGCAGAGGTCGAGCTCGCCTGCAACGGGGCGTCCGGTGAGCGCGGCGTCGCTGTGGCCGCCAATCTCAATGCCCCCGACCAGACCGTCATCTCGGGCGATCCGGATGCGGTCGCCGCTGCGGGTGAGGCCTGCAAGACGCGCGGGGCCAAGCGCGTCATCGCCCTGAAGGTCAGCGGCGCGTTCCACTCCCCCTCATGGCTCCGTCGGTGGACGGCCTGCGCGAGGCACTCGCGGCGGTCGCTTTCGCCGATCCGGCATTTCCGGTGATCGCGAACGCGAGCGGGACCGCAGTCCGTACCGGAGTCGACGCCAAGCGCCTGCTCGCCGATCAGCTCACCGCCCCGGTGCGCTGGGTCGCCTGCATGCGGGCGGCCGCCGAGCTCGCGCCCGGCGCGAGGTTCATCGAGGTCGGGCCCGGGCGCCGTGCTCGCCGGCCTGCTCAAGCGCATCGTCCCCGAAGCGCGCGCGGTGACGCTCGGGACCGCCGACGAAGTGGAGAAGTTCCTCGCATGAGACTTCCGTCATGTCGATGACGATCGATCTCACCGGCAAGGTCGCCTTCATCACCGGCAGCACGCGGGGCATCGGCCTCGCGATCGCGCGGGCCTACCACGGCGCCGGCGCCAAGGTGGCCATCGTCGGGCGGGATCCGGAGCGGGCCCGCGCCGTTGCCGCGGAGTTCGGCGAGCGCACCACCGGCGTCGGCTGCGACGTCGCGCGGGCCGAGCAGGTCGAGGCGGCGCTCACGGCGGTGGAAGCCGCGCTCGGTCCGCTCGACATCCTGGTGAACAACGCGGGCCTCACCCGGGACAACATCCTGCTGCGACTCACCGAGGCCGATTGGGACGCGGTGCTCGACGCCAACCTGAAGGGCGCGTTCCATACGACCCGCGCCGCGGTCAAGGGCATGATGAAGCGGCGGAGCGGCCGGATCATCAACGTCACGAGCATCGTGGGGCTGGTGGGCAACAAGGGACAGGCGAACTACGCCGCGAGCAAGGCCGGCCTGATCGGCTTCACCAAGTCGGTCGCGAAGGAGTATGCCGGCCGCGGTATCCTGGCCAATTGCATCGCCCCGGGGTATATCGAGACCGACATGACCCGCGGCTTGCCCGACGCCGCCAAGGCCACATTATTACAGGACATCGCGTTGGGGCGTCTGGGACGGCCCGAGGATGTGGCCGGTGCGGCGCTGTTTCTCGCCTCCGATCTCGCCGCCTACATCACCGGCCAGGTCCTGGTGGTCGACGGCGGTATGGTCATCTGAATGCGCTTGAAACTCCAATCGAGGATCACATGAGCAACGTCGAAGAGAAGGTCAAGGACATCATCGTCGAGGAGCTGGGCGTGGAACGCGAGAAGCTGACCGGTGAAGCGAGCTTCATGGAGGATCTCGGCGCGGACAGCCTTGACACCGTCGAGCTGGTCATGGCCTTCGAGAAGGAATTCGACATCGACATCCCCGACGAAGATGCGGAAAAGCTCCGCACGGTGGGCGACGCGATGAATTACCTGCACGAGAAGATCGGGAAGTAGCTTGGCGAAACGTGTCGTCGTCACCGGCCTCGGGCTGGTGACCCCGGTCGGGAACGACGTCGATTCCACCTGGTCCGCGCTGCTGGCGGGCACGCCCGGCGCCGCCCCGATCAAGAAGTTCGACCCCGCCGCGCTCTCGGTCCGATTCGCGTGCGAGGTCAAGGGCTTCGATCCGCTGCAGTACATCGACAGGAAGGAAGCGCGAAGGTACGACCTCTTCGCGCAGTTCGCCCTGGCGGCGGCGCACCAGGCCGTCACCCAGGCCGGGCTCGATCGCGACGTGCCCGCCCCCGAGCGCACCGGTGTGGTGATCGGAAGCGGCATCGGTGGCATGCAGACCTACGAGGACAACTGCCGGGCGTACATCACCAAGGGCCCCGACCGGGTCTCTCCATTCTTCGTGCCGATGTTCATCCCCGACATCGCCGCCGGCCTGGTGTCCATTCGGTACGGGCTCAAGGGACCGAACTTCGCCACGGTGTCGGCCTGCGCGTCGTCGGCGCACGCGATCGGCGAGTCGTTCAACCTCATCCGCAATGGCATGGCCGACGCCATGGTCACCGGCGGGGCCGAGGCCTCGATCACGGGGCTGACCGTCGCCGCCTTCTCCAACATGAAGGCGCTGTCGGCGCGCAACGACAGTCCCGAGACCGCCAGTCGCCCGTTCGACCGCGACCGCGATGGCTTCGTGCTGGCCGACGGCGGCGCGATCGTGGTGCTCGAGAGCCTCGAGCACGCGGAACGGCGGGGCGCCACGATCCTCGGCGAGGTGCTCGGGTACGGCGCCAGCGGCGACGCCTACCACATCACCTCGCCGGCCGAGCATGGCGAGGGCGCGCAGCGCGCGATGCGCGCCTCTCTTGCCGACGGAGGCATCGACCCGGCGCGCGTGGACTACATCAACGCCCACGGCACCTCGACCCAGCAGGGCGACGTCGCGGAGACCGAGGCGGTCAAGGCGGTGTTCGGGGAACAGGCGCGCAAGCTCGTGTTCGGGTCCACCAAGTCGATGACCGGCCACCTGCTAGGCGCCGCCGGTGCGCTCGAGTTCGGCGTCTGCCTCCTGGTCACCAGCTGCGGCGTCCTCCCTCCGACGATCAACCAGTTCACGTCCGATCCCGAGTGCGATCTCGACTGCGCGCCCAACCACAAGATCGAGCGCAAGGTGGATGTCGCGGTGTCCAACTCCTTCGGATTCGGCGGGCACAACGTCTCCCTCGCTCGTGAGCGCCTTCCGAGCCTGAGTCCCCTCCCGCCAACAGCCCGGGAGCGCGCTGGCACGCCGCGCCGCACCGGGTGTACATTCCGGCATCGTTACCTCCGCAGCCGCAAGGAGATAGGATGTCCGGCACCATCGATGGCGGCCGTCTGCGCGACCCCGTTCTGCGCCCCATCGCCGACAAGGTCCTGGCGGGCCTGCGCCTGACGGCGGAGGAGGGAGTGGCTCTCTACGCCACAACCGACCTCCTCGGCCTCGGCACCATCGCGGATTTCGCCAATCGGCGGCGGAACGGGGACCGGGTGTACTTCTCCGCCAACCAGCACATCAACCCCACCAACGTATGCATCCTCCGGAACACCTGCGTGTTCTGCTCCTTCGCGCGGATGCCCAAGGAGGAGGGGTCCTATACCCGGTCGCTGGAAGAGGTGTTCCACGAGGCGGAGCAGGCGCGCGGCATGCCGACACGGGAGTTCCACATCGTCGGCGGGTTGCACCCGAAGCTCCGGCTCTCGTACTACACCGACATGATCCGCGGCCTGAAGGAGCGCCATCCGCAGGTGCACATCAAGGCGCTCACCGCGGTGGAGATCGCCCACCTGGCACGTATCGAGAAGGTCTCCGAGCGGGAGGTGCTGCTGGCCATGAAGGAGGCCGGCCTCACCAGCCTGCCCGGGGGCGGTGCCGAAGTGTTCAGCACCGCGGTGCGCGCCACCATCGCCGAGCGCAAGCTGACCGGCGAAGAGTGGCTCCGGGTGCATCGCGTCGCCCACGAGCTGGGCATACCTACCAACTGCACCATGCTCTACGGTCACGTGGAGACCCCCGAGGACCGGATCGCTCATCTGTCCCAGCTCCGCGCGCTGCAGGACGACACCGGTGGATTCCTGACCTACATCCCGCTGGCCTATCACCCCGACCACAACGAGCTGGGCGAGGAGATGGGACGGGTCGGCACCGCGACCACGGGGTACGAGGATCTCAAGAACATCGCGGTGGCGCGATTGTTCCTCGACAATATTCCCCACGTCAAGACACACTGGCCGATGGTCACCCCGTTTCTGTCGCAGATCGCGCTGGACTTCGGCTGTGACGACGTGGAAGGCACGGTCGTGTACGAGCGGATCTATCACGAGGCGGGCGCGCTCACGGACATGCACCTCCCGTATCTCGAGCTGGTTCGGCTCATCCGGGGTGCGGGGAAGCGGCCCGAGGAGCGGGACAGTCTCTACCGAACGGTCCGCGACCAGTTCGACGATCCGCCACCCGAGCCGTCCCTGCGGCGGGGGGCGTCCCTTCCCGTGGTCCACGCGGCATGAAGCTGGGTCGGATTCCCTGGATCAACTGCTACCCGATCTATGCCGCGATCGACCGCGGACTGGTGTCGGTGCCGGCGGATCTGGTGAGCGGCACCGCCTCCGAGTTGAACGACCTGCTCGCGGCCGGTGAGCTGCAGGTGAGTGTGGTCTCGGCCGTCGAGTACGCCCGCAACGCCGTCGAGTACCATCTGCTGCCCGACCTGGCGATCTCCTGCGACGGCCCAGTGCACAGCGTCGCCCTCTTCAGCCGTCGGCCCCCGACCGAGCTGGAGGGACGGACGATCCTGATCACGGCTTCGTCCCGGACCAGCGTTCTCCTGCTCGAGCTGCTCTGCCGGCATCGGTGGGGCGTGCGCCCGCACTTCGTCTCGGCCCGAGCCGAGGCGCCTGATCTCGCGGGCCTCGAGGGACTGCCGCACGAAGCGGTGCTGGTAATAGGCGACGCCGCACTGATGCTGGCGGCGAAATCGCAGTATCCGGTGCGGGTGGATCTCGGTGCGGAGTGGAAGGACTGGACCGGCCTCCCGTTCGTCTTCGCGGTATGGGCCGCGAGACGCGACGCGCGAGCGGAGGGGGTCAAGGCGGTCCACCGGGGCCTGCTCGACTCTCGCGCCTGGGGGCTGACTCACCTGGACCAGCTGGCCCAGGAGGCCCATCGCCGGACCGGTGTGAGCGAGCCGGCGTGCCGGGCCTATCTGGACGATCTGGACTACGCCCTGTCCTACCGCCACCTCGCGGGCCTGACCGACTTCTTCCGCCGCCTTGCCGCCGAAGGCATGGTGCCCGACGGCTCGCTGTCGTTCATTTCGGCTGCGTAACCATAAAGGCTTGCAGATATGAGCGTTGTAGATCGCACCTCAAGTGAGTTCGTAGATCTTCTCGACCTCTATCAGCGAGCGCCCCTGCTGGAGCTGGGACAACTGGCCGACGCCGAGCGGTGGCGCCAGCATCCCGAGCCCGTGGTCACCTACATCATCGATCGCAACATCAACTACACCAACGTCTGCGTCGCGGACTGCAAGTTCTGCGCGTTTTATCGCCGGCCGCGCCACGCCGAGGGATACGTGCTCAGCTTCGAGGAGATCGGCGCCAAGATCGACGAGTGCAAGTCGATCGGCGGGGTGCAGATTCTTCTGCAAGGCGGGCACAACCCCTACATCCCGTTCGACTGGTACCTCGAGCTGATGCGCTACATCAAGCGGCATCACCCGATCCACATCCACGGATTCTCCCCCAGCGAAGTGGTCTTCTTCAGCGAGCGCTTCGGACTGTCGGTACCGGATGTCGTCCGTGAGCTGCGCGAAGCCGGCCTGGACAGCATCCCTGGGGGAGGCGGCGAGATCCTGGTGGACGAGATCCGCGAGCGGGTGGCCAGGAAGAAGGCCCAGACCGAGGAGTGGCTCGGAGTTCAGGAGGAAGCGCACCGGCAAGGTATGAAGACCTCCGTCACCATGATGTACGGCCTCGGTGAGAGCGACGCGGACCGCCTCGAGCACCTTTTCCGGGTGCGCGAGGTACAGGCGCGCACTGGCGGTTTCACCGCGTTCATCTGCTGGCCGCTCCAGCCGGAGGGGACGCCGGAGATGTCGCACTATCAGAAGACCGATGCCGTCACTTACCTCCGGACCCTCGCGCTGGCGCGCATCGTCCTCCGGAACGTGCCGAATCTCCAGTCGTCCTGGGTGACGATGGGACACAAGGTGGGGCAGGTGGCGCTCCGGTTCGGTGCGAACGACTATGGCAGCCTGATGATGGAAGAGAACGTCGTATCCGCGGCGGGTACCACCTACCGCACCACCCTGGGTGAGATCGACCGGATCATCCGCGATGCCGGGTATCAGCCGCGGCGGCGGCGGCAGGATTATGTGGTCATCGAGGACAGCGTAGCTGCATGAGAGGCGGACGGGCGGACGGGCGGACGGGCGGACAACGGCTCCGAACACAGAGGGTCGGTGCGCACCGCGAACCCGTCCGCCCTTCCGCCTGTCCGCCCGTCCGCCCATGAGAGTCGGCATCGGCTACGACTCGCACCGGTTCACCGACGGCAGGCCCCTGGTCCTGGCCGGTGTTCGCATTCCGGGCGAGCGGGGACTCGCCGGTCACTCGGATGCGGACGCCGTCGCTCACGCCCTCACCGACGCCATTCTGGGGGCCGCGGCGGCGGGCAACATCGGGCAACTCTTTCCCGACACCGACCCGCAGTGGAAGGACGCGGACTCGATGGAGCTCCTGCGGACCGCACATGAGCTGGTGCGCGGGCGCGGCTTCGCCTTCGTGCAGGCCGATCTGACCGTCATCACCGAGGCGCCGAGGCTTGCCCCTCATCTCGTGGCCATGGCGGCGTCGCTCGCGGGGCGGCTCGGCGTCTCGGCCGGCGCCGTCGGCGTCAAGGCGAAGACCAACGAAGGCATGGGCTTCATCGGCCGGGGCGAGGGGCTCGCCGTCATCGCCGTGGCGGTGCTGGAGGCACGCTGATCGAAAGTCTGCTCGCCTGGGTCTCGAGTCTCCACCCGGCGGCGGTCTACGGCGTGCTCGCCCTGCTCGCCGCAGTGGAGAACGTGATTCCGCCCGTACCCTCCGACGCGGCCGTGGGCCTGGGGGCGTTTCTCTCCCATCGCGGTCTCACCAAGCCCTTCGTCGTCTTCCTGGTGACCTGGATCGCCAATCTCATCGGCGCCGGCCTGGTGTACCTCGCCGCCCATCAGTACGGACATCGGCTCTTCGCCGGTCGCACCGGCCGCCGCCTCCTCGCACCGCGCTCCCTGGCCGTGATCGAGCGCGAGTACCTCCGCTTCGGCATGGCCGGGATCTTCTTCAGCCGCTTCCTGCCGGGCATCCGCGCCGTCGTCCCGCCGTTCGCGGGGCTCGTCCGGCTAGGCGCCGCGCGCACGCTGATCCCCATGGCCGCCGCCTCGGCCATCTGGTATGGAGGCATCACGCTCATCGGTTCGCTGATCGGAGCGCAGTGGGAGCGGATCGTCGCGATCCTGAACGGCGTCAACCGCACCATGGGTATCGTGACGGCGCTGCTCGTCCTCGTAGGTGGAACCTGGTATTGGACGGTTCGACGCCGGCGGGCTCGCGAGCGTCTCTGGCATGCCACCCGCATGGCGCTCGACCCCGCGGCGCCCACCTTTCTGCAGGGGACCGACATCGCCGAGGGATCGGCGAGGGAAGCCGCTGCGCTGCTGGTGCTCGAGCTGGCGTACGCCGACCCGGTGCTGACCCCGGCCGACCGCGAGCTGGTGGCCGACCATCTCCGCGAACGCTGGGGGCTCGGTGCCGCACGTCCCAGCCTCGATCCGGCCCCCGAGGAGGAGCGCCGGACGCGATTCGCGCTGTACGCCGACCGGCTCCGTCAACGTTTCGGCCGGGGGCAGCGTCTCGAGCTGGTAGAGCGCATGTGGACCGTTGCCTTCGGCGACGGAGCCATCGGCGCGCAGGAGGATCGCCTGATGGCCGTGGCGGCCGAGCTGCTCGGGGTGGGCCCCGCGGAAGTGGCCGAGATCCGGCGCCGGCAGCAGCATCGGATGGCCCCGTGACGGTACCGGCGATTCGGGACGAGATCGAGCGCCAGTTCTGGCTCGAAGGCTTTCGTGATTTCCTCGCGCTCGAGGCGGGGCACAGTCCCAATACCGTCGAAGCCTACCTGCGCGACCTCCGCCGGATGGGGGAGTTCGCCTTCTCGCGCGGCGTCCGCGATCCGGGGCGGGTGGGCCGTCCCCTGCTTCGCGATTTCGTCTACCTGCTCAAGGATCTCGGGCTAAGCGCCGCCACGATCCGCCGCGAGGTTTCCGCGATCCGCACCTACTACGCATTCCTGGTGGGCGAGGGACGGGTCGCGGACGATCCCAGCGACAGATTGGAGACGCCACGCCGCGGCCGCACGCTCCCCGATACGCTCTCCGTCCTGGAGGTGGAGGGTCTGCTGGCGGCCCCGGGCATCGATGACCCGCTGGGCTGGCGCGACCGGGCCCTCCTGGAGCTGGCCTACGGCGCCGGCCTCCGCGTGTCGGAGCTGTGCGGGCTCGTCCTCACCGATCTGCTCCTGCCCGACAACCTGGTTCGCGTGTTGGGGAAGGGAGGCAAGCAGCGACTCGTGCCGATCGGGCGGAACACCATCGGCGGGGTGTCGGTCTACCTGCACACACTTCGTCCGACTCTCGATCGCGGCCGCTCGGGGGGGCGGGTGCTGCTCAACGCGCGCGGCGAGCCGCTCTCGCGCGTCGGCGCCTGGGGAGTGGTGAAGAAAGCGACCCAGCGCGCCGGCATCCGGAAGCGCGTAACTCCACACACCCTGCGGCACAGCTTCGCCACCCATCTGCTCGAAGGGGGCGCCGATCTTCGCGCGGTGCAGGAGATGCTCGGCCACGCCGACCTGTCCACCACTCAGATTTATACCCACGTGGACCGCGAGTATCTGCGCTCGATCCACAAACAGTTCCACCCCCGCGGCTGACCAGGTGATCCGCCTCGCGGTGGGCCTCGCCGTGGCTTGCACCGCGTGCGCGAGGTACGAGGCTCGACCGATCGACCCGGCGCGGCACCCGCTGGAGCTTCGCACTCGGAGCCTGGCCGACAGCGCAGTCCGGACGAGGGTCTCGCGATACGCGGGATCGCCCAACGGGAGCCGTTGGACCGACCGCCAGCTTGCGGTGGCAGCTCTCTATTTCCGGAGCGACCTTCGACGTTTGCGTGCCGACTGGCGCGCCGCCGAGGCTGGCCTGCAGCGAGCCCGAGGCCGCCCCGGCGTGGGCCTCGAGACCGAGCTGGAGCGACGGGTCAGCGGACGTGATGAAGGCAGTCCGTGGGTGGTCGGCGTCGCGACGCTCTTCACCCTGGAACTCGGCGGCAAGCGGGCTGCGCGTCTCCAGGCTGCCCGCGCGGCCGTGGTCCTCGCGGAGAGCCGGCTCCTGGGTGCCGTGTGGAGCGCCGTGGCCGATACCCGCCGGGCCACCACCGAGCTGGCCGGCGCGCTTGGCGCCGCCGTCGACGCCGGTGAAGAGCTTCGCCTGCTGCAGCGGGTGGAGTCACTCGAGCGGGCGCGTTACGCCGAGGCGGCACTGGGCGCCTCCGACCTGGCCCGCACCGCATCCGACGTCCAGAGTGCGCGGCTCTCGCTGGCCCAGGCGGAGCGCGAGGTACTGGCTGGCCGCGCGTCACTCGCGGCGGCGCTGGCCGTGCCGGTTCAGGCGATCGTGACGATCGAGCCCGAGCTCGGCGCCGGCGACTGCGTCCGGCTCGACTCCATATCGGTGGACACGTTCGTCACCCGCGCCATGGAACGTCGCCACGAGGTATCTCGCGCGCTGGGCGAGTATGCCCTGACCGAGGCCCGCGTGCGCGAGCAAGTCGCCCGACAGCTCCCCGACCTCGAGCTGGGCCCGGGCTTCGTGTGGGACCAGGGCGTGAATCGCTGGACGCTTGCGCTGGCACTTCCCGCGCTGCTCGGCAGCCGGAACCGCGGCGCCATTCGCGAGGCGGAGGCGGAGCGCGAGGCGGCCGGCCTGGGCGTCGCTGCCGTCCAGGATTCGGTATTCGCCGACATCGAGACGGCGGTGCAGGGATGTCGGGGCGCCGCGCTCGAGCTGGCGGCCGCCGACTCCGTGGTAGCCGCCGCCGATCGACAGCTGGAGCGCGAGCGAGACGCCTACTCCCGGGGGGAATCGTCGCGCCTCGAGCCGGCCCGGGCAGAGCTCCAGCATTACCGCGCTCTGGCGGCCCGCCGCTCAGCCGAGCGGCGCGCGAAGGTTGCCGGGCTGCACTTGGCGCGAGCGGGCGGCGGTCCCGAGGCGGGCGAAGCATGGCCCGACCCGCGGCAGGACGAAGGCGAGGAGGTGGACCCGTGAGATCCCGGTGGCCGCTGGTCCTGATCATCGTGGTCGCGCTCCTGGCCGCCGTCGTGCTCCTCCGTCGCGGCGACGACGCAGGCGCAGACGCCGAAGCGGACGGTGAGGACTCCGACGCTCCAATCGTGGCACCGAGCCGAGTGCGGAGCGACGCGGGCGAGACCCGGGTCGTGCTGGACACCGGTGAGATTCGTCGGATCGCGCTCGCGACCGCCGTGCTCCAGCCGGCGGCGGTGGGAACCGGGCAACGGCTGACGGCGCAGGTGGTGCCCGAGCCGGAGCGCGCGGTCACCCTCCGGGCGCCGGTCGCGGGACGCCTCAATCCAATCCAGGGCCGCCGGTGGCCCGCGCTCGGAGAGCGGGTCGCCGCCGGCACGGCCATCGGCCGCGTGTCCGACGCGCAGCCGCTCTCGGTGCCGATGGCTGGCGTCGTCACCCGGGTCGAGGCCAGGCCAGGGGAGATCGTCGAGGCGGGCCAGGTCCTGCTCGAGATCGCGGACAACAGCCGGCCCGTGGTCCGCGTCTCCTGGCCCGACGACACCACCCGCGCCCCGCGCCCGAGTGACGCTCCTTCCACCGGGCGGGGCAGCGATCGGCGCCACCCTGATTGGACCGGCACCCGAGGCAGACCCGCTGACGCGTCTGCCGGCCTACCTCTACCGGGCTCGGGGTCGCTGGTCGGGGGCGGTACCCGGCACCGTGGTCACGTTGTGGGTGGCCGGTGACAAGCGGGTCGACGGCGTCCTGATCCCGGACGGAGCCGTGGTGCAGTGGGAGGGACTCGCGTGGGCCTATGTCCAGCGTGCGCCCGGCGTCTATGCACGCGTGCGCGTCTCCACCGATCGACCCGTGCAGGGCGGCTGGCTGGCGAGCAAATCGCTCGCGGCCGGCGACACGGTCGTCGTCGCCGGCGTCCAGGAGCTGCTCTCCGAGGAGTTCCGGTCGCGGGTAACGGTGGGCGAAGAGTCGGGCGAATGACGCGAGCCTCCCGCTCGTGCTGAATGCGCTGGTCCGCGGAGCCATCCGCCACCGCGGGGTGGTGCTCGGACTCGCGGCATTCCTTGTTGTTGTGGGCGCCAGGACGCTGGACCGTGCCCCGCTCGACGTGTTCCCCGAGTTCGCCCCGCCGCAGGTCTCCATTCAAACCGAGGCCCCGGGACTCTCCCCGGAACAGGTGGAGCTCCAGGTCACCAAGCCGATCGAGGATGCCATCAACGGGGTCCAGGGCATAGCGGCCGTACGCTCGCAATCCATTCAGGGGCTGTCCGTCGTGACCGCTGTCCTCGCCGAGCGGGTGGACATTCATCAGGCCCGACAGGCCCTCGCCGAGCGCCTCGGTGAAGTCGCGATCCGGCTGCCGGTGACGGTGGAGCCGCCCGTCCTGACCCCGCTCACCTCGTCGTCCAGTACCGTCCTCGTCGTCGGCTTCACCTCTGAGTCGCTCGGGTCGATGGAGCAGCGCGGCTTCGTCGACTGGGTGGTCAAGCCCCGTCTCCTGGCGGTCCCCGGAGTCGGCAAGGTGGCGGTCTTCGGCGGGGAGGTCCGTCAGGTGCAGGTCCAGCTCGATCCCGAGCGCCTGCGACTGCACGGCATCGGCATCGCCGAGGTCACGGAGGCCGCGGCGCGCTCGACCGGGGTGCGAGGCGGCGGCGTGCTCGATCAGTCCAACCAACGGATCACGGTGCGCGCGGAAGGGCAAACCGCCTCCCTCGAGGACCTGGGCGCCACGGTGGTTCGCGAGCGCGAGGGCGCCGCGCTCCGTCTCCAGGATCTGGGCCGTGTGGTGTACGCCCCGGACACCCGGTTCGGCGAAGGCGGCGTCAACGGCGAGCGGGGGCTGGTGGTGGTGGTCTCGGCCCAGCTCGGCGCCAACACCAAGGTCGTCGCCGCCCGGGTAGAGGCGGCGCTGGCCCGTCTGCGGCCGACCATCACGTCCGCGGGCATGACCCTCCACCCGAACCTCTTCCGACCATCGGAGTTCATCGACCTCGCGCTCCACAACATCAGCACCTCGCTGGTCCTGGGCGCGGTGCTGGTCGCGATCGTGCTCGTGCTCTTCCTCGCGGATGCCCGCGCCGCCGCCATCTCGCTGACCGCGATCCCGCTCTCGCTGCTCGCGGCGATTCTCGCGCTCGACTACCTCGGCCTTGGCATCAACACGCTGACCCTCGGCGGGCTCGCCATCGCCCTGGGGGAGGTAGTGGACGACGCGATCATCGACGTAGAGAATATTGCGCGTCGCCTCCGGCTCAATCGGATGCGGCCGGACCCCGAGCCGGTTGCGCGCGTCGTGTTGGACGCCTCGATCGAGGTCCGGAGCAGCGTGGTGTACGCGACATTCGTGGTCGCGCTGGTGTTCGTCCCGGTCCTGCTGCTCACCGGCGTGCAAGGCGCGCTCTTCCGGCCCCTTTCCCTGGCCTACATCCTGGCCACGCTGGCGTCGCTCGTCGTCGCGCTGACGGTCACTCCGGCAATGACGTTGCTGCTCCTCGGCGGGCGCGAAGGCCGACAGCAGGAGGCGCCGATGCTCGGGTGGCTCAAGACCCGGTACCGGCAAGCCTCTGAGGTGGAGTCTCCCGCGTCCGGCCATGGTGACCGGCGTGGCCGCACTGGTGTGCGTGGCGGCGGTGGTGGTGATGCCGACCTTCGGCGCCACCTTTCTGCCGGAGTTTCGGGAGGGGCACTACCTCATCCACATGAGTGCCGTTCCCGGTACCTCGCTCGATGAGTCGCTCCGGCTCGGCCAGCGCGTCACCGCCGTTCTGCGGGCCGATTCGCGGGTTCGCAGCGTGGCTCAGCGTATCGGCCGAGCGGAGCTGTCCGAGGATACGTGGGGACCCCACTACACCGAGTTCGAGGTGAGCCTCGTCCCGCTGACCGGCGAGGCCGCCGAGACCGTCGAGCACGATCTCCGCGTGCTGCTGGCCGGGTTCCCCGGCGTGAACTTCGCTATCCGCGGATTTCTCTCGGAGCGAATCGAGGAGACCCTGACCGGATCGACCGCGGAGCTGGTGGTGCGCGTGTTCGGCGACGATCTCGACAGCCTCGATCTCGCCGCGCGCACCGTGGCCGAGGCGGTGGCCGACGTCCCGGGAGCGATCGACGTCCAGTACGATCCGCCCCCGGTCGCGCCCGAAGTCGCCGTCCGCCTACGTCCCCGCGACGTGGCCACATTCGGGCTTCGCCCCGACGACGTGCTGGGCGCGGTGGAGGTGGCGACCCGAGGCGTGCGGGTGGCCCAGCTCTACGACGGCAATCGAAGCACCGACGTCATGGTGACTCTGCATACCCGAGCGGCGCGCCCGACCCGAGGACCTGCGCAGTCTTCCGCTCGTCTCGGAGACCGGCCGCATGGTGGAGCTGCAGCAGGTGGCGGACGTGGCGCGGACCACCGGGAGGTCGCTGATCATGCACGTGGGGACCCGCCGAGTGCAGACCGTCACGGCCAACGTCTCGGGGGGCGACACCGAAGGCGCGACTCGTGCGATCGAGCGCCGGCTGGAAGAGGGAACGCTCCCGGCGGGCGTCTACGCCGAGGTGGGAGGATCAGGCACCGCGCAGCGTGAGGCGCGGCGCGAGCTGCTGCGGAACAGCCTCCTGGCCGCCGGCGGCATCGTGATGCTGTTGTGGCTCGCTTTCGGCGAAGCCTCCCGGCTGGCCCTCGTCCTGGCAAATCTGCCCTTCGCGCTGGTAGGGGGCGTGCTCGCGGTGTTCGCCACCGGGGGGCTCCTGTCGCTTGGATCGCTCGTGGGCTTCGTCACGCTGTTCGGCATCGCCACTCGCAACGCGGTGATGCTGGTATCGCACTACGATCACCTGGTCGGGCGGGAGGGGGTGCCGTGGGGCCCGGAGGCCGCCATCCGGGGCGCCATGGAGCGGTTGGGCCCGATTCTGATGACCGCGCTCGTCACCGGCCTGGGGCTCCTGCCGCTCGCCGTCGGCAGCGGGGATCCCGGACGCGAGATCGAGGGTCCCATGGCCGTGGTCATCCTGGGCGGCCTCGTGACTTCGACGCTGCTGACGCTGTTCGTCCTTCCCACGCTGGCCTTGCGCATCGGCCGATTCACCGACCGCCGCGACTTCGACGCCGAGGAGGCACTTCGATGACCTGGCTCCACGTGTTGACGGTTCTGTTGGTTCCCGGGGCAGCGGTCGCGCAGGACACGGTGCGGTTCACGCCCAAAGTGCAGCAGCCGACCTTCGCCGTGCGCGAGCCCGTTCTGCGGGTACGTCCCGGCACCGTGCTCGTCAGCAAGACGCACTTCGGGCCGTACTACAGCGAGGCGGGCGGTGCGTTCCCCGGCGAGGTGGGACCGATCTACGTCGAGGGCGCGACCACGAAGGACATGCTCAAGATCCAGATCCTTCGCGTGCATCCCAACGGACCGCTGGCCGCGTCACAGGTCTACTCGGACTTCGGCGGCCTCGCGAGCGACAGCCGGGTTCGGATGCTCAACGAGCCGATCCCCGCGCGGCGCTATCTCTGGCGTCTCGATACCACCCGTATGGTCGGCACGACGGAGATGCCTAGGAGCAAGGTCAAGCGCATGGAGATCGACCTGCAGCCGATGCTCGGCCGGCTGGCAGTGGCACCCCAGGGCGAGGAGGCCTTCGCCGGCCTCTGGCCCGGCGATTTCGGCGGCAACATGGATGCACAGGAAGTGCGGGAGGGTACCACCGTATACCTGCCGGTGTTTCACGACGGCGCCTACCTCTACTTCGGCGACGGCCACGCACGCCAGGGCCACGGTGAGGTCGCAGGCACCGGCCTGGAGACCAGCATGGACGTGGTGCTGAAGATCGATGTGGTCAAGAACAAGACGATCGACTGGCCCCGCCTCGAGGATGGGGACCACATCATGGTGGTGGGCAGCGGGCGTCCGCTGATCGATGCGTTCCGGCTGGCCCACGTGGAGCTGATCGAGTGGATGGAGCAGGAGTACGGGTTCGACCGGTTGGACGCGTACACCGTGCTGGGCCAGGTCGGAGAGAGCACGGTCGCCAATATCGTGGACCCCGCTTACAGCGTGGTGGCCAAGATTCGGAAGCGGTATCTCACCGCACGCTAGCGTCCGGCGATCTCACGGTCGCTCCACCGGCGGCACCGCGACTGGATCGGTGCGCTCGAAAATGCCGCCGAGCCAGGAGAGAATGAGCCGCGCTTCGATCCCGATGGTCGCGATTCCGGCGGCGCCGGCGGGAACCGCCGCCCACCAGCCGATCCCGCGCTGGAGCGCAATGAAGGTGGCGCCGGCGGCCGCCGCGGGCAGCAGCAGCAGCGTGCCGAGCACCACCAGAAAACCGGTCATCACCAGCATGTTCTGCCCCAGCGCTTCGACGCCGATCGGGCGTTCGGGGCCGACCCGGATCCAGGCGGGGAGCAGAAGCGCCGACCCGTTCTGGACCAGCATTGCCAGGAAATTGACGGCGGGAAGTCCCGCCACGGCGCCTGCCAGGATCGCCGTCCGGAAGTCGGGGTCCGGGTTGTCTACCCGCCCGCCCCAGAGCGCCAGGTACGCCACGACCAGAAAACCCACCTGCATCAGCGTCAAGGTCGCGGTTGACCCGGCCGCCTCGGCGGCGACGATGGACGCGCCGCGCAGCGGGTAGCTGCGCAGCAGCGCCAGCCGGGAGAGGTCGGAGCGCAGGTCGTTTCTCACCCACTGCGGTCCGAGAAACATGAGGAATCCCACCCACATCGCCGCCAGCCATCCGGCGCCCTCGAGCAGCCCCGTCGCCACCTCGGCGACCGAGAGAGTCAGGATCGCCATGACCGCCACCAGAAAAGCGATCGCCGCAGTTCGCGCAGGCCCGGTGCGCACGACGGCCGCCAGGTTCTTCCAGAACAGGGCTCCCGCGGGCCAACCGGTCTGGGCGAGCATGGGCACCCGTCTGGCCGTGAACCGCGGCGCTCGCGCCGTCCCGGCCCCGCGCCGCCCACGCGCGAGCGCGGTCTCCGCCGCGGACTCCTCGAACGCGGCGTCGGACCGGACCACCCAGATGTAGTGCGCGACGAGCAGCGCGATTGCCGGAAGCAGCGCCCGGCCCCAGTCGAGCCAGTGCGGCGTCACCAGGGGTCTGACCAGGAGTCGGGCAGGCCACAGGACCGCGGCCATCACCGGACGGGCGGCCGCGGCTTCCGCGCCCGACAGAAATTCGCGGAATCCCATCGCCCACGCGGCGCGCAATGCGGGGAATACGGCTCGAAGCTCCAAGACCCCGATCGCCGCAACGCAGGCGAACACCGCGAGGGTGAGCGCGCGGGCCCGAGCTGCACGCATCCCATGCTCGACCAGACTGCCGCGCAGCAGCGCGACACCGAGTCGGTGCAGGGCGAGCGTGGTGAGCAGGGTCCAGATCGCGAGCGCGCGACGCCAGGGCGCCGCGCCATGCCAGCCGCCGGTGAGGAGGACCGTCCAGAGAACCGTGTTGAAGAGGATGACGAGCTGTCCGCGCAGCAACTTGTAGTGGACCAGCTCACGGCGCGTCAGCGGGGCAGGGAAGAGGAGAGTGACCTCCGCGCGCGAGAAGGCCAGCGCCCCGCGATCCGCACCGAACACCCAGACCCAGGTTATCACTCCGAGCACGGCAGTCGCCGCGATCAGCTCGAGCCCCGCGGCCGATATGTCAGGCGGGGCCGAAGTCGAACGCTGGTAGATCCCCACGAACCACAGGTAGGCCAGGCCCAGGAGGAGGGCGACCACATAGCGTGGGGTTCTGAGGCGACGGATCTGCCGGACGAGTCGGTTACGGATGGAGCGCCCGGCGAGATACCAGAGCGGACTCGTCACCCGTCGCCGTCCTGGTCCCCCACGATCCCCAGGAACACGTCCTCGAGGCCTCTGCCGGCCAGGTCGGGTCTCGCCTGGACGATCTCACCGATGGTCCCCAAGGCCAGAACCCGGCCCCGGCGCATGATCAGAACCCGGGTGCAGATTTCCTCGACCAGATGCAACAGGTGGGAGCTCAGCAGCACGGCTGCTCCACCTCGGGCATGCTCCACGATCGTGGTCTTCATCCGGCGGATCCCCACCGGGTCGAGGCCGGTGAGCGGCTCGTCCAGAATCAGGGCCTTGGGATCGTGGATCAGGGCGCACCCGATGGCCAGCTTCTGTCGCATGCCGCGCGAGAGCTCCTCCGGCAGCGACCCTCGGCGATCCTCCAGGTCGAGCTCGCGGAGCACACCCGGGAGCCTCGCCGAGACGTCCGTCACCCGATACAGCCGGGCGACGAAGCGGAGGTGCTCCTCCACGGTCAGGTATTCGAAGAGGTGCGGCTCGTCGGGCACGAAGGCGAGTGCGGCCTTGGCGGCCACCGCGTCGGTCGCGAGATCGTGGCCGGCAATACTGATCTTCCCCCCACTTGGCACCGTGATCCCGGCCATGCACTGGAGGGTGGTGGTCTTGCCGGCCCCGTTGGGGCCAACCAGGCCGATGACCTCCCCCGGTCCGACCCGGAACGACAGGTCCTGGACCGCGGTCAGCTCGCCATACACCTTGTGGAGACCCTCGACCACGATCACTGAAACTTTCCCATGCTCTCTGGCGTCTCTAGTTGAAACATCGGGGCCAAGGCCCTATACATGAGGCTGCCCGTTTACCCACGCGCTGGCCCGATCGCTCGGAGTAACTATGCGGAACTACTGGCTGAAAATCCTCCTTGGGGCCCTCGGCATCTTCGCGTTGGGCATGATCGGGGTGTCGCTCGTCCGAGGCGGAGTCGCCAAGGTCAACAGCGTCGTCGAAGGCGACGGCCCCATCACCATCCCCCTGGGTCTGATCCCGTTCGTCCTGGGCGGCGAGCGGCTCGGCAAGCTCGACCACGTGACGCTCAATCGGGAGTCCCCATCCAACGTCAGCGACGTGGAGCTGACCATCGACCTCTCGGACTCCCTGTTGGCACAGGGGCTCGCGGGCTGCCGGCTGGTGGCCAACCTCGAAGACGGCGGCGGTGATCGCGGGATGAACATCCGCGTCGGCCGCGAGGGCGAGGGGGCCTTTCACTGCCTGGCGGGTGACTCGACACCGGCCGACCTGCAGGAGTACGGTGTCGCGATCTTCCAGCCGGGAGAGGTCGAGGTCCCACTGCTCCTGGCGACCGAGCTGGTCCAGGAGCTTCAGTCGCTCGACTTCGCCCACGATTCCACGACGGCGGATGGTGACTCGATGCAGATTCAGATTCCCAATACCGACTCGATCGAGGCGGAGGTGACTCGCCAGCTGGCCGCCACCGATTCCATTCGTGCGGCCACCGACTCGATCGTTCGCTCGACCATGAAAGTGCGCGACTCCCTCATCGGGGAAGCGAAAAAGCGGATGGCGGAGGACGCGAAGGACCAATAGCTTCCGCGGACGATGCTCCTCGTCCTCGACAACTACGACAGCTTCACCTATAACCTCGTCCAGTACGCGGGAGAACTGGGCGCGGACCCGGTAGTCTACCGCAACGATACCCTGGGCGTCGAGGAGGCACTCGCGCTCCGACCCCGCGCGATCATTGTCTCCCCCGGACCCTGTACCCCAACCGAAGCCGGGATCTCCGTTGCCCTCATCCGGGCGGCCGCCGGCAGAATCCCGGTGCTCGGCGTGTGTCTGGGTCACCAGGCCATCGGTGAGGCGTTTGGCGGCCGTGTGGTCCGCGCCAGTCGGCTGATGCACGGCAAGACGACGCCCGTCGCCCACAACGGCCATCCGCTGTTCCGGGACATACCCGCGCCGTTCGAGGCGATGCGCTATCACTCCCTCGTCGTGTCGCCGGAGGAATTGCCAGCGGAGCTCGAGGTGACCGCCTGGTCGGACGACCGCGCGGCGGGCTCCGAGATCATGGCGCTCTGCCACCGCGAGCTGCCGGTCTTCGGAGTGCAATTTCACCCCGAATCGGTGGGCACGGCCCCGGGCAAGCGGCTCCTCGCGAACTTCCTCGCGCCTCGTAGCATAAGCCTTTCGTTCTCAAGCTGATACAAGCTTTCTTCCAAGAGGCCTGCGGCACGGCACGGGTTTTGACTCCACCCCAGCCCTCTGTTAGCTTCCGTGATGCGCGTCCTAGGTGTCATCCCGGCACGTCTTGGCTCCACCCGACTCCCCAACAAACCGCTCCAGATGCTGGCCGGTGAACCCCTCATCACCCGGGTCATCCAGCGTGTCCAGGAGCATGGACTGACCGACGAGCTGGTGGTGGCGACCGATTCGCCCATGGTGGCTCAGGTGGTGGAGCGCTCGCAGGTGCGGGCCGTGATGACGGACCGCCGGCATCGCGACCGGGACCGACCGTGTGGCGGAGGTGGCGGCGCGGCCGGAGTTCGCGGCGTACGAGATCGTGGTCAATGTCCAGGGCGACGAGCCGTTTCTGGCGAGGGAAGCGCTGGCCGGGTCCATCGATCGGATCGCGAGGGGCGATGACATCGGCACCGCGGCCGCGCCGCTCGACCCGGGACTGGTGAACGACCCCGCGCGGGTGAAGGTGGTGACCGACGCCGAGGGACGAGCGCTGTACTTCTCACGCGCGGTGATTCCGCACCGACGCGAAGCCTCGGACGACGCCGAGGGTCTCTATTGGCAGCATCTCGGCATCTACGCCTTTGCCCGCGAGGCGCTGGAGCGGTGGTCGCGGCTGGAGCCGAGTCCGGCCGAGCTGGCGGAGCGGTTGGAGCAGTTGCGGGCCCTGCACCACGGTCTCACCATCGGCGTTGCGCTGCTGGCCGATCCGGTCGAGCCCGGCGTGGACACTCTCGACGACCTTCGGCGGGCGGAAGCCCATTGGCAAGCACTACAGAGGTGAAGCTATGAATCCGGGTCCGAACGCGACCAAGTACATCTTCGTCACCGGCGGCGTCGTCTCTTCCCTCGGAAAAGGCATCGCCGCCGCGTCACTTGGACGACTGCTCGTCGAGCGGGGATTGACCGTGACGATGCAGAAGTTCGATCCCTACATCAATGTGGACCCGGGGACGATGTCGCCGTTCCAGCACGGCGAGGTCTTCGTGACCGACGACGGCGCGGAGACCGACCTCGATCTGGGCCACTACGAACGCTTCATCGATCGCTCGCTTTCCCAGCAGAACAACATCACCACCGGACGCATCTATCAGTCGGTCATCAACAAGGAGCGGCGGGGAGAGTACCTCGGCTCCACGGTACAGGTCATCCCCCACATTACCGACGAGATCAAGAACGCCATCCGTCGGACGGCGCCCGGATACGACGTGGTGATCACGGAGATCGGCGGGACGGTGGGCGACATCGAATCGCTGCCCTTCCTCGAGGCGATCCGTCAGTTCCGCCAGGAAGTCGGCCGGGACAACGCCCTGGTCATCCACCTCACGCTGGTGCCGTACATCGCCGCGGCCGGCGAGCTCAAGACCAAGCCGACCCAGCACTCGGTCCGCGAGCTCATGCAGATCGGCATCCAGCCGGACATCCTGATCTGTCGGAGCGAGCAGGCCATCTCCGCCGACATCAAGCGCAAGATCGCCCTGTTCTGCAACGTGGACTTCGACTGTGTGGTCGAGAGCCCGGACGTGAGCTCGATCTACGAGATCCCGCTTCGATTCCACGATCAGGGCCTCGACCGGGTGGTCTGCGAGCGCCTCCGGCTCGAGACCAAGGATCCCGACCTGGGGGCGTGGGAGGCGATCGTGTCCGACGTGCTCCGGCCGTCGCAGAAGGTGAAGATCGCGGTGGTCGGTAAGTACACCGCCCTCCACGATGCCTACAAGTCGGTGCAGGAAGCGCTGGTGCACGGCGGCATCGCGCACGACGCCCGGGTGGAGATCGAGTGGATCGCGAGTGACCGGTTCGCCGACCAGGAAGCTGCCGGGCAGGCGCTCACCGGATTCGACGGCGTCCTGGTTCCGGGCGGGTTCGGCGAGCGAGGCATCGAGGGAATGGTCAACGCGGTGCGCTGGGCCCGGGAGAACAATCTCCCGTTCTTCGGCATCTGTCTCGGGCTGCAGGTGGCGATCATCGAGTTCGCCCGCAACGTCTGCCGGCTTCCCGAGGGGAACAGCACCGAATTCGCGCCCGACTGCGCGTCGCCGGTGATCGCGCTGATGCAGTCGCAGCGCGACGTCTCCAACCTTGGCGGCACGATGCGGCTTGGCGCCTACACGGCGCGGCTGCGGCCGGGCTCGCGGGCGGCGCAGGCGTACGGGGTGACGGAGATCAGCGAGCGGCACCGGCACCGGTGGGAGGTGAACAACGCCTACCGCGACGTGCTCGCCGAGTACGGGTTGCGCCTGTCCGGCCAGTCGCCCGACGGCGGCCTGGTCGAGGTGATCGAGCTGCCCGATCATGCCTGGTTCATCGGCTGCCAGTTCCATCCCGAGCTCAAGTCGCGTCCGACCCGCCCCCATCCCCTGTTCGCCGGGTTCATCGGCGCGGCATTGCGCCGCCGGCAGTCCCGCGGCAGCGGAGAGTCTCCGGCCGTCAAGACGATGGCGGAAGCCTCCCGTTGACCGCATGGTCGTTCGCCCGCGCCCCGTTCGTGATCGCGGGTCCCTGCGTGGTGGAGTCGGGCGACGTGCTGCCGCGAATCGGCGAAGTGCTGGCCGCCTACGCCGGCAGGCGGGGCGTGCCGGTGTGCTTCAAGGCGAGTTTCGACAAGGCCAACCGGTCCCGCCTGGCGGGAGCGCGCGGCCCGGGGCTGGACGAAGGCCTCCGCGCGCTCGAGCGAGTTCGGGCGGCGACCGGCCTTCCGGTACTGACCGACATCCACGAGGCGGATCAGGCGGCGGGTGCCGCGGAAGTGGCGGACGTGCTTCAGATCCCGGCGTTTCTCTGCCGCCAGACCGACCTGCTCGTGGCCGCGGGTCGCACCGGCCGTCCTGTGAACGTGAAGAAAGGGCAATGGATGGCGGCGGCGGGCATGGCGGGATCGGTCGAGAAGGTGCGGAGCGGGGGAGGAAGGGACATCGCCGTCACGGAACGCGGCACCTTCTTCGGCTACGGCGACCTCGTGGTGGACATGCGAAATTTCGGGCGGTTGCGTAGCGCCACCGGCGTGCCGGTGGTGTTCGACGCCACCCATTCGGCCCAGCGACCCGGGCAGGGCGAGGGGGGAGCCAGCGGCGGGCGACCGGGAGTGCATTCCGTCGCTACTGGCCGCCGCGGCGGTGGCCGGCGCCGATGGATTCTTCCTGGAGACCCACCCGGACCCCGAGCGCGCGCCGAGCGATGCCGCCACGCAGTGGCCGCTCGACCGTCTCGCGCACCTGCTCGACCGCACGCTCGACCTGTGGATCCGGGCGCATGGAGATTGACGCGGGCAAGGCGTCCCGGGTCCGCGTGCTCGCATTGGACGTGGACGGTGTGCTGACCGACAATGGGATCTGGATCGGGCCGGTGCAGGGTGCGCGGATCGAGCTCAAGCGGTTCGACATCCAGGACGGCCTCGGCCTCCGACTAGTGCGCACGGCGGGCATTCCGATCGTGTGGCTGAGCGGGCGGCATTCCGAGGCTACGGCAATGCGCGCCGCCGAGCTGCAGATGGACGAGGTGCTGCAGGTCCCCGGCCCGGAAAAGCTGGCGGCCATGGAGGGCGTGCGCGCACGGCGCGGCCTCGAGTGGGAGGAGCTGGCCTTCGTGGGCGACGACCTGGCCGACCTCCAGGTGATGCGCAGGGTGGGTCTGCCCATAGCCGTGGCCAACGCCGTGCTCGAAATCCGCGCGGTCGCGGACTGCGTGACCAGCGCGCGAGGGGGCTACGGCGCCGTGCGTGAGGTCGCCGATGCGCTGCTCAGGGCGCGCGGCGTGTGGCCCGAGATGCTCGAGCGCTACTTCAGCGATCACGCCGCACGCAATGCGCTGATACCGGGGCGCTGGTGGAGCTGGGCCGGCGGGTGCTGCGCCTGGAGGCCTCCGCGGTCGCCGCGATCGCCGACCGGCTCGATAGCAGGTTCGCGGAGGCGGCGCTGCTCATTCAGCAGGCGAAGGGGCGGGTGATCGTGTCTGGTGTGGGGAAGTCCGGGCTGGTGGCGCGCAAGATCGCCTCGACACTGACATCGACCGGCACGCCGGCGAGCTACCTGCATCCGATCGATTCGCTCCATGGCGATCTGGGCATCGTCGGGGCCGACGACGTGGCGATCGTGCTGAGCAAGAGCGGGCATTCCCAGGACCTGTTCGGCCTGCTCGGATCGCTCCAGCGTCTGGGCGTGCCGATCATCGCGGTGACGGGCGGGATCGAGTCGGGGCTCGCGCGCGTGGCCCGAGTGGTCCTCGATGCATCCGTGGCCGAGGAGGCCTGCCCCCACGACCTGGCGCCGACGTCCAGCACGACGGCCGCCCTGGCGGTGGGCGACGCGCTCGCGATGGCGGTACTCGAGCTCAAGGGATTTCGGCGGGAGCAGTTCGCCGAGCTGCATCCGGGAGGCAGCCTCGGCCGCCGACTGTTGCTGCGCGTCCGGGATGTCATGCTGCCCCCGGGTCGTCTGCTGGCGCCCCAGGCCACGATGCGCGAGGCCGTCGTCAGCCTGGCCCGCGATCGCGGGATCGCCCTGGTCGGCGAGGGCGGGCAGCTCCGAGGCGTGGTCACCACCGGCGACCTCACCCGGCTGGCCGAGCGGGATCCCGACTTTCTGGGTCGCCCGGTGTCGCAGGTGATGTCCTCCGATCCCAAGACCGCCGGCCCCGACGATCTCGCGGCCGCCGCGGTGGGGACGATGCAGGCGAAGGGCGTGATCGTACTGCCCGTCGTCTCCGGCGGCGGCGCGGTCGAGGGCGTGGTCCACCTCCACGACCTGATGCGCGCGGGGGCGGTGTGAGGGGCGGACGGGCGGACGGGCGGACGGGCGGAAGGAACAGTCGTGCCGCTCGGAAGGGCTGCGGCCGGAGAGGACGCTCGGGCGCGTAGAGCATGCGTTTCCGCCCTTCCGCCCTTCCGCCCGTCCGCCGCGTTACTGTCAGCGCTCTTGGCCCTCAGCCCCCTCGTCGCCTGCGAGGACCCCGGCGCCCGGCCGACCACGACGATTCAGGCTCCCGACAGCGCGGACCAGATCCTCGAGGGGTTCTCGCACTACGTGACCAACGACGGGATCCGCCGGAGCCGGGTGGAGGCGGACACGGCCTACTTCTACGAGGCAACGCAGATCACCAACCTCGCGAAGCTCAAGGTCACGTTCTACGATCTCAAGGGCGCCGAGAGCTCGACGCTGACCGCCAAGCGCGGCCTGTACCGATGGCAGGACGGATCGATGGAAGCGAACGACAACGTGGTAGTCGTGGCTCCCGATGGCAGGCGGCTCGCCACCGAGCGGCTGCGCTACGACAACGGCAGCAATCAGATCTCCACCGACCGGAAGTTTACCTTCGACCGCGGCGAGGAACACCTGGAAGGCAACAGCTTCCGCTCGGACCCGGACTTCCGGAACGTGGTCACTGACCGCCCCCGAGGCACCGCGGGCGACGGAATGCTCCTTCCCGGTCAGGAGGGCAAGCCGTGAGCGGGCGGGCGGGGGTTCTCGGTATCGCTCTGCTAGTGGCTGCGTCCCCCCTCGCGGCTCAGAGCGAGCGCTGCGTCTTCCAGATCGACAACGTCGACCGCCAGGGCAGTGTGGTCGAGACCTCGCAAGGCACCAACTATTTCGCGGGCGGAAACGTCAAGCTCAGCTGCCGCGGCACCAAGATTTCCATGCAGAGCGACAGCGTGGCGGCCTACGGCGGGAACGTGGTGCAGTTCATCGGCCGGGTGAAGTATCGCGACTCCACTCTGACGATGGATGCGGACCGGGGCATCTACTACAAGAACCGGGAGCGGTGGGAAGCCCGGGGCAACGTGACGACGCAGAACATGAAGACCGGATCCACCCTGACCGGCCCGGCGCTGGACTACATGCGGGTGGTGAAGGGCGTTCGCGACACCCTCGAGATGTACTCCACCGGCCGACCCACGATCAAGTATTTCCCGACCGACTCGGGCGGGAAGCCGGCGGAGCCGTACGTGATCGTCGGCGACCGGGTGCGCTTCAAGGGGGACGACCGGATCTTCGCGGGCGGCAAGGTCACGGTCGACCGGAGCGATTTTACCTCGCGCTCGGACTCGCTGCGGCTCGATACCGGGGCCGGGAGCGACGGCACGCTGCTCGGCGGCATGCCTACCCTCCGGGGCGTCGGCGCCGACAGCTTCTCGATCACCGGCACCCGGATCGACCTGACCCTGGAGCAGCGCGACCTGACCTATCTCCTGGCCAAGGGGAAGGCGCGCGCCATCAGCAAGGAGTGGGATCTGGTCGCCGACACGATCGCCCTCGACGTCAATCAGCGAAAGCTGGAGCAGACGCTGGCCTGGGGCGACGGCACCCGACCCTCGGCTACGTCGACCGCCTATGCGATGAAGGCCGACTCGCTCGCCCTGGACACGCCGAACCAGAAGCTGCGCGAAGTGCGAGGGTTCGGGAAAGCCTGGCTGGGCGGGAGCGTCTACGCCCCGACCCAGGACCGCGACTGGATGCGCGGCGATACGATCGTCGCCCGGTTTGCCAGCCTCGACTCGGCCGGCGCGCCAGCGGGCCGTCCTGAGCCGGATCGACGCCCGCCAGGCCGCCCAATCGTATCACATCGAGCCCAACAAGCGCCTGCCGCAGCGGCCGTCGATCAACTACGCGCGGGGCGACGCGATCACGGTCACGATGAAGTCGGGAACGCGCCACGGGGTCGGGCGTGGACCGGGTGGACGTGCGCGGGAAGGTGGATGGGGTCCAGCTCGAGGCCGACGCCGGACCAGCCGGCGATCCAGCCGCGACGCCGGGCACGCCGACCCCGACCCCCGGCGCTCGGCCGGCGCCGTCGCGGGCGGACTCCACGCCGGGCAGGCGCGTCGCCCGATGAGCGCCCCGGAATGGATCGCCTCACTCGGCGACCGCGATCCTTCGGTGCCCATTGCGCTGGCGGCGATCACTCGCGCGGCCGGTGTCACGGACACGGTGGACTTCGGCGACCTCGTGATGAGCTACCGCGAGGCCCATATCGCCTGCCACCGGCCGCTCAACGGCCCGGTCCAGGTCGAGATCACCGGCGACGAGGTGCGCGATCACCTGACGCGCTCCGTGCTGCCCCGCCTGGCCACCGAGGGCTGGATCCTCGATGCGCCGGGCGCGGACTGGAATCCGGTGCGCCCGCGGGTACCCTGGTGGGGACAGACACCGGAGGCGCGCCAGGGCGTCTACGAAGCGTTGCTGGACTCCGCCCGCCGGGCGGCCCAGCGCGGCGCCAAGCCGATCGTGGCCCAGGCCCCCTCGGCGAGCGTGCTGGAGGGGATGGACCTGCTCAAGAGCTTCAAGGGCCGCAAAGTGGTGGACAACGTCACCGTCCGGGTGCAGCAGGGCGAGATCGTCGGCCTGCTCGGTCCGAACGGGGCGGGAAAGACCACGACGTTCTACCTTATAACGGGCCTGATCCGGCCTGATCACGGCCGGGTCCTGCTGGACGGTCTCGATCTGACGCGCGCGCCGATGTATCGCCGGGCGCGCTCCGGAATCGGTTACCTGGCGCAGGAACCCTCGATCTTCCGGAAAATGACGGTCGAGGAAAATATTCTGGCTATCCTGGAGACCCGCGACCTCGGCCGCACCGAGCGGCACCAGCGGCTCGACCGGATGCTGGATGAGCTCTCGATCAAGCATCTCCGCCGGAGCAAGGCATACTCGTTGAGTGGCGGAGAGCGGCGCAGGCTGGAGATCACCCGGGCGCTGGTGAGCGAGCCGAAATTCATGTTGCTCGACGAGCCGTTCGCGGGCGTGGATCCGATTGCGGTGCACGACATTCAAACCATCGTCGCAGGGCTGCGGCATCGCGGCATCGGTGTGCTGATCACCGACCACAACGTCGAGCAGACGCTCGACATCGTCGACCGGGCCTACATCATGTTCGAGGGCAAAGTGCAGGCATCGGGGAGCGTGCGCGATCTCGTGTATGACGACCGCGTCGCCCAACTCTATCTGGGTCCCACCCTGACCGCGCGCTTGCGAGCGCGTCTCGAGGCGGTGGCATGAAGACCGGTCTCTCCCAGCACACGAGTCTCCGCCAGGAGCTGCGGGTCAATCCGCGGCTCTATCAGGCGATGGACATGCTGTACATGCCCATGATGGACCTGCAGCAGCACCTGAAGCAGGAGCTGCTCTCCAACCCGTTCCTCGAGCTGCTCGAGCCCGAGGAGGAGACGCCGGAGCAGAAGGACTCCGAGCAGGAGAAGGAGCAGAAGGAGAAGGAAGAGGAGATGGACTGGGAGGAGATCCTGCTCAACGGGTTCGAGGTCGGCGGCACCCGCGAGCAGTTCGAGCAGCTGGAGTACACCGAGCCGGTGACGGTCGAGACCAAAGACCTCATCGACCACCTGCGCGAGCAGCTGCAGATGCTGACGCTGAACCCCCGGCAACTGCTGCTGGCGGAGGAGTTCCTCGGCAACATCAACGAGGAGGGTTACCTCGCGGCTTCGGTGGAGGAGATCCGCGCGTCCGTGAATCAGCTGGTCGCCGCACACGTGCGGCGGTCTGCTCCCGATGAGGACGGCGAGGGTCCCGGCGCCGAGCTCGACACCGAGGCGGTCACCGCCGAATTCGAGCCGGCGGCGCTGATCGGCGTGGTCGAGGATCCCATCGACGGAGCGCCACTCGAAGAGAACGTCCCGCTCCCGGAGGACCTGCCCTCCCCGCCGTATTACTCGGTGGCCGAGATGGAGGAGATGCTCGGCGTCATCCAGAAGCTCGATCCACCAGGCATCGGGGCCCGCGACCTGCGCGAGTGCCTCCTGATCCAGTTGCGCGAGGACAAGGACGTCGACTCCCTGACGTTCCGGCTGGTGGATGAGGCGTTCTCCGACCTGATCGCACACCGCTGGAACGATCTCGCCAAGCGGTTCGGCGTGGACCCTGCGGGGGTGCAGGGTGCTGCCGACGGCCTCGCGCGGCTCGACCCCAAACCCGGCCTCAAGTACGCCAATCAGAACGACGGGTACATCATCCCCGACCTGATCGTCGAGAAGATCGGCACCCGCTATCAGGTCTTCCTGAACGACACCGGGATGCCGAGGCTCCGGCTGAGCCGCTCCTATCAGGAGATCGCGCGGGACAAGAAGAAGATGACGCCGGAGAACCGCGAGTTCATCGCCTCCAAGATGAACAGCGCGAACTGGATGATTCAGGCGATCGAGCAGCGGCGCCAGACCATGCTGAAGGTGATGAACTTCATCGTCGACCGGCAGCGCGACTTCTTCGAGAAGGGAATCGAGTACCTGAAGCCGCTCACCCTGCGCGAGGTGGCCGAGGTCATCAACATGCACGAGTCGACGGTGAGCCGGGTGACCAACGAGAAATACGTGCAGACGCCGCGCGGCGTGCTCCCGCTCAAGTTCTTCTTCTCCAGCGCACTCGCCACGGCCTCCGGCGAAGAGGCGAGCGCGCGGTCCATCCGCGCCAAGCTGCAGAAGATGGTCGGCGACGAGGACAGCGGGAAGCCGCTCACCGACCAGCAGATCGTCCATCTCTTCCAGGAGCAGGGCATCCAGATCGCTCGGCGCACGGTGGCCAAGTACCGGGACCAGTTGGGGATCCTGCCGGCGCGCATGCGGAAGCGCGTATGACCCTTCCCGCCGAGGCGCTGGATGTCAGCGTCCTCGTACCGGCCAAGGACGAGGCACCCAATCTTCCCGAGTTCGTCCGGCTCTGCGCCGAGGCCCTCGTCCCGGCCGGGTTCTCCTTCGAAGTGGTGATCGTGAATGACGGCTCCCGTGACGACAGCGCGCGCGTCCTGCGCGACCTCGAGCGGGAGTACTCGTTCCTGCGCGTCGTCACCCACCGGCGGCAGCGCGGCATCGCCGATGCGCTGCGGTCCGCCGGCGACATGGCGCGAGGCGACATCTTCGTTTTCTACCCGGCCGACCTGCAGTATCTCCCCGCCGACATCCCCGGCCTGGTGGCGCCCATCCTGCAGGGCCGCGCCGACATCGTGACGGGCACCAAGCAAGGCAAGTACGAGCGCGCCTTCGTCTCACGGGTCTACAACGCGCTCTGCCGCTGGCTCTTCGGGGTGCGGGTCACCGATCTCAATTCGGTCAAGGCCTACCGGCGGGAAGTGATGCTGAACGTGCCGCTCCGCCCGGACTGGCACCGCTATATGGTGGTGATCGCCGCGGCCGACGGCTTCAGGCTCGACGCGCTGCCGGTGCCGCTGTACCCGCGCAAGGCGGGGATCTCGAAATTCAACTGGCGCCGGATCCCGGTCGGCGTCTTCGATCTGGTATCGGTCTGGTTCCAGCTCCGCTTCGGCCGCAAGCCCATGCTCTTCTTCGGCGTGGTCGGCGCGGTGCTGTTCCTCATCGGTCTGGCCGCCGGCATCACCGCGCTGGTGCTCCGCTTCGGGTACGGCATCGGCCTCCGCCCGCTCCTCAATCTGGTCGAGACCATGGTCATCAGCGGTATCGTCCTCTTCGGCTTCGGCCTCCTGGGGGAGATGATCGCCGGGATCCAGGAGGAGACCCGCGAGGTGGCGCGGACCCTCGCCCGCCTGGATAAACTCGACGTGCGGGATTGAGCGGTGCGGGTAGTCTTCCTCACGCATAACTATCCTCGGTGGGCGGGCGACGTGTCGGGTGGCTTCCTCGCCACGCTCGCCACGGCGCTGTCGCGCCGGGGCCATGCCGTCCGTGTCGTGGCGCCGAGCGACGAGGGCAGGGGAGGCGAGGACGAGCTGGACGGCATCCCGGTGCGCCGGGTGCGCTACGCGCCGGCGGCCGCCGAAACCCTCGCCTATCGCGGCACCATGCAGGCCGCGCTCAAGGCGCCAACCGGACTGGGTGCGCTCGCCGGGCTCTGGCGCGCGCTCCGCCGCGCGGCCCGCGAGGAGGCCGAGGCCGGCGCCGAGGTCTTCCATGCGCATTGGTGGGTGCCCGGCGGCATGGCGCTGCCCAAGGACGCGCCGAGCGTGCTCACCGTACACGGTACCGACGCAGCACTGCTCCGGCGCTCCCGCATCGCCCGCACGCTCGCGCGGCCGGTGTTCCGGCGCGCCAACGTGGTGACCGCGGTCTCTCGCGAGCTGGCCGCCTGGGTCCAGACCCATACCGGCCGGTTCGTGGACCCCGGTCACGTGCAGCCGATGCCGGTGGACAGCCGCAACCATCCCTGGTCCACCGGGGGCGGCGGCGCCGTCGTCATCGCGCGCCTCACCGCTCAGAAGCGGGTGGGCCTGGCGATCGAGACGGTGGCATTCCTCGCCTCCTGCGGCCACGAGATGCCGCTGACGGTCGTGGGCGACGGTCCGGAGCGCGCCGCGCTCGAGAAACTGGTCGAGAAGCTCGGCGTCACGGCCTTCGTCCGATTCACCGGGGCGGTCTCGGCAAGTGAGGTTCCCGGCGTATCTGGCGCAGGCGGATCTCATGATCTTTCCCGCGCAGGGGGAGGGCTTCGGACTGGTCGCCGCGGAGGCGCTTGATGGCGGGGGTGCCTGTGGTGGCGTGCTGGGACGGCGGCGGGGTCCTCGACATCGTCCCGCCCACCGGCGCGGGCCGCCTCACCCTCCCGTCTCCCGAGGCCATGGGTGACGCGATCCTCGGGCTGCTCGCGGAGCACGACCATCGCGACATGGCGCGGCTCGTGGGGGAGTCGTGGCGCGCGCGGCTCAATCCCGATCACGTGGCCGAGGCATGCGAAGGCTGGTATCGCGAGGCCGTGGGTGGGTGATCGCCGGCTCCGCGTCCTGCAGGCGGTGCTCGGTGTCGCGATCATCGGCTTCGCGGCCCGGTCGCTCGCCCGGAATTGGGAGCAGCTCCGGGTTCAGTCGCTGGACTGGAAGGTCGAGCCCGGCTGGATCCTCCTGAGCGCGGTGGTGACCTGGCTGATGTATGCGCTGCTGATCCTCGCGTGGCGCCGGATGCTCACCGCCTGGGGACGGGGCCTCGACCTCTGGTCGGCCAGCCGAATCTGGACCGTGTCGAGTCTGGGCAAGTACGTCCCCGGGAAGGTCTGGGCGGTTGCCGGGATGGCGATGATGGCGCAGCAGGCCGGCGTCGGGGCGGGGGCCGCGACCGGCTCGGCGGTGATCCTGCAGGTCCTGGCGATCGGCACCGGCGCGGCCGTCGCGGCCGCGACTGGGTGGACCGTTCTCGGGAATACCTATCCCGGGGCCACGACCGGTCTGCTCGCTCTTCTCGTTGCCTCCCTCGCCGCAATCGGACTCGTGCTCTGGCCGCCGCTGATCAGCCGCGTGCTCCGACTGGCCGCGCCGCAGGCGGGGCCGATCGCGCCGCCGGTCGGCGCGGTCGCGTTCGGGATCGTCGCGAACACCGTCGCATGGCTCGGCTACGGACTGGCGCTCTGGCTGCTCGCACGCGGACTGCTGCCGGGTGCCGGGCTGGGCCTGCTGTCTTCGATTGCGGTGTTCACGGTGTCGTATCTGGCCGGCTTTCTGGCGCTGTTCGCGCCAGGTGGGATCGGCGTTCGGGAGAGTGTATTCATTCTCATGTTACAGGGACCCATCGGCATCGGCGCCGCCACGGCGCTCGCGATCGCCTCCCGGCTCCTGTTGACCGTGACCGAGCTCGGCGCTGCGGTTCCGTTCCTCATGGCCCCGCGCGGGAGAGCCCGTGTCGCCCACTGACGAAGCTCAAGTATCACTTGAACCACCGTACCCCAACCTGCTGGCATTTGGTGTCTTCGTATTAGCAGCGCTGACGCTATGCTGGCCCATCCTCGCGGGCCGCTTCCTGCTCGGCGACGACCAGTACGTGGCCGGCTACAGCTTTCGGCTCTACGGCGCCGAGATGTTTCGCGAGACCGGCGCCATCCCTCAATGGAATCCGTATCTGTTCGGGGGCCTGCCGTTCATCGCCGCGATGCATGGCGACATCTTCTATCCCACCGCCTGGCTGCGCTGGATCCTGCCGGTGGATCTCGGCATGAGCCTGGGCCTCGCGCTCCACCTGATCCTGGCCGGATGCGCGATGTACCTCTTCCTCCGTGCCCTCAGGCTGGAGTGGACCGCCTCGCTCGTGGGCGGACTCGCCTATGAGCTCACGGGGATCGTCGCGTCTCTCGTGAAGCCCGGTCACGATGGCAAGCTGTTCGTGTCGGCCCTCGCCCCGCTGGCACTCCTCGCCCTTCTCAAGGCGATCCGCGGTCGCAACCCGGCGGGGTACGCGCTCTTCGCGCTGACGGTCGGCCTCACCATCCTCAGCCCGCAGTTCCAGATGGCGTACTACCTGCTCGTGGCCTGCGGCATCTGGACCGTCTACCTCACCTTCTTCGACCCCGAGCGGCCACGGGAGACGCGCTGGCCCGTCGCGCTTGGTCTCGCCCTGGCGGCGGTCGTGCTCGGTGTGGGGGTCGCGGCGATTCAGATGCTCCCATTCCTGGCCTACGTGCCGTTCTCGCCGCGCGGTGAAGGCGGACCCAGCGGTGGGTGGGAGTACGCCATAGCGTATTCCATGCCGCCGGAGGAAGTGCTCACCACGATTCTGCCGCAGTTCAACGGCGTGCTGCAAAAGTATTGGGGCCGCAACTTCTTCAAGCTGCACACCGAGTATCTCGGGGCCGCGGTGGTCGCGCTGGCCGTGATCGGGGTGGGGGCTCGGAGCCGGCGAAGGCTGGTCCAGGTGCTGGGAGCCATCGCGGTACTGTTCCTCCTCATCTCGCTCGGCGGTCACACGCCGTTCTATCGGCTGTGGTACGAGGTGATGCCGATGATGAAGAAGGTGCGAGCGCCGGGCATGGCGTTCTATCTCGTGGCGCTCCCGGTGTGCGTCTACGCCGCGTTCGGCGTCGAGCGGCTGCTTCGTCGCGACGTGTCGCTGCGTGCCCTGATGACGCCGCTGGGGGTGCTGGGAGGCGTGGCCCTCCTCGGCGCCACCGGCGTGCTCGAGAGCGTAGCCACGCTGCTGGCGTCCCCGGAGCAGGCGCCGAGAGTGCTGGCGAATGCCCCGGACTTGCGGAGCGGGAGGCCTCCGGCTGCTGGTGGTCGTCGCGCTGACCGGCGCCGCGTTCTGGGCGGTGTGGACCGGCAGGATCCGCGGCGCTTCGGCGGCGGGGGCACTCGCGATCATCACGGTGGGCGACCTCTGGACCATCGACCGCCGGTTCTTCGACTTCAAGCCGCCCGCGGCGGAGCTCTTTGCCGACGACCCGGTCACCTCCGTGCTTCGGCAGGAGCCACCCCCGTTCCGGGTGCTCGACGCCGGCGTCTATCCCGGCGCGGTGCTCATGGCGTCGCGGATCCAGACCGTGCTAGGCTATCACGGCGTCGAGGTGCGCTACTACGACGAGCTGCTCGGCGGCAAGAACGAGTGGCGCAATCTGGGGAACCCGACCCTGCACGACCTGCTCGCCGTCCGCTACCTCGTCCTGCCGGACACCCAGACAGTGCCGGGCTTCCAACAGGTCGCCGGGCCCGTCGCCACGAACCACGGAGCGACCGCGGTGCTGTACCGCCGTGACACGGCGCCGGACTACGTCCGAATCGTGCCGGCCGCCGCCAAACTGCCCGATGACCAACTCGTCCCGACGGTTCTCGATCCCCGCTTTCCACGCAACGGCGTGGTCGTCGTTTCGGACACGGCCTCGCTGTCGCCGGCCCCCATCCGCACCGGTGGTGCGGACACCACGGCCGTCAGGGCGACGCTCGCCGAGTGGAAGCCCGGCGACATGCGTGTGACATTGTCGGGCAGCGACACCAGGCCCACCTACCTGCTGGTCAGCGAGACGTGGTACAAGGACTGGGTCGCGACGATCGACGGGAAGCCGGCGCCGGTCTACCGCGGCGACCACGCCCTGCTCATGGTCGAGGTCCCGCCCGGCGCGCGCGAGGTGAGCCTGCGCTTCGAGTCGCCCGAATACGCCCGCGGCAAGCTGGTGAGCCTCCTGGCCCTCATCGCCATCGCCGGGTTGTACGGCGGAACCCTCGCGGCGCGCCGGCGAGGCGCTCATGTCTGAGCGGGCGCTGGTCGTGGTGCCGACCTACAACGAAGCCGTCAACCTTCCCCTGATCGTTCCTCAGATCCTGGTGCAGGACCAGCGTCTCGATGTGCTGGTCGTGGATGACAATTCTCCCGACGGCACCGGGCAAATGGCCGACGAGATGGCCGCCGCAAATCCGCGCATCCACGTGATGCATCGGCCGGGCAAGGCCGGACTGGGCAAGGCCTACCTCGCCGGGTTCCGCTGGGCCCTGGAGCGGGACTACGAGTTCGTCTTCGAGATGGATGCGGACTTCAGCCACGATCCCCGGTTCCTGACGATCTTCCTTGACGCCGCGAAGGACGCGGACCTGGTCATCGGCTCGCGCTACAAGACCGGCGTCAACGTCATCAACTGGCCGATCTCCCGGCTCCTGCTCTCGCTCGGCGCCAACCAGTACGCCCAATGGATCACCGGACTGCCGATCGTGGATTCCACCGGCGGCTTCAAGTGTTTTCGCCGCCGCGTGCTGGAGGCGATCGATTTCGAGCAGGTGCGATCCAACGGGTATTCCTTTCAGATCGAGATGAGCTTTCGGGCCTGGAAGAAGGGGTTCCGCCTGAAGGAGATCCCCATCGTGTTCACCGATCGCGTCGAAGGGCAGAGCAAGATGAACAAGCGGATCGTGCGGGAGGCCATCTGGATGGTCTGGTGGCTCCGGGCGAAGTCCCTGGTGGGCCAGCTGTGAGAGGCACCGTCATCTACAAGATGACCGGCTCGGGCAACGATTTCGTGATGCTCGACGGCCGCTTCACGTCGGCGGAGCGCTGGCCGGCCACCCGCGTCGCCACGATCTGCGACCGGCGCTCCGGCGTGGGCGCCGACGGGCTGGTGATCCTGACGCCGGACGGCCCGGGCCGGGTGCGGATGACGTACTGGAACTCGGACGGCTCGCGGGCGGCCATGTGCGGGAACGCGGCGCTCTGCAGCTCCAGGCTCGCCGTGTACCTCGAGCTCGCTCAGCCGGGCGACCTCTGCCTGCTGACGGACGCCGGTGTGATTCCGGCCCGCTGCGAGGGGGTGGGAGATGCCGCCGAGATCCGCCTTCCGGACGTGGAGCTGCCGGCCGAAGTACCCGACCTCGAGCCCGCCGAGGGAGAGCGCTGGCTGGCCTTCGGCACGGTGGGCGTGCCACACCTGATCATCCGGGTGGACGATATCGAGGCGATCCAGGTACCGACTCGCGGCCGGGCACTCCGGTTCGACCGCTCGCCTGGGTGAGGCGGGCGCCAACGTGAACTGGGTGGCCCCCGGGGTGTCGGCGGGAGACCCCTGGTCCATCCGGACCTACGAGCGTGGAGTCGAAGGCGAGACGCTGGCCTGCGGGACCGGAACGGTGGCCGCCGCGATCGCCCTGGCGGGCCGAGGGGAGGTCACGCTGCCGCTGCGGTTCCGGAGCAGGGGAGGGCCGGAGCTGGTGGTCCGGGCGGAGCTGTCGGCAGGTCGGGCTCACGACGTCTGGCTGGGTGGTCAGGGCCGGCTGCTGTTTCGGGGGGTGTGGGAGGGTATCTGATCGCGGTCTTTTCCACGTTGGTAGCAAGTCTCCCAAGTCTAGCGGTGTCAATCAATTACAAGTCAGGGTACCGCTGAGCCAACCACTTCCCCACAGTTTTCCCCAGACCTACTTAACATAACATATCTTATACGTCGTTGGCTGCAGGCACGCGAAAGAGGGGTCCACTCGCCCCTCGTGGACCCCCGACCCCGGTGCTGACCGCGCGTCGCCCCGGACGACCTACATCTTCCCGTCCGTCATCTCCGCCAGCCGAACCTGGGCCTCCGTGAAGCTCGCGCTCTTGGGGAGCTTCTGGATGACCTCGCGGTACGCTGCGGCGGCCTCCGCCGTCTTACCGGCTGACCGGTATGCGCGGCCGGCGTCGATCAGATACCGGGCCCGGAGGTAGTCCACATCGGCCGACTTGGAGGCGTTCGTAAATGCTTCCGCAGCCTCCCCCGGCCGCTTCGAGTTCTCCAGCGCGGTGCCCAGCAGCCCGTACGCGGGCGCCAGGTACTTCCGGGCCGGTTTCTTGGCTATGAAGTCGCGGATCCCTACCGCCGCCAGCTCGCTCTGGCCGTTGACCATCCGGACCTGGTTCAGCGTGATGACCGCCTCGGTGGCCGCATCGGTGCCCCGGTAGGTGTCGATCAGGCGCTGGAGCTCGCTGGACGCCAGCGGGAGATTGCCGGCCTCCGCGGTAGCCCGCGCCTGGTTCAGACTGCGGGCGGCAAATTCCTCCTTGCGCCGCCCGCTGCTCACCACCAGCCATGCCACCACGCCGAGCAGCAACAGCCCCAGGGTCACCGCCCCGGCCAGTCGCCGCTTGTCGCGGTACCAGACCACCGTCGTTCCGTCCGCAGCCGATTGTCTTGCCGTCGAAGCTTCAACCATCGTTGCCATGTCGAGTCGCAGGTGAAGTTGAAAAGAAGCCGGTCGAGCTGCCCACGTCCGAGTGCCCCCGGCGTGACTCGAACACGCGGCCAACAGTTTAGGAAACTGCTGCTCTATCCATCTGAGCTACGGGGGCCGGGAGCCACCTGCTCCGCAGCCTGTAAACATGCCATGCCGGGAGGTCTTCGGGCAACCCGCCCCTCTACACCGCCGTTACGACCTGGCACCGGGCGCCTTCGAGGCGCTCGCGCCCCTTGAGGACGGCGATCTCGAGCAGGAACGACCATCCTGCGACCTCCGCGCCCAGCTTGCGGGTCAACAACCCGGCGGCCCTCGCGGTGCCCCCGGTGGCCAGGACGTCGTCCACGATCAGTGCCCGGCTGCCCGATCCCAGCCCGTCGCGATGGCACTCCAGGGCGTCGGTGCCGTACTCCAGCGCGTATTCCTCGGTCACCCGCTCCCAAGGCAGCTTGCCGGGCTTCCGGACCGGGACGAAACCCGCTCCCAGCGCGGTCGCCACCGCGCCGCCGAGGATGAACCCTCGCGCCTCGATCCCCACCACGTGCGTCACGCCAGCCCGCGCAAAGGGATCGGCCAGCGCCTGGATGACGTCCCGCAGCAAGGGGCCGTCACCGAGCACCGGCGTGATGTCCTGAAAGAGGATGCCCGGCTTGGGATAGTCCTGGATCGGCCGCAGCGCTTCGCGGACTCGCTGCTCCACCGTCATCGTCGCGCTCATCGGATGTCGAAGCTCCTCGGGGATACGGTTTCGTCCACGTCGTCCTCGCGATCCAGCCGGTCCACCTTCGAATGGGCCGGTCCCGACCGCAGCAGCTCCTCCAGCCGGGTGAGCGCGGCCGGCTCCCCACCCGAGGCCACCACCTCGACTCGGCCGTCGGGGAGGTTCTGGGCATACCCGCCCAGACCGAGCGCACGCGCATGGCGCGCCACGAACCAGCGGAACCCGACGCCCTGTACCACACCCGTCACGAGAAACCTGGTCGTCACGCGGGCCGGCTCCTTCTCGCCTTGATCGCCTCGATCGCGATCGGCAGCACGGAGAGCGCGACGATCGCCAGGATCACCAGCGTGAAGTTCTTCTGTACCACCGGGATCGTGCCGAAGAAGTACCCGGCCGGCACGAACAGCCCCACCCACAGAACGGCGCCGATGATGTTGTAGGTGATGAACTTCGAGTAACTCATCGCCCCGACGCCCGCCACGAACGGCGCAAAGGTCCGGATGATGGGCACGAAGCGCGCAAGGATAATCGTCTTGCCGCCGTGCTTCTCATAGAACGCGTGGGTGCGGTCGAGGTAGTCCTTCCGCAGGAATCGCATGTTGCCGCTGAAGGCACGCGGCCCGATCCACGCCCCAACCCAATAGTTGACCGTGTCGCCCAGGATGGCGGCTCCGATCAGCAGTACGACGAGCAGACCGAGGTCCAGCGAGCCGAGGGCGGCGAAGGTGCCGGCGGCGAAGAGCAGCGAGTCGCCGGGCAGGAACGGTGTCACCACCAATCCCGTCTCGGCGAAGACGATGAGAAAGAGGATGAGGTGCGTCCAGACGCCGTAGTCGGCGATGACGCGACTCAGGTGCTGGTCGAGATGCAGGAACAGGTCGACGACGGACCGGAACAGATCCATGCCAAATCTCCGAAATGCTAGCGGAAGCCGAATTCACCGAGCAGCGGCACGAAACGGACATCGGCCACGGTGCTGGTCTGCAGCGCGCCGCCTTCGCGTCGCACCAGCGTGAGCGTCTGGGCATTCCGGTCGCCCAGGGGAATCACCATCCGGCCGGTCGGGCCCATCTGCTCGACCAGCGGCGCGGGAACCTCGGGAGATGCCGCGGCGACCAGGATGGCATCGTAGGGGGCGAACGGCCTCCACCCGAGAGTGCCGTCGCCCACCAGCACGGTGACGTTGCGGATGCCCGACGACTCCAGCGCCTCACGCGCCCGGTGGGCCAGTGCCGGGATCCGCTCGACGCTGAACACCGCGTCACAGAGCAGCGCCAGCAGCGCCGTCTGATACCCCGACCCGGTGCCGATCTCCAGCACCCGCTCCCGGCCGGTGAGGCCCAGCAGCTCCAGATAGCGCGCCTGCACCCACGGCTGGGAGATGGTCTGGCTGCTCCCGATCGGGAGCGCCGCATCGTCGTAGGCCCGGTGCCTCACGCTCTCGGGCACAAAAAGATGACGCGGCACCATCTGGACCGCGCGCAGCACCGCGAGGTCGCGGATACCCTTCTGCCGCAGGGTCTCGACGAGCTGGCTGCGGTATCCACCGTAGCCGTCGCCCTCCCCTACCCCTCCAGCGACCATCCGCGTACGGTCTCGAGCAGCGAGTAGTTGGTGAGATCCATGTGGAGCGGTGTCACCGAGATGAATCCTTCGGCCACCGCGAGGTGATCCGAGTTCTCGGTGCCGGTCCAGGTGATCGTGCCGCCGCCGATCCAGTAGATCTCCCGGCCCCACGGATCCTTCATCCGGGTGAGCGACTCGGAGAAGAATCGGCTGCCCAGCTTGGTCACCTGGATGCCGCGCACCTCGGAGGCGGGGATCTTCGGCAGATTGATGTTGAGCAGCGTCTGCTCCGGGAAATCAGGCACGCTCACCACGCGGCGCACCAGCTGAATCAGCAGGTCCTTGTACGTCTCCATGGTCTCGGGATGATTGCCCGAGAACGAGATGCCGATCCCCGGCACACCGAGAGTCACCGCCTCCATAGCGGCGGCCACGGTGCCGGAATAGAGCACGTCCTCGCCCATGTTCGGCCCGTGGTTCACCCCGGAGAAGACGAAGTCGGGCCGCTCGGTCATCAGCGCCTGGATGGCCAGCATGGCGCAGTCGGTCGGGGTGCCGTCGATCTGCCAGGCCCCATCGGGCCGCCGCGCGGGACGCAACGGCCGGTGCAGCGTCAACGAGTGCGAGGTTCCGCTCTGCTCCCGGTCCGGCGCCACCACCGTGACATCGCCGACCTCGCGGCAAACCTCGGCCAGCAGGGCCAGACCGGGCGCGAGGATGCCGTCGTCGTTGGTGACGAGAATGTTCATGGGGGAACAAGATAGCGGAGGGGAAGCCTATCGGCCCGACTTGCCGCCTCGCGGTGTCGCCGGCGCGGCCGCCACAGGTGGCGCCCCCGAGGTGGGCGGCACTTTGCCGTCGAGGATGGCGATGATCGTGTCCACCGCGGCCCTGGCCTCGCCCGCCACCTCCGCCTCGAACGCCTTCCGCGCGCTGGCCTTGAGCTCACCCGTGCGGCGTTGCTGGTCGATGCGCTGCCGGGCGCCGTCGATGGTGAATTTCTCGGTGTAGAGCAGATGCTTCACCAGCATGATCAGCTCGACCTCCCGGCTCTTGTAGACCCGGTTGCCCGACCGATTCTTCGCCGGATTGAGAAAGCGGAACTGACTCTCCCAGTAGCGGAGCACGTGGGGCTTGAGGTCGGTCAGCGAGCACACCTCGCCGATCGAATAGAACTCCTGCACCTGACGGGTGGTGCTCATCGCCATTGCTCCGCCTTGAGCTCTCGGCTCATCAGCTCGGTGATCGCATCGCGGGGAGGCTTGTCGTCGAACAGCACGGCGCAGACCTGCTCGGTGATGGGCAGCTCGATGCCGAGTCGCCGCCCCAGCGCCGCGCCGGCGAGCGACGTATTCGCGCCCTCGGCCACGCTGCGGTGGCTGGCCCGATAGTCCTCGAAACGCTGTCCTTCGGCCATCGCTACGCCGAGCGCGCGGTTGCGGCTCAGGCTGCCGGTGGTGGTGAGCACCAGGTCGCCCATCCCGGCGAGACCGGCGAAGGTGAGCGGGTCCGCGCCCATCGCCACGCCGAGGCGGGTGATCTCCGCGAGACCGCGGGTGATCAGCGCCGCCCGCGGGTTGTGGCCGAGGCCGAGCCCTTCGGCAATCCCGGCCGCGACCGCGATCACGTTCTTGAGCGCGCCGGCCAGCTCCACTCCGATCACGTCGAGGTTGCTGTAGACCCGGAAGGTGGCGGTCGCGAAGACCCCCTGCACCGCACGAGCCGTCTCGATGTCTCCTGCCGCCGCGACCACCGCGGTGGGTTGGCCCTGGCACACCTCGGCCGCGAAGCTCGGCCCCGACAGCGCCGCGAAGCGGACCGAAGGCAGGCACTCGGCGAAGACCTGCGACATGAGCGCCAGGGTGTCGGTCTCGATCCCCTTGGTGGCGCTCACGACCAGCGTGTCCGTCCGGACGGCGCCCACCAGGCCCCGCACTACCGAGCGGACCGCATGGCTGGGCGGAGCGGAGACGATGACCTCGGCGCCGGCCACGGCCTCGCGCGCGTCGCCAAGGGCCCGGACCCGGGCCGACAGCGGCACGCCGGGGAGGAAGAGCACGTTCTCCCGATCCCGGTTGACGGACTCGACCACGTCCGCCTCGTACGCCCAGAGGCGCACCTCGTGTCCCTTGCACCCGAGCAGATTGGCGAGCGTGGTGCCCCAGCTCCCCGCCCCCAGCACCGCGATCGCGGTCACGGCTGCGCCCGAGATGCCGCGCGGCGCCCGAAACGAGTCTCCGTTCCGTTGAGCAGACGCCGGATGTTGGCGCGATGGAACCAGATGATCGCCGCGGCTACCAGCGCGTCGAGCCAGAGGATCTCGGGATGGTCGAGCCGCTCCAGCAAGCGCACCGCCAGCGGCAGGATCGCGGCGGCGGTGATGCTCGCGAGGGAGACGTAGCCCGTCAGCGTGAGCACGGCGACCCAGGCCGCCGCCGCGATGCCCAGGGCGAGCGGCGTAAGTCCGAGCATGACACCCGCGGCCGTGGCCACACCCTTGCCTCCACGGAAGCGCACGAACACCGAGAACACGTGGCCGAGGATGGCGGCGATCCCGCAGGCCAGCGCGAAGAGCTGGGAATCGCTGGCGCGAGGCGCGAAGACGAGCACGGGCACGGCGCCCTTGGCGATGTCCACCAGCGCGACCGGAATCGCGTACCGCCAGCCGAGCGTGCGGTAGACGTTGGTGGCGCCGAGATTCTTGCTGCCGTGTTCGCGGAGATCGATGCCTCGAAACAGCCGCCCGGCGAGGTAGCTGGTCGGAATCGCTCCCAGGAGGTAGGAGAGAGCGATCCAGACGGCCGCCGTCGCGTTCACCGCTTCGCGCCTCGGCTGGTGAACTTGAGCCGCAGCGGCGAGCCCGGGAACGGCCACACCTCGCGAAACCCGTTGCTGAGGTACCGCTGGTAGGACTCGGGCACGTCATCCGGGCGGTTGCTGACGATCGCGAAGGTGGGCGGAGCGGTGCCGATCTGCGAGGCGTAGAGCAGCTTGACTTCCTCGCCCGGCTTCTGCGGCGGCGCGCTCCGCTCCAGCAGCGAGTTCAACACCCGATTGACTTCGGCCGTGGGAATGCGCTGGTCCCGCGCGTCGGCGACCTCGAGGATATGGTCGAGCACCTTCCGCGCCCGTTGTCCGGTGAGGGCCGAGAGATAGAGGAAGGGTACGTGTCGGAGAAACGGGGCCTTGGCGATGAGCTCCTCCTGACCGCGGTGCGCCGTGTTCGCGTCCTTCTCCTCGACCAGATCCCACTTGTTGACCGCGATGACGAGGCCGCACCCGCGGTCCCACGCTTCGGTGGCGATCCGGAGATCCTGGTTGTGCAGTCCCAGCGTCGCATCCACCACCAGCACGCAGACCTCGGCGCGCTCGACCGCCCGCTCGGTGCGCAGCGTGGAATAGAACTCCAGATCATCCTGTACTTTAGCCTTGCGTCGTAACCCCGCTGTATCAATGAAGTTGAGATTCTTGCCCTGATAGCGCAAGAGGGAATCGATCGCGTCGCGCGTGGTGCCGGCCTCGGGCGCGACCACGTGGCGCTCTTCGCCGAGCAGCTTGTTCACCAGCGAGGACTTCCCCGCGTTGGGCCGGCCGACCACCGCGACGCCGATGGTGTCCTCGGATTCCGCCGGGTCGTAGGGCGGCAGCAACGCCACCACCGCGTCGAGCAGGTCGCCGCTTCCCTTCCCGATGGCCGCGCTCACGCCGATCGGCTCCCCGAACCCCAGCTCGTAGAAGTCGAGCTGCGCCGTGCTGCGCTCCAGGTCATCGAGCTTGTTCACCGCGAGGACCACCGGCGATCCGGCTCGCCGGAGCCGCTCGGTGATCGCCTGATCCACCGGCTGCACGCCCTCCTTGCCGTCCACCAGAAAGAGCACCACATCCGACTCCGCCAGCGCGAACTCCACCTGCTGGCGAATGGCGCGATCCATCGAGTCACTCGACTCCGGCACCAGTCCGCCGGTGTCGACCAGCCAGAAGCGCCGCCCCTGCCACTCCGCGTCGCCGAAGTGTCGGTCGCGCGTGGTGCCCGGCCGGTCGGATACGATCGCCGGCCGCCCGCCCAGGATGCGATTGAACAGCGTGGACTTCCCGACGTTGGGGCGCCCGACGATGGCCACGGTCGGCTTGCTCACGCGGCCACCCCCAGGTCCAGCGCGTCGGCGAAGTCCTTGCTGAAGCGAATCTCCATCGGCGAAGCCACGGCCAGCAGCTCCGCGCTCATCCCGTCGATGAAGAGCCCGTCGTCGTTCACCGACTCGCCGGGCAACAGCGCCAGGTCGAGATCGCTGCGGCCGCGGAGCGCCTCCTGCACCGCCGTCCCCGGCAGCAGGCCGGCGGTCGTGACCGACGCGCCGAACACCGTGTTGACCACGGGAAGCAGCTCGAAGTGCGCACCGGTCACCCGCGCCAGCGGCTCCAGCACCATGGGCATCAGACGCCCCATGGCGGTGCCCGTGACGACACCGACCTTACGGCCCTCCCAGCCCCTGATCGCCTCCGCGCGCGACTCGATCCTCCGCTGCAGCCAGCGGACCGATCCGACGCCATTCTCCACCTGATCGAATCCGTCGTAGATCTCCGCGGGCGGCAGGTCGAGCTCCGCGCGGAGATAGAGCTCATCCGCACCGAAGGCCCAGTGACCGCCCCGCTCCGCCAGTGCAATCGCGCCGCGCTCCTCGACCAGCGCGACCGCGGCGCGGCATTCCGCCGCCGTCGGCTCCCGGACCAGATGGTGCTTGCTGTACTCCGTGAGACCCACCGGCACCACCGAGCAGCCCAGGATCGACGGCCCGAATTCATACAGCTCGCGCAGGGTCTGCCGGAGCACGTCCCCGTCGTTCACGCCGGGCGACATGACCACCTGGGTGTGGAACTCGATGCCGTGCTCAGCGAACCGGCGGAGCTGAGGCAGGATGTCGGGGGCGGTGGGATTGCGCAGCAGGTAGCGGCGCACCGTCGGATCGGTGGCGTGCACCGACACGTAGAGCGGCGACAGCCGATACTCGATGATGCGCTCGGCGTCTCGTTCCTTGAGGTTCGTCAGCGTCGCGAAGTTGCCGTAGCGGAAGGAAAGTCTGTAGTCGTCGTCGCGGATGTAGAGGACGTCGCGCAGACCGTCGGGCAGGCCGTCCACGAAACAGAAGTCACATCGGTTGGCGCAGCGGCGGATGCGGGCGGGCTCCAGCGAGAGGCCCATCGGCTCGTTGAGGGGACGCTCGATGTCGAACTCGATCTCTTCGCCGTCCGGCTGGCGCACGTGCAGCACGATCTGCTCGTCCGCCGAGAGAAATTCCCAGTCGAGAAAGTCCTCGAGCTCGCGGCCGTTCACCGACAGCAGCTCGGTCCCGGCGCGGAGCCCGAGCTCCTGGGCGATCGAATCCGGCTGTACCGCGGTGACCCTGATCATGCGTCCTCGTTCCGGCGTCGTCTCTGATTTCCTGGCCGGCGGGGAAGATCGCCCCTTAGAACGCTAAATTCAAGATCGGCGGACACTTCAGGTCGAAGGTCGAAAGTACCTTCTCAGGTCCGGTCGCCTCCGCCCGCCCGTCGGTAGCCGCCGTCCGACCCCAGCTCCCAGGCGGCGGGGTCGGCGAGCTCCCTGGTGAGCATGTCGTCCAGCGTCGCGCGAGCCTGGGGATCGCTCACGGGCGCCACGACCTCGACGCGCACGCGGAGGTTCCGCGGGCGCCAATCGGCGGACCCGATCCAGAACTCGTCCTCCCCGCCATTCCCGAACTGGTAGATGCGCGCGTGCTCCAGGTAGCGGCCGAGCCGGCTCACTACCCGGATGCGCTCGGAATGACCGGGAACGCCGGGCCTCAGGGTGCAGAGTCCGCGCACGACGAGCTCGACTGTCACACCGGCGCGTGACGCCCGGTAGAGCGCCTGGATGACCTCGGTGTCGGCCAGCCCGTTCAGTTTCGCCCGGATGCGTCCGGGCCGTCCGGCACCGGCGTGCTCGATCTCACGCTCGATCCGGCCGAGCACCCACGGCAGCAGGCCCTCGGGAGCGACGGCGATCCGCCGGAAGGATCCGGCCGGAGCACGGCTGGAGCCGGTGAGCTGATTGAAGAGGTCGTGCACGTCGGCGCCGAGATCCGGATCGGCGGAGAAGAGCGAGAGATCGGTGTAGACCTTGGCCGTCGCGGCGTTGTAGTTGCCGGTGCCGATGTGGACGTACCGGCGGAGCCCATCCTCCTCCCTCCGCAACACGAGGCCCACCTTCGCGTGGTTCTTGAGCCCCACCACACCGTAGACCACCGTGGCGCCGGCTTCCTCGAGCCGGCGAACCCAGCCGACGTTGCGGGTCTCGTCGAAGCGGGCCTTGAGCTCGACGAACAGCGCCACCTCCTTTTTCCGATCGAGGGCGCGCGTAAGCGCCTCGACGATCGGGGAGCGCTCCCCCACCCGGTACAGCGTCACCCGAATGGCCACCACCGCCGGATCATCCGCCGCGTCCGAGAAGAAGCGAGCTGTGGTGTCGGCGAAGCGCTCGTACGGATGGTAGACCAGCACGTCGCGCTGGCGGAGCGCGCTCCAGATCTCCCGGTCCGGCGGCCATGGATTTCGGCCTTCGAACGGCGGATACCTCCCCCCCGGGACCGGCGCCCCCATGAGCTCGCGCAGCGCGCGCAGATCCAGCATCCCGTCGATCTCGACCAGATCCTGCTCCCGCACGGCGCGAGCGTCCGCGCCCCGCTCGAAGCGCAGCTCCCAGAGGAGGCGCTCCCGGAGCGGGGGCGGCATGGCCCGCTCCACCTCGACCCGAATGATCGGGTTGAGCGCCCGGCGGCCGACCGATTCCTCGATCGCCTGCAGCAGGTTGCCGGCGTCCTCGTCCGCCAGATCCAGCTCCGCCGCGCGCGTCAGCCGGAAGAGCCAGGTGCCCTCGATCTCGCGCTCAGGGTAGACCAGGTGGAGATTCGCCCGGATCACGTCTTCGAGCGCGATCAGGTCGTTCGAATCCGGAATCGGCAGCAATCGCGGGATCCGCTCGGGGAGGCGAAGATAGGCGAAGTGCGGACCCGCGCTGGCGTCCTTCAGGACGACGGCCAGGAGCGGGATGAGGTGCGGCATCACCGGCACCGGGAAGCCCGGACTGACCGTGATCGCGCGTGGCGTCAGGAGCGGGAAGATCTCGCGCTGGAACTGGTCTTCCAGCAGGGCCCGGCTGGTTGGCGGGAGATCCCTCCAGGCCCGGAGGCGCACCCCGGACTGCGCCAGCTCGGCCAGACCCCTGGCGAGCGCCTGCTGCTGCCGGGCGAGGAGCGCGCGCACGCGGATGCCGATCGCCTCGATCAATCCGTCGTGCTCGTCTCCCTCCTTCGCCTTCAGCGCCCCGACGTTCACCATGTAGAACTCGTCGAGATTCGCGCTGACGATCGACAGGAAGTTGAGTCGCTCCAGCAGCGGCGTGGCCGGATCCTCCGCCAACGCCATGACCCGGCTCTGGAACTCGAGCGTGCTCAGATCGGGGTCCAGCAGCAGGTGCGCTTCCTCGGGCCCGACCGGCGGCGGCACCTTGGGTCGAGAGGGCCGGACCCGCACCGCGGACTCCCCGGCGCGGAAGAGATCGGACCGGGTGGCCACGGAGAGCGCGGCCAGCGTGTCGGGATCGTGGAGTCCGCCCGTCCCCGCGCGCTCGCCGATCTCGGCGATGTCGAGCCACTCGATGTCTTCCGCCGGCTCTCCGTCCAGCCGGAGCCGCCGAGCCGACCCACACCTCCTGCAGCCGTCCCGCCGCGCCCCTCCCGCTCGCGGTACCCAGCATCGCCAGGTCGCCGACCGCGCTGCCGAACGCCGCCCGGAGCAGGTGACGCGCGGCGTCCTCGCCCTGTCCGTCCGCGATGGGAAGCACCAGCGCATCGCCCTTGCGCTGCAGTGCCAGCGCCCCCTCGTCGAGCGCCAGCAGCGTCACCGCGCGCCCGGTCCCCAGTGATCGCGCCAGCGCCTCGCCTTCGAGGGTGGCCACGATGCGCTGCGCGCGCGCGAGCTTGGTCTCCAGGATGCCGCGAATCCCCGCGCTGCCCTGCATCGCCGCCGCGACCGCCGGCATGTCGGGGCTGCCGGACTTGCGGGCGCGCAGCTTGAGCTCCTGAAAGCGGCGGGACAGCCGAGCCTGCCGAACGGTGACGGCGTCGTAGATCAGCTCGTAGCGGGCGCTCCACGGCCAGGGACCGCGCACCGTCCGAGTGGTCCGCTCGACCTCGAGCTCCACCAGTGGCTCGAGGGCCGACGGATCCACCAAGCCTCGGAGGCGCCGCGCCGCCTCGCTCTCACCCCGCAACGCGGCGCTCAGCTCCAGCTCGATGACCGGGGAGACGAAACGCTGGCGGGGATGGCTGACACTGACGCTCAGCTCGCGACGGTCGTCGGCGCCGAGACGGAAGCGGCAGGTGATGCCGCGGCGGGCGAGCGAGCCGTCCGCCGTATCGTAGTAGAGATCGCGATGAAATCCGGTTCTCGTCTCGGTGAGGCGGAGACCGGCGGGAGGTGCCGCCTCCCGCAGCTCGCCCAGGCGCTCCGGCGTGGCCACGTCCCATTTCACCTCGGCCGCGGCCGGTAAGGTCATTCCAGCCGATCTCCCAGCTCGCGGCGCGCATCGGCGACCCGGACCCGGACCCCGCTCTCGATCCGTGACAGGCCGGCGATGAACGCGGTGTCCCGTCGGACCCGGTCGAAGAGTCCCGACTCCAGATGCCAATAGTGGATCATGGGAGAGATCTCGGCCGCCTTCTGGAGCCAGGTGACCGTGCCCGTCACGTCGCCCTGCCACGAGCGGTAGGCGGCCAGCGCGGCGTACTGCGGACCGACGGCGTACTGCCCCCGGTCCAGCAGAGTCGCGAGCGAGTCGGCCAGCGCATCCGCCTCCGCGGCCCGGCCTGCCTCGTGCAGGCAGGTGGCGCGAGTTCCGACCCAGGGACGCAGATCCAGCTTGACGCACGCTTCCGCGTCGCCCTTGAGCAGGAGCGCGATACCCTCGAGCATCGTGGCGATCCGATCGTTCGGATCGAAGGCGCGCGCCCGCCGGGCCTCCTCCAGCGCCATGTCGTATTGCCGGGCACCCAGCGCGATCGCGATCGCCGAATGCCGCACGCCCGTGGCGAGCGGGTCGAGCGTCAGCGCGCGGCGGGCCTGCTGGAGCGCGGCATCCCAGCGTCCCATGTGCTCCAGCGCGTGCGCGACGGAGAGATAGACCGCCACCGAGCCCGGCATGAGCTGTCGCGCCTCGCGCAGCGCGCGCAGGACATCCTCGTGGGGAGCGAGACTGATGAGCAGGGCGTCCGAGCGAGCGAGGTGGGCGTCCGCCAACCCCGGATCGAGCTGGACGGCGCGATCCGCGAGCGCCAGCGCCCGCGCCACCGCGACGTACGGATTGACGCCGCCGGGCGCGCCGTAGATCACGTGGAGCGCGTAGGCGGATGAGAGGCTCGCGTAGGCCGGCGCGTAGCCCGAGTCGGCGCGGATGGCGTCCTGGAAGGCACGGATCGCCCCATTGACCGCCTCGGGAGACCTCCGCTCCAGCATGTGACGCCCCAGGAGCAGCGCGTCGAATGCGGCGCTCTGGCTCGGCATGGCGCTCGACGCCATGGGGCGCACCCCGCGGATCGTGGTCAGGAGCTCCTCGCTCACCTTGCGCGCGATCTCCTCCTGGACCCGGAAGCTGTCCGCGAGATCGCCCTCGAAGGTGCCGGACCAGAGGTGGGCATCGCTGGCGGCCTCGATCAGCTCGGCCGACACCCGGACGCGAGAGCCCTGGCGGCGGACCGACCCCTCGACGATGTGGCGGACGCCGAGCGTGTCCGCGATCTGTGGCAGGGTGAGCGCGCTGCCCTTGAGCGCGAGCACCGAGGTGCGGGAGATCACCTTCAGGCTCTCCACCTGGGCGAGCTGGCTGATGATCTCGTCGGTGATGCCTTCGCTGAAGTAGTCGTTTCCGGAGCCGCCGCTCAGGTTGGTGAACGGCAGCACCGCCACGGACGCCGTGTAGGGCCCCTCCGGACCGTCCGCGCTACCGGCCCGCCGCTCGCGCTGGCGGTAGGCGAACATCACGCCGAGCAGCACGATGGCGAGCAGCGCCGCGGGCACGATCCACCTCCCCACCGCGGATAGCAGGCCGTCGCTCTCCCGCTCCGGCACCGAGAGGACCGGTCGCGGGACCGGCGTCGACAGGCGAGGCAGGTCGGTCAGCGAACCCCGCAGATCCTCGGCGAGCTCACCCGCCGTGGCGTAGCGCTCCTCCGGCTGCTTCATCATGCAGCGGCGCACGATGGCGATGACCTCGGGGGGCACGTCGGGTCGGGTGATGTGAACCAGGGGTGGATCGACGGTGAGCTGCTGGGTCAGCACGCTCTTGAGGCTGGGGCCGCTGAACGCCATCCGGCCCGCGAGCATCTCGTACAGCACGCAGCCGAGGCTGTAGATGTCGCTCCGGCCGTCCACCGGTGAAGCCGCGGTCGCCTGCTCCGGGCTCATGTAGGCGGCGGTGCCGATCGGGAATCCGACGCCGGTCAGCGTCGACCCGCCGGCGAGGCCGATGGCCCGCGCGATGCCGAAGTCCGCCACCAGCGCGTGGCCGTTGGAGACCAGCATGTTCTCGGGCTTGATATCCCGATGCACGACGCCTCGGCGATGCGCGTAGTCCAGCGCGTCGGCCACCTCCCACGCGATGGTCACCGCTTCGGTGGTGGAGAGCCGTGAGTGCGCCATCAGCCGGTCGCGCAACGACTCGCCCTCGACGAACGGCATCACCGCGTAGAGCAGATTCCTGGCCTCGCCCGAGTCGAGCAGGGAGACGATGTGGGGATGCTGCAGCTGGGCGGTGATCCGGATCTCGCGGAGAAAGCGCTCGGCTCCGACCGCCGTGGCGATCTCGGGGTCGAGCACCTTGATCGCCACCTCGCGCTCGTAGCGCCGGTCTCGCGCGAGGAAGACGTAGGCCATCCCGCCGCGGCCCACCTCTCGCTCGACGATGTAGCGGTCGCCCAGGACCTGCTGGATCTGATTGAGGAGTTCGCTCACGCGGGCGGGTGATTACCTCGTCTCGACCCCGGTCGCGCGCGCGCCGAGGCGGGTGCGCAGTTCCCCGGAGAGCTGCGCGGCCGGGACGCTCTTGCGCAGGCGCACCCGGTACTCCAGGATCGCCGGCCCGGCCGTGTCACGCTGCGTCGCGACGTACTTCCACTCCTTCACCTGCGTGGCGAGCACGGCCTCGATCTGGGGCCGGGCATTTTCCGGATCCGAGGTCTGTATCCGCAGCACGGTGTCGAGCGGCTTGGGTGGCTTGGGGGCCTTGGGCAGATCCGACTTCCCGCCCTCGCCCACGCGCCGCCGGGCCCGGGAGGCCAGCGCCTGGAGCTGCTCGGGCGACATGGATTTCAGGATCTCGCGGTCGAGCTGGGCGACGAAGGCGCCGGTCCGGTTGGCCAGCGCGAGCGAGCGCTCCAGACGGCGTGCGGCGCGCGGCCCTTCCAGGTGGGACGGCGCGCGGCCGAAGTCGGTGTACCAGAACACCAGGATGAGCACGTTGAACAGGAACGACATCACCGCGGCCGCCGACATCACCTGTACGCCCGCGGCGAGCCCCACGCCGATGGCGAGGAAGATGTAGACCGCGTCCTTGGTGTCGCGCAGGGTATTGCGGAAGCTCACCGCCGCCACGATGCCGCCGAGGCTGAAGGCGAGCGCGATGCTGTTCTTCACCAGCAGCACGACGCCCGCGACCACGATCGGCAGGATGATGAGGGTCTGCACCACCGACTGGCGGAAGCCCTTCTTCTGGCGGGTGAGGATGTAGACCCAGCTGACCGGGAGCATGAGGACGAACGCGCCGACCATACAGAGCGCGGTCGTGAGGGCCAGCGCCACCGGGGGCGACATGCCCGGCGCGGCGGCACCGAGCGCCTCGAGGAGAGGATCGGCGGTCGGCGCGACGTTGCTGACGGCGTCGAGGCGCTCGGCCGAGAACACCGCCGCGAGGCCGGGGAAGATCTGCCACAGCAGGGCGGTCCCCGCGGCGAGCAGCACATAGTATGCGGCGACCCGGACGACGGGCTCTTCGCTGAACCGTGCCAGGGGCCGGCGGCCGCCATCCGTCACGTCCTACCTCCTCCGGCGATTGGCGATGTTGAGTGCCCGAAAGATGGGCCGGTCGGGAGGGCAGTCAAGGTGCCGCCGGCATTGGCAAACGTCGGTCCGAGCGTGAGATTGAGACGTTCCCACCTCACAGGGCCCACATGCCCGACTCCAGGCTCGTCGATCCACACCCGCCGACCGGGCCGTCCACCGAGGCGCCCCGCTCGGAGCCGGTGGCCGACGATCTCGCCCTGGAGGCGGCGCACCGGCTGCGCGTGCTGTGCGTCGTGCTGGCGCTGCTCTGGATCATCCTGCTGGTCATGAATCACCTGGTGGTGCCGAACCTGGGACTTCCGGCAGACCAGGCCATTCCCTTCCCGCCGATCGCCAACGTGTTCGCGGTGGGCTCCATCGCGCTCTCGGCCGCGGTGTTCTGGATCGCGCCACGCGCCGCGAGGGTTCCGGGCGCGCTGTCCACGGTGGCGCTCGTGTACGAGGTGCTGGTGGCGTTCGCCGTGGGGGTGATCAACCAGTGGGAGCCCCGCGCCCTGGCGGGCCGGCTCTCCTGGATCTGCGTCATCGATCCTGATCTTTCCTTCCATCGTGCCCGGCCCGCCGCGCAAGATGCTGATCGGCTCACTGATCGCCGCGACGATGGATCCGGTGGGGCTCGCGATCGCGCGGGCCCGGGGCATCGAGCTCCAGCCGCTGGGGCTGCTGATCTGGACCTACCTGCCCAACTACATCTGCGCCTTCCTCGCCGTGATTCCCTCCCGGATCATCGTGCGCCTCGGCCGCAAGGTCAGCCGCGCCCGCCAGCTCGGCAGCTACCGCCTGGTGGAGCTGATCGGCCGCGGCGGCATGGGCGAGGTCTGGAAGGCGGAGCACCAGCTCTTCGCCCGGCCGGCGGCGATCAAGCTGATCGCGGGCCACGGGCTGCTCGAGGGACCCGGGCGGATAGCCGCCGAGCGGTTTCGTCGCGAGGCGGAGGCCGCCGCGGAGCTGCGATCGCCCCACACGATCCAGCTCTACGATTTCGGCATCGCCCGGGATCGGCGGCTGTATTACGTGATGGAGCTGCTCGAGGGCAGCGACCTCGAGTCGCTGGTGGTCCGCTACGGTCCCCAGCCCCCGACCCGGGTCGCCCACATCCTCCGCCAGGCGTGCCATTCTCTCGCGGAGGCTCACGCCGCCGGGATGGTCCATCGTGACATCAAGCCGGCCAACCTTCACCTCGGGCCGGTTCGGGCTGGAGTACGATTTCGTGAAGGTGCTCGACTTCGGCCTGGTGAAGCAGGGTCCCAGCCAGCGCTCGGGCGACGTGCGGCTGACGGCGCCGGAATCCGTGAGCGGCACGCCGGCCTACATGGCGCCGGAGATGGCGGGAGGCGAGGCGGTGGATGGCCGCGCGGATCTCTACGCGCTGGGCTGCGTCGGGTACTTCCTGCTGACGGGGACGCTGGTGTTCGACGGCGAAACCGCGATGCAGCAGATCCTCAAGCACCTCCAGGCCGCCCCGGTGCCGCCGTCCACGCGACTCGGCCGCCCGCTTCCTGACGCGCTCGAGCGCCTGGTGCTCGATTGCCTGGCCAAGAATCCAGCGGATCGCCCGTCCGACGCGACCGCTCTCGGCGAGCGCCTGACGGCGGCGGGGGCTGACTGTGGACCCAGGGAGACGCACGGCACTGGTGGGAGGGGACCTTCACACCAGCCGGTGAGGTACGAATGGAGGCCCCGCCCACCGAGTTCCTGGAGATCGCCGAGCCCCACGGCGTATCGCCCGGCTGAGGCGGTACTAGGCGATCAGCGCCAGGATCGCCTCTCCGTACGCCGCCAGCTTCGCCGGACCGATTCCGCTTATGCGCGCCAGCTCGCTCGCGTCGGCGGGGCGTGCCGCCGCCACCGCGGCGAGGGTGCGATCGTGGAAGACGACGTAGGGCGGCACGCTGCGGCGCCTGGCCTCGTCGGTGCGCCAGGCCTTGAGCCGGGCGAACACCTCGGGGTCCGCACCCGAGTCCTCGGCGAGAGGCGCGGACTCCCGGGGTGCCCCTGCTTCCGCTCGGCGCCTGCGGCCCGGCGACGATCCACGGCGGCGCGACACCGAGTTCCCCGGCAGCTCGAGCTCCGGCCGGATTTCGCCCGCGCGCCACGGCGCGGCCCTCCGCCGTCAGCGCCAGCACGAAGGCGCCGGGCCGGCCCCCTTCGATTCCCTGTCGCTCGACCAGCCCGGCAGTCCGCCAGCACACCGAGCAGGTCCTTCACCTGATCGAGAGGCATGGTGGAGAGCTTGCCGTAGGTGGGGATCCGGTCCAGGCCGTGGCCGAGCACTTCCTTTCCGCCGCTTCCGACCAGCACCTGGGCGACCCGCTCGACTCCGAACCGACCCGACAGGCGGCCGACGCGCGGACAGCGCGATCCGCACCCGGAGCAGCTCGTCGTCCTCCAGCGGCCGTACCGCGCCGCGCCGCCATCCGAGGCAGACGTCGCAGACGCCGCAGCGGGGCACCGAGCCTCCCGCGCGCGCTGCCGGCGAAATAGTCGTAGACGAACCGGGTGCGACAGCCGCGGGAAAACGCGTAGCGCACCATGGTGTCGAGTCGCTCGCGGTCGCGGCGGGTCTTGAGCGCGCGGGCATCCATGTCCACCGGCGGCGCGCCCTGCGCCCAGCCCGACGCCGGCCTGTTCCGCCGCCCGCCGCAGCAGGCGGGCGGCCGTCGACCGCGGCCATCGCGCTCTCGCCGGCATCGAAGGCCGACTCGATCTGCTCGTCGGTGGACCCTTCCGCCAGCCGGCGCCACACCTCGCGGAACACGCCGGCGGTAGGGTTCGCGCCGGCCAGGAAGAACTCCTGGGTGCGGACGTCCGCCGGCGCGAACAGCAGCGTGCATCGCGCCGGGAGGCCATCGCGGCCCGCCCGGCCGACCTCCTGGTAGTAGGACTCGATGCTGCCCGGCAGCTCCGCGTGCGCCACGAACCGGATATTCGGCCTTGTCCACGCCCATGCCGAAGGCATTCGTGGCCACGATCACGTCGGTCCGTCCCGCCAGGAACGCGTCCTGCGCGGCGCGGCGTTCCTCGTCCGGCATGCCCGGCGTGATAGCGGCCGGTCCGGATGCCCAGCGCCGCTAGCGCGGCGCTCCAGAGGTCCACCGACTTCCGGGTGGCGGCGTATACGATGCCCGGCAGTCCGACCTCGCGCACCAGCCGCTCCAGCGCTCGTCCCTTGTCGTCCCGGCCCCGGCAGCGCTCGACCGCCAGCGTGAGGTTGGGCCGCTCGAATCCGGTGACCAGCTCCAGCGGATCGGAGAGGCCCAGCTGCTCGGCGATGTCCACCCGCACATCGGGCGTCGCGGTGGCGGTGAATGCGGCGGCCGGAACGCCAAGCTCGGCGCGGAACCCGGCCAGCCGCCGATAGTCGGGACGGAAATCGTGCCCCCACTGGCTGATGCAATGGGCCTCGTCCACGATCAGCCGAGCCGGCCGGGCCCGCGCGAGCGAGGCACGGAATCCCGCGTGCCCGAGCCGCTCCGGGGCCACGTAGATCAGATCGAGTGCGCCCGACCCCAGTCGCGCCTCCGCCGCCTGGCGCTCGGACGCCGACATGCCGGAGTGCAGCGCGGCCGCCGGCAATCCGCGCGCACGCAGCGCGTCCACTTGGTCTTTCATCAGTGCGATGAGCGGCGAGACCACGACGGTGGGACCGTCGAGCAGCAGCGCGGGAAGCTGAAAGCAGAGCGACTTGCCCGCCCCGGTGGGCATCACGGCGACCAGGTCCCTGCCCTCGAGCACCGCCTGCGCGGCCTCGCGCTGACCGGGACGGAATGCCGTGAGACCAAACCGCTCGTGCAGGGCGCGGTCGAGGTCGGCAGGGGTGAGCGGAAGTGCGGTGGTGAAGCCACGCCGGAATCTAGCGGAGGCCCGACAGTGATGGCTGCCGGGCCTCCGCGAACTGGTCCCTCACTGCGCGAGAATCCTGGACCGTTTACTGCACGCGGACGACCCTGCCGGCAGAGGGGACGCCGTTCCGGTTCAGGACGAAGATCATGTAGTGCCCGGCGGGGCCACATTCGGATTGGGCGGTGCCGTCACGGACAGGCTGCCATCGCCGCGGGTGAACTCGAGGGAAACCGCCATCGTGTTCGCGTCGAATGCGTGGGTGACTGACCCCAGCCGGACCCAGCGAACATTCGTCACCTGAGCTGCCGCGGGCGTGGTCACGGTGAAGGTCTGGCCATAGCCCACGCTGGCGGGCGCGTCGGTGATCTCGGGCCGCGCGCCCTTGAACAGATACGGCGGGCGGAAGATCTCGTGACTCCGCTGAGCGGGATACGGGGTCCCGGTGCCCGGCACATTGGCATCCCCGCTCGCGCCATGAAGCACGGTTCCGTCCGTCAGGAGAATGGACACGGAGTGGTAGGCGCGGGTCACGGCACTGCTCGCCAGGGTGGTCCACTCGTTGGTACCAGGGTCCCAGATCTCCGCGGCGCGGACCCCGGTGTTCACGTCGTTGAAGCCGCCGCCGCTGACGCCACCGGTGACCAGGACCTGGCCGTCGGGCAACACCGTCGCGGTCAGGTGCCGGCGCGGACTGCTCATGCTCCCTGCGCTGGTCCACGCCGGAGCGCCGACGTTGAGATCGACCTTTTCGGCGGTCTCCGTCGGCGTAGCCGACGTCGGGATCAGGGGTGTCCCACCCGGTGTATCCCCCGCCACCCACGTAGATGATCTTCCCCGACTCGTACATGACGGCCGAGCCGTAGTCGCGGTTGAACAGCCACAAGTGCGTCGGGCCCGTGGTCCAGCTCCCCGGTCGCCGCCGGTCGACCCGTCCACGTCCAGCCAGCGGGACGTCACCCGCTCACCCGCCATGAACACCCGTCCATCGAGCGGGTCGACGAAGTCACGCGGGTAGTACGGCAACTCGACGTTGCCCGCACCCGGCAGCTCCACCCACGCGCCGCCTTCCCAGATCTCGGGGATCTTCACCACGTTGGACGCGCTGTCCTGGCCCGCGACGGTGACCATGCGTCCATCGGGCAGCGTGGTCACCGTGGGGTACCACCGGCCATGAGCCATCTTGGGAAGCCCGGGCGTCCAGCTTTCGCTCGTAGCGTTGAAGATGTTGGTGACATCGAGCCCGCGGTCGTCCGCCTTGTGCCCGCCCGATACCATCAGGTTGCCGTCGGCCATGAGCGCGTGACCCGCGCAGAAGAGCATCGTATCGTTGGCCACCGTGATTGCCGCGCTCGGAGCGCCGGAAGCAGGATCCCACAACCTTGGCTGCCCCATCCCGCCACCGATCTCCTCGCGTCCCCAGGCCAGAACCTTGCCGGTGGGAAGCAGCGACATGTGCAGCGGCACGATGTTCCACGCGACCTCGGGACCCCACTCGCCGCTGGTCGCCTCGGCGGGAAGCGCCGAGAGCGCGATCGTCGCGGAAGTGGCGGAGGCATCGGACCCGGTGAACTGAATGGTGTGGTTTCCCTGCCCTGCCACGCCCAGATCGCCGAACGCGGCGACGCCGTCGCTCCCGCTGATGGCCGTCGTCGTGCCCTCGAGCGTTCCGCTCCCGACGGCGATCGCCGCCGTCACGGTAACGCCTTCGATCGGGTTGCCGCTGCCGTCCTCGACCCGCACCACAGGCTGAGAAGCGGCGGCGAAGACTTCATCCTCGAGGGCGGTCGCGGGCGGCTGGGTGACGATGATGATCTCGGGCACGGGTGGAGGGCCATCCTCCGCCGTCGAACTGAAGGTCACGGGGGAGCCGTCCAGGTCCGCCGCCGTGGCGGTGGTTGCTTGCGCACCGGCGGTCGAACCGAGGGTGCGGCGGACGCCGGCGCGCCCGTCGGCTCCGGTCGGACCGTCGCATCCGATACCGTGCCGCCGCCCTGCGCGGCCCAGGCGACCGACACTCCCGACACCGGATCCCCGTCGCTGTCGGTCACCAGCACGATGAGCGAGTCTGGAAGGAGCGACCCGACCGTCGCTACCTGGTCGTCGCCCGAGATCAGTTCGATCGCGGTCGCGGAACCAGGGGGATCGATCGGATCGCCACCACTGCATCGCAGCGTGGCGGCGCCGAGAAGGAGCACGGCAATTCGAGCAGCAAGTCCGGTATGAAGCTTCATGGGCCTTGGGTGGTCCAGGGTAACGGCCAGGTCGGCACGGAGTATGGCGCAATCCCATGCAGGAACTACGCCATCCCGCAAGGAACAGGAATGTATCTAAGATGTTCGAGATTATCTACTTACGACTGTGAAGAGGATCACCTGTGGGGGGTGTGCGACGCGCGGGTACCTCGGGTGTGGATCCCGAGAGTGTCTCCTGAACACGATCCACCAGATCGGCGGCGCTGAAGGGCTTGGGCAGGAACCCAGAGCCTGCGACCAATTGCCCGTGGGTCGTCACGGCTTCCTGGCTGTAGCCCGACATGAAGAGGACTTTCACAGCCGGACGTGACCCCGTCACTCTCCGCGCCAGCTCGTCGCCGCTCATCCCCGGCATCACCACATCGGTGAGCAGGAGGTCGATCGGCTCGTTCGAGCTCGTCGGCTATCGCCAGTGCCTCCTCGCCCCCGCCCGCCTCCATACCCGGTAGCCCGAGTCTTCCAGAATCCGCCGGAGCGGAGCGCGGACTCCGGCTTCGTCATCAGTCAACAGGATGGTGTGCACTTCGACGCGTCCTTGGGCCGGCGCGAACATCGTCCGCGACGACTCGATGGCCTACTGCTATGTGATGGGGTTTTGGAAAATGCGCGCATGACCGCCGGTGTCAAGCGATGGAGTCTGCACCCGCTCGCACCACCCGTGGACGGAGCCTCGTTTCGTTCCAGCTGTAACGGGGCGATGCAGCTTCCACTCGAGCTGGAGGCAAGTCGCTGCAGAATATGCGTTAGGCCCGGGTGCAAATTGGCGCATCGATTGCCTGTAACGATGCGGGCGGCTCAACGACGCCCTCCACATTTCCTCAGCACTCTGATCGTCCTGCACCCGGAGAATTCACCATGACCAAATTCCAGCTCGCTCTCGCTGCCGTCGCCTCGGCCATCATCATCGCGGTCTCGGCGGCCTGTGCCGCCGACGCGGCGGGGATCGCGGACCCGAGCTCCGTCGGCCGACGCCGGCGCGCTCACGCCGCCGCCCACCTTGCGACCGCCACGCCGACGGCCGCGGGCCTGCGTCTCCGCTGCGAGCGCCGCGCAAACCGGTCGAAGATCTCGGTTGATGGGCGCAACCTGACTCCACGGGGCGGCACCTTCCGCGCGCGGGTCCGCGCCGCCGGAGGAACGGTCACCTCGGGCGCGCGGAAGGCCGTGGGCGACGAGGTCGAGTTCGACTTCGACAGCAACAGAACGACATCCGTGCAGGCGCCACCAGGATCGCCGCGAACTTCGTCCGTAGCCGTCCCGGCGCCGACGTCTCCGCCGAGATCCTCAACGCGCAGGGCCGAGTGTCGCCACCCAGAGCGGGGACTGCGAGTCCCGATAGCGGAGGGGATGGTAGGAAGCGCCTCACCCCCGCCGCGAGAGCTCGCGGCGGGGGTGCGGTATGTTTGCCTCGGTCGGCAGTGCAATGTCGGAGAGCGGGCGACCGGACTCGAACCGGCGACGTCCAGCTTGGGAAGCTGGCATTCTACCACTGAATTACGCCCGCGAAGTCGCCGGGAAATGTCAGGCCGGGCCCGGGGAGAGTCAAGCGCCCTACTTGGCCTGCGACGCCTCCAGAAAGCTCCGGAGATCCGGCTCGCTCACGGCCGGCTCTCCCGGCGACGACGTTGTCCAGCCGGCCCTCGCGCATCCACCGCTCCAGCTCGCCCACCAGCTCGAACAGATGGTCGAACGAGTCCACGATGAAGAGCAGCGGCTGGTAGTGGTCGATCTCGAAGTACTGGTTGATGACCCACTCCAGCTGGATCGGATAGCGCTGCACCTCGGGCGAGTCGATCGAGTGCGCGATCTCGCCGTAGGAGCTGAGCAGGCCGCTGCCGTACGCCTTGAGACCGCGTCCGGGCTCCGCATCAGGCCGAACTCGATGGTGAACCAGAAGAACCGCGCCATCGCCTTGAAGATGCTGGTGACCCGCCGGATCTTCTCCGCCTCGTCCGTGATGCCCGGCCGCGATCTCGGCCGCGGTGTGGGCGCAATCGCCGAAGCGCACCAGCGTGTCCGCGAAGGCGCGGTCGGTGTGCATCGGCACGTGCCCGGCGATGTCGTGGAAGATGTCGGGCTCGGGCAGGTAGTCGAGCGAGGCGCCGTCGCGGATGGTGATGGTGGTGGGGAACTCGCGGTTCCGCAGGCAGTCGAAGAAGAGGAACGACGGAACGTACCCGCTGACCGGCTTCGCCTGGAAGCCGGTCAGCGGGCTGAGAAATCGATTGACGTCCTCGAGCCTCGGCACCCGCGCGGGATCCAGGCAGAGACTGTCGATGCCCTGGAGGAAGCGCGGGTTCGCGTAGCGGCGCCACCGATCACCCATGCGGGTGAACAGCCGCCGCCACGCGTCGTGATTGCCCTCGGAGTACAGCTCGTACGGCTGGTGGATGTACAGGCGGCCCTTCGGCCTGCGCCTGTTCGATGAACGGCGCCCGCGTCGTGGTGAGCCCGCTCGTGGCCTGGATGCCCGCCATACGTGTCCTCCGGTTACTTCTGCTTGTATCGCCACGCGGCGATACCGGCACCCTGCGCCGTCGCCTTGAGCTCCTGCGCCTTCCCCGCCGCGAGCGCGGGCACCTGCACGTCCTGGCTGCCGACGACCGCCCCCTTGGCGTCGAGAAACTCCACGGCCAGCGTCACCGCCTTGGGCGGGATCGGCTTGCCCGCGGGCGTCTGCGCCTCCCGCCCGGTCGCCGTCGCGGTCCAGCGTGGCGTTGTCGCCGCCGGCGGTGAAGTCGGTCACCTTCACGTCCACCGGCAGCGCCAGCACCTGCTCCGCGGTCTTGACCGCCTCGTCCACGTTCTTCGCCTGCTTGTAGCCCTCGCCCACCAGCTTGAGCGAGTTCTCGTTCATCGGCTCGATCGCCGACAGCCGCTTGGCGGTCTCGAGCAGCTTGGGACCGTCCTTCAGCGCGAGATAGGTGTTCGACAGGTTGAACAGCGCGTCGCGGTTGTACGGCTCCGCCTGGGCCACCTTGGCGAACGCCTCCGCGGCCTCGGCGTACTTCTTGTCGTTGTAGAGGTTCACGCCGACGTTCATGAGGTCGGCGCTGCCGGCCCCTGCTCCGGCGCCGCCGGCCGGCGCCGCCGAGCCGCCCGGGGCCACGATCTCCTGCTCGATCGCCTGCGCCTTGTCCGCCTGACCCTGGCCCCGATAGGCGCCGGCCAGGCCGCGCTTGGCCTCGACGTCGTTCGGCACCCACTTGAGATACTGCTCGAAGGCCGTCGCCGCCTCGGCGTGCTTCTGGGCGTTGAGCAGCAGGGCGCCCTGGTTGAAGGCGGAGCGGTTCCGGATCTTCTGCTCGATCGTGTCGGTGACGTTGGCGCTGGCCGCCACCGCCTTGCCGTAGTAGGCGGCGGCGCTGTCGGTCATGCCCTTCTCGTTGAAGACCGACGGCCGCCTGATAGTACGGGATCGGCGACTTCCGGATACGCCACGCCCGCCTGGCGGTAGAGCACCAGCGCCGAGTCCAGGTTCTTCTGCTCCTCGAAGCCGTTGCCGCCCTTGATGAGCGCGACCCAGGCGTTGCGGCGGTAGCCGTCGATTTCCTTGGCGCACGCCGGCGCGAGCTTCTCGGCGCGGGTCAGCGCGCTGTCGGCGCCGTAGATGTCGCCACGCTGGAGGTAGATCCGGCCGAGATAGTACCAGGCGGCCGGGTTCACGTCCTGGTCGTTCTGCTGCATCGCCTCGAGCAGCACCTTTTCACCGCTGTCCAGGGCGCGCTGTCTGTTCTCGGGGACATCGGACTCGATGCCGGTCTTCAGATAGCTCGCGCCGCTGCTCACCTTGAAGTGGCCTGACTTCAGGCCGCAGTCGGGAGCCTGATATCGCACTCGGCATCGACTTCGCGACTCGGTCGCTGATCACGCGCTGCTGGGACTCGGCGGCGGTGGCGGCGAGGGAAAGAAGCAGAAGGGCCGACGCGATCGTCGCTTTCACTCGTCACGACTCCTTGTTCGGGGTCACAGCCTTGGCGGCTCCATCGGGGCCCACCAGGCGGAGAGCCCGCTGGTGCAAGTCCCTTGCCACCTCATGAGCGGGGCGGCCCGTCTTGCCGGGCAACCGCCGCGACATCATCGAATTCGGGCTTCAACCGCGGCCCATCCGGCGCGTCCAACACCTTGACTCGCACGTTGATCCCGCCGCCGGCGTCCACTTCCAGCTGGCGCCGGGGCAGCGGTGTACCGCTGCACCATCTGGCGACGCACGCCCGCGGTCGTGCTGTGCCGGACGAGGGCGTCGGTGACCCGATCGGCCTCCGCTGGGGGCACTACCGCCTCCACCCGGAACCCGATCCGGCCCTTCTTCATCTGCGTCGCCCACATCTGCACGTCGAGCGCGCCCGCCGTCGAACAGCGCCTCGCGGAGCGGCTCGAGATACTCTGGGCTCAGATCGTCCAGGTCGGTCGACAGCACGGCGACGTCGCCCGCTTCGCCCGCGGCCTCGGCCACGATGAGCCGGAGCGCGTTGGGGTAGGCCTCCGGATCGCGTCCCCCGGCGCCCCAGGCGCCTCGCGCCCACGATTCGCCAGCGCGCGGGCGGGGTCCCCGACGACAGCACGCGAAGCAGCACGGCGCCGGTCGGAGTCGTCGCTTCGCCGACGACCGGGCCGTCCGGTGACGATCTCCAGGCCCTCCAGCAGCACCGCAGTGGCGGGCGCAGGCACCGGGATCGTCCCGTGCGCCGCGCGCACCCAGCCGCTGCCGACCGCAACCGGGCGATGGTAGATCCGGTCGATGCCCAGCTGCTCGAATCCCTCGATCGCACCCACGACGTCGACCAGCGCATCCATCGCCCCGACCTCGTGCAGGGCGACCTGCGTCCGCGGGCACGCCGTGAATCCGGCCCTCGGCCTCGCCCAGCAGCTCGAAGGCCCTGATGGCGCGCTCGCGCACCCACTCGGACAGCGGCGCCCGCGCGAGGATGTCGATCAGCTCGCCGACATGGCGATGCGGTGCGTGGTGATCGCTCGTGTGAATGGGGATGGGCGTGCGGGGCATGGACCAGCTCGCTCGGCGCCTCGTGGCGGCCATCGGCGAGGAGCACGTCGACCTTGGTGGCCCGCACGCCGCAGCGGTCCACCTGCGTCACCTCGACCCGAACGTCGGCGAGGCCGAGCCGCTCGGGAAGGCCCAGCAGCCATGCTTCCGGCGCTCCCGCGGCCAACGAGCGCGCCGAGCAGCATGTCGCCGCTGATACCGGCGGCCGGGTCGAGAATGGCAAAACGTCCATCTGACATAGACTTATAAATATGGCCGAGGATCGCCCCACTGGCAATTCCCGCGCTGCCGCGGGCAACCGTCGTCCCGGTCAGGACTTGAGCCGCTCGTCCATCTCGTCGAGGCTCCGGGGCCAGTCCTCCTTCAGCAGACGGGACAGCCCTCGGTCCGCCAGCAGACGACCCTCGGTCTGACAGCTCGGGCAGTAGTTGGTCTCGTTCTCCGCATAGCGGATCCGCTGGATCGGTGTGCCGCAGTCCGGGCAGGGCTGGCGGTACCGCCCGTGCGCGGCCATCCCTCACGGAAGGCCGTCACCTTGGCCGGGAAGCCGTCACCGGTCTCCTCGCGCAGCCGCTCGGTCCAGCTCAGCAGCACGTGCTGCGCGGCGGCGTGGAGTCGTTCGGCCTCTGCATCCGAGAGCCGGCTGGTGAGCTTGAGCGGCGAGAGGCGGGCGCGGTGGAGGATCTCGTCGGAGTAGGCATTGCCGATGCCGCTGAAGAGCCGCGGATCGGTAAGGGCGCGCTTGAGGGTGTGGTTCTCCAGCCGGAGCCGCTGCGGCGAATGCGGTCGCGTCCGCCTCCAGCGGCTCCAGCCCTCCGCGCTCGAACAGGCGCCAGCGCCGACTGGCCGCCCACCAGGTGCAGGGATGCCCGCCGCTTGGATCCGGCCTCGGTCAGCAGCAGCGTGCCTTCCTCGAAGTCGAACGCCGCCAGACCGATCTTGCCCGGCGCCTTGGCGCCGGGAGCGACCCAGCGAAAGCGGCCCGCGATCATGAGGTGAATCACCAGATAGAGATCGCCCTCCATCTCCCATACCAGTCGCTTGCCCATCCGGCGCAGCCCGAGCACCTCCCGTCCCGCGACCGCCGAGATGGGCGGATCCACCGTGCGGAGCACGAAGGGGCTCGCGAGTCGGACCCCGAGCAGCCGCCGCCCGACGATGCGCCGCTCCAGCGCCTCCAGATACACCACGACGTCGGGGAGCTCCGGCACCTCAGGCTCTGGCCTGCAGGTGCTCGAGCACCCGCGCAGCGAGCCGGGCGGAGAAGCCCGGCACGGTCGCCAGCTCCGACACGGATGCCGACTTCACGCCCGCCAGGCTGCCGAATCGCTCCAAAAGGAGCCGGCGCCGGCGGGGACCCACGCCGGGGATGTGCAGCAGCTCGGAGGTGATCGTCCGCTGCGTCCGCCGCTTGCGGTTGTAGGCGAGACCGAACCGGTGCGCCTCGTCCCTGATCCGCTGCAGCAGCCGGAGCGAAGGGCTCCGGCGCGACAGGCGAAGGCAGTCGGGCCGGCCGGGGAGGAACACCTCCTCCTCCCGCTTGGCGAGGCTGGCGAACTGGAGGCCTCCCATCCCCAGAGCCTCCGCCGCGTCGAGTGCGGCGTTGAGCTGGCCTTTCCCGCCGTCGATCAGCAGCAGGTCGGGAACCGGCAGCCCCTCGTCGCGACGCCGCGTGAGGTAGCGGGTGACGACCTCGTGGATGGCGGCGAAATCGTCCTGCTGGCCCGCCCCCTCGATCTTGAACTTGCGGTATTCGCTCTTCTTGGGACGTCCCGCCTCGAACCAGACCAGGGAGCCGACCGTGTCCTTGCCCTGGTTGTGCGAGATGTCGATGCACACGAGGCTGCGCGGCACCGAGGTGAGGCCGAGGTCGCGGCCCAGCGCGTACACCGGATCTTCGGCCCGCTCCTCCGTCTCGAAGGACTCGATGCGGAGACTTTCCAGCAGGTGCCTCGCATTGCCGTCGGCCAGCTCGAGCCAGCGGTGCGCGGTGCCGCGCTGGGGCACGCTCCAGTCGGCCTCGGGCAGGAGCTCGCGCAGCGCATCCCAGTCCTCCGGCGGAAACGGCACCACGACCCGACGCGCGCGCCCCTCTGCCGGCACGTAGTAGCGGACCAGGAACGCGCTCAGGATCGCGGGATCGGTCTCCTCTTCGAGGCCCTCGAGAAACCGATGCTCGCGGCCCACCACCCGGCCGTCACGCACGCGGATCAACACCGCCACCGCGTCGTCGCCGTCCCGGGCGTACCCGATGGCATCGGCATCGCCGGTACCGATCACCTCTACGGCGACAGGCTGCTCCAGCCGCTCCAGCCAGCGTAGCGCGTCCCGCAGCTCGCGGGCCCGCTCGTAGTTCTCGGTGCCGCTCGCCTCCAGCATCGCCTGCCGCACCCGGCCTCGCAGGTCTCCCGTCTTTCCCTCGAGGAACTGCAGCACGTCCTCGACCATGCGCCGATAATCGGATTCCTGCTGCCACCCCATGCAGGGCGCCTGGCACCGACCGATGTGATAGTCGAGGCAGGGACGGTCGCGGCGCTCCTCGGGCAGCATGTCGTGACAGCTCCGCACCGTGTAGAGCCGGCGGATGATCGCGAGCGTGCGGCGCAGCTGCCCGACGTCGGTGTAGGGCCCGAAGTACCGCGCGCCAGGCAGGTTCCGCCGGCGGGTGACCAGGACCCTGGGAAACGGCTCGCTGAGAGTGACGGCGATCGAGGGATAGCTCTTGTCGTCCTTCAGCCGGACGTTGAACCTCGGCCGATACTCCTTGATCAGGTTGTTCTCGAGGATGAGCGACTGCGCCTCGCTCGCCACCACGATGGTCTCGACGTCGGCGATCAGGCGTTGCAGCACCTGGTTCCGCGCGCTCGACGGGAAGTCGGTCGCGAAATAGCTCCGCACCCGGCTCTTGAGCCGCTTGGCCTTGCCGACGTACAGCACGTCGCCCCGCGCGTCACGCCAGAGATAGACTCCGGGGCCCTCGGGCAGGGTGTCGAGCTTGCGTTGCAGCGAATCGGAAAGGGCGGGGTCCGTCATACAGTGGAAAGCTAACGCCCAAAGACCTGGGGCGGCCGGTCTCGAGCGCTGCCCTACGCGGCGCCGAGGCGGAGCAGGCGGCGGGCCTGCGGAACGCCGAGCAGGGCGGCGACCGCCAGGTACGCCATCCCGTACGCGCCCAAAATCACCATGGCGACGACCACGGGATGCCACGTGTCCACGGCGGGCCGGAGGGCCCACCCCGCGCCGACGCCGGCCGCCGCTGCGGCCCAGAGGCGGACCACCAATGTGCCGTCCAGCCGGGTCGGCCCGATGCGCCGGCCGAGCGCCCCTCGCAGCAGCAGGTATTCCACACCCGCCGCGAGCCCCGATGCAAGCGTGATTCCGGCCGCTCCCCAACCCGGTGCGATGCCCGCCGCAGTCGGGCCGTGCAGGGCCAGAGTATATCCCAGGGCGACGCCGATCCCGACTCGAACGAGCGCGATCCGAAGCGGCGTCCGCGTGTCGTGCAGCGCATAGAACGCCGAGGCGTAGAGCCGTCCGAGCGTGGACGGCAGCAGGCCCACCGAGGCCGCCGCGAGGATGGCCCACACGTAACGCGTCATCTCGCGGGTGAACTCCCCCGATTGGTACAGTGCTCCCGTAACCACGTCACCCAACGCGATGAAGGCGGCCGCGGACGGCACCACGAAGAACGCGATCTGGCGGAGGCCCGATTCCAGGCGCGTGCGCAGATGTGCCGCGCGTTCCGCCTCGGTTCCCGTCGCGCTCGACATCTCGGGCAGCTCGGCGGCAGAGACGGACATCCCGAAGAGGCTGACGGGGAGCGTGTAGAGCACCTGGGCGTAGGACACGGCCGCTACCGCGCCAGTCGGCAGCAGGCTCGCGATCATGGTGTCCACGTACGCGCTGATCTGAACGACCCCGCGTCCGATGAACACCGGTACGAAAGTGCGGCCGACAGCTCGCACCGGCTCGGCCAGCAGCCGGCCGGGGTGGAGACCTCCGAGCAGGCCGAGTACGGTGGGAAGCTGGATGCCGAACTGCAGCAGGCTGCCGACCACCGAGCCCCACGCGGCGATCTCGGCGAGCCGGTACTGGCCCGCTCCACCGCCGGCGAAGAGCAGCGCCACGATGATGGCGACGTTCCATACCACCGGTGCGACGTAGGAGAGAAAGAATCGGCGGTGGCTGTTGAGTACGCCGAGACACCAGGCGGAGAGCACCAGCAGCCCCGCGCCGGGGAACAGGATGCGGACGAGGCGGGCGGTCGCCTCCCTCTTCTCGCCGCTGAATCCAGGCGCGATCAGGTCGATCAGCCATGGCGCGAGCAGCATCCCCGCGAGCACCAGCGCGGATACGGTGAGCGCGAGCAGAGCCGCCACCGCGGCCGCCACGGCCGAGGCATCCTGCGCCCGATCGCGCGCCCGAAGACCGGCGTAGACCGGGATGAACGACGCGGACAGTACGCCCTCGCCGAACAGGTTCTGGAGGAAGTTGGGGATCCGGAACGCGGCGTTGAACGCGTCGGCCGCGTCGGAGGTGCCGAAGTAGTGCGCGAAGACCCGATTGCGAACCAGGCCGATGATCCGGCTGAGCAGGATCCCCGTCCCGACCATCACCGCCGGCCGGGACGACCGGCCTTCGGCGGTCTTCAGGCGGGCGGCCGTGGGAGAGTCGAGCGGGAGGGGCCGTCGGCGAGCAGCCGCTGCAGGAAGGTGTTCTCCTCCTGCAGCGCCTGCACGCTGCGGGTGAGGTCGTCCACCTCCGCCTCGAGCAGATCCACTTTCTTGGCGAGCTGGTCGAGTCCCGGCGGGACGTCCTGCGGGCCCTCCAGCCGCCGGGCGAGCGCGCGGCCGATGGGCGAATCCACCACGATGCCCATGATGGGGATCAGGAGCGCCACGAGGAGGATGAGCGCGATCACGGACATGGGTCGAGTCTAAGACGGCGCCGAGGCGGCTTCAAGGGTGCCCTGCAGCGTGTCCGCGTACCAGCTCTCGATGGCATCGCCCAGATCGGTAACCAGTGCCGGCCCATACCGGGCGAGGAACGGTGCGACGGTCAGCACGCGCTCCTGCGGCTTGCCGCCGGGAAGCACCGCCGTACGCGCCCGGCCGATCTGACCCAGCTCCGTCTCCTGCCGGCGCTTGAGATGCTGCACCAGCTTCTTCTCGATGTCGTGGGTGCCGGCCACCGCCTGGTGCCGTGCGCCCTGCACCGGCCGGACCAACGTGGGATCGATCTCCTTCGCCCCCCGCTCGAGCGCTTCGTACCCCGCCTCCACGGCGGTGCGGATCCGGGCCAGCGCCTCCACGGCCTCCGGCGGCAGCTGCGAACGCACCAGTCTGGACTCCAGTCCACCCGTAGGATCCAGCAGGTCCGCCAGCTCGACGCCGAACTTCTCCAGGATACGGTCCACGCGCGGCTCGACCAGTACGCCCGACCAGCGCGGCAGCGGGCGCTGGGGCTCGACGCCGAGGGCCCGGTACACCGGTGGGGTCAGCCGGAGATAGCGGAGCTCGCCGGGGCCGCCGAGGTACGCGACCGTCGGTAGCAGGGCGCTTTCGACCACCGGTCGGAGCAGCACGTTGGGGGAGAGACGCGTGGGATCGGTTTCGGCGATCCGGCGCAGCTCGTCCAGCTCGAAGCGCTCTTTCCCCCGGCGGGTGACGAACCCGCTGTCGGCGGCGACCAGCCGGTCGCGCCCCTGGGATGCCTCCAGCATCACGAGCGCCGCGCCATCGCCCAGCACGACGCCGGAGGTTCGGGCGTTCTCTCCCGCGGACTCAGCCTCCCGTTCGAGCGCATCGTCGATTTCCGCCGCGCGTTCCAGCGCACGCAGCACCAGTGGTGCGGCGGCGCGCTTGGCCGACGGGTGGGTGCTGTCGAAGCAGACGATCCCCGCCGGCGCCAGCAGCTCCGCCATCGCGCCGGCGAACGCGGCAGCGACGGTGACGTCGGGTCGGTAGTGCCGATGCAGCCAGGCGAGGGTCTCGTCCCGGAACTCGGTGGCGGGCAGGCTCGATCCCAGCAGCTCCAGCGCCGCCTCCAGCCCTTCGCCCAGCGGTTGCCGGTACATCGGCGTGAGCGGTGCCTCGGGAGGGCGGGGCGGCAGCGAGGCGGACGCGAGCGATCCGTCCGCCGCGAGCCAGGTGGCGCTGCTGGCTTCGGTGAAATCGTGATCGTCCCCGGCGATCCAGAAAATGGGAACCACCGGACGGCTCCAGCGCCGCTCCAGGACCCGGGCCAGCGCGGCGGTGGACAGGGCCTTGTGCACGGTGTACAGCGGGCCGGTGAAGAGCCCCGGCTGCTGGCCGCTGGTGACGGCCAGTGCACCGGGCTCCCGAAGCCGCGCCAGGGCAGCATCACGGGCGGGCCCTGGCACGAATGCCGCCTCCAGCTGCGGGTCGAGACCGCCGGCCCGAGCCGGGGGAAGCTCCAGGGCGGCCTCGAGCGGAGTCGCGACGAATCGGAAGGTCACGTCCTGGAGCCGGCCAGGATGGTGCGCGGCGCTTCGGGCCCGAGCGGAGCCGCGTCGTAGTCGCCGAACCGCACTTGGACCGTGATGCCGGCGTCGCCGAGCATCCGCTCGATCTCTTCGGACTCGAAGAGGCGCACCCGCTCGACGTAGCTGCGGCCGGCAGGCGTCAGGATGGTCTTCCGCACGTAGCGCCCGTCGGGCGAGACGGAGCGGGTCACGTCGACGGTCCCGCCCTGAACCGGGACACGCTCCTGGGGCACCAGGCGCCCTCGCACCGCGGCCGCGTTGAGGAAGTCGATCACGAACCACCCGCCCTGCCGGACGGTGGACACCATCTCGTGCAGCGCGCCGGCATGCTCCTCGTCGTGCTCGAAGTAGCCGAAGCTGGTGAACAGGCTCACGGTGAGATCCATGCTCCGGGGCCGGATCGGCAGCCGGCGCATGTCGGCGCGCACCAGAGGCGCATCGGTCACGCCACGCGCCACCCGCAGCAGGGTGAGCGAGAGGTCGAGACCGACGCAGCGCGCCCCCGCGGCGCGGAAGGCCCGGGCGTGGCGTCCGGCGCCACAGGCCACGTCCAGTACCCGCCAGCCGGGCCGGAGGCCGGTGACGCCCGCGACCAGCGACACCGCACGGTCCGCCTCGGCATCGTCGCGATGGGGATAGAGCTGGAGGTAGTCCTCACCGAACCATTCCTCGAACCATTCGGGCATCGGGTGTCAGGGTCGTCCCTTGTGATACGGCTCGCCACGAAGGATCGTGAACGCCCGGTACAGCTGTTCGGCGACGACGACGCGCGCGAGCTCGTGCGGCAGGGTGAGTGGCCCCAGGCTCCAGCGGGCCCCTGCCCCGGCAAGAAAACCATCGGCGAGTCCGGTGGACCCGCCGATGACGACGGCGACCGGACGCGCCGCCGTTCTCCAACCGTCCACGCGTCGTGCCAGTTCCTCGCTCGACCACGCCGAGCCCTCGCGCGCGAGTGCCACCACGGTCGCCCCCGGCGGGACGCGCGCGCCGAGCCGCTCGGCCTCCTCCGCCCGCTGCGCCGCGGCACTGGGCGCGCGGCTGGCCTCGCGCACCTCCAGCTCCTTCACCTTGGCGTAACGGCTCAGCCGGCGCAGGTAGTCGTCGCAGGACTCGCGGTACGAGGAGCGCAGCCGACCGACCGCGAGGAGAACCAGGTCCATGGACTAGGCGTACATGCCCCGGAGCCGGTGCACCGCCGAAACCCGCTCGATCGCCAGCATGTAGGCCCCGATCCGCAGGTTGATGCCATGCCGACCCGCCATGCTCGCGACCTCCTCGAACGACTCGACCATGATCCGCTCGAGCCGCTGGTTGACCGTGTCCTCGTCCCAGAAGTAGCCGCCCCGGTCCTGTACCCACTCGAAGTAGCTGACCGTCACCCCGCCGGCGTTGGCCAGGATGTCGGGGATGACGAAGACCCCGTTCTCGTCCAGGATCTTGTCGGCGTTGGCGGTGGTGGGGCCGTTGGCGCCCTCGCAGATGATACGGGCCTTGATCGCCTTCGCGTTATGGCTGGTGATGACGTTTTCCATCGCGGCAGGCACGAGCACTTCGCAGTCGAGCGTGAGGAGGTCGTCGTTGGTGATGTGGTCGGCTTCCTTGTAGTCACTCAGGAAGCGCTTCTGGCGGGAATGATGGAGCACGTCGCGGATCTTGAGTCCCGTGGGATTGTAGATCCCGCCCGACTTGTCGCTCACCGCCACCACGCTCATGCCCAGATTCTCCATGAGCTGCGCGGCGACGGAGCCGACGTTGCCGAATCCCTGTACGACCACCCGGGTGCCCTCGATCGGCATCCGGAGACGCTTGAGCGCCTCCCGGGTGACCAGCATGCAGCCCCGCCCGGTCGCCTCGCGCCGGCCGAGAGAGCCGCCCATCTCCACCGGCTTGCCGGTGACGACGGCGGTGACGGTGTGGCGCTTGTGCATGGAGTACGTGTCCATGATCCACGCCATGACCCGCTCGTTCGTGTTCACGTCGGGCGCGGGCACGTCCGAGTCCGGCCCCAGCGTGTCGATGATCGCGGAGGTGTAGCGCCGGGTGATGCGCTCCAGCTCGGCATTGGAGAGCTGGAAGGGATCGCATGCGACCCCACCCTTGGCGCCGCCGAACGGAATGTTCACCACCGCGCACTTCCACGTCATCCACGCCGCCAGTGCCTTCACCTCGTCGAGCGTGACCGCGGTGTCGAACCGGATGCCACCTTTCGCGGGCCCGCGCGACGTGTTGTAGAGCACGCGGTAGCCCGTGTACACGTCCACCTCGCCACTGTCGCGTACGATCGGCACCGACACGATGATCTGCTTTTCGGGGGCGCGCAGGACCTTGTAGAGCCCGGGATCGAGGCTCAGCCGCTGGGCCGCATAGTCGAAGCGCGACATCATGGCCTCGAACGGGTTCTCCTCCGCGAGGAGCGCGCTGTCCTTGTCGGGACGGATGACGTCTTGGTTCGGGCGTGACACAGTGGTCATAGAGGCGATGTCCGGGTTGGTGTTACAGCCGTTCCACGGGCGTGACGACGGCGTCGAGTGCGGCCGTGATGCGGTGGCCGCCCTCCTCCCACACGAGGTCGAGCACGGCCACGAGCGGCTCGGGCACCGCGTGGGGCCAGCGGTCGCGCAACTTGACCGCGTCCTTCTCGGTGATGACGACGTGATCGGCCCGCCGGGCCGCGTGGGCCAGCCAGGCGACGTCCTCGTCCCGGTAGTCGTGATGGTCCTTCCAGGTGGCCACCTGCACCGCCGCGCCGGTTCCCTTTACCTGGGAGACGAAGGCGTCGGGATCCGCGATCCCGGAGGCGGCCACCACCCGCTTGCCGGCGAGCGCCTCGGCCGACGCCTTCCGCCCGCTCACCAGTCCTTCCAGGGATTTCAGCCCGAGGTGTGCGATCGCCACCGGGCCTGCCACTCGGGCCTGCACCTCCGTGGCCAGGGCGTGCGCGGCCTCCAGGGTGGCGCGCTTCCGGGTGACGATCACGGCATCGGCACGGTCGAGCGAGGCCCAGCTCTCTCGCCACGGTCCGGCGGGCAGCGGCCAGCGCACGGCGCGCGTGGTCTCCGCGCTCATCACCAGGATGTTGAGGTCGCGCCGGACGTCGAGCCGCTGGTAGGCATCGTCCAGCACCAGCACCTGGGCCCCGTTGGCCAGCGCGCGCTCGGCACCCGCCGCGCGATCCGGATCGGCGACCACGACCGCCCGGGGCACCGCATGCTGGTGTACCAGGTTCTCGTCGCCGCCGTACCCGCGGAGCAGCACGCCGGGTATCAGACCGCGCTCGAGATAGTAGCGGGCGATCCAGATGGCGATCGGGGTCTTGCCCGATCCGCCCACGGTGAGATTTCCCACCCCGACCGCGGGAAGCGGCAGGTCGTGAACCGCGAACCACCCGCGGCGATAGGCGAGTCCGCGCACGGCCATGGCTCCGCGCCAGAGCCCGGACGCCGGCAACAGCGCCAGGCGCGCGAGCCGCGCGTCCGGCCGGCCGCTGGTCCAGAGCCAGCGCATCACTCGGTGGGAATCGCCCCGCCTCGTCATCCGCCCCCTTCCGCGATCTCGGCCAGCCTCACACCCGCCTCCCTCAGCCCAGTCGCCAGCCCGTCATCCCCCGGCGCCACCTCGAAGGGCCGCCCGTACGTCACCGTCACCCGGGCGGCCGGCTTGGGGATCAGAAATCGGTCCCACGAATCTAACCGCCACTCCCGGTCGGCCCGGGCGTGGATCGGGACGATGATGCCGCCACCCCGCTGGGCGGCGGCCACCACCCCCGCCTTGAGCTCACGACGCGGACCGCGAGGCCCATCGGGCGTGAACGCGACCGCACGCCCGGAGCGGAGCTCCCGCACCGCGCCGAGCAGCGCGCGCGCCCCACCCCGGGAGCTCGAGCCGCGCACGGCCCGGTAACCCAGCGTCCGGGCGAAATCAGCCAGGTACTGGCCGTCCCGATTCTCGCTGACCACGATCGCGATGTCCTGGCCGCGGTGATGCCAGAGCAGCGGAAGCAACACCTCGTGCCACAGCAGGAACACGTGGGGTCGCCCGGAATCGTGCAGCGGACGCCAGCGCTCTTCGTGCTCGATTCGCATCCGCCACGACGCCGCGAGCAGCCGCATCGCGGGTGCAGCAACCGCACTCGCGACCCCGGGCGGAACCCGGACCTTCACGCGCCCAGCAGCTCGCCGGCGAGCGCGACCACCCGAGTCGTCGCGCCCGGATCCCCCAGACGCTGCCGCACCAGCGCGAAGCCCTCCTGCTGCGCCACGGTCCTGGGATCCGCGGGGTCGAGCAGCGGGCCCACCGCCTGGGCCAGCGCCGTGGCCTCGGCATGGTCCTGGAGCAGCTCCGGCACGATCTCGCGGTCAGCCACCAGGTTCACCAGGCTGACCCAATCCACGGTCCGCACCCGTTGGAACACGTGGTAGGTCAGCGGATGAACCTTGTAGGCCACCACCATCGGAGTGCCGGCGAGGGCGGCCTCGAGCGTGGTCGTGCCGGACTTCACCGAGGGCCGCATCCGCCGCCGCGAGCAGGCGCGCGGGATCTCCCCGCACGATGACCGCGTCACCGGCGTCCGGGTAGTCACCCCATTCGGTCGCGGCCACCAGCACCCGGTCGCAGCGTCCCTCCCGGCGCAGCTGGGCCGCCGCGTCCCGGAACGGGGGCCAGAGCCGGCGGATCTCCTGCGCTCGGCTTCCGGGAAAGAGTCCGAGAACCTTCTCCTCGGGCCGTACGCCGAAGCTCGCACGCGCAGCGTCGCGGGAGGGCGGAGGCGTGCGGTCCACCAGCGGATGCCCCACGTAGTCACTCCGGAGGCCGAGCCCTCCGAAGAAGGGCTGCTCGAACGGGAGCACCACCGCGAGCCGGTCCACTGCGGCGGCGAGCCGGCGGGCTCGTTCGGGCCGCCAGGCCCAGAGCTGGGGGGCGATGTAATAGAGCACCTTGGTGCCGGCGCCCCGTGCCGCCTCGGCGACGCGCAGGTGGAAACCGGGGTAGTCGATGAGGATCACGAGGTCGTAGCGGCCTGCGCGGAAATCGTCGCGCAGGGCGCGCAACAGGCGCCAGTGCGCACCGAGCTTGCTCACGACCTCGACGATGCCGAAGGCGGCCAGGCCCTCCATCGGATAGCGCACCGTGGCGCCCGCCTCCGCCATGCGCGGACCGCCCAGCGCGTCGATCTGCGCGTCGGGGTATCGAACCCGCAGCGCGCGGACGACCCCGGCGCCGTGCAGGTCACCGGAGGGCTCGCCCGCCGATACGAAGACGCGCGGTCCGGCGCGCGCGATCATCCAGCGGTTGGGGCGGCGAGCGGGGCGGTCTGGACCACCGCGGCGACCCGAAGCGCCAGCGCCAGCGCGGCGCGGCCCTCCGCGCCGCCCACCACGACCTCCCGGTCGCCGCGTACAGCATGGACGAAGCTCTGCAACTCGAGCCGAAGCGCGTCGGCCTCCGGGGCCTGGAGCACCACGCGCTCGACCACGTCGGAGAGCTGCGCGCCCGTCCCCGGCCGCCAGTCACTCCGGAGACGCATGAATTCCCCGGCACCGGTCGCGAGGTCGAGGGAGAGGTACCCATTGGGCTGGAACAGCCGCAGGCGGCGGATCCGCTCGCGTGAGACCCGGGACGCCGTGGCCAGCGCGACGGCCCCGTTCGCGAATTCCACGCGCGCGTTTGCCATGTCGAGGTGGGACGAAAGGACCGAGAGCCCCGACGCGCGCACCTCCGTCGCCTCGGCGCCGCCCGTCAGGTGCAGGACGAGGTCCAGGTCGTGAATCATGAGATCGAGCACGACGGCCACGTCGGTCCCGCGTGGCTGGAATGGCGCCAGCCGCTGGCTCTCGATGTAGCGAGGCCCGTCCAGATACGGCTCGGCGGCACGAAGGGCGCGATTGTACCGCTCGATGTGACCGACCTGAATCGGGACGCCCGCGGCCGCGGCCGCCGCGATCAGCTGGTCGGCCTCGTCCAGGGTGGCCGCGAGCGGCTTCTCCATCAGCACCGGGACCCCCGAGGCCAGCGCCCGCAAACCGACTTCCGCGTGCGCCTGCGTGGGCACGGCGATGGTCACCGCCGCCACGCGGGCGAGCAGGTCCTCCAGCTCGCACGCCTGGGTGCCGAGCTCGGCCGCCACCGCGGCGGCCCGCGCCGGATCGATGTCGGTTACCCCCACGAGGCGGGCACCGTCGAGCTGGGAGAGATGCCGGGCGTGGTGCCGGCCGAGCGCGCCGACGCCGATCACACCGACCGGCAGCGGCGAGGTCACGCCGGGACGCCTCGCTCCGACGATTCGACGAAGTCGATGAACCGCTCGACCTCGGGGATGGGCGGCAGGTCTGCGCGGGCGCGCTCGAGAGCCTGCGAGAGATTGAGGTCGGAGTTGAAGAACAGGCGGTAGGCACGCTTCAGCGCGGCGATAGTCTCGCCCGAGAACCCCGCGCGCTGCAGCCCGATGGAGTTGAGGCCATACAGCTCCATCGGGTTTCCCACCGCCTTCACGTAGGGCGGGATATCCTGGTTGACCCGGGAGCCCCCACCCACGAAGGCGTAGGAGCCGATGGTGACGAACTGATGGATGGCGTTGAGCCCGCTCAGGACCGCGCGATCGTGGATCGTGACGTGGCCGGCGCACTGGGTGCCGTTGGCGATGGTGACGTCGTCACCGACGTGACAGTCGTGCGCCAGGTGCACGTAGGTCATGATGAAGCAGCGCGCGCCCACCACGGTGCGGTAGGTCGCCGAGGTGGCACGGTTGATGGTCGAGTACTCCCGGATGATGGTGTCCTCGCCGATCTCGACCCAGGTCTCCTCGCCGCGATACTTGAGATCCTGCGGATCGCCGCCGAGGATGGAGCCGTCACCGACGCTGACCCCCGACGCCAGCCGGACGTTGCGCTGAAGGCGGGCCCGCGGTCCGATCGTGCACCGGTCACCCACCGTGACGTTGGGACCGATCAGCGCCCACGGCCCCACCTCGACGTCCACCCCCAGCTTCACGGAGGGATCGACGATGGCCGTCGAGTGGATGACCGTGGTCACCGGTCCACCACGCGAGCCATCATCTCCGCCTCGGCCACCACGTTGCCGTCCACGAATGCCACGCCCTTCATCCGGCAGGTCCGGCCGCGGTTCTGCAGCATCTCGAGCTCGCAGCGGAGCTGGTCGCCCGGCAGGACCGGCCGCCGGAACTTCACGTTGTCGAGCGACATGAAGTAGACGACCTTCTGGTCGGGATCCTCGATCGTGCCCAGCAGCAGCATCCCACCGACCTGCGCCATCGCCTCGATGATCAGCACCCCGGGCATGATCGGGTGCCCCGGGAAGTGGCCCTGGAAGAACGGCTCGTTGATGGTGACGTTCTTGATCCCGACGATCCGCGTCGTCCCCTCGACCTCGATGATCCGGTCCACGAGGAGAAAGGGGTAGCGGTGGGGGATCACGTCCAGGATCCGGCCGATGTCCATCGCGACGCCTCCAACGCGCTGTCCGGTCCGGCGGAGCCACCGGGCGAGCGCGATGTTGCCCTGGTGGCTCGGTTTGCTCGCGACGACGTGGGCCTGGACCCGGCCGCCGACCAGCGCGAGATCGCCGAGGATGTCACCTGCCTTGTGGCGCACGAACTCGTCGGGCCAGCGAAGCGCGCCCCCGACCAGGCCGTCGTCGGAGAGTATCAGGGTGGAGTCCAGGTCGGCACCCTTGGCCAGCCCCCGAGCCCGCAGCGCCTCGGCCTCACGCACGAACCCGAAGGTGCGGGCGGGCGCCAGATCGCGGGCGAAGGCCTCGGGCGTGATATCGTAGCTCCCGGACTGCCGACCGATCAGCGGATGGGCCCACTCGATCGTCGTCGTGAGCCGCAGCGACGGCGCCGGCGCCACGACATAGGTGCTGTCTCCCTCGCTCAGGTGGAACGGCGCAGTGACCTTGTAGACCACCGGATCGCCCGGCAGCTCGGCGAATCCCGCCGAGCAGAGGGCCTCGAGGTACGGTGCGAACGAGCCGTCGCCGATGGGCGGCTCCGGACCGTCGAGCTCGACGGTCAGGTCGTCGATCTGGAGCGCCGCGGCGGCGGCGAGGAGATGCTCGACCGTCTCCACCGTGCCGGGCGCGTCGCCCAAGGCGGTTCGCCGCTCGGTGGAACGGACCTGGGAAAGCCGCGCCGGCACTTCAGGCGTGCCCGCCAGATCCATCCGGCGGAAGACGATGCCACTCCCGGACTCGGCGGCGACGCAGCGAGCCGTGACATGCGCGCCGGTGTGGAGCCCCACGCCTTCGATCGTCGCCTCGCGGGCGAGCGTGCGTCTAGGCATCCCGTCGTCTCTCCGCCACCAGGCTCTCGAGATCGCCCACGATGGGCGCCAACCGGTAGAGCGCGGCCTGGGCCCGGAGGACCTGCCGGTTGGGCCGCGCCGGATGCCCGCTCACCACCGAGCCCGCCGGCACGTTGCCGATCACGGCGCTCTTCGCCGCCACCTGCACCCGGTCGCCGATCGTCAGGTGATCGGTGACGCCGACGTGGCCCGCCAGGATCACGTCATCACCCAGCCGCGTGCTCCCCGCGACGCCTACGCCCGCCATGAGCAGGCAGCGCTCGCCGATCCGAACGTTGTGTCCCACATGCACCAGATTGTCCAGCTTGGTCCCCCGACCGATGACGGTGTCGTCGAGACTTCCGCGGTCCACGCACGAGTTGGAGCCGATCTCGACGTCGTCCCCGATCAGGCAGCCGCCGACGTGGGGGATCCGCTCGTGGCCCGCACCGCGGGAAAGATACCCGAACCCGTCGCCGCCGATCACCGCCCCCGCCTTTACCAGCACTCCCCGCCCGATGGGGCTCCCGCGTAGCAGACCACGCGGGCGTCCATCCGGCAGTCGTCGCCGATCGTCACCCCATCGCCGACGGACACGCCCTCCCCCAGCACACACCGGTCGCCCAGGCGAACGTCCCGCCCCAGCACGACGAACGGACCGATGGAGACATCGGCCCCCAGCCGGGTGCCTGCGCCGATGCGGGCAGTGGGATCGATGCCGATGGACGGCTGGGATGGCGGGAAGAGGCGGCGAAGCACTTCGACCAGCGCGCGCGTATGGATCGGCGACCACGATTCGCGCCGGGGGCTTGGCAGGGGCGTCGGCGAGAGCCGGAGGGAGCAGCACGGAGCCGGCGCCGCAGGACAGCAGCGCGCCGGCGTAGCGGCGGCGAGACAGCCATGCGTGAGCGCGCTGGGCCCGGCGCGATCGATGGGTGCGACCGACGTGATCGCGCACCCCCCCATCGCCAAGCAGGCGGCCACCGACGATGTCGGCGACCGCCTGCGCGGTGAGCCCGTCCGACGTCACGCCGCTCAGGTACCTGACTTGAGCTGCTGAATGACGCGCTGGGTCAGATCCAGCGACTTGTCGGCCGTGACGATGCCGCTGTTGGGCGCGCTCACGTCGAAGATGACGGCATAGTTGCCCGCCGCGCGAACGCCCTCGATGACGCTGTTCACCTTGGTCTGGATCGGATCGAGCAGCTCGCGCTCGCGCGACGCGGCCTTCTGCTGCAGCTCCTGCGTCCGCTGCTCCAGCTTCTGCTGCTGCCCGGTGAGCTCCTTGCGCTTGGCGTCGCGCTGGGTCGGGCTCAGCATGACCGACTTCTGCTCGAAGTCCGAGGCGGACGGAGTCGAGGGTCGCCTGCAGCTTCTGCACCTCGACGCGGTAGGTCTCGACCTCTTTGGTGAACGTGGATTCGGCCTGGGCATACCCGGGCGTCGACTTCAGGATGGCCTGGGTGTTGACGTAGGCGACCCCTTCCCTCCGCCCTGCTGCGCGGCGGCCGTGCCGGCTCCCAGCAGCGTGAAGGAGGCGATCCAGGTTCCCACGACGAACAGCTTCATGCGCGGCTCCAGATGAGAGGTGCGCTAGCTATGAGCTGTGAGCTACGAGCTATGAGCGAAGCGTCCGGCACAGCGAGCCCAGCGCGCTCGTAGCTCATAGCTCATAGCTCATCGCTCAAAAGAAATTCCCCAGCTTGAAGTGCAGCTGCCAGCCGGGATCGGGACGACCACTGCCGTCCACCCGGTCGAATCCATAACCCATGTCCACGCCGATCGGCCCCAGCGGCGAGATCACCGCCGCCCCGAAGCCCGCCCCGCGGAACAGCCGCGTCGGGTCCCATTGCCGGGCGGACCGATAGACGTTGCCCGCGTCGAAGAACGTGCTCACGTACAGCGACTGGCTGATCCGCGCGCCGGCCTCGACCGTGAACGCCGCGTACGACTTGCCGAACGCATCCGGGCTCGCCTGGTTGCCGCTCGCCTGCGGGTCGAACCCGTTCGGCGTGATCGCGAACTCGTCGTAGCCCGCGCAGCGGGATGCCGAACTGCACCCCGCCGAGCGAGTAGAGCTCGGTGAAGAACGGCCCGGCGTCTCCGAAGATGAAACCCGACTTGGCGGTGATGCCTAGCACGAACTGTACCCCGCCGCCGAACTCGCCCTCGCCCCCCACGCCGCCCAGCGGGGCGTACCAGCGCCCCTCCAGGTCCACTTTCCGGTAATTGCCTGTCCCCCCCAGGATACCGCCGTTCAGCTCCCCGCTCACCTGGGTAGCGAGCCGCCGGTGGCGAAGGGCAGGCCGAAGCGGGTGTCGCGGAGGACGCTGGTGCCGATGGTGGATCGGGTGCAGGAGGTGCAGCGGAAGCGCTCGCGCAGATCGGCCGAGCCCCCGGTGTAGCGGATGCGCTGGAACGAGTAGGAGGTGAAGAGCCGGGTGTAGCGGGAGCCGAAGAACGGGAAGCCGAGCTGCACCGAGCCGCCGGTCTGCTTGCGGCGGCCCAGGTCGCCCACGGTGAAGCGCGCGCGGCTGTCGAACAGCGACACCGTGCCCGAGATCCGGCTCTCCCGGATGTTGGGATCGGTGTAGCTCAGCGTGAAGTCGTTGATGTTCTTCCCGAACTGCCACTGGAGCCGGCCTCGCTTGCCCCGCCCGAAGAGATTGGGCTCCTCCAGCCCGAGGAAGCCGCCGACGCCGGTGCCCTGCCCCAGGGACGCGCCGAAATTGATGTTGCCGGTGCGGCGCTCCTCGACCCGGAAGACGATGTCCACATCCACGCCGTTCTCGGACGGCTTCACGTCCGGCGACGGCATGGGCTGCTGGAAGAAGCCCAGGTTGCTGACGTTCTGGTACGAGCGGATGAGCCGGTCGCGGCTGAAGAGATCGCCGGGGAGCATGACGATCGCCTCGCGGATGACCCGCTCGTGCGTGACGTCGTTCCCCACGATCTCGATCTTGTTGATCGTGGCCGGCGAGCCTTCGCGGACCGCCCAGCCGAGATCGATGTACGGCTTGCCGTCCGGCCCCGTGCGCCGCACATCCTCCGGCGTCACCGAGGCATAGATGTAGCCGTTGTTGGCGTAGAGGTTCTGGACCTTCTCGGTCGCGGCGTCCCACTCGGAGCGGTTGAACGGGCGGGCCCCGCCCGCGGGGGAGCCGGCCTTGTTCACCGGACCGAACGGGTAGTACGCCATGAGCTCGTCGGTGGAGAACCGCCGGTTCCCTTCCATGTCGAAGGTCCCCACGGAGTACTGCTGGCCCTCCTCCACCTTGAGGTGCAGCGTGGCCTTGCCGCCCGCGCTGTCCGCGGCGAGGCTGTCGCCGGTCACCTGGAAGTCCACGAAGCCGCGGTCGGCGTACCAGCCGCGGCAGCTTCTCCCGCACGTCGGTCTCGAGCTTGTCCTCGTCGTACTCGCCGTTCTGGAACCACCAGAAGCCCTCGGGACGGGTGGACATCTGCTTCACCACGGTCTTGTCGGGGAAGCGGGCGTTGCCGTCGACGGTGACCTGGCTGATGGCGACCCGGCTGCCCTCGCGCACGTCGAACACGACCCGCGTCTTGCCGCCGTCCTGCGGCAGCTCGAGCGTCTTCACCTCGGCCGCGTAGTAGCCGGCGTCCTTGTAGAGGGAGTCGATCGAGGCGCGAGACTGCTCCACCGCGTTCCGGTCGAGCGGCCGCCCCTCCACCAGCTTCACCCGTCCCTTGACGGACGCCTTCGGAGACCCGGTCGGTTCCGCGGACCGCCCAGCGCTCCAGCACCGGCCGCTCCTTCACCTTGAGCGCCAGCACGAGCTTCTCGACCGGCGGTTCGCTGCTCGACGACGACGTCGTCGAACTGGCCGGTGCGGAACAGGCTGGTGATCGCACGCTGGATATCGCGATAGTTGACCGGCTGGCGGACAACGAGACCGGCGGTGCCGATGATCTGGGAGGGCGTGAGACGCGAGTTGCCTTCGACGACGATGCTGTCGACGATGGCCGGAGCCTGGGGCTCGACCTGCGGCTCCTGGGCAATGAGAGCCGCCGGTCCCCCCAGGAGGAGGGCGACGGCGGCGAAAGCGGGACGGAAACGCTGCATCAGCACGGGGTAAAGTGTGGCGCGCCGGCCCCGTGGGGGGCCGGCGCCGGCGACGTCAGGCCTGGGTCCCGGTCAGGGCCCGGAAGACCAGCCGCTCACCGTCGGGCGCGACATCCACCTCGATTTCGTCGCCACGGCCGAACTCGCCCATGAGGATCTTCTCGCTGAGGGGATCCTCGATGAACTTCTGGATCGCCCGCTTGAGCGGCCGGGCGCCGTAGTTCTCGTCGTATCCCTTCTCGACCAGGAAATCCACCGCGCTCTGGGTGAGCCTGACCTCGTCGCCCAGGCGGCGCTGCACTTCCTTAAGCAGGATGGTGACGATCTGGGCGATGTGCTCCCTCGAGAGCGGGTGGAACACGATGACGTCGTCCAATCGGTTCAGGAACTCCGGATTGAACACCTTCTGCATTTCGTCCTTGATCCGCTCCTGCATTTTCTCGAAGCTGCGACTTGGCGTCGGCGCCGTGGAAGCCGAGGGACTTGCCCTGCATGATGTCCCGCGCGCCCACGTTCGACGTCATGATCACCACGGTGTTCTTGAAGTCGATCACCCGGCCGTAGTTGTCGGTCAGGTGGCCTTCGTCGAGCACCTGGAGCAGGATGTTGAACACGTCCGGGTGCGCCTTCTCGATCTCGTCCAGTAGGACGACCGAGTAGGGCTTCCGGCGCACAGCCTTGGTCAGCGTCCCGGAGTCCTCGTACCCGACGTAGCCCGGGGGCGCGCCGATCAGCCGGCTGACCGAGAACTTCTCCATGTACTCCGACATGTCCACCCGGATCAGGGCCTGACGCGTCGGCGAAGAGGAACTTGGCCAGCGCCCGGGCCAGCTCGGTCTTGCCGACCCCGGTGGGGCCGGAGAAGACGAACGAGCCGATCGGCCGGTTGGGATCCTTGAGTCCCGCGCGCGAGCGTCGGATGGCGCGCGACACCGCCACGATGGCCTCGTCCTGGCCGACGACGGAGCCGTGCAGCTCGTCCTCCATCCGGAGCAGGCGCGCCGTTTCCGCTTCCTGCAGGCGGGTGACCGGAATCCCGGTCCAGCGGGAGACGATGAACGCGATGTTCTCCTCGTCGATCACCGGACGTCGGGTCTGGCGATCGCGCTCCCACTCCTCGTTGCTTCAGCCGGATCTGGTTCTGGAGATCGCGCTCCTGGTCGCGGAGCGACGCGGCCCGCTCGAAGTTCTGGTCGCGGACGGCGTCTTCCTTCTGCAGATTGACCTTCTCCAGCGCGGCCTTGAGCTCGGCCACTTCGGCCGGCGGGACCTGCGACGCGAGGCGGGCGCGGGCGCCGGCCTCGTCGATCACGTCGATGGCCTTGTCCGGCAGGAACCGGTCGGTGATGTAGCGCTCGGAGAGCTCCGCCGCCGCCGCGAGCGTGGCGTCGGGGATGCTGATCCGGTGGTGGTCCTCGTACTTCTTCCGGAGGCCCTTGAGGATCTCCACCGTCTCCGGCACCGAGGGCGGCTCGACCACGACCGTCTGGAAGCGCCGCTCGAGCGCCCCGTCCTTCTCGATGTACTTGCGATACTCGTTCAGCGTCGAGGCGCCCACGCACTGGAGCTCGCCCCGCGCGAGCGCGGGCTTGAGCATGTTGGAGGCGTCGATGGCGCCTTCGGCGGCGCCGGCGCCGACCAGGGTGTGCAGCTCGTCGATGAAGAGAATGATCTGCTTGTTCTGGGCGATCTCGTTCATGACCGCCTTGAGCCGCTCCTCGAACTGGCCGCGGTACTTGGTGCCCGCGATGACGGCGGCCATGTCGAGCGACAGGACCCGATGGTCGCGCAGCACGTCGGGGCAGAGCCCGTTGGCGATCAGGAGCGCCAGGCCCTCGACGATCGCGGTCTTGCCGACGCCCGGCTCGCCGATCAGGACCGGGTTGTTCTTCTTGCGGCGCGCCAGGATCTCCATGACCCGCTCGATCTCCTTGGCCCGGCCGATCGTCGGATCGAGCTGGCCTTCGGCGGCAAGCTGGGTGAGGTCGCGGCAGAAGTGGTCGAGCGCCGGGGTCTTGGACTTCTTCTCGGACTTGGGCGCGGCGCTCGGCTGGCTGCCCGCGCTGCCCGCCGAGGCCTGCGGCATGTCGCTGCCGAGCAGGCGCAGGGTCTCCGCGCGCGACTGCTCCAGGTTCACGCCCGCGTCGGTCAGGACCTGCGCGGCGATGCCCTTTTCCTCGCGCAGGAGGCCGAGCAGCAGGTGCTCGGTGCCGACGTAGGAGTGGTTCAGCTCGCGGGCCTCCGTCATCGCCAGCTCGAGCACCTTCTTGGCGCGCGAGGTGTAGGGAAGGTCCGGGCCGGCGGCGGCGGCGGCTTTCCCCTTCTTGACGGTCTCTTCGATTTTCTGCTGAATGTCTTCGAGGTCGACGTTGAGATTCGTGAGGACGGCCGCCGCCACCCCCTCACCCTCGCGGATGAGGCCGAGCAGGATGTGCTCGGTCCCGACGTATTCGTGATGCAGGCGGGCGGCCTCTTCCCGCGCCATCTGCAGGACCTTGCGGACCCGGTCAGTGAAGTTGTAGCCGTTCATCGCGGTGCCCCACGTAGCTTACTCCGAAAGCCGTCGCCCTGGCTCATCCACGGCGCCCCACTTCGGATTCCAACACTTTGCGCACGAACCGTGCCCGCCGAATCGGCAGATCGGCATCGGTCGGTGCCACGCCTTCCGCCACCGCCAGGTGGGCCGGCTGGGTATAGACCAGCAGCTTGTTGAGGGTGTACATCGCGACGTCCGGAACCGGAATCAGACCCACGCCGACGCCGAGCCGCACGCCGCTCAACAGATTCATCGCCTCCTCGAACGACAGCGCCCGGGCGTAGCGGAGGAGGCCGTAGGCTCGCCAGACCTTGTCCTCGATGATCGTCGGCGCGTCGCGCAGCAGCACCTGGCGCGCCTGTTCCTCGTAGTCCATGACCTGGCGCACCATCTTGCCCAGGTGATCGAGCAGCTCGTGCTCGGTACTTCCCAGCGTCGTCTGGTTGGACAGTTGGAAGAAGTTGCCGACGACTTCGCTTCCCTCCCCGTACAGGCCGCGGAACGTCAGTCCCACCTGCGCCAGACCCTGCAACACCTTCGAAATTTCCTTGGTGAGCACCAAGCCGGGGAGGTGGATGAGCACCGATGCCCGGAGGCCGGTGCCCACGTTGGTCGGACACGAGGTAAGATAACCGAACTCAGGGTGAAATGCGAAAGCAAGTCGTTGTCCCAGTTCGGTGTCCAGCCTGTCGACCTCGGCGTAAGTCGCCTCCAGTGCGAACCCCGAATGGAGGCCCTGGATCCGCAGGTGATCCTCCTCGTTCAGCATCACGCCGATCCGCTCCTGGACCAGGACCGAGGCCCCCGAACGAACCCTTCCATCGGAGTCGAGACCGGCCAGCTCCTTGCTCACGAGATGCCGCTCGTGGAGCAGCTGGCGGTCGGTCCGGTCCAGGCGGTCCAGCCGGAACTTGGTGGCCTGCCGGAGCAGCACGGACTCCCGGGCGGCGCTGCTCCACGACCGACAGGATGTCCTCCCGCTCGGTCTCCGAGTTGCGTCCCTGGAACACGCGGCCGGAGAGGTTCCGGGCCAGGCGGATCCGGGTGGAGAGCACCAGGTGGCTGGACGGCCCGCTGGCGTCGAGCCACCCCACCCCGCCGTCGGTCAGCAGACTCAGGTCGATCATTCCGCCACCCGCAGCCGGTCGCGCAGCTCGGCGGCCAGCTCGAAGTTCTCGGTCTCCACCGCCAGCCGGAGCTGCTCGCGGAGATCCGCCGTCTCGACCGGCACCTCCACCGGAGGCGGGCCACCCCGGTCCGCGTACCGCTCGCCCACGTGGTGGGTGGAGCCGTGCAGCCGCCGGAGCAGATCGCGCAGCGGCACTTCGAACGAGCGATAGCACTCGGGGCAGCCCAGCCGTCCGCTCTCGCGGAAATCCTGGAGCGAGCCCCCGCAGCGGAGGCAGGTGTCGCCCGCGCGGGGGGCCGGCTCCGTCTCCGGGAGATTCTTTCCCATCGCGGCGAGGAAGCTGCCCAGCGGCGTCTTCACCACCCCACTCGGGCTCTCGACGCCTTTCTCCGCCGCGCAGCGCTCGCAGAGATGCAGCGTCGTCACCTGTTCGTTGACGATCTGGGTGAGGTGGATGACCGCCTCGCGCTCGTGACACTGATCGCAGGACATCAGGGCATCAGTTCCACGCTGGCGAGCGGCACCAGCCGGCCGCCTTCCAGCGACAGGACCCGGTCGGCCCGGGCCGCCAGGCTTCGGTTGTGGGTGACGACGACGAGCGCGGTCTCGAACTCCCGCGAGAGCCGCGCGAACAGCTGGTGCAGGCGCTCGCTGTTGCCGGCGTCGAGGTTGCCCGACGGCTCGTCCGCGAGCACCACGAGGGGGTCGGCGGCGAGGGCGCGGGCCACGGCGGTGCGCTGCTGCTCGCCGCCCGAGAGGGCGGCCGGCCGGTGCGTCATGCGGCCTGCGAGCCCCACGGCCGCGAGCAGCTCCTCCGCCCGCGAGCGCGCCCGCGCATCGTCCTCGCCCGCGATCAGCAGCGGCAGCATCACGTTCTCCAGCGCGGTGAACTCCCGCAGCAGGTGATGGAACTGGAAGACGAACCCGATCTTCCGGTTGCGCACCAGCGCCAGCGCATCGGGCGACAGGTCGCCGAACCGACGACCGTCGAGCTGCACCGTGCCGCTGGAGGGCGTGTCCAGGGCGCCGAGCAGATGCAGCAGCGTGCTCTTCCCCGATCCGCTCGAGCCGACGATCGCCACGAACTCACCGCGGCTCACCGACAGGTCCACGCCCGCCGAGCACCTCGATGGGGAAGCCGTCGCCGCCCTGGTACACCTTGCGGAGGTCCAGCCGCCTCGAGGATCGCACTCATTCGTGCCGGATCGCTTCGACCGGGGTGAGACCGGCCGCGGTGCGCGACGGGTAGATCGTGGCCAGCACGGCGATCGCGATGCTCGCCCCGACCACCACCAAGACGTCCCACGGCTCGACGTGGACCGGGAGGTGGTCGATGAAGTAGACCGCCGGGTTGATCTTGATCCACCCGGAGTCAGTCCACCACATACGCGACCGCAAGCCCCATCAGCAGCCCGGCCAGCGTCCCGACGATCCCGATCACGGCGCCTTGCACCAGGAACACCCTCGCCACCGCAGGGGACGTGAGCCCCATGGCCCGGAGGATCCCGATCTCCTTGGTCTTGTCGGTCACCACCATGGTGAGCGTGCCGACGATGTTGAACGCCGCCACCACCATGATGAAGAAAATAATCAGTCCCATGGCCAGCTTCTCGAGCTGAAGCGCGCTGAAGAGGCTCGCGTTCTGGGTCTGCCAGTCGAGCGCGCGATAGGGATAACCGAGCCGCTTCTCCAGGGATTCCCCGATCACCGGCGCGAGATCGGGGTCTGCCACCCGCACCGCGATGCCCGATACCGCGTCACCCAGGCCGGTGAAGCGCTGGGCGGTCTGCAGCGACATGACCACGAACTGGTTGTCGTACTGGAACATGCCGGTGTCGAACAGTCCCGTGACCTCGAACTTCCAGAACCGCGGCACCGCGACCCCGAGCGCCGGGTTCATCTTGGCCTCGGTGACGGGGACCAGCGTGACGATGTCCCCGGGGTAGACCGAGAGACGTCCGGCGAGCCGCGTGCCCAGCAGGATGCCGCCGTCCACACCGGGCTTGGTCGCCTTGAAGGTGAGATCGCCCTTGGCGATGGCCTTGGGGAGCGAAGTGACGGCCATGCTGCCGGTGTCGGGATCGAACCCGAGCAGGTTCACCCCTTCGCCGTAGTCCTGTCCCGCCGTGATGCCCGCCTGGCTGATGACCTCGGGCGCGGCCGCGACGACGCCGGGCTCTTTCCGGGTGGCCGCCAGCGCCTGCCGCCAATCGTCCACCCGGAGACCGGCTCCGTAGGTCAGTACCCTGAGATGCGGGTTGGCAACCAGGATCCGCTCCCGCAGATCGTTCCGGAGCCCGTTCATCACGCCCAGGACGACGATGAGGGCGGTGACCCCGACCGCCACGCCCCCGGTCGAGATCACGGTGTTGAGCGACGCCGTCCGGGCGCCCCGCCGGCTTCGAAGGTAGCGCCGGGCGATGCGCCACTCGAGCTTGGTCGGCCAGCGAAAGGTCCGCGCCAGCTCGCCCAGCGCGCGGGTCAGGCCGCGGAGCGGACTCATGCCTCCTCCGGCCGCATGGCGGGATAGAGGATGACGTCCCGGATCGAGGCCTGGTCGGCGATGACCATCATCAACCGGTCCACGCCCATGCCCATTCCCCCCGCGGGCGGCATGCCGTACTCGAGCGCTCGGATGTAGTCGGCGTCGAAGGCATGCGCCTCCTCGTTGCCCGCCGCCCGCTGCCGCACCTGTTCCTCGAACCGCCGGCGCTGGTCGTCCGGGTCGTTGAGCTCGCTGAAGGCATTCGCGAGCTCACGCCCACCGACGAACAACTCGAACCGCTCGGTCAGAGCGGGATCGCTGCGATGCTCCTTGGCCAGGGGCGAGAGCGGCTTGGGGTAGTCGAGCACGAAGGTCGGCTGCACCATGTCGGGCTCCAGGACGACCTTGAACACCTCATCCTGGAGCTTGCCGCCGCTCATGGCGGCGACCACGATCCGCCGGCTCGCCCGCCTTGACCAGCACGCCGCGCATCTCCTCGTCGCTCGCGGTTCGGAGGTCGAGTCCGGAGCGCTCGCGGATGCCCTCGATGAAGCTGACCCGCCGAAACGGTGGCGTGAAGTCGAGGGTGACTCCGCCCCGCTCCAGGGTCGTGGTGCCGAGGCAGTGCTCAATCACGCCCGCCACGATCCCTTCGGTGAGCGTCATCATGTCGGTGTAGTCGGCATAGGCCTGATACACCTCGAGCATGGTGAACTCGGGATTGTGGCTCCGATCCATGCCTTCGTTACGGAAGTCATGGCCGATCTCGTACACCCGCTCGAGCCCACCGACGAGCAGCCGCTTGAGGTAGAGCTCATCGGCGATGCGGAGGTAGAGCGGCATGTCGAGCGCGTTGTGGTGGGTGACGAATGGCCGAGCCACCGCGCCGCCATAGAGTGGCTGCAGGATCGGCGTCTCCACCTCGAGGAACTCGCGCTCGTCGAGATAGCGGCGGATCCAGCTCACCGCCTTGGCCCGGAGCCGGAAGACGTCCCGCACCTCCGGATGCACGGCGAGGTCGGCGTAGCGCTGGCGGTAGCGCACCTCGGGATCCACCAGCCCGCCGAAGGTGACGGCGCCCTCGCCGCTGTCCTGGGTCTTGCCCCGCGGCAGGGGCCGGAGCGACTTGGCGAGCAGCGTGAGATCGGTCGGCCGCACGCTCAGCTCGCCGCGCTTGGTGCGGAACAGGCGCCCGGTGACGCCGATGTGATCGTCCAGATCCAGCCGTTCCAGCAGGGAGTAGCGCTCGCCCAGCTCGTCACGGCGCAGGTACACCTGGATCTTCCCGCTCCCGTCCTCGAGGTCGAGAAAGGTGGTCTTTCCCTGCGAGCGGAGCGACGCGATGCGGCCAGCCAGGGAGACGACGGGGCCCTGGTCGCCCATGTCGTCCTGGTAGAGTGCGCGCGCGTCCGCCACGCCATGACTCCGGTCGAATCGGTAGGCGAAGGCGGGCACGCCGGCGGCCTCCAGTGCCGCCCGCTTCTCCCGCCGAGCCGTTTCGACGTAGGATCGCTCCTCGACCGCGCTCACGCCGCCTTGCCCCCGAATCGCTTGAGATACGCCTGGATGAACTCGTCCAGATCGCCGTCCATGACCCGTTGGACGTCGCCCACCTTCACCTCGGTCCTGTGGTCGTTGACCATGGTGTAGGGCTGGAAGACGTAGGACCGGATCTGGTTGCCCCACGAATTGTCGGTCTTGGTGGCCTCGACCACGGCCCGTGCCGCCTCCTGCTCCTCCAACTTTCGCTGGTACAACGCGGCCCGCAACATCTTCATGGCGGTCGCCCGATTCTTGGTCTGGCTGCGCTCCTGCTGGCAGGAGACCACGACACCGGTCGGCACGTGCGTGAGACGCACGGCCGAGGAGGTCTTGTTGACATGCTGGCCGCCGGCACCCGAGGCGCGGAAGACGTCCATCTTGATGTCTTCCTCCCGGATATCGATCTCGATCGTGTCGTCCACATCGGGATAGACGAAGACCGACGCGAACGACGTGTGCCGCCGCGCCTGCGAGTCGTACGGCGAGATCCGAACCAGCCGGTGGACGCCCTTCTCCGCCTTCAGATAGCCATACGCGTACTCGCCCTTGATCAGGATGCTGACCGACTTGATTCCCGCCTCTTCCCCCGGCAGGAGATCGAGCACCGACACCTGAAACCCGTGCCGCTCCGCCCAGCGCACGTACATCCGCATGAGCATCTCGGCCCAGTCCTGGGACTCGGTGCCACCCGCACCCGGGTGGATCGTGAGCAGGGCGTCGCGGCCGTCCTCGGGGCCCTGAAGCATGGCCTGCAGCTCGAACGCACGGACGCCGCCGGTGAGGTCGTCCGCCTCGAGCGCGACCTCGGCCTCCATCGCCGGGTCCGGCTCGGCCTCGAGCAGCTGGGCCATCTCGACAGCGCCACCGAGGCGCTGGCTCAGATTCTCGTAGGGAATGACCCAGGCCTTGAGAGTCTTGATCTCCTGTACCGACGTCCGCGCCGTCTCGGCATTGGACCAGAAGCCGGCTTCGGCCTGCCGCGCTTCTAGGGCGTTCAGGCGCTCGGACTTGGCGGGAAGGTCAAAGAAAGTCTCGGAGTTCGGTCACCCGCTGCTGCAGCTCACTCAGACGGTCGAGCAGATCGGACATGCGTGGCCCTCGCTGTAGGGGTATGGCTGAAAGGTAAGCGGGCCAGGGGTGCCGCGGACCGGAGGAACCGGCCTTAGAAGAGTTGCCGCCCGCCCGCCAGAATCTCGTTCAACGCTTCGCGGAAGAACCCGGTGGATTCGGCGACTTCACGGCCGACCTGCTCGGTATACTCCTCCCAGCTCTTCTTGATCTCCTCCTCGAAGAGCTCCTTCAGCGTTCCGTCCCGGATGCCTTCCTGCCGCTTGGCCGGATGATAGACGACGATGTCCGAGACCAGGGCACGGGCGAGACGCCTGGCCTTGAGCGAGGGGTCCTGCGAGAGGAAGGGATTCGCCGGGCGACCGCCGGGGCTCGGCGGCGCGGCTGCGGGGCGGCTCACCGGAGCCGGCGCCGGCGGGGGAAGCGGAGGGGCGCCGGTGGCCTGGGCGGGGGCCGCCGGGCGAGGCGGCATCGGCACGGATGTGCCCGGGCCGGTGGAGCCAGTATCCGCCGGGCGCACGGAACGAGGCGAGGCCGGTGCCGCGACGGGTCGCGAGACCGGTGGGTGCTGCGTCGGCGGCGTCATCGCGGCGGGTGCCGCCTGCGGCGCCGGAGCCGGCGGCGGATGCCGCCGGGGGTGATGTCACCGGTGGCCCTGCGTGCACCGGCTGCACCGGGGGGAGCGCGGCGGCCGGTGGCACAGGGGACGGGAGCGGGGCGGAGAGTCCGGCGCCGGAGGGTGCCGGAGGCATCGGCGGCTCAGGCGTCGTGACAGGGGCGTTCCGGCGCGCCGCCTCGGCACCCTGCGGCTCGCGGCCCACCGCGAAAACGGCGCTGCACACGGTGCAGCGGGCGCGCACGCCGCCCTCGGGTACCTTGGCGGGGTCTACCCGGTACACGGTGGCGCAGTTCGGACACGTGACGTTCATCGCATCGTCCTCACAGCAGTTCCCTGGCGCCCGAGCCCTGGCGCTCCTCGCCGTTGGTTCCCTGTCGGCGGTCGACGACGAACACCGAGCCGGGCAGGGTCTTGGCGTAGCTCTTCATCTCGGTGGCAAGCTCGCTCACCTGCGCCGGATGCGCAAACTTGCGGTGGCGGTTGGTGACGATGCCGATCGAGAGGGTCATGAGCGGCACCCGGTGCAGCTGCCCCCGGCGGTCCTTGCCGAAGAAATAGCCCGCGCGCCGGTCCTGGTCGTTGTACTGAAGCGGGATGAGGGTGTCGAACACATCGAGGATCTCGCTGCAGACGCTGCTGATCTCGGTCGCCGGCACGACGAAGATGAAGTCGTCGCCTCCGATGTGCCCCACGAACCCCTTGGCGCCGAGCAAGCCCTTCACCACGTCATGCAGGATTCGGGACAGCAGGTAGATGACGCGGTCGCCATCGTAATAGCTGTAGCGGTCGTTGAATTCCTTGAAGTGGTCGAGGTCGGCGTAGCACACCGCGAACTCCTGGTCCGACTCGAGCCGCCGCCGGATCTCGCGCTCGATCTCCGTGGTGCCGGGGAGCCTGGTGCTGGGATGCACGGAGACGTCGCGTTCGGTGCGCACCAGCATCGCGTCGAGGCGCGAGCGCTGCTCGGCCGGAGAGAAGAGGCTGCTGATCACCTCGTCGGCACCGGCGGAGAACCAGGCCTGCACCTGTTCGGCGTGATGGTCCGCCGCCAGGGCGGTCACCGGAACGATGGCGGTGAAGGCGTCGCTCTTGAGCCGGCGGACGAGCCCCACGCCCTCGTTGCGCGCCCCATTGCCGTCTACGAAGAGAAGACACGGGTGACCGCGGAGGACAATGGACTCGACTTCATCGGGGCGGCTGAACACCAGGAGGGGGAATGCGTTGGCCGCCGCCCACTGGCGGACCAACGCCGGAACCGGGGAGCCGTCCGGCGAGTAGAAGAGAATCGTCGGGCGAGTCCGCACCCAGAACCTCTCGTAAAGGTTTACGACTAGCTAACTTAGGAGACTGGGCCGCGCAAGTCAATCAGAGGAAGAATGCTCCTACCGCCACCATCAGGTAGACCGCCAGTAGCTGGACCCCCTCGAACCAGTGCGATTCGCCGTCGAGCGTGATGATCGCGGTGACCGCCGTGGCCATCGCCAGGGCCAGCACCTCGAAGGGCGTGAACACCAGGTTCATGTCGGTGCCCATCGCCATGCCGGCGAAGACCAGAATCGGCGCCACCAGGAGAGCGATCTGGGTGCTCGAGCCCAGCGCGATCTGCAGTCCGAGATCGATCTGGCCCTTGCGGGACAGCACCACCGCCGCGGCGTGCTCCGCCGCATTACCGATGATCGGGATGATGATCAGCCCGAGGAACACCGTAGACAGACCGAGTGCCTCAGTGGCCTCGGTGGCCGCGTGCACCAGCAGCTCGGATTCGACCGCCACGCCCACCGTCGCCGCGGCCAGGATGACGACGGCTTTCCCTACACTCCAGACCGGCCCTTCGATCGGATGGGCTTCGCCCCCCAGGAGCCGGCGGTGAGTCCGGAGGGTAAACAGCAGCGAGAAGCCATAGGTCACGATCAGCACCACGGCCACCGCCTCCGACATATAGAGCTCGGAGGCGCGAGCGGCGGCTTCAGGATGGACCGCGTGGTACAGCGCGGGAAAGGCGAGTGCCGCCACCGCGAGCGAGAGCATTCCCGAGCTCATCCCCACGCTGGTCCGGTTGAACTTGAGCTCGGGGCGATTGACCCCGCCCGCGATGAGCGCGAGCCCCATGATCAGGAGCAGGTTGCCGAGGATGCTGCCGGTTATGGAGGCCTTCACCAGACCGACCAGCCCGGCCTGGAGCGCCACCAGCGCGATGATCAGCTCGGCGGCATTTCCGAATGTCGCGTTGAGCAGGCCGCCGATGGTGGGTCCGGTCCGATGGGCGAGATGCTCGGTGGCATCGCCCATGAAAGCGGCAAGCGGCAGGACGCCAAGGCAAGCCGTGATAAACACCCACACGCCGGGCGCATGCACCACATAGCCGAGCACGATGCTGATCGGCAGGGCGAGCAGCAGCAGCAGGCGCCATCGCGGTATGGACGATTTCTGAAGGTGGGGCGGCAGGCCGGCGTGGGAGGAGCGGCTCTCGCGCCAGGACTCGGGGCGGTCGGCGGACGCGCGCTTGGGCGACTCGGCGCGGTCCACGGACCCGGCCCTGGAGGACTCGGTGCGATCCGGGGTGCCGCGCCTGGCCGGCTCGCCGCGTTCGCGGGAGGTTCCCCGCGCCGCCGGATCCTTTGCCGGACGACGCCCAGGCGCCGCGGCGGGCGGCGTGCCTCGCGACTCACCCTGGGGCTCGACGCCCGACGACGCACCGGCATCGCTCACGATCCTGGCCATCGCCCCCCGCGGCTCGTCCAATGCCGCCTGAAGCAGGTGGTCTACGGAGAGCGGTGTTCCCGCCTCGCGCGCCGTCTTCGATGCGGCCTCGATCAGGCGCCTGGCGTGGGAGGTGTAGGCCAACTCCCCCCCGTCGCGCGGCGCCCGTCCCCGACGACCCCCGGCCTCCAGCTTCGCGCGGACCTGCTCCGGGTCCAGCCCCAGGCGGCGCAGCGCGGGCTCGGCCGGTCCGCCGGGATGCAGCAGCGCCAGCACGACGTGCTCGGCCCCGATCGAGTCGTGGCCCAGTCGCACCGCCTCCTCCCTCGCCCGCGCCAAAGCCGCCTCGGCGCCCTCGCTCAGGGTGTGGGGTTTGACGCGGGGAGTGGGGTCAGGGCTCAGAGTGGTTTGGCTTCTTCGATGAGCATGATCGGGATGCCGTCCTCGACCGCATAGACCAGACGGCAGGCATGGCAAACCAGCGACTCCGGCTCGGTGCGATACTCGAGATCGCCCTTGCACTTGGGGCAGACCAGAATCTCCAGCAGGTCGGGCGCGAGGGTCATGAGGATTCCTGTGCGGGCGGCGGAGCAGCCGCCATCGGGTTGGGCTCGGGGAATCCGAAGCGGGAGAGCGCCGCTGCATTCCGCCGCCAGTTCGGGAGCACCTTCACCCACGAATCCAGATACACCGGAGCGCCGAGCAACTCTTCCAGCCGCTTCCGAGCGTGGGTGCCGATGGCGGCGATGGTTCGGCCGCCGTGCCCGATGACGATCCCCTTCTGCGATTCCCGCTCCACGAACAGCGTGACTCGAATGTACACGGGCCGTTCCGCCTCGCGAAACTCCTCCACCTCGGCGTTGAAGCTGTAGGGCACCTCGTCGCCCAGCAGGTCAAAGGCCGCCTCGCGCAGATACTCGACCACGAAGAAGCGCATCTGCTGGGTGCCGACGTCCTCCGGATCGTAAGGGAACTCCGCCTCCGGAAGATGCTCGCGCATATGCCCGAGCAGGCCGTCTACACCCTCCCCCGTCGTGGCGGAGACCACCAGCGCTCCCTCGGCGAGTGCCACCCGACGCGCGGGGGGCACCAGGTCGGCCTTGGTATACACGGTCATAACGGGGGCAACCGGCAATGCGGCAAGTCCCGCCAGCCTCCGGAAGTCTGGCGCAGGCGCCTCGGGGGCCGGATGCAGGGCCAGAATCAGATCCATGGTGCCGAGCCGCTCGATCGCCAGGTCGCGCATGCGGGCCTGGAGCATGTAGGTGGGCTCCAGCAGCCCGGGCAGATCGTGAAACACGTATTGAGTGTCGCCCTCGGTGCGGAGGCCGACGACCGGGATCCGGGTGGCCTGGGCCTTGGGGCTCACGATTGCCAGGTGGGTCCCGACCAGGGCGTTGAGCAGGGACGACTTGCCGACATTGGGTGCGCCGGCGAGGGCGATGTGGCCGGCCCGCGTCACACTTGTGCCCCCAACCAAACCGGGGTCATGGGGAAGCGGTGATCCAGTGATAGCAGTACCGCCGGCAGCTGCATGGATGGGGGACCTGAAGATGACGCTGGGCAAGGGGAAATGACGAAGCCCGGCACTCCTGACGGAGAGCCGGGCTTCCAAGATAAGGCTGGCGACGGCCTACTCTCCCACCACCTCTCAGTGGCAGTACCATCGGCGCTGCAGGGCTTAACTACCGTGTTCGGAATGGGAACGGGTGTGGCCCCTGCGCGCTAGTCGACAGCCAATTGTGGAGCTATGAGCTACTAGCTCAAGAGCTAATAGCTCATAGCCAATCGACGAATGGATGATATAGTGCGTGGAATCGATCGAAGAGATCAAACTTCACGGGCGATTAGTAGCGCTCGACTGAAGAGGTTGCCCTCCGTACATCTGCGCCCTATCAACCTGGTAGTCTCCCAGGGCCCTTTAGGGACCTTATGGTCCAGGAGTGTTCATCTTGGGAAGAGTTTCCCACTTAGATGCTTTCAGCGGTTATCTCCGCGCGACATCGCTACCGGGCGCTGCCCCTGGCGGAACAGCCCGTACACGAGCGGTCGCTTCGTCTCGGTCCTCTCGTACTAGAGACGACGTCCCTCAACACTCCCACGCCCACGACGGATACAGACCGAACTGTCTCACGACGTTCTGAACCCAGCTCATGTACCACTTTAACCGGCGAACAGCCGGACCCTTGGGACCTTCTCCAGCCCCAGGATGTGATAAGCCGACATCGAGGTGCCAAACCGCGCCGTCGATGTGAACTCTCGGGCGCGATAAGCCTGTTATCCCCAGCGTACCTTTTATCCGATGAGCGATGACCCATCCACACGGGATCACCGGATCACTTAAGCCGACTTTCGTCCCTGCTCGCGCCGTCGCGCTCGCAGTCAGGCGGGCTTCTGCTTATACACTCGTCGTGCGATTACCGACCGCACTGAGCCCACCATAGCGCGCCTCCGGTACTCTTTAGGAGGCGACCGCCCCAGTCAAACTACCCACCAGCCACGGTCCTCGGCGGGGTTACCGCCTGAGTGAGAACGTTAGTAAAACAAGGGTGGTATTTCACTGTTGCCTCCGCGCCAGCCGAAACCGGCGCCTCAACGGCTCCCACCTATGCTACGCAGGTTATACCGACGTTCAATGACAGGTTGTAGTAAAGGTGCACGGGGTCTTTTTGTCCTGTCGCGGGTAATCGGAATCCTCACCGATACTGCTATTTCGCCGAGCTTACGGAAGAGACAGCTCCCAAGTCGTTACTCCATTCGTGCAGGTCGGAACTTACCCGACAAGGAATTTCGCTACCTTAGGACCG